>NZ_JBPZHC010000021.1:0-36806 GCF_051857465.1 Pseudarthrobacter cremeus | reverse complement strand
CCTGCCGGTGCGGATCACGGCGGCTTAGGCTTCGATTCGGTGCAAACATGGGCCTGCTCTTTCTGGCGTCGTTTGCCATCAGGGATTGAAGTTCAGCATCAGTCCGGCTAACAACAGGGCCGCCTTGAAGTCGACTCAGCCGCAGTGCTGGCACCTGCGTCAATCGCCAAGATTCCGGGGAAAAGATACGCGAGGCCGTGTCGCCCATATCGACCCTCCTGCCGCCGTCGACTCCGCGCCATGTGGATGGGGCGGAGACGGAACGGCTTGTGAGTCGGACTGAAAGGAAGACCATGAATTGCCTGGTTCGCTACCTGGGACTGATGTTCCAGCTGTCCCGCATCCAGGACCTGGCGTTGTGGGAGGCGGAGATGACGGAACCCACAAGGGCATTGACCTCGTCCGCTTGGATCGGCTGGTACGAGGAGGACGCTGCGGGCTGACCTGCGTCAGGGATCGAGATTGTCCCTGCGCGCAATCGTCTCGGAAGAGCATCTCACCGAAGATTCGTTTCAACGGTGATGTGTGTGGCATTGCAGACGAAGGTGCCACTGCAATTATCTCCCCTTGTGGATCGTATGGGCTGGTCAGGAGCTGGTGCTGGTGTGAGCCACGTTGGGCACGTCGGTGCTGTTGTAGCTACTTCCATCAGTTCCAGAGGTCTTGTGCTGTTCGTAGTGTGGCTTTTGTCCAGAAATGGCCGTTTTTCTTCACGGCGTGGTTGGGCGGTTAGAGGTTCACATGAGGAGGGCTTGAGCGCGCAGCTTCAATGACGTCGTTTGGTGATGGCGCTAGTTCATTGATTTTCATGACTTAGCTCCCACCCCGCTGTAAGGGTCGGTCAGTGTGGCGGACGTGCGAAAGCGCCTGCATGAATCGTCACACTAGTTCAGCTCCCGATTTCGGCGGCGGTCGCTTCCTGTGCCTTCTGATGGAACCACTCGATGTGCTCTTGCAGGAGTCGGGCTGCGAGCTCTCCTTCGTGTGACTGGACGGCGTCGAAGATGCCGTGATGCTGGTTTCGAAGTGTGGAGATTACGTCGGACCAGGCGTCCATGGCGTCCATTGCGCCTTTAACGTAGCCAACAATGGCGCCGCTGAGTGATTCCATCATGGTTGCGACCACAGCGTTCCCTGCCAGGGAGCTCAGGGCGACATGGAACCTGGCGTCCAGTTCATGGAACGTTTCACGACTGATGCCGGGATTGTCCATGGCTTGCAGGAGCTGGGCTGCCTGTTCTAGGTCCTCGTCGCCTCCTGTACGGTTCGCGCCGGCCCGGGCGGTCCAGGTTTCGAGCAGGATGCGGGTCTCGACAATGTCTTCGACCGGCAGTGTGCTGCTGGCGACGTGCAGTCGTAGGGCCGATGACAGGCCCGCGGAGGGGTCGGAGACGACGATTGCCCCGGAGGAGGGTCCGGATCCGACCGAGCTGCGCAGTATTCCCATGGCGTCCAGTACCCGGATGGCCTCCCGCACCGACGCCCTGGAAATCCCGTAGCTTTCGGCGAGGGTGCGTTCTCCCGGGAGCCGGTCCCCGACTTTGATTTTGCCCGAGCGGAGGTCCGCCTCGATGTCCTTCAGGAGCGCGTCATGGGTACGACGGCGGGGTGTTGCTCCTGCTTCGGCGGTGATCACGGGCGGTTCCTTACGGGCGGGCAGTGTGCGGGCCAGGGGGCGGCCCGCACACTGCGTCTTGAGTAGGCTGGACGCTAAGGCAGCATCCAGCCGAGGATGGGAGTGGACTGGAGGTAGGAGAGGGTGCACAGCACCAGCAGCAGCGCCACGCTCCACCCGACTACTTTACGCAGGATCACCGATTCCTTGCCTTCAAGGTTGACCGCGGACGCCGCGATGGCGAGGTTCTGTGGGCTGATCAGCTTGCCCACAACACCACCGGAGGTATTGCCGGCCACGAGAAGGTTCGGATCGATTCCTGCTTTCATGCCGGCGGTCTGCTGCAGCTTGGCGAACAGGGCATTCGCGGAGGTGTCGGAGCCGGTGACGGCCGTGCCGATCCAGCCGAGGACGGGTGAGAGGAAGGCGAAGAAGGTTCCGGTGCCGGCCAGCCAGGTGCCGATGGAAATGGTCTGTCCGGAGAAGTTCATGACGTAGGCCAGTGCCAGGACGGTGATGATGGTCAGGCCTGCCCAGCGCATCCGGTAGATGGTGTTCCAGATTTCTTTCACGGCGTTGCCGACGGTGATGTTGTAGCGGCCGTTTTCGTTGTACTTGGAGTACACGGCGGCGACGATCAGGCCGGTGAGCAGGAGAAGGGTGCCGGGGGTGGAGAGCCATTGGAAGGAGTAGATGGTGGAGGAGACGGGCTTGCCTGCTGCGTCAACGAGTGCGCCGTGCAGGATCGGCCACGGGATCTTGATGTCGGTGGAGGCCAGGAACGCGGGGACGTTTACACCGAGTTTCCAGAGTTTGGCGATGCCGAAGACGACGATGACCAGGAAGTAGGGGAACAGGGCGAGCCAGGTCCGCATCGGGGTCAGGCGGTCCGCTGCGGTGTCGGGGGTGCTGGTGAGGGTGGTGGCCCGGTGTGAGCCGCCGCCTGTGATGGCGGATTCCTTTTCAACGGCTGCGGCGGCCACACCGAGGCGGTCGCGTGCTTCGGAGCTGCCCTTCGGGGTCCAGACGCGGAAGAACAGTACGGCAGCGCCGAGGCCGGCGAGGGATGCGACGATGTCGGTGAGTTCGTAGGAGAAGTAGTTCGAGCACAGGAACTGCGCGATGGCGAAGGCGAAGCCGACGGCGAGTGCGGCGGGCCAGCAGTCTTTCAGGCCCTTGCGGCCATCGAGGATGAAGAGCAGGATCAGCGGCACGATGGTGGCCAGCAGCGGTGCCTGGCGCCCGACGATCGAGGCGATGTCCGTGGCGTGGAGTCCGGTGAGTCCCGCGGCGGTGGTGATGGGGATGGCCATGGCGCCGAAAGCGACCGGGGCGGTGTTGGCGACCAGGACGGCTGCCGCGGCGCGCAGCGGCGGCAGTCCGAGGGCGAGGAGCATGGTGGCGGTGATCGCGACAGGTGCGCCGAATCCGGCGAGGGCTTCGAGCAGGCCGCCGAAGCAGAAGGCGATCAGGACAGCCTGGAGCCGGACGTCGCCTTTACCGATCACGTCGAAGACGCGGCGGAGGTCCTCGAAGCGTCCGCTGAGGACAGTGACCTGGTAGAGCCAGACGGCCATGATGACGATCCACAGGACAGGGAAGGCGCCGAAGACGCCGCCCTGGGTCGCGGAGAGCAGTGCAAGGCCGGCTGGCATCTGGAATGCCACGATGCCAACGAGCAGGGCCATCAGCAGGGCGAAGGCCCCGGCGACATGGGCTCTGGTCTTGACGACGGCGAGCAGGATGAAGAACGTCAGTAGCGGCAGCAGGGCGACGATGGCCGACCACATGACGCTGTTGAGCACCGGGTCGGTGCTGGGTGTGAACTGGTCCACGGAGTTCCTCCACATTGAGGGGGGTGACAGGGGATATGGTCAGACCTCTGTGGTCGGACCATCAGAGTGTAGCGTAAATTTTCCTGAAAGTGTGAGCGGCTTCACTTGGATTCGCCGGTTGCCAGTGGCGTCGGTCACGTGATCTACTATGGTCAGACCACAAACCCCTTAGCCCGAAAGGCTGCCATGCGAATCGCTTTGTTCGCTACGTGCATCGTGGATGCGATGTACCCCGCCACAGCGCGTGCCACCGTGAAAATCCTGGAACGGCTGGGACACGAAGTTGTGTTCCCGTCCGGCCAGGCCTGCTGCGGGCAGATGCACGTCAACAGCGGCTACCTCAAGGAAGCTGTCCCCGTGATCGCCAACCACGTCGCCGCCTTCGACACCGAGGACTACGACGTCGCCGTCGCACCGTCCGGTTCCTGCGTCGCCTCCGTGAAGCACCAGCACCCCATGGTCGCCCGCTCGTGCGGCGACAAGGATCTGGAAACACGTGCCACCGCAGTCGGTGCCAAAACCTATGAGCTCTCCGAACTGCTCGTGGACGTTCTCGGCGTGACCGATGCTGGCGCGCAGCTCGGTTCCTACTTCCCGCACCGCGTCACCTACCACCCGAGCTGCCATGGCATGCGCCTGCTCCGGCTCGGGGACCGGCAGGCGCGGTTGCTGGGCAGTGTCGCAGGGATCGACATGGCCGAACTGCCGGAAGCTGACCAGTGCTGTGGCTTCGGCGGCACGTTCTCGATGAAGAACGCCGACGTCTCCTCCGCCATGCTTGAGGACAAGACGGCGAATATCACGGCAACAGGGGCAAGCCTGTGCGCCGGAGGGGACGCGTCCTGCCTCATGCACATCGGCGGCGGCCTCTCCCGCCAGGGCAGCGACATCACCACCCTGCACCTGGCCGAAATCCTTGCCAGCACCCTCGAGGAGCCCGCGTCCGTCACCGGCGAAGTGCGCATCTCCACCGGAAAGGCCACGCGATGAGCACTTACCTCGGCATGCCCTCCATACCTGTCTATGGCACGGGCAACCTGCACGCCTCCGAGTCCTTCCCGAAGGCCGCCCACCGCGAACTCGGGAACGCCCAGCTCCGGGCCAACCTCGGCCACGCCACCCACACCATCCGTGACAAGCGGATCGCTGTGGTCTCCGAACTGCCGGACTGGGAACAGCTGCGCGATGCCGGTTCCGCGATCAAGGAATCTGTGATGGCACGGCTGCCCGAGCTCTTGGAACAGTTCGAGAAGACCTTCACGGCCCGCGGCGGCGTCATTCACTGGGCCCGCGACGCCACGGAGGCCAACGAGATCGTGGCCGGGCTGATCCGGGAGACCGGTGAAACTGAAGTGGTCAAGATCAAGTCCATGGCCACGCAGGAAATCGGCCTGAACGAGTACCTCGAAGAGCAGGGCATCGCAGCGTTCGAGACCGACCTCGCCGAGCTGATCGTCCAGCTGGACCATGACAAGCCCAGCCACATTCTGGTCCCGGCGATCCATAAGAACCGCAGCCAGGTCCGGGACATTTTCCTGCGCGAAATGGAGGGCGTGGACCCTGATCTGACCAACGAACCGGCCCGCCTCGCCGGTGCCGCCAGGGCGCACCTGCGCCGGAAGTTCCTTACCGCCAAGGTCGCCGTTTCCGGGGCCAACTTCGCACTGGCAGATTCGGGCACCCTCGCTGTTGTTGAATCTGAAGGTAACGGCCGGATGTGTCTGACACTGCCCGAGACACTGATTACGGTGATGGGCGTGGAGAAGCTTCTCCCCACCTGGCAGGACCTTGAAGTGTTCATGCAGCTGCTGCCGCGTTCCTCCACCGGGGAACGGATGAACCCCTATACCTCGCTCTGGACCGGCGTCACCGAAGGCGACGGGCCGCAGAACGTGCACCTGGTGCTTTTGGATAACGGCCGCAGCGCCGCGCTGGCAGATGAAATGGGCCGGTCCGCGCTGCACTGCATCCGCTGCAGCGCCTGCATGAACGTCTGCCCGGTTTATGAGCGCACGGGCGGCCACGCCTACGGCTCCACCTACCCCGGGCCTATCGGGGCGATTCTCTCACCGCTGATGACCGGCATCCAGGCCGAGGAGAACAACTCGCTGCCCTACGCGTCCTCACTCTGCGGGGCCTGCTATGACGCCTGCCCGGTAAAGATCAACATCCCCGACATCCTGGTGCACCTGCGCAGCGTCGATGTGGACAGCAAACGCGGCAAGAAGAAGATCCCCACCCAGATGGATGTCGGCATGAACGCCGCCTCCTGGGCGCTGTCCTCAGGAAAACGTCTCGGCCTTCTCGAAAAGGGGCTGCCGCTGGGACGCCTGGCCGCCGGCCCGGACAAGAAGATCACCAAGCTGCCCGGCATCGCCGCCGGCTGGACCCAAAGCCGCGACATCCCGGCACCCCCCTCGCAGTCCTTCCGGGACTGGTGGAAAAAGGAACACCGGACACCAGAGCCAGACGCTGCCCCCGCCGCGTCCCAAGATCAGGAAAACCAGCCATGAGCGCACGCGAAGAAATCCTCGAGCGGATCCGCACCGCCCTGAAAGACAGCCCCGTGGCGCCCGAGATCCCGCGGGAGTACCGGGCGGCATCCCAGCTGGATGAGGAGGCACTGATCGAGCTGCTGGTGGACCGCCTGATCGACTACAAAGCACAGGTCTCGGTCGTGGACAACGCAGAGGTCCCGGCGCGGATCGCGGAACTCCTCGCCGACGCCGGCAGCTACGTCGTGCCCACAGGGCTCGACGCCGGCTGGCTCACAGGACTCGAACTCGAACACGACAGCCGGCGCCGCCAGGACTCGGCCGCAGCGCCGCTGTCCGTCGCCGAGCTCGACGGCATCGACGCCGTCGTGACCGGCAGCGCCGTCGCCGTCGCCGAGACCGGGACCATCATCCTGGACGGCAGCCCCAACCAGGGCCGCCGCGCGATCACCCTGGTCCCGGACCACCACATCTGCATCGTCAAAACCACTGATATAACCGGGATCCTGCCCGAAGCGCTGCGCCGGATCGACGGCACTCGGCCCCTGACCATGATCAGCGGCCCGAGTGCCACCAGCGACATCGAACTTGAACGCGTCGAGGGAGTCCACGGCCCCCGCAAGCTCGACGTCATTATCGCCCGGTAGGATCCGGGCCGAAAGGCACCAACGCAGTTTCCGTTCCCCTCCGCAGTTGAACGAAAGGTACCCGCATGACTTTCTACCGCCATGACCTCTGGCACACCCTTCTCGGCGCCCTCGTGGAAGTCCGGAAAAACGGCACGGTCGTTCGGGAAGGACTCGTTGAGGATGTCATGCCCGATTCCTCGGCGCTCTGGATCGCCGCCGACGGGCTCACCGGCCGTGTTCTGATCGAAGCCGCTGAAGGACACGAGGTGTGGGTCGAGCCCAGAAAGCTTGAGGGTCAGCGCTCCTACCGGATGACATCGCTAGCACTTCAGGACGGGAGCGGACATCGGGCACGCAGGAACGCCGGCCATGGACGGCACCGCTACCGCGTCAGAACTGCAGTGACGGACAAGGCGTCGTAGACACCTTGCTCCGGCTTTCCAATACCTTCGCCACGAAATGACCGCCTGACCGTAACTAGGGCAGTTATGGCAACAGCCACGGCAGCACGGACAGGGGATCTATCCGCGTTGCCGTGGCCGCACCCCGCGCCGGGACGGCAGACACGCGTCTAGCCAGTCATCTTCTATGAATCAACGCGACTGGTTGTGACGGAACCCTGACGGGAGCACCATGATCTTATGGATCCTCAAACAGCTAATGGCGGAGAGCTGAGCCTTCCACAGGCGTTCCTCCTGCTGGCAACGAACGATATCGACGGCGAACCGGAGCTGCCGTCTTACGTACTCAGGACCACGGTGGCGGGGGCAATCCTGGCCGAACTGGACCTGCTTGGCGCAATCGAACTGCAGGGCAAGAATGTCCGGGCCACCGGTACAGAGCCACAAACACACCTCCAGCACGAACTGGAGATCATCCGCCACAAATCCCGTCCGCACCCACCTAAAAAGTGGGTCTCCATGCTCGAGGGCCGTGCCGAGGTGCAGCGCGTCTACGAGAGCATGGCCTCCCGAGGCATCCTGGATCAAGTCGGCGAAAAGCACCTCGGCGTGTTCAAGAGCGTGCGGTACCCGGAGAAGGACCATACTCCAGAAGCGGCGCTCCTGAAGAGGATCGAGTCGGCGCTGAGCGGTGGCCGCGCCGAATCGGCGTCCGGTTCCCGTGCCGAGCAGTTGGAGCCTTCAGAAACTGCCCGCGCGGAAACAGATCCCAGGAACCGGGCGCTGATCGCACTCCTGCACGCAGCGCGCTTGCTTGAGAAGCTATTCCCGGCAGCCGATCGGAACCGGATTCAGGACCTGACGCATGACCACTGGCCGGCCCGTGCGGTGGAGGACGAACTTCGCGAGCTCAGGGTGGCTGCTGAACCGCTCGTCTAGGAGACCGTGCTACAGCTTGTAACGGCAGGCCCTCCCTCCCGGGAATATCTTGTCTGTGCCTTCGTGGGCCCGGCCAGTTACTGACGAATGGGAGCCGGAGCGCGACAGGACAGCTTGTTCCCTCGGCCCGAGTCCAGACCAGAAGAGGTAGCTGCAACCGAAGCTGTAAGACTGAAGTTTAAGTTCGGCCGGGGCGGGTTCGTTCTGGGCGGTTTAGTTCGGTCATCAGGGAACGGTTAACGCTGTGGGCTGCTTGCAGGTCTGATGAGAGTGCTGCGACTTGCTGCTGAGCGTGATGAAGCTCTTGGGTTCTCTCGCTGGTTTGTTTGGAGAGGATGGCGTTTTGATCTGTCAGTTCCTGGACGCGAAGGCTTTGGGAGTGGGCGTCCGTGCCGTCGATTTGGTCCCCGAGCAGTTCGGAGATGCGTCGCTGGTGCCTCTGTAGTTCGTGCCTGAGCCGTTGGTTCTCCTGGCGCAGAAGATCACGTTCGACTTGGAGCGAGCCCGTCGTTGATTTTGTTGTTTCCGGGGATGTCATGGAGCCCGTGGCATGTCGTTTCTGTGCTTTCCTGACCTCGTCCAGGAGGGGTTCCTGTCGGACGAGCCACGGGCTGACACCGGCGAGGCGTGCAACCTCGGCTACCGTGATGGGGCTGCGCGTACGTTCCATGGCCTCAAGGGTTGCCAGAACCGCACCTCGTTTGTTATTGCTGTCCTTCTTTCGTTGCCGGACCATGGCGGCCGCGTTGCCCGGATGTTTGCTCACTCGATCTCCTTGCCGTTATCGGTCCTGAGTCTGAGGCTTCCGACCGGGATGAAGGGCTTCTCGACGGCGGTCGGGACGCTGGCGCGGACCCGGCGGAGCACAGCGGAGGCCTCGGCCAGTGACTCCCGCTCGATGGAAGGCAGGTCGGCAAGGCGTGATTCCTGTGCCTGGATAAGGCCCGTGAACGCTTCTATTTCATTCTTGGTGTCCGTGATTAACGAGGGGCGCAGGTTCTGGGCGATCTGCCACGCGAGGTCTTCTTTCATGCGTTCCAGATGCGCCTTGAGGTCAGGCAGGTGGGAAGGATCCGATCTGAAGAACGTACAGCCGCCGCATTGGAAGCGGGCGGGGCATGCCTTGCCTCCTGCTTTGATGTTGGTCGGTTCGGTGCAGTTGCCGAACGGGACGGCCACGGCTGCCATTGAGTAGAGCTCTTCAGCGACGGGGGCGTGGGTGCCGTGGGTGTCGAAGGAGAGTCTTTTGACGGATTCGATGGCTTTACGTTTTCGTGCGTTGGTCACCGTGTAGTACCTGGCTGTGGTGTCCGCGGATCGGTGGTCCATGAGGCGGCGGAGGGTTTCCTGGGCGACTCCTGCGTCGGCCAGCCGTTGGCAGTAGGAGTGGCGGAATGCATAGGCGAAGACGGAGGTTTTGCCGAAAGGAGTCCCCGTTCCGGGGCCGTTTGCCGGGCCGGGCAGGTCCGGGAGCCGGTTATCGATCCAGTCACGGAGCCGGCGGTTGAACCAGGCCGTTTTGAGGTGTTTGTCCCGGGCGCGGGAGCGGAACGTGGGAAACAGCCAGTCCTGCTGCCCGGCAGGCATCGCCTCGATGTGGCGGTCGCGGATGATGAACCACGACTCCAGGGCGTGGGCGGTTTCTGCCCAGATGGGGAGGCGCCTGCCCCTGCGTCTGCCTTTGTCGTTGTGCCACAGCAGGGTGGCTTGACCGGTCCTGTCGTAGCTCAGGCATTCCCTTCGGAGGCTTGCCGTCTCGTTCGGCCGCCTCCCGGCGTCGCGCAGCAGGGTCATGTAGCAGGTGAAGGCTGCTTTATAGACGTCATTGGGGACCGCGGCCGAGGTCGGACTGGCGACACGGGCCGTGGGTAACTGTTTGAAGAGGTACTCGATGACGGGTTCGGGGATTGCCCGTCCGGTCTCGTCGTCAGCGTCTGTCCCTGGGGCGTCTTCTAGTGGGATTTGCAGGTCGTAGTCGGGGGAGAAGGAGAGCGTGGTGTGTTCGAACAGGTCAGAGTTCTTCCGGGTGTAGTCGATCATGCCCGCCACGGTTGACCCGAGAAAGCGTTTGTAGGCGTTGGTCAGGGGTTTTCCGTCGAGCCGCGTCAGGCCGGCCAGTGCATGTGCGAGCACCTTGCCATGCTCGCGGGTCAGTCCGGATGCGTTGGTCGGCGCGGGAAGGCGTCGCGCCGAGCATTGGACGATGAAGTCGGTGCATAGTCTTGCGACGTGAGTGATGAGGGTCGTCGAGGAGGTTTCGGTGGTGGACCGCTCCAGGATCCAGAGCTTGGTCATGTGCCGGGCCCAGTCCAGAGGGATCGGGCGGAAATCCAGGGCAGCCATGGATCGTGCGGAGCCGGATCTGTTTGAAGAGGTCATGAGCAGACCGAACGGGATGAGGTCCGATTGCAGCAGATCACCGTCCGTGGACCACGGGACGTAGCGTTCCAGCAACCTCGCCCGCACCACCCGGAACATGGACCAGGCATTTACGGAACACAGCATATTGCCCTCAGCAAGTGCGTGGGTGTCGGCGTTCAGGAAGGACTTCGTGGCCTGAGGGAATTCCAGCGCCGACTTGATGAGGGCCTTGGTCGTGGTGATGTTGATCGGGAAGCCAATGCGGTCCTGATGCTGAAGGGACCACAGCAGTTCCGTGGCCAGTCCCGGGTGCCGGCGGCGTAGAGGGGCCAGGTTGAGTTCGTACCCGTCGGTTCTCGCCGGCGGCGCGTGGATTTCCCGGTAGCCGTCAGGTTCCAGAGAGACGACAGCTTCGCGTTCAAGATGCAGCGCAAGCTCACTCGGGTCGTGGATCAGCTTGGCGTGCATTCTGCAGATGCCCGTCTGGTTGGCGTGGTGACGTTTGTAGCCGCACCACGGAACTGCGCAATACTCTGGCGCTGCTACCGGATTGGCGGCTTGGGACGCGATCCATTCCTTGATGTCTTCGACTGTGTGGCGTGGTTGGTGGCCCAGACACAGGGGAGGGAGCCGGTCTTTTTGCTGGTGCCATCGTTTGGGGTTCCCCTCCGTCGGGGTCATCAAGGGCACACCAAGTCCCTTGCTACGGTTTGTGCAGTTCGTCACCGAACACAGGATCGGGACGACGCGGGATGCCCAGTTGGTGTCCTGCAGCTGGACTGCCCTTTCGACCCAGGCCTCGGCGGTCATGGCGCCGAGGCGTCTGGTGTGCCGGAGGTAGCGGCCGGTGCAGACGTTGCACAGCCCGCTGCGGCGTGTAAATGAGGGGCCATGGCAGCCAGGGAACCTGCACTGGTTGACGAGCGTGCCCAAGTGGCCAGGAACTCCGGTGAAGACCCAGGCCTCGCTGTCCCATTCCTCCGGCCGCCAATCGTCCCGGATTTCCTGGGCAAGCATGTGCTGGAAGCCTGCAAGGTCCGCGGCCGGGTCGACTGGTTCCGGCCGCGGTAGGACCGGAGAAACATCGAAGATGACTGATTGTCCGCCGCTCATGTGGGCTCCGACGAACGGAACCGGACACGTTCGATGGCCTCGCGCAGGTCCTGGTCGGAGGAGTGCTCATACACGAGCTGGGATGAGGGACTGCGGTGCCCGAGCAGTGCCTGAACGTCCCGCGTCGGCACTCCTGCCCTCTTCCAGCGGGTCGCCGCGGTGTGCCGTGTCATGTGCGGGTTTACCCGGAGCCCAGCACGGCCTGAAGAGCGGTAGAACATCTTCACGGCGTTGGAGTACTTCAACGCTTCCCCGACATGGGACCGGGAATACAGGTTGACGAAGACCATCGGGTTGGAATCCTGGGCCAACCGGTCGATGCGGTCCTCAAGGTACAGGTAATACAGGGTGCAGACCGCTTCAGTGACCGGGACTGTGCGTGGGTTCGAGGATTTGGACAGCGCAGCGTTGGGATTCTGTCGCCGCCGGACGTGGATATGTGGCCCAACGGACACACAACCGACGGCACGCGAGTCATGGAAAAGGTGCAGATCCTCTGTCCGCAGCCCCAAGGCCTCACCGATCCGGACGCCCGTTTCGACCATCAGTGCCACCAGGAAACGGTCACGGTGGTTGGAGACCGCCTCCAGCAACGACTCCGCACCGGTTTCATTCAGCAACTTCGGGGCTTCTTCGATTTCCTTGACGCGAACTGCCCGGGACCTCAACACCTGGCCCGGCAGGAGTCTGTCACCGGAATAGCCGTAGGCGATTCTGGTTTCGTAGAAGCCTGCGGCCGTCTTCTCACTGACCAGATCACTGCGCGCGGCCCACATGTAGAACTGGGTTATTGCCGCGGCATACTGGTTCATTGTTTTCCCGCTCCGGTAGCGCGGCTCACGATATTCCGCGTTTCCCTCCGGGGCGTTCAACGCGGTGACGGCGAGCTCCCGGATGAACCGGGAAACGACAGGAACACCGTCAGTCCAGTCCAACCTCGCCGGACCGAGCCAGGTGAAGAAAGCGGCCAGGCGCTGCGCGTAGGCCCGGATGGTGTTGGCGGACCGGGCAGAACCCAGAAGGTAGTGAAGGTAGGCGCTGGCCTCAGAATGCAACTCGTAGGTGGAGGAGTCCACTACTGCCCAGGACGGGCCTCCAGCCTTGTGGATGACGCTGAACGCGATCCAGCGCCGTGAAATCGGGACGATCGGGTGGGTGGTCGACGGAAACGGAATCAGGGACTGCGGCATACGAACGTACCTCGTCAGGGTAGATAATCCGTGCGTTCCGAGACGACCCTAATGCAGAACCTACATCGCTGTGAACCCCACTTGAGGGCAGATAAACAGTACCTGGACCTGCTGATGCTGCAGAAGTGGAAGAACTTACGTCGTCAACGATGTGAGTAGTCGGGCTTGCGCTGTTGTCGGCTAACCGTGCCCGCCAAGGGTCGAAATACGGCTGTGGACATTGTCCACACTTTCAGCTTCAGATTGTGTCGTACTTCCCTCGAACTGCTTCGGATTGCGCATGTTTCCACGGGCGTCCAGTGTTTGCAGGGCGGGAATGTAGTTCGAGTCCCACCTCGGGCACGACGTTTTCACTCGTCAGAGGCGATTTTGCTTTGACGTGTGTACAAAGCTTGTGGTCGCGTCGCTCTGACGGCTGGTTCGCGGGCTGTGGCCTGGCCGCCGCGGTGGCCTGTTCAGGTGTGTGGGGTGGCGGGTTCAAGTCCTTGGCTGTGGGCCTTCCGCCTGCTGGGGTGGGGATATATGGTTCCTCTTTTCCGTTTGGTCGGGTTGGGCGTCGTTGTCCAACACCTATTCATGGTCTTGGGTGCTGAAGACAACGTGACGTCGGCGATTTTAGTACGGAATTCTTCTTGAAGGGCTCCTCTTAGACGTTACGGGAGCTGCGATTGCGTGGTTTGTCCTGCCAAAGGGGGTGTGGACACTGTCCACACTTAAGTCTGCTTTATTGGGGTTAACCTCTGTTGGTGGACACCTGAGGTGGTTGGGAGCCTGAGCCGGAGGGCGCTCCGATGCACGACGCGGCAACAGAGAAGGGACCTGACCCCATCGGCCGCCTGGCCGTCTGAATTCGGGGCCGCGCCGATGTTCCCTGGCCCGAAGGTCCCGATGACCTCCCCGAAGCCCGTGACGCCACCTACCGAGCAGCGTCGAGAAAACGATCTCCACACCCAGCGAGCGTACGGGTGCCGCGGGCGGCACCCGTTACAGTACCGGCGTGACATGCTGCCTTGCGTATGGCACAGTCCAATGCCAGATCCTCGTCAAATCCGGTCTCGGGTACGGCATCGATGCCCTGTGGCCGCAGAAGTCAGCCGCTTCGAATTGGTCGGCTACGCCAAGACCTTAAATTGCTCTCCACGCTATGGAGGGCGAGGAGAGCAAGCCCGACAACGAGCCAGGAGCCAAGGGCGCCACCGCGAGTGCTGTGAGGCTAAAGCAGCAGTCCTTGAAGGTCCTCAGCGGAGGTGCGAAGCATTTCCCCAAGTTCGGTTCGCAGCTTGTCGGACATGCGATGGGCGGGAACCGAAACGTTTATTCCATAAAGCGTGCCGCTCGGCCCCGTAATCGATACTGCGACCGAGGTCACGCCGTCTTCGCTTTCTTCCCTGCTTGTCGCATAACCAATCCTGCGGATTTCATTAAGTTCAGCTTCAAGGTCAACCCGGGACGTGATCGAATTGGCGGTCATGCCTGGGAGTTCCATATTCGGGTAAAGGGCCCGTAGCTGCTCCTGGGTGAGCTGGCTCAACATCGCTTTTCCTGTGGCTGTGCAGTTGGCCGGCAATGTGACGCCCTGCCGGGACCCCACCCGCACGGCCCTTGAGCTTTCGATGGCATCAATGAATTGGACGTCTGTTCGCTCGAGCCTGGCGAAGTGGACTGTCTCCCGTGTTTTTTGGAAGAGCTGTTCAAGTACGGGACGAGCGAGAGTCCTTATGTCCATTTGGCGTCTGATGGCGAAGGCGATCGAACTGAGCGCCTGGCCAGGCTCATAGGCGCGGGTAGCCGGGTTTTGCCGCACGAAGCCTCGGTAGAGCAACATCCCCATAAGCCGGTGCGCCGTCGAGGATGCGACACCGAGATAGCTACTGGCATCTGTCAACCGGATACTGGGCTGTGTCTCGAATAACAGGAGAAGTCGCAATGCATTGTCAACAGATTCGATACGGTATTGCGGGGGCGGACCGTATCTGGACTCGGTGTTCTTATCGGCTGACTGCATGCCTGACATCGTATCCAGCACGGGTGCGTGTGTCTGTTTTCCTTTATGGGCTAGCTTCACTCGGCGGCCTTCATCCGGGCGAGTTCGTGTCTCCATGCCGTTTGGGTGTTGAACGATCCACCAAGGTCTGGAAGTTCAGCCATGTCCGCGTCCGGAAGGTCTGTGAGCTCTCCTCCGGCTGCGGTCACTTGCAGTGACAACGCGGCAAGCGTATCTACGCTGATGGCTTGGAGTACCGCTTGCTCTACAGTCTCCGCGGCGCTGGTCAGCCCATGGCCGCGGAGCAGCACTACGGGACGATCACCCATGGCGTGGAGCATTTCCGCCGCCAGCTGGCGGTTCCTGACCAGTACTCCCCGCGGGTACACGGGCACGCCACCTGCTGCCAGACGGGTACCGGGAATATCGAAGGCTCCGACGATCGGACGGACGCCAAGACCTGCAAGGTCCGCGGCGACAACACGCGGCGGATGTGCGTGGACGACCGCGCTGATGTCTGCACGTTGCCGTAACAGTTCGGTGTGCAGCGGAAGTTCGTTCGGGACGGCGTATCCTCCTTCCAGCTCGCCCTCAGCAGCAGGGTTACCGTCAAGGTCCACCAACCGGATGTCGCTGGCTTCAGTGAATGCCAATCCTCGCTCCCGGGGGCCCCTGCATCGGACGAGCAGGCTGTTCTCGCCCATTCGTAAGCTGATATGGCCGAGGATTCCGTCTGCCAAGCCACGGTGCGCCAGCACCCGGCAGGCCAAAGCAATTGCTTCCCTTTCCCCTGCGTGTGCCAGGGGCAGCTGAGTCGGTCCCATCATGATGCCGTCAGCGGCTGGGGGTCCAGCATCGGTTCTAGCTTTTCCCGTAGTTCCTGAACTGATATCCCCGTCCCCATACCGCGCCGGCATGCCAAGAGGGCCTTAGGCCAGTTCACAATGGCAGCACCGCTCAGGTTGACACCATCTACCGTGTAGAGAGCCGCAAAGCGGCCGTGAACTTCCGGATGCCCGATGGTAACGTGTTCAGCTTTTCCGCCCACACGTCCTACGACTTGGATCTTCCAATCGTGTTGGTCGCTCCAGACGTACTCGACCGGAGTGTAGGCGCGGGGGTTCTCCGGGTGGGTGATGTTATAAGCCACGCACGCTGACTGCTCGACGGCGTTCGTCCAGTGCTCAATCCGGATATCTTCGCCGTGTTTTAGATGCCGCCACCGTGCCACATCACCGACCCCGTAAATATGGGGGGCATCCACCGTACGGCAATATTCATCAAGCACAAGTCCGTTGTCCACGAGCAGACCCGAAGAACCGAGCCAAGCATCGTTGGGAACAACGCCAATTCCGACCAGAACCGTGGCCGCTTCCAGGTTCTGCCCATTGGTGAGCCGCAGGATGAAGGAGCCCTGTTCGCCGTCGATGGCCTCGACCCCGGTACCAAACATCGTCCTCACGCCGTTGCTCCGGTGAAGATCGCCGAACCACTGCCCGACTTCGGCATTAAAGATGCGGCTCATAGGGATCGGGAGGGGGTCAATGACTGTCACTTCCAGACCGAGCCCTCGTGCTGTCGCTGCGGCTTCTGCACCGATGAAACCCGCGCCGATCACAGCCAGCTGTCCACCCTTAGTGAGATCTGCGCGCAGGCTGCGGGCGTCGTCGAGGGTACGAAGAACATGGATGCCGGGCCGATGCCCCCACGGGGAGCGCCGGGCAGAGGCGCCTGTGGCTATGACCAGGTTGTCAAAGTGCAGAGCTTCACGGCCCTGCAGCTGCAGCAGGTTTCCTGCGACGTCTATCCCGGTAGCGGCATGTCCAAGCTCCAGCTCTATTCCCAATTCCTGCGCCTGGTCGCGGTTGAGCAAACAGACAGAGTCTTCGGTCCTTGTACCCGCCAGGACGGCCTTGGACAACGGCGGTTTGTCGTAGGGCAGTACCGTTTCTTCACCGACGAGGACGATGCGTCCTTCATATCCCTCCAGGCGTAGGGACTGTGCCGTGCGCACGCCCCCGATGGAGGAACCCACGATGGCAGTTACTGTATCCAATTAGTCCTCCACTATCAGGGCGGAAACGGGGCAGCTGCGGGCTGCCTCCACGACGCGGGCCCGGTCAGCCTCGGGCACTTCAGTCTTGAGGAGGACTACGATCCCGTCATCATCCAGGTCAAAGTAGTCGGTCGCCCCGACAACGCAGTTGGCGTACCCTTGGCAGGCTTCTAGGTCTGCTTTTACGACAGGCATGATCAAGCTCCTTGGCCTAAGTGTTTCTGTTCTTCTTGAGTTGGGGCGGTCGTTCATCTTCGGGGATGAGTGGACCGAACGGGTTTCCGATCATGGCCGAAAACGTTGCCGACGCCTGCCAGGTCAGCGACTCCAGTTCCAGGGGGCACAAGGAAACCCACTGGCCGGAGCGCGGGGAAGTGATCATCAGCCGGGAACCATTGCGTGTTTCCACCCTGCTGATGTGCACTTCGGAAAACTCATTGGCAATGACGATCGGAGCGCCGGTGGTGTGTGATTCCAGCCGGACGCGTTCCTCTGCCGCGCGAATGGCGGCAAGGCGGTCTTCTTCCTCGCCTTCCCATCCGATTTTCATAGGAATATGGCCAGATTCTGCATCCGGATAACCGACTCGTCCACCATGATCGTTCGGCGGGCGAGTTCCCATCCTGTCCCGGTACGGCGCAGAAGGTCTTCCCGGCCGGCGGACACCGTGGCGGCTTCACGCACATCCCCCCGGCTCCGGAAGAGCAGCACCGCCGAATCCACGATGATTTCGTCCGGATTGTCTGTGCGGAACGTTCGAACGTTCGTGACGTAGTGGCGCAATCGTGAGGGAGGGTCTTCTGTCCAGGCATGCTCGGTGGCGAAACGCGCTACCCGGCGGCTGAGCGAGTACCTGTTCTCATCGAGATGGGCCATGCCGGGGGACGTGCTGTAACCGGCCCCGAGGGCGGTAGTGACCCGGACGGGCATGAGATAGTGCACGTCTTCAGCGATTCGTGACATCCATGCGTCATAGTCCTGGGCGTCCAGGAGATACGCTTCATCAACCAGCCAGCGGTGCGCCTGAAGGTGGAGCGCGTCGTCGAACGGGAGGGATTCTCCCGTTCTCTGCGTGCGCGGGGCATGCCCGCCCAGGACGGACTGTTCGGAAAGAGTCTTGCCGTTGCGGTCAGTTTCAACACTCATGGCTATGCCTCCTTTGACATGATCTGAGCAGTTGGGACAACGGTGCTTCCGGCGGTGTTTCCGGTCGAAGCCCGTGAAGGGTCCGCCCCGCCAGCCGGGGGTGACTGGATCGGGTCGGTGCCGACGTGGAGCTGGGCCGCCTTCTCCATCGGCCTTTCAAGGTGGTCAGCCCACCGCCGCAGCAGTTCACGCTGGTTATATTCGCTGTACCCGATCCGGGTGGAACCTGGCCCTGAATACTCATCGGCGGTCAAAGGTTCCACGACGTTCTGCCCGTTCTCCAGCATGCCCATGCGGCTGTTGAGCAACAGTCGCCGCGCCATCGGGCCACCCGCCGTGCTGGTCAGAGAGACCCAGTTTTCAACGTCATCCTGTTCGAACATGCCGCCGCTGCCGAAGCACATAAGATATGCCTTGTACGAAAGCGCCTTGAATTCCTCAGACGCATTCTTGTCCACTGCGAACCATGAAACGATCTCGGTCTCGTCTTCGCTGATGGGCTGCCATTGGCGGATGGAGATGAACGGCAGAACTTCGTCGGAGTCTTCTTCTACGCGGGGCCAGTTATGGACGAAGCTCATGTTTGGGAAGACCGATGCGGCTGACACCATGAATCCGTCCTTGCCCACTACATCGAGCTGCTCCTGGCTCCACTGTTCCTTCATCCGCGCGATCATGTCGTCGGGGTAGCCCACATAGCGGAGCCGTTCCTCCAGTGTCCCCTCGGGAAGCTTGTAGGTGGTTCCGCCGCCGTTGCCGGCCCAGTACGTCGTTCCGTCCTTGCGCTTCTCGGCCTTTGGCTCGCGGAAGAGGCCAATTTCAACCACCGACGTGTGCGTCTGGGGTGTGTGGTACATGTCGCCGGCGAAGTTCTCGGCGCCGATCTTCCAGTTCGCTTTGACCCGCCACCGCTGCGGGCCGCGGAGTTCAATGCCGTCAGCGCTTTGCTTGGTGTAGTAGTCCATATAGAACTTGAAATCGCCCAGGAAGTCCTCGAGAGGTTCCGCGTCGGGGTCAAGGCTGATGAAAATGAGACCGTTGTATATACCCAAAGACGGAGCGGGAAGCAGGGTCTGCCCTTTTTTCTTGAAGCCCTCCTCGCCACCGTAGGCCTCCTTATGGAACGGAAGGCCAACAATGCGTCCGTCGTTGCGGTAGGACCAGCCGTGGTAAGGGCAACGGAAATGTGAGGCGTTTCCCATCTCGGCCCGGCAGACCTGCATTCCGCGGTGAAGACACATATTGAAGAGGGCACGGATTTCGCCCTTTTCATCGCGGGAAATGATGAACGAGTCTTCCAGCACGCGGCGCACCACGTAGTCGCCAGCTTCTGGCACCTCCGACTCGTGGGCAACGAAGAGCCAGCTTCGTCCAAAGAGGCGCTCCTTTTCGAGCTCGAAGATCTCCTTGTCGTTGTAGATGTGTGCAGGGATCATGCCCCGCTGCACGTCATGAATGACGCTGGTCTGATCTGTCATGAAAGGTCTCCTTCATTGGGCCCGCATGCTAAGTTCTAGGGTTCTCTGCTTTGCAGAGCGTATTTCTGTTAACAAGAGGATGACGCAGAATGTGATGCTCGTCAACCCCTCTCTGTCAGAAGAGAAGGGCACACCGGAATCAATGGCCGTTTTCGGGTGAGTCAGAGTCCCGTGCGGCCGCCTCGCCTCTGTCCAACCGCCGGATCGCAGCCATCTCGTCGGCGCTGAGCGAGAAGTCGAAGACGGATAGGTTTTCCTTGAGCCACAGCGGGTCGGACGCTTGAGGTATGGGCACGATGTCCTGTTGGACATGCCACCGCAGCAGGACCTGGGCTGGAGACTTGTTCAGGCGCTGAGCGATGTGGCCGATCAGCGGGTCAGCCCGCAGACCGGAGGACCGGCCGATAGGGCTCCAGGCTTCGGTGACTATTCCCAATAATCTGTGGACAGCGCGTGGTTCCGTCCGCGCCAGGTCTGGGCTGAGCTGGATTTGGTTTACGTCCGGAACTACTCCCGTTGCGTCGATTATTTCCTTCAGGTGGGCAGGTTTGAAGTTGGAAACGCCGATGGCTTTTACACGGCCTTCCTCCAATAACTTCACGAGTCCCTTCCAGGCGTCCACGTACCTGCCCAAGGCCGGAACTGGCCAGTGGCACATGAACATGTCCAGGTGGTCAAGGCCGAGCTTTCGCAGACTCTCGTCGTAGGCGCGCTGCACTCCATCTATGCTGTGGGACTCCTTGTTGAACTTGCTGGAAATGAACAATTCGGAGCGGGGAACCCCTGCGGTACGGATCCCCCGGCCGACCGCTTCTTCGTTTCTATACTGGAACGCTGTGTCAACCAGCCGGTAACCGCTCTGCAGTGCGAAACGCACCGCAGTTTCACACTCGTCCTCCAGCATCGGCCAGGTTCCCAGGCCAAGCCGTGGAATAGCGTGTCCGTGCATCAATTTCAGCCGGGAAATCTCCGAAGCCGTCGTATCAATCGTTTCAGTTGTCATCGGGCACCTTTTTCTCGGGAGCTTCAAGCTGATTTTGTTGGAACGGCCTGCAGGGACCTGATTCTGTTGGCTCCCCTTGGCTGGGAGGGTCTTTTCTGCGGATACCTCCCGCCGCCGGAAGGGTCATCAGGACGCCGGCCGTGACCAGCGCTGCGGCAACAGGGACCACGCTGACCAGCAGGGCCATCACAAACGGTGTAAGGAAGAGCGCTGAGGCCCGCACCGTGCCAGTCAGGGCGAGAGCATCCCCGCGTTCTTCCGGGTGCGCTTCATCTGCAGCTATCGCCGGCCCGATGGTCTGGAGGATCCCGGCACCAACGCCGGAAACAGCAAGGGCGGCGGCGGCGGCAACTGCGGCGCCGGCCAGTGGCCCGGCCGCGGCCAAGCCCGCCCCCGTGGCCAGGAGGCCTGTGGCAAGGGAGATCCTGTTTCCCCGCCTGCGCAGCCAGCTCGCAGATGCACTTCCGGCCAGAACGGCAGCGTTAGGCATGGCTACCAGGATGCCGATGACGGCGACGGGTTGTCCGGCAAGGGAGAGCACGATGGGAACGTAGGAGTCCAAGAGGCTCTTCCAGGCGCCCGCTCCGGCGTTCATCCAGCAGGCGGCATCGACGCCGGGCCGCCGCCAGAGGCCTCGCGCCATTATTCCGCCTGTGGCATGCTCCGGAGCAAACACGGGAAGCCTGGTCAGAAGGGCGGCAGGGATGACGGCCGCCGATCCTGCCACTGCACCGACGATCAGCGGCAGCGGTGTCGAAAGTTCCCAGAGATAACCTGCAAGCGCAGGCCCCAGCAGTGCTCCCACCCCTGCGGCTAGATTCACGTCAGTCAATCCCTTGACAGACGAGGTCGACGTGCGGACGGCGTGCGTCTGGCTGCTAGTCCAGAACAAGGCTCGAGCCGAGCCTTGGACCAGCTGGGATACTACGAAAATTGCCAACGCGTCTGAGACTGCGATCAGAGCGCACGAGACGGCAATCATGAGCGCTGCTCCCACGAGGAGGACTTTGTCGGGAACCCTGCGCATCAATGCGCCCAGGAAGATCCGGGTCACCAACTGTGAGACTGCTGCAAGTGCAACCATCATTCCGACTTCGACCGCGCTGCAACCCACGGCGATAGCCAATATTGGCACCACCACAGTCAGGATTCCGAGGGCGAACGAGAACAATACAGTCGCGGCAATGCTCAGGGTTCTGTCAGCGCCTGGTGCGCCCATGGTCTGGCCTTTTCAGGATGATGGCACGCCGCCCTTGGGTCGGAGCCCGGTTAGAGAGCCAGCACAGCGATTTTTTTGCCGTGCCGGGCTTACCCGCGGACATGTTCGAGATAGGTGTTTGTTTCAGCCAGCCCGACAACATCGCCGTATTTGTTGTCAATGTCGAAAAGGCTCGCGAGATGCGGCAGCTCAGCCCGGTCTCCTACGCCCTCCTCAACAACGATGGTGTGGAATCCGTAGGAACATGAATCCACGGCGGTAGCTCGGATGCATCCGCTGGTGGTGCAGCCGATGAGGATCAGCGTATCGATACCTTTGGACACCAGTCGGGCGGCAAGATCGGTGCCAAAAAAGCAGGATGCATACTTTTTCACCAGCAACATTTCATTGTTTTGGCGCTCTAGCCTGTCGTCGAGTTCCACCCATTCGCTTCCCTCAACCAACCAGCTGTTGGACGGGATTTTCTGGATCCATTTACCGGCCTCCTGCAGGTCGGTGTCGTACGCGACAGTTGAAAAGATGATCGGAACGCCAGCACCCCGAGCCCTTCCAAGAAGTTCCTGGGCTGCCTTTAGTTGTTCGTCAAGGTCTCCGGCCAGGGGCGATCTCGCATCCGTGAATCCGCGGATCATGTCAACCACCAGAAGCGCCGGCCGGTTCCCAAACCCGATCCTTCCGCCCAGTCCTTTTTCCTTGAATTGGGACCTTAACCTCTGGTATTCCTCTCGGGCAGCAGTCGCAGACATGCTTTCCCCTTTCTTAGACGGTTCAGTAGTCAGACACCGTGGTGATGGGCGTGCAGGCCCCTTGGGGGCTAGAGCTTGTTGCCCAGCCGCCGTTCGACTGCCCACAGCGCGAGGTTCCCGGCCAGTGCGATCGCAGCGAGGAGCACGATGATGCCGTACATGGTTGGCAAGTCCAACATGCCGTAGGCCCGCAGCGCCAAAAGCCCGAGACCGGCCCGCGCAGCGAAGAATTCGGCGATGATCACGTTGATGAACGCGATACTGAAGCCAATACGGATGCCAACCATGAGCGAGGGTGCCATGGCCGGAACGTATATCTTGGTCACGGTATGCAGCGGGGATAAGCTCAGCGAGCGTGCCAGCTTAGGCAGGAGCGGGTTGATGGCACGAACGCCAGCGGTCGTTGAGACCATGATAGGGAATACCGCTGCCAACGCGGCCATCGCCGACTGCGCTCCCACACCCACTCCGAAAATCTGGAGAAGGATGGGAAAAAAGATTACGCGCGGGATGGCGAAGGCGCCTGCGACGATGGGATCGAAGACAGCACCGAGAAACTTACTCCGCCCAATGGCATAGCCCAGTGGAAAGCCTATGGCAGCGGCGATGAGGAAACCGATAGCCACCGCCTGCAGAGTCGCGTTGAGGTGCCGGTAAATAGAGCCATCGGCGAAGCGCTTCGCTAGCGCGTTGAGCGAGTCAGTGGGCGAAGCGACGAGGTCACTCATGGAAGACAGCAGCGCCCACAGGAGCACCAAGGCCACCAATACGGCAGCACGCCAGACGTTGTCCCGGATGACTTTGGATCTGTTCGCACTCTGTTGAGTGGTGACTGTCGGCAACGAAGGAATGGTTATATCGGTACTCACAGCATGTCCCTTCTGATGCGTTTCTCCAGCCAGGTAAGCACGCTGTTGACCAATACGCTGAGAACGATGACAACAGCGATATAAGCCCACATGTCTGCCGTGTTGAGTTCCCGGTAGTAGAGGCCCGCCCGGAAGCCGACTCCTTGGGACGCGAGGATGAACTCCATGGCAACGGTGCCGATGACTGCGTAGATAAATCCGAGCTTCACGCCCGGGAAAATAAGCGGCGTCGCCGCCGGAAAGAGAACTTTCAAGTAGTACTGCCGCGGGGAGGCGCTGACGGAATTGGCGAGCTTGTGAAGTATAGGCTTGATGGCGTTCAGGGCAACCATCGTGGTCAGCGCAATTGGGATCAGGGACATCGATGCGGCTATTACGATGATCGGTCCCGCGTTGAGTCCCATCACGGCCAAAAGAACCGGATAAAACAACAAAGTGGGCATTGCATAGCCCGTGACGATGAAGGGCTCAAGGATGCGCCCTGCAGCCGGTACCCGCCATAAGAAAACCCCCAGGGGAACTCCCAGTACAAGTCCGATGGTGAACGCCACCAGGATGGTAGTCAGAGTTCGGGCTGCGTCTTGCCCAAACTGTTCCGTGGGGACGATGGAGGCCAGCCGAGTCAGAATCTCCGATGGTGGCACCATGAGGGACTGGCTGATCATGCCTATTCTGGTGGTGAGCTCAAGGACAGCGACAAGCGCCACAATGATTGCCCAACGGACCAGGGATGAACGCGGTACCACAGCGGCCTTTTGCTTGGCCGGTACGACCGGGGGCTTTTCCAAAACGTTCACGCCAGCCGCGCCCCTGGTCCAAGCGTTTTTTCCGCCTCAACCTTTACCAGCGCCCACAGGTGGTCTTCCAACTCACGGAACCTTGGCAGCGCGTGCGTGCCTTCCGGCCGGGGCCGTGGCAGATCGATGGTTACAACCTCTTTGACAACGGAGGGCCTGGCTGACATGACCCAGACCTCGTCGGAGAGGTACACGGCTTCCTGAATGTCATGGGTGATGAACAGCACGCGATTGCGTGTCTTTTCCCAGATACGGAGCAGTTCCCGGCCAATGAATTGCCTGGTCTGCTGATCCAGTGCGCCGAAAGGCTCGTCCATGAGCAGGACGCGCGGCTCCATGGCCAAGGCCCGGGCGATCGCGACGCGCTGCTTCATTCCACCGGAAAGCTGACCGGGCCGGTGGTCCTCGAAACCGGAGAGCCCAACAAGTTCAATCATGCGGCGCGCGCTCTCATAGCGCTCAGCTTTCGGAACGCCTTTGACCTCTAGGCCGAAAGCGACATTGTCCAGTACTGTGCGCCAGTGCAGGGTGGAGTCCTCTTGGAACACCATGGCAGTGTCCCGCCGAGGGCCGGTCACGCTTTCACCGTTTATGCTGACCGAACCCTGCGTGGGCTTCAGCAGGCCGCCGACCATGTCAAGCAAAGTGCTTTTTCCGCAGCCGCTGGGACCGATAACGGAAACGAATTTGCCTTCCGGTATGGCACCCGAAACGTTAGCGACTGCGTGGGTGACTCCCGTCGCGGTACCGAAAGTCATTCCGATATTGTCGAAAACGACGTCACTGTCGTGTCCTACTGAATCAATCGGGGATGTCTGGCTCATGAAAGGAAGTTCCTCATAACGATGGCGTTCATATCCGGTTCTTTGGTGATCTGGCCTTGTTCTTTACCGGCGGCGACGACGGCGGCCAGCTGGGCATCGGTGAAGTCCAGACTGTAGAAGTTCTGCGAGTTCTTCAGCGCCTCAAGAGCCACCTTGGGCTCGTATTTGATTGCCTTCCCGTAGGCGTCGGCGGCCTTTTCGAGGTCGTTGGTAATCAGGTCCATCGCCTTCTTGAGCGCACGGCCCCAGCCCTTCAACGCCTCGGTATTTTCATCGATGAAGGATCCTCTCGCCACGAGGCAGGTGTCCGACCAGTCCGTTACGTAGTCGCGGGAACGCCAGATCACCTTCGCTCCGCTTTCGGAGGCGATCTTCTCAGAAAGCGGCGAAGCCGTCCACGCTACGTCAACAACTTTCTGGGAGACGGCGGTCCAGGAATCGCTCGCTGAGCCGACGCTGATAAGTTCAACGTCCTTGCCCGGGATTATGCCAGCGGCCCGCAGGGTGCGCTCTGCGAAGTAAGAGGAGTTTGATCCTGGCGTGCTAACCGCCACTTTCTTGCCCCTGACATCCTCAATGGAAGTGACGGGAGAATCGGGCAGCGCAATGAAGTCGACAGAAGCCGCCGTATATACGTTGCCGAAGATCTTTACGTCCATGCCCTTCTCGGCCGCGATAAAGACCGGAATAGTGGACGACGTACCGAAACCTATGCCGGATTCGATTCCTCGAACAGTGTCAAGCCCTCCTGGGAACTGAATATGCTCAAGAGTCAGCCCCTCTTCCTCGTAGTAGCCCTCCGACTGGGCGATGAAGAAGGGGGCGGAGTGAATAAGACTGGCCAGACCAGTAATAGCAACGTCGCCGGAATATCCCTTGTCACCGCCGCCGCTGCCGCCACTGTTCTGGCCGCACGCCGTGAGGCCTCCCAGAAATAACGTCCCACCCGCTGCCGCTGTGATCTTGATAAATCCGCGACGTCCCACTGCTTCAAAACTCATTCGGCTCTCCCTCATCTTCGTGTCAGATCCGTGGTTGTTCAAGTGAAACACATCACTTTACTGCTGTCCAGATTAAAGTTCTGTACAGCAGAGGGACATGTTCCGGGTGAACAGCTCGTACTCCGTGCGGCCGGGGTGATGAATCGTGTCCTTACCCAGGACGATGTCGTTCAGCAGCTTTCCGTGCCGGTCGATGACATAAATGTCGCCGCGGCCCTTGTTGTTGTGCAGTCGTAACCGTCGACGGGCGAGGGGCGGCGCACCGTGGGTTCGATGATCTCGACATTGCTGAGGAAGACTTGTCGCCGACCAACTACATCCCTTGCGGATGGAAGGCCGGGAAGTCCAGGTTGAGCTTCTGGTCTGGTCCTAGCGGGTGTTGCGGTCCCCGCCAACTTATTGAAGGCCTCTGCTACTGCCGAGGTCCTTGAGGGTATGCCCGCTGGTGATCACAGCCGGGGGTCCTGCAGCCAAGGTGCCGCGGCTACTGCGCATGCTCCACCTTCTCGACACCTGCCGTTGTCTGTCTTGCAATCCCCGGGCGCCTAGGTTTGATCGGGCAAGCCAGCGGAAACGCTTGTGACCCACTTGGAGCAGACATGAAATTGAAGCGCGTCCCAGCCACAGCGGCATGACTGTCATGGTCAACCTTCCGCGTCATGTCCCCTGCTGCCCGTCCCGAGCTTGCGGCAGCGGCATTCAGACCCAATCCGTAGCCGTGCTGTCCCCGGCCTCAGGCGAGGTGACTGTTGTACACAACGGCTAATGTCGCCATCGTTATCAGCCAGGAGCTTATAGCGATGCACAATTGCGGCGGAAGATGACAGTGCACATTGTTGTTGCGGATCCAGCAGAGGGAATGGCAAGGCAGCGACCAGTTGCCGATGAGGGATGCAGCGCGACGACTTGGCCTTCATAGACTCCTAAAGGGCCCCGCGGCCAGCGCCGCGGGGCCCTTAGCCGTTAATCCGTTGTCGCGGGGTTGTCACGTCTGCTGGATGGCTGCTCTGAGTTAGGACAGGTTCGCGACCCTGAGTCTGCTGCCGGGAGGCCCATGCGCGTTGCGGCTCCTTGGCATTGTCAAGCGCGTGTTTGCCGAACACATGATGAGATGGGTGAAGGAGGCGTTACCGCCATGAAGGTCCTGTCTGATGCGTAGGCCGGCCTACGGGGGAGTGCGTGCTCCGACTCTGGCAGGTGGTGTCGCATGAAATCTGGGAAGGGGCCACCTCGTCTGCCGAGTCACGCAGCGCAAACAGAAACCGCGTTCCCTCAGTGGGGGAGCGTGGTTGCTTTTTGGTGTGTGCAGAAAGGTGACTTCGGGGTGTACACAATGTCCACACTTTGAGCCTCGGACTGAGTCGTACATCGGTCGGACCGGGCCGGATTCCGCATGTTTCCGCGGGAGCCCAGTGTCAGCAAGGACTGGAATGCAGTTCGAGTCCCACCTCGGGCACAGTGTTTCCGCAGGTCAGAGGCTATTTACCCTATTGAGCGTGTACAAAACTTGCCATATTGGCAGTTTCAGGCGTATAAGCAGCCCGACTCTATGTGATGTCAACGTGGCTATGGCCCTATTCAGGTCCGCTTCATAGCTCTGCAGGAACAATCTTATTTCCAGGTCCGTGCGATGCGTACGCTAGGTGATAAGGACGTCCTGGCGATTTAGTCACCTCCAGCTACACGGTCGGCAACGCAGGGTCGTCGCACGAACTCACGCCGCCTTTGGGGACAGCGAACGGCGTTCCGCCTGGAAGGCCGATAATGAAGATTCCATCAAGTTATGGCGACGTGGAGATATGGCATGATGTCGGCGCAAGCAGGGGAGTGGCTCAGGCGATGACCTTGTGACAGCCCTGCGTTCACTCATTGAAAGCTCCATGGCTCACAGAGCCGAAGCGGAAGATACCACCCAAGCGGACATGCCGCCCCGCGGGCATTCTCAAATGATTCTTCGATACCCTCTACGCGGGCGTCTTTCATGAGTCAACGCAGACTCTTGATTCCCCCGACACAAGGGATCATAGTGCTGACTACGGGGTCCGACTGAACTCGTCCACAGTAAATGTTTGGGCGCTTTCGATGGATGTTCTAGGAGGCGCATGATGTCGGGTTGGAACGCCGACAACGGTGCAGGTCCGGCAGGCGCCGGAGCTGTCACAGTCCTTGATGGCTCCTCGTTTTGTTTGACATCGTCCAATGGTGACATGCACCCGGGCAGTCCCCACGGCGCGTTTTTCCACGATACCCGCTACATAGCTGAATGGAACGTCAGCCTTGATGACGCTCCGCTCGAAGCTCTCGCGGCGACCGCATTGGAACCCTTTCGGGCCCTGTTCATCGGCAGGGTAGGCGGCCACGCCGGCAGCGCTGACGTGCCGTCGCTGATTGAACGGGAAAGGATTATTGGGGCCGGCCTGACCGAAACCATCACCATTGAGAATCATCTGGCCGTGCCGAACACGTTCAAGCTTGCCCTGACCGTAAGAGCGGACTTCGCCGATCTCTTCGAGGTCAAGGATGGGACGCCAGCCAGTCCGGGGAAGCAGCAGGTTCTCATTGAGGGCGATAGCCTCATTCTCGAATGTGTCGGGGCCGGTCGGCGCTATGGGCTGGTCATCCGTGCACCAGGGGCGGCCGTCGAGGCGCATCGGCTTGTCTTCACTCCAACAATTCCTGCACACGGAAAATGGACTCAAAGGTTTACAGCCACGCCCTATCTTGACGGGCAGGAAGTGATTTCGACTGCCTCATACGGCACGACTGAGGTTTCCGCCATGGCCCGGAAACGCCTCTCCTCCTGGCGGATGTCAATGCCCATACCCAATCTCGGCGACGCGTCCGTCCAAACTACAATCCTTCGAAGCCAGGAAGATCTCGGTTCACTCCGGATCTTTGACCCAAACCATCCCGACCGCATCGTGGCCGCGGCCGGAGCCCCGTGGTTCATGGCGCTGTTCGGACGGGACAGCCTGCTCTCATCCCTCATGTCCCTCCTACTCGACCCCTCCCTGGCACTTGGCACCCTCCAGACACTGGCCGACCACCAAGGCAAGGAAGTGAACCCCGCCACGGAAGAGGAGCCCGGCCGAATACTCCACGAGGTGCGTCTGGGTAACACCACGGAGTCCGTCCTCGGTGGCAGCAGTATCTACTATGGAACCGCTGATGCAACCCCGCTGTTCGTAGGGATCCTCAGCGAACTGGGACGGTGGGGTCTGGAACCGGAAGCTGTTCACGCGTTGCTCCCGGCCGCGGACCGTGCTCTGGCCTGGATTGAGAATTACGGAGACCGTGACGGAGACGGCTTTGTCGAATACCAGCGTCAGACTGAACACGGGCTGATAAACCAGGGCTGGAAGGATTCGTGGGACGGCATCAATTTCGCTGATGGTTCCCTCGCCCGAGGGCCCATTGCGCTGTGCGAGGTACAGGCCTACACCTATGGCGCCTATGTGGGGCGCGCCCTCATGGCACTCGACGAAGGCGACACCGAAACCGCTGATCTCTGCAGCGCCAAGGCCGTCCGCCTGAAGGAGGCGTTCAATGAGCGGTTCTGGCTGCCGGACCGGGGATACTTTGCCATCGCCTTGGACGGTGACAAGGAACCTGTAGATGCACTTGCCTCCAACATGGGTCATTGCCTGTGGATGGGAATCGTTGACACAGACAAAGCAAAACAGGTAGCCGAACGGCTGATGTCCCCGGAAATGTTTTCCGGCTGGGGCATCCGCACTCTGGCAAGTAACATGGGCGCCTACAATCCGCTGAGTTATCACAACGGCTCTGTCTGGCCGCATGACAGCACTCTCGCAGCGCATGGGCTGATGCGATACGGCTTTATCGAAGAGGCCCAGCGAATCGCCTACGGACTCTTCGAAGCAGCCGAACACTTTGGCGGCAGACTTCCGGAACTGTTCTGCGGACTGGACAGGACGCGATTCCCAAGCCCGGTTCCGTATCCCGCAGCCTGTTCACCCCAGGCGTGGGCCGCGGCGGCACCGATCCACCTGATCCGTATGCTGATGCGGTTCGACCCGGTCCTTCCCTGGCATGAGCTGTGGCTGGCACCGGAACTGCCACAGGGCTTTGGCCACTTCAGGGTTGATAACGTGCCGCTGGCAGGCCACAGGCTGGCCATTGATATCACCCAGGACACCATCAGGGTCGATGGCCTTCCGGACTCCATAAAACTGCGGCTCGAAGCCCGGCCTGCTCTTCGCGAAATCCTGAACCTGACCCGGATGAAGTGACTGCACATGAGCAATTAGCGCCGCTGCCCTGCCTGGGAAGGATACCTGCGAGGACCGGCGGCCTCCGATCGGATGATTCAGTTGAAACATACGCGGACGATGCGGAAGGCTACGTCCGGAGCGTTTCTGAAATGAGGGGAACATACAACCGGAACAAGGCACAGCTACCACCGTGCTGAGCTGTTCTGATCCCCGGAGTTTGGGGCGAAGCGACCGGTGCTGGCGGGGAGCAGTTCTGTTTTGGCCGCCCCTGGTTCTCTGAAGCTCCTGCGGCTGCTTTCCACCAGCCCTGCTGGACTCGTATTCTCAACGGTGCCCGCTCGACACATGCCCAAGCCACGCGTTGCCAAGTTTCACTGATGTCACCGCTCCGAAGGAACGAGCAGGACGGTGTAGAGTCCCAGTCCGGCAAGGACGACGACGCTGGCCGCCACGGCGGCGGCTGAAACCAGATCGGGAGTAATGGCTTCCTGGTTGATGCCGCTGATTGCGCGATGGAAGCGTCGCTTGCGGGAGCTGTGGATGGCGAGTGCTGTGATGAGTGTTGCCGCGACAAGGGTGCCGGCAAACCAGCCGTGGTGCGGCATCCAGCGAAGGAAAACGGCCGCCGCAACCACCATGGACAGGGTGGTGCGCCCCCATGCCAGGTCCGTGCGTTCCGGCTGCAGCCCTGGGTCACCATGGGTTGGTGTTTGACGCATCGAGGTCACGGGTCAGAAGGGGCGCCCGAGGGCGAAGACCATCATCGTCGCGGCGACGAGGGCACCGCCGATCGCCAGGATCGGGGCGGTCCAGGGCAGCGGGAGCGGCTCCTGTCGGCGCATGGAGCGTTCAACGTTGAGCCAGCGGAAGAACGACCCGCCGCCAATCAGGAGTGCGAGCACGAGGAGTAAAACGGCGACCGATTGACGCAGTCCGTCGTTGAAAAGGTCGGCCGTTAAGGCTTCGATAGCTACACCTCCGGCAAGCAATGCCAACGACGTTCGGATCCAGGCCAGAAACGTGCGTTCATTTGCGAGCGTGAACCTGGGGTCAGGTTCGATGCCGCCGCGCAGGACTCGTTCCGAGAAGCCGGATCGTCCGCCGCCGGCCTTTAGGTCCTCCATGATTGTCCTTCCGGGTCCATCGTGTGTTATTCAGTGGGCGTTGATGCGGAGGCCCCAGTGCCGGTGACCGGTTCATGTTTCCGAGGCGAGCAGTCACCGCCCGGTCTCCAAATCCATGCTGGCGACAGGAGGGCAGGTAAGCGGAAGAGGGGCTGTTGGCCTCTCTTCCGCTTACCTGCCCTCGGACTTATGCCCGGTTGCCCGCTTCCAAGGACTCAGGCTCCGCGCCGACGGGGGTGGCGGAACCAGTGGGCAGTGAAGCGGCCGCGGGGACGGCAGTTGTATCAAGGCCGAGCCGGCGGCGGTCGCGCTGTTGGTTGACGAAGATCAGGGCAAGGACGCCGAATGTCAGCAAGAGACCGCCAGCCAGGGCAAAAGCTGCACGGTAGCCTTCAGCGGGGGTGGCCGCGCCGCCGATCAGAAAACCCGACACTGCCGGTGCGAACACACCGCCGGTGGTGAGGACTGCATTGGCGATTGAAAGGTTGGCGCCGCGCTGGCCGATGGTGGTTAGCTCTGCGACCACGAGGTAGGTGATGGCGAAGAGTGCCGGGGCGGTGCCGAAGCCGAAGACCATGAGGACGATGGACAGCACGGGGGAGGCGGTCATGGTGGCTGCGACCAGGCAGGCTCCGGCGAAGGTTCCGGCGCCGCCGAGTACCCAGCCGCGTGCCTTCCTAGTAGGAATTCCCTTCAGGTGCAGGCGCTGGGTCAGCGCGCTCAACCCTACCGTGGCAATGGTTCCCCAGGCCGCGGGGAGGGCGATCATGGCGCCGGACTGCTGTCCGCTGAAGCCCAGGACATTCTGGAAGTAGGCCGGTCCCCAGGACATGGCCAGGGTAAACGTCCAGTAGCCAAAGAACGAGGCAAGGACCGCGAAGATCCAGCTGGGGGAAAGAATGGTGCGCCAGTACCGGACCTTGGCCTCTGCCACGACAGGAGCTTCCTTCGGAGCGATACCGTCGATCTCCTGCTCGGCCTTCCGGCTGGTGTACGGGCCTTCCTTGCCGACAATGACCCAAAAAACAGACCAGATCAGCCCTACGATTGCCAGTACCGCGAACGCGGTCTGCCACCCGAATTGCCCGATGACCCAGGCCAGGACGGGGGCGAATGCCACAATGCCCAAGGTCACGCCGGATGATGCCAGGGCCGCCGGGGTGGCACCCTTCTTCTCGGGGAACCACTTGTAGATGCCATGCATCAGAACCGGTGCGAGCGGGCCCTCGCCGGCTCCAAGCAGCAGACGACTTGCCCAGAGCGCAGGCAGCGACGCGAACAGAAGGATGGGGACCTGTGCCACAGACCACAGCAGGCACAGGACCACCAGGATCCACTTGCTGGAAACCCTGTTGGCGATGGGAGCCGCCACGAGCTGGGCCACGCCGAAGGTCAGGAACATGGCGCTGCCCACCAGACCGAACTGTTCGGGCGTGATGCCCAGCTCTTTCATCAGCGGCACGGCGGCAATGCCGAGCACCGCCTTGTCAGCCCAGCTGAGCATCATGAGGAAGAGGAGGCTGAAGGTCATGAACCAGCCGTAGCGGTTGCGCTTGGCCCGCGACCAGGTACGGGGATCGCGCGACGTTGCGGAGCCCGCCGTTATGGTGAGGGGAGTTTCAAACACGGTATGCCCAATCGTTGAAGGGGAGATATTGCCGTTGGAGCGGCATTTCCTTGACTCTAAGCTTGTGTGATCCGCCTTACAGTTCAGCTTTCCGTTGGGTGGAAAGCGGCTTTTCGGAACGCCGCGCAACTCCGTGAATGTTGGCATCACCTTTTCCCATGAACGCCAACAAGGCCATTCCCGCAGTGCTCAGAGCGCAGGTCAGCCACCACGTGGTGCCCCAGCCGCCGGTGCTGGTGGCGAGCAGAGCAAACAGCATGGGGCCCAAGAAGTTTCCCACGTTGAAGATCTGCTGCGTCAGGCCCAGCACCGCGGTGACAGAACCGTCTGCGGGGGCAATGCGGACAGAGTACCTGGTCACCGCGGCAGGAATGAGGCCGCCGACGGCGGAGAACACAGCGATGAACGCGAACTGGAAAAGGACGCCATTTCCGACGGTCTCCCAGCCCACGGCGAACGTCGCAACGGACGCTGCAGACATAGCCAGGAAGGTCCAGAACATGATTGTCCGCTCGGAGAGGCCGCGCTGGATTAGAGGTCCTGCGCTGAATGCGCCGACCGCGTTGACCCCGCCCACAATAGCGCTGAGGATGCCAGGCAACGGGCCTTCCAATCCGGCTGACCGGTAAATTGACGGCAGGAAACCGAGCACAGCAATCCACTGCGCGGTATAGCAGGCGAATACCACCCCAGTGATCCATGGTTGGCGAGTGACCACTGTTCGCCCCACCTTGCGGAGCGCGGACTGCAGTCCGGGGACGGCAGGGGGCATATCCCTTGGTACCCGGCGCAGCAGCAGAGGCACCGGCAAAAGCGTGAGGACGGCCATTACCAGCCACCACTCGCGCCAGCCCGCGGCCTGCAGGAAGAGGGCCCCAGCGGACAGGCCTATCAGCGTTGCCACACCTTGAAATGCGCCCCAGCTTGCCAGCGCAACGTTCAACTGCTTGGGCGGGGTCACCTTGCGGATAAGTGCAGGGGCGACGACGACGGCCAGTAGGAATCCCACGCCTTCCACGGTCCGCGATGCCATCAACAGCTCGGTGGTGGGGGCAAGCGCTCCGAGCACAGAGGCGACACTGAGCAGGGCCAACCCGGTAAGCAGAAGCCTGCGCAGTCCTACCAGTTCACCACAAACGGCCGTTGCCAGCCCTCCGACGACGCTGGCAAGCTGGATGATGCCAAGCAGCAGGCCGGCCTGGATCAGCGTTGTACCTAGATCGGCTTGGATGCCGACCAAGGCGGCAGGGAGCTTCCAGATATGCATGGCAGCAGCGATGCCCGCCGCGAGGACGGCAAGCCAGGCGCTGCCCGCCGTCGTCCTTTTGTTATCTGGTGTCATTGCGGGCGGCGGCAGTCTCAAGAGTTGTCCTTGCGGCAGGTGACAGGGCGGGAGTCCTTGTTCGCCCTCCTCAGGCCGGCGCCAGCACAGGGGTGCCGATGGGAAATCGCTGGCCGCTGACTGCGACGTCCACGGGGCCGTCAAATGCTGAGGCGGCGCGGCTGCGCCACCATTGCGGCTCCGCGCGGCCCGCCAGGTGGGACAGGACAAGGCGGCCAACCCCTGCGGCGGACGCCATCCGGCCTGCCCCTTCCGGCGGGGTGTGTGCGATCTGCTGGTGGTTGAGGAATTCCGGCGAAAAGCCTTTGTCCGCATAGAAGCCAAGGTTTACCGCTTCATGCACCAGGACGTCCGCGTCCTTGGCGAGCACCACCATGGCCTCGCATTCTGCTGTGTCGCCGGAGAACACCACTGAGCCGGCGTCGGTTTCGAAGCGGAAGGCCAGCGCAGGTCGCACGGGAGGGTGCTCCACCAGGATGCCGGTGACTTTGACCCTGTCATCCTCGTAGACGTCAAAGGGGCGGTCCGCTTCAGGTGACCTGTGCGCGGGGGTGGCCAGATCCACGGTGCGCACCAGAGACGTCAGGTCCGGGCGGGCCTCGTCGTGGACCCGGATGTCGATGTCATAGGAGAAGGCCTTCAAAGAGTGGGACACCAGCTCACCCGTCCCGGAAAGCCCTGCACCGCCGGTGCGGGTGGCATCCTTGCCCGGACCCACAATGGAGACGGGTCCGGTGAAGCCCTCCACCGGGTTGCCCCAGTTCCACAGCAGAAAACCGGGCAGTTCCACCACATGGTCGGAGTGCAGGTGGGTGACAAAACCTGCCACGAAATCCTTGCCCCGGAGTCCCGCCTCGTGGGCTGCGCGGGAGCAGCCCAGACCGAAGTCCACCATGTAGAAGGCATCGCCCACTACCAGTGCGCTGGAGATACCGTTTTCCGGCCCGCGGATGGCCGGTCCGGCGGCGGTGCCAAGAGTGATCAGTTCGACGCTCACGGGAAGTCCTTCTGCAGTGTTGCGGGGTCAGGAGTGGGGGCGGGCATTGATGACGCGGGTTTCCAGGTATTCCTCCAGGCCCCAGCGGCCACGTTCACGGCCGACGCCGGACGCCTTCCAGCCTCCGAACGGGGCGTCCGGTTCCACCAGGGTGTGCTGGTTGACCCACACGGTTCCGGCCTCAATCCGCGAGGCGGTTGCATAGGCACGCTCCTGGTCGGGGCTCCAGACGGAAGCGCCCAGGCCGAATTCCCCGGCGTTCAGGCCGGAAATGGTCTCTTCGAGGTTGTCGTAGGCCACGATCGGCAGGGCCGCACCGAACTGTTCCTGTTCCACCAGATCCATGCCCGGCTCGGCATCAATGACCACCGTGGGGGAGAGGAAGTAGCCGGGCAGGTCGCAGCCGGCGCTGCCGCCGGTGATGACACGGGCGCCGGCACCAACTGCGGAGTCCACCAGGGCGCGGACGAGTTTGAGCTGTGACTCGTTGTGCATCGGTCCCAGGGTGGTGCCGTCCGCGATGCCGTGGCCCAGTACGTGACGGGAAGCCTCGGCGGCGATGGCCTCGGCCAGTTCCGCGCTGCGGCTGCGGGGAACATAGACACGCTTGACCGCCATGCAGACCTGGCCGGCGTTGCGGAAGGCGCTTGCGACGATTCCGCGGGCAGTGACAGCGATATCAGCATCATCCAGCACGATGGCAGGATCGTTGCCGCCGAGCTCCATGGTGACGCGCTTGACCGTGGAGGCGGCCTGCTGGGCGATGGATATGCCCACATCCGTGGAGCCGGTGAAGGAAATCTTGCGGATGCCCGGAGAAGTGCTCAGTGCAACATTAACGGTCCGCCGCGAACTCGTCCGGACTTGCAGCACCCCTGCGGGGAGGACCTCATTGAGCAGGTCCACCAGCGCAATGGTGGACAGGGGAGTGGAGGGGGAGGGCTTGGCGATAACGGTGCAGCCGGCTACCAGGGCGGGGGCGAGTTTCACACTGAGCAGGGAGATGGGGAAGTTCCACGGTGTGATGGTGCCAACGACCCCAACCGGCCGGTACTGGACCTCCAGGCTGCGGTCGGCGCGCGGTTCAAGCTGCTGGGCTTCGTCCCATTTGAGATCCGCATAATATTCGAAAAGGCCAGCAGCCACGGAGAATTCACCCTCAGCGTCCGCCTTGGGCTTGCCCTGCTCCCGGGAGAGCAGGGTGGCCAGGGAATCCAGATCGCGGCGGATCAGGGCAGCGCCTGTGCGAAGGGCAGCACGGCGGGCTTCGCGGTCGGCAGCCCAGCGGGGCGCGGCCCGGCGGGCGGCGGCAACCGCCTGCTCGACATCCTGGTCGGTGTTTTCCGGAGCGTGCCCCACGAGCTCAAGCGTGGCAGGGTCCAAAACCTGATAGTGGGCTGCCGTCATGGCCTGTCCTTTCGGCGGAATGGGATTTCTCATCCCAGTCTCATGGCACCGATCACACTCTGCCCGGACCTTTCCGTCCAACGGAAAGGCTGCGAGAATGGATTGGTTCCCGTTGTCACTATGGAGTGAATCACGTCACGCACTAACGAGGAGTCTCCATGTTCCAAGAGCAGCTGCCCATCGTCCTTACGGGGGTTTCGTCCGGCATCGGCGCCCGGACAGCACAGATTCTCAGCAAGCGAGGTGTCCTGCTGATCGGCATTGACCGCAACGCTCCCACCGAATTCAGCGGCACATTCGTGCAGGCGGACCTGTCGAGCCAGGCCGGCATCGAGGCGGCCGCCGCAGCTGTCACGGCTGCCGCTCCCAACGG
>NZ_JBPZHC010000020.1:0-45897 GCF_051857465.1 Pseudarthrobacter cremeus | reverse complement strand
TTCACCGACACCCCCTGCCGCAGAAGCGAAAAGAACTCATCCTTCAGCGCATCGGGCGCCCGAAAACCACTCGGCATGGCAACCTCCAGAAATCAGATGTTGCAACGACCGTATGATTCTGCCTCCTCCCGAAGGGCAGTAAGTGACCCCGCGTTGCTTTTGGCCCAAACGGTCTTAGAGTGAGCGCAGGACCGAGACAACTTTTCCCATGATGGTGGCGTGGTCTCCGAGGATGGGCTCGTACTGGGTGTTCTGGGGCAACAGCCAGGTGTGCCCATCGCGCTGGCGGAAGGTCTTGACGGTTGCTTCGTCGTCCAGCAGAGCCGCCACAATATCGCCGTTGGCGGCGTCGGCCTGCCGGCGGACAACCACCCAGTCGCCGTCGCAGATGGCGGCGTCCACCATGGAATCGCCGGCCACCCGCAGCATGAACAGTTCCCCCTGGCCCACCAGTTGGCGCGGCAGAGGCATCACATCTTCCACCACCTGGTCGGCAAGGATCGGTCCGCCGGCAGCGATCCGGCCGACCAGCGGCACCATGGCTGTGTCCATCGCGGTCGGGAGTTGCGTAACCGTTCCGCCGATGCCGTGCATCACCGCAGGTTTGCCTGACCCGCTTGGTTTTGTGGATCCGCCGTCCAGGGTCAGGGGCATCAGGACTTCCATCGCGCGGGGCCGCTTCGGATCCCGGCGAAGGTATCCCAGCTTTTCGAGCTGCGAGAGCTGGTGGGTGACGCTGGACAGGCTGGCCAGCCCTACGGTGTCACCGATCTCGCGCATGGACGGCGGATAGCCGTTGTCATTGACCGAACGCTGGATGGTTTCGAGGATCTTCTTTTGGCGGGCAGTGAGCCCCTTCGGGATCCTCTGGGGCTGGCGGCCCTGCGGGTTCGCCTTGCCTTCGGCGGCTGGTGCTGCCATGTTCGCCAATGCCTTTCGGTTGCCCGGGTGCTGTCCGGATTAATTGTCAGACCCTGCTGATCAACTGCTGGGGTGGTTGTTCTTTGATCCAAACGTAGGCCAGCCACATTGCTTTTTCAAACATTTGTTCTAGCGAGTCTCGACAATGTTCGTTGATAAGTGCTAAAACTGAGAAAGCAAAGTTCGAATATGTGTTCTACTCGTCGCATGCAGCCTTCGAAACCTGGTCCACAACGGGCCAGCCCGGACACCGCAGGCGGACGCACAGAGCGCACCGGGCAGCACAGTATGGTCCAGGAGGGCTAATTTCATGTCAGCTACATCCGCTTCACACGACTCCCGTCCGCAGTTCGTTTCCGTGCAGCACCTGACGTCGGGGCCTGAGCGCAGCAAGGCCCAGCCGCTGCGCCTGACCCGACGCGGCAGGATTGTCCTGATCGGCATCCCGCTGGTCATCCTGGCTGTGGTCCTGCTGTCCCTCGCAGGATTCCTTAATGCCCCCGCCAAGGCAGCCGATTCGGCCGCGGACCTCTCGGTGACTCCCACGGTCTCTGTTACGGTCCAGGCCGGCCAGTCGCTCTGGTCCATCGCCGGCGCCGTAGCACCCGGGCGGGATCCACGCGATGTCATTGCCGATATCGTTCAGCTGAACAACCTCTCTGCCGGCGGCGTGGTGCCCGGCCAGCAGCTCTTTGTCCCGGCCAAGTAGGCTTCGGGGCAGTCAAAGAGGTCCTGCGCAGCCAGTCCGGACCGTCATATTTTTCGGGTGTCTTCGTCGGAACTAAACTGTTCAGGTGAATGACCAGCTAGAGCGTCTGAACCGACTTCCCCTCCGGACCAACCTCCGTGGACTGACACCCTATGGTGCCCCGCAGCTGGATGTCCCCATTTTGCTGAATGTCAACGAGAACACCCACGGCGTCCCGGCGGACGTTCGGGCAGCCATCAGCGAGGCCGTGACCGAAGCTGCCGCAGGGCTCAACCGGTACCCGGACCGTGAATTCACCGAACTTCGGGAAGCTCTGGCCGAGTACCTTGGCCATGGACTTGATGCCACGAACATTTGGGCTGCAAACGGGTCCAATGAGGTCCTGCAACAGATACTCCAGGCTTTCGGCGGGCCGGGACGCACGGCCCTGGGTTTCCCGCCCACGTATTCCATGTACCCCCTCCTGGCCAGTGGTACTGACACCGAGTACATCACCGGGCAGCGTGCGGCGGACTACGGGCTGAGCGCAGAATCGGCTGCACTGCAGGTCAAGGAACTGCAGCCGAACATCGTCTTCCTGTGCTCGCCGAACAATCCCACGGGGACGGGCCTGGGCCTTGACGTGGTTGAGGCCGTCTACGCGGCAGGCGAGGCGAGCCAGACCATGGTGATCGTGGACGAGGCGTACCACGAGTTCGCCCACGACGGGACGCCGAGCGCACTGACGTTGCTTCCCGGGAGGGAACGCCTCATTGTGTCCCGGACGATGAGCAAGGCGTTTGCCCTCGCAGGGGCGCGCCTGGGCTACATGGCGGCGGCTCCCGAAGTGACGGACGCCCTGCGCCTGGTCCGGCTGCCGTATCACCTCTCCGCCATAACCCAGGCGACAGGCCTGGCCGCCCTCCGGCACCGCACCGCCCTTATGGCTGATGTCCAGGACATCAAGGCCCAGCGGGACCGCATCGTGACGGAACTGACCCGCATGGGCCTCAAGCCCGCAGCCTCAGATTCGAACTATGTCTTCTTCGGCGGGCTGGACAGGCCGCACGAGGTCTGGCAGCAGCTGCTGGACGCCGGGGTGCTGGTCCGGGACGTCGGAATCCCCGGCCACCTGCGTGTCACGGCGGGAACTGAGACTGAGACCACAGCGTTCCTGACCTCGCTGGAAGCCATCCTGGCCAGCCAGTCCAGGCTCCCCGCCTAAACTTGAACTACCGGTGCCTCGGGTGCCGCACCTCTGACTTCCCCAAAGGACATATCACCATGACTTCCACCGGATCGAATGCTGCTGCACGGACCGCACGCATGGAGCGTGCCACCAGTGAATCGTCAGTGCTCGTGGAGATCAACCTTGACGGCACTGGCGTCTCAGACATCGACACGTCAGTCCCGTTCTACGACCACATGCTGACAGCGCTGTGCAAGCACTCGCTGATCGACATGACCGTCAAGGCGACCGGTGACACGCACATCGACGTCCACCACACGGTGGAGGATGTCGCCATCACGTTCGGCGAAGTACTCCGCACAGCCCTGGGGAACAAGGCGGGCATCCGCCGCTTCGGCGAGGCGACGGTTCCCCTCGACGAAGCGCTGGCACACGCCGTGGTCGATGTCTCCGGCCGGCCATACCTGGTCCACGGCGGCGAGCCGTCCGGGCAGGAATACCACCTGATCGGCGGCCACTTCACGGGCTCGCTCACCCGCCATGTCTTTGAAGCCATCACTTTGCACGCCGGCATCTGCCTGCACATGAACGTCATTGCCGGCCGGGACCCCCACCACATTGTGGAAGCCCAGTTCAAGGCCTTTGCCCGCGCCCTGCGTGCAGCCGTCGAGCCCGATCCCCGCGTGGAGGGAATTCCTTCCACCAAGGGTGCGCTGTGAGCGGCCAGATCCTCCGTGATGGCGCCGTGATCGATCCGGCAACCGGTAAGAAGCCCGTATCGTCCGAGGGCAAGCCCACGGTCACTGTGCTCGACTACGGTTCCGGGAACGTCCGTTCAGCCGTGCGCGCCCTTGAGCGGGCCGGCGCAGAAGTACTCCTGAGTTCCAAACCCGAGGACGTTCTAAATGCTGACGGCCTGGTGGTGCCTGGAGTGGGCGCCTTCGAGACTGTGATGCGCGAGCTCAAAGCCGTGGACGGCATTCGCCTCATCGGCCGGCGCGTGGCCGGAGGCCGTCCGGTCCTGGCGATCTGCGTCGGTCTGCAGGTGCTGTTCGAGGCCGGCGTCGAACACGGGACAGAGGCAGAAGGCATGGGGGAGTGGCCCGGCAAAGTGGAACTGCTTCCCGCGGACGTGGTCCCGCACATGGGCTGGAACACTGTTGATGTCCCCGCCGGGTCCAGGCTGTTCGCCGGCGTGGAGCAGGAGCGCTTCTACTTTGTCCACTCCTACGGTGTCCAGGAATGGGACTTTGACGTGATCCAGCCCCGGATGACCGCGCCGCTGGTGACCTGGTCCGAACACGGGGCCCGCTTTATCGCCGCGGTGGAGAACGGGCCGCTCTGCGCCACGCAGTTCCACCCGGAGAAGTCCGGGGACGCAGGAGCCAGGTTGCTGCGCAACTGGGTTGACGGCCTTCGCAAGCCGAAGACTGCGGGCGGCGCTGCCTAGAATGTGGTCGATTATCCTCATGGGCCTCGCCGGCCTCCTGGTGGGCGGCGCGCTGTCCTTCAGGCAGCAGCATAAGCCGCTGTGGACCCAGGTCAGCTTCTGGGTCCTGGCGGCAATGTCCTTACTGGCCGCTTACCTGCTGACGCTGTAAGCATTGTTATGAACCAGCCTTAGCTCCCATCACCAACACCCCACCGAAGAGGATTTGAGATGACCAGCGCAACCGATCTGCCGGTTCTTGAACTGCTGCCCGCCGTAGACGTCGTCAATGGCCAGGCCGTGCGGCTTGTCCAAGGGGAGGCCGGCAGCGAGACGAGCTATGGCACCCCGCTCGAGGCGGCGCTGAACTGGCAGAAGCAGGGCGCGGAATGGGTTCACCTGGTGGACCTGGACGCTGCGTTCGGCCGTGGTTCCAACGCAGAACTGCTGCGCGAAGTGGTGGGCCGGCTGGACATCAAGGTGGAGCTCTCCGGTGGGCTCCGGGACGACGAATCCCTGGAGGCTGCACTGGACCTCGGCGTGGCCCGGGTCAACCTTGGCACCGCGGCCCTGGAAAACCCGGAGTGGACCAGGCGGGCCATCGACCGCTTCGGCGACAAAATCGCCGTCGGCCTCGACGTCCGCGGCACAACCCTGGCCGGCCGCGGCTGGACCAAGGAGGGCGGGGACCTCTGGGAGGTCCTGGAGCGGCTCGAAGAAGCCGGCTGCGCCCGCTACGTGGTCACGGACGTCACGAAGGACGGCACGCTTAAGGGGCCGAATGTCGAACTGCTCCGTCAAATGGTGGACAAGACAGGCAAGCCCGTTGTGGCTTCCGGCGGCATCTCCAGCCTGGATGACCTGAAAGTCCTCCGGTCGCTCGTCCCGCTGGGCGTAGAGGGCGCAATCGTGGGCAAGGCCCTGTACGCCGGTGCGTTCACCCTGCCGGAAGCACTCGACGTCGCCGGACGCCGCTAGCAGGAGTCCGTGGACACCATGAGTAACGGAGAGGCCTCCGGCAGCACGCCGCCGCCGCGCAATCTCCCCGGACACATTGCGGCCGCGCTGGCGGGCGCAGGCGGCCCCACCGACTCGGCAGGCCGGCCATGGGACGGACGGAGCCTCGCCGGGGACGACGCGAAAATCCACAACTTCGAGAACGACGACGGCGCGGCCGACCCCGGCTACCTTGCTGCCGTTGCCGCTCTGGTCCAGGGCATAGGCGACGAAGCGGCGGTGGTGGCCTCGCTGGCCACCAGCAGGGTCTTCATCCCCATCATCGCCCAGCTCGGAGCTGAGGCGCCCGGCGTGGCCGGCCTCACGGCCGACAAGCAGGCCGACATGGCCCTGGTGATGCTGAAGGCGGCCGACGGCAGGTCAGCCCTGCCTGCCTTCACCTCGGCCCAGGCACTGGCAGCCTGGCATCCGGACGCCCGCCCGGTGGCGGTTTATGCTGCCAGGGCTGCCCTCTCGGCAGTGTCCGAACAGGCGGAACTCATGGTGCTTGATCCCGGCTCAGACATCACATTGGTGGTCCGCCGGCCCGCGCTTTGGGCGCTGGCGCAGCAACAGCAGTGGGTCCCCTCCTACGCCGATCCCGCGTTGGCCGCTGCAATGACCGCGGCAGCAGCAGGATTCCCGGAAGTCCGCAGCATCTCGCTGCTCCCTGGCTCCGGGGTCGCAACCGTGACCGGCACCGGAGCGGAGCTTGCCGGGGGAGGACCGGGACCTGAGCTTCAGGCAGTGCTCTACCTCGCAGACGGACTCGATGCCTCCGCTGTCCAGGAACTCGTATCCGGCCTCCAACAGGAGTGGTCGCGGAATGTATTGTTTGGAGAGCGCGTTGACTCACTGGAAATCAAGTTGCGGCGCGCGTCGCAGTAGCTGACGGTGGGCACGGAGATCCCGGGCAGCCGCGGCAGACCAAAGGATTCTTGTGAACTTCGCTCTTTACCGGGAGCTGCTGGCCGTCCCGCGCATCCGGCGCCTGCTTATCGTGGGCATGATCGCCCGGATCCCCCATTCGGCGGCCGGCGTTCTCCTCACTCTGCACATCGTCCTCAACCTGGACAAGGGTTATGCCGCGGCCGGCGCTGCGGCGGCAGTAATGACAATCGGAATTGCGGTGGGAGCCCCCTGGCGTGGCCGCCGTGTGGACACCGTCGGACTTCGCAGGGCACTGATCCCCTCGGTGGTGTCCGAGACCATCATCTGGTCTGTTGTGCCGCACGTGTCGTACGAGTGGCTGCTGCCCCTGGTGTTCGTAGGCGGCCTGCTCACCCTCCCCATCTTCAGCGTGGTGAGGCAGTCCCTGGGTGTCCTCGCCGTCGGCAACCAGAGGCGCACTGCGTTCGCCCTTGACGCAATCACTACCGAAGTGGTTTTCATGATCGGTCCGGCGGCCGGAGCCGTGGCGGCGACGAGCGGCTTCACCGTCGCGGGACTCACCGTGGTGGGTGTGTCCACTTCCTTGGCGGGGCTGTTCCTGATGTGGTTCAACCCGCCCACGCGCAGCGCTGCCCAGCCGGCAGTGTCTGCGTCAGGCCAGCGCCACGCAGCCGAGGTGGCAGCGGTTTCAGCTGCTCCCGGCCATCTCCATGGGACAGCTGCCGGTCCGGGTCCCGCAGGAATCCTGCGGGCTGCCGGCCGCCCGGGGCTTCGGGACAAGGTCACGGGAAGTTTCACCTGGTTCACAGCCACCGTAGGCGCCGTCTTCGCCGTGGCAGCAGGGGCCGGCATGGTCCTCAGCGGCTCCGATGTCGGCATTGTGGCGGCCCTGGAGAGGGGCGGCCACCAAAGCGAGATCGGGATCGTTTTCCTGTTCTGGTGCGCCGCATCTGTGGTCGGCGGCCTGGTATACGGTGCCATGCACCGTCCGGTTTCGCCCATCGTCCTGCTGCTCGGGATGGCAGCACTGACCATCCCCATGGGGTTCGCCCAGGACACGTGGACACTTGCCGCGGTGTCCGTTCTCCCCGGGCTTCTGTGCGCGCCGGTCCTGTCGGCCGCGTCAGAAAAGGTGGCCGAACTCGTGGTTGAGGACCGCCGCGGCGAGGCCATGGGCTGGTACGGATCCGCCCTGACCGGCGGCGTTGCCCTTGGCGCACCGCTGGCCGGAGTCTTCATCGACGCAGTGGGTCCTGCCGGCGGCTTCGTCTCCGTGGGAGTGTCCGGCGTGGCGCTGTGCCTGGTGGGGCTGTTGCTCCAGGCCCGCCGACGCCGCCGCGCGGCCGTGTGACCGCCCACCGGCCTTAACCACGACGGCGGCGGACAGACCGTGTGGTCCGTCCGCCGCCGTCGTACTTCTTTCGTGCCTGGCCCCGTGCCCCGGAGCAGCGTCCGCCTAGTTAACGGCGCCGGTGTATTTCTCGCCCGGGCCCTTGCCGGGGGCGTCCGGAATGATGGATTCTTCGCGGAAGGCGAGCTGGAGTGAACGCAGGCCGTCGCGCAAAGGACCGGCGTGCTGGGAGCCGATTTCGGGTGCCGCTGAGGTCACCAGGCCGGCCAGGGCCGTGATGAGCTTGCGGGCCTCGTCCAGGTCCTTGAGTTCCTCGGCGTTGTCCTCGGCTGCCAGGCCCAGTTTCACGGCGGCTGCGCTCATGAGGTGGACGGCTGCCGTGGTGATGACCTCGATCGCCGGCACCTCCGAGATATCGCGGATTTGCTGGGTCACATCAGCCTTTGCATCAGTGGCCTCGAAAACGTGTGAATTACTGTCTGGGGTGCTCATACTGGTAAGCTTGTCACAGACCGACTGGATGTCGTTATTTTGCTGTCGAAGGTCCCACTGGCGCCAAGCTGCGCTGAGCGGGATTTTCTCTGTAGAATGGCATGCAGTTTGCAAGCGGAGTTCTCTCCCACCCGCGTCAGCCGTTTTCCCCTGGAAGCAATTCCGCCGGAAGCAAGGTTGCCGGGTACCTGGTCGGGCATTTCCGGCGGCTATCAGCCGCGGGCAGTGCGCACAGCCTCTTTGGGGGAGTGTGCATCCGATCTTCGAGGCCTTCGATTGCTCCGGCAATTGGGGGCCTTCTCTATTTGCCGGTGGAATACCACATCAATCACAGGAGCTTTAACATTAGCGAGCCAAGAATCAATGAGCGTATCCGCGTCCCCGAGGTGCGGCTGGTCGGCCCTGCAGGTGAACAGGTAGGAATCGTCCGTATTGATGATGCCCTGCGTTTGGCTGCCGAATCCGACCTTGATCTCGTTGAAGTTGCTCCGCAGGCCAAGCCTCCGGTGTGCAAGCTGATGGACTTCGGCAAGTACAAGTACGAGGCTGCAGTCAAGGCACGTGAAGCCCGGAAGAACCAGACCAACACTGTTCTGAAGGAAATCCGCTTCCGCCTGAAGATCGACACCCATGACTACGAGACCAAGCGCGGCCATGCACTGCGCTTCCTCGGCGCCGGTGACAAGGTCAAGGCCATGATCCAGTTCCGTGGCCGTGAGCAGCAGCGTCCTGAAATGGGCATCCGCCTGCTTCAGCGCTTCGCCGACGACGTCGCCGACGTGGGCGTTGTGGAGTCCAGCCCGCGAATCGATGGCCGCAACATGGTCATGGTGGTGGGCCCGCTGAAGAACAAGGCGGAAGCCAAGGCTGAAGCACGCCGCGCGACGCAGCGTGCAGAGGCCAAGGCGCAGAACGAAGCCAAGGCAACAGGCGGCGGCAGGGTCGACGTCTCCGGCGACGACCAGGCACCGTTCACGCAGTCGCTGGCTGATCTTCTTCCGGAAGGTTTCGCCATCACCACGGAGCCGGAAGCTGAGGCCCCGGCAACGGAGTCTGAAGCACCGGAAACAGGGACTGAAGCAACCCAGGCACCGGAGACTGACGAGCCGGCGGCACAGGCTGGGTCGCCTGTTGCGGCTGTCCCCGAAGCTGCTGCCAAAGCCGAGCCCGTGAAGGAAGCCTCCGCCCCGGCGGCCCCCAAGCAGGCAGCCCCCAGGCAGACGGCGCCCAAGGCAGCTCCGAAGGCCGTGGCTCCCAGGCGTGAGGCTCCTAAGGCTGCCCCGGCAGCCGCTGCGAAGGCGCCCGCTGCTGCCAGGCCTGCGGAAGCTGCGAAGCCTGCGGAAGCTGCCACGCCGGCAGCTGCACCGGCCCCGGCAGCTCCCAGGCCTCCGGTTCCGATGCCCAAGCCGATAGCCCGGCCGGCAGCTCCGAAGCCTGCTGCGCGGCCTGCCCCCAAGGCAGCCCCGAAGCCCGCCGGCAAGAAGACCACCTAGTTCAAAACTGTTGGAGTTGTCCTCCCGCAGTACGCAACCAGCACGCCGCCTGCAGGGGTGGCTGCTCGAAAGAACTGCAGACAATGTCTGCGGACACGTAAGGAGATCGGTTCCCATGCCGAAGATGAAGACCCACAGTGGTGCTAAGAAGCGCTTCAAGCTGACCGGCAGTGGCAAGCTGCGCCGCCAGCAGGCCAACCGCCGCCACTACCTGGAGCACAAGTCCTCCAGGCTGACCCGTCGTCTCGCCGGCGACAAGATCGTTTTCAAGGGTGACGCAAAGGTCATCCGGAAGATGCTCGGCATCTAAGTTCCAAGTTCTCTGACTGATGCCACCTGGCAGCAGTCAACTACCAAAAAGGCTTCTCAGGCCAGCCGGTTGTTCCGGCAGTAGATGCTTGGGATCAGATTTTCGAAGGAGTACGCACGTGGCACGTGTGAAGAGGGCGGTCAACGCCCACAAGAAGCGCCGGGTTATCCTTGAACGCGCAAAGGGCTACCGTGGACAGCGTTCACGCCTGTACCGCAAGGCCAAAGAGCAGCTGCTGCACTCGTTTGTGTACAGCTATGGCGACCGCAAGAAGAAGAAGGGCGACTTCCGTCGGCTGTGGATCCAGCGCATCAACGCTGCATCCCGCGCCAACGGCCTGACCTATAACCGCCTGATCCAGGGCCTTAAGGCCGCTGAGGTCGAGGTTGACCGCCGTATGCTCGCAGAGCTGGCTGTTTCGGATGCCAACGCATTCGCTGCCCTGGTCAAGATTGCCAAGGACTCCCTGCCCGCTGACACGTCCGCTCCGGCTGTCCAGGCTGCGGCTCCCAAGGCTCCCAAGGCGAAGGCTGCAAAGCCGGCCGCTGAAGTGGCTGCCAAGTAGTTCCTGTTCGTCGTTCAAGCTCTGGTGGCTCCAGCCACTAAGGTTCTTGTATGAACGAAACCGGGCGCCCGCAAGATGATTCACTGTCCAACCCCCGAGCTGATCGGGCGAGGAAGGTGGCACAACTTGCCGGGCGCCCGGCCCGTTTAAAGCGGGAACAATTCCTGGCTGAAGGCCCCCAGGCCGTGCGCGAAGCGCTCACCCTCCATCAGAAGCGCCTGGCTGCCGGGGAGCAGGGCATCGTCGAAGAGGTATACGCGAGCGAGTCCTGCCTGGACCGGTACCCCGAATTTGAAGAGCTGGCTGAGGGCACCACCGCCTACATCGCCACTGACGAAGTACTTGCCGCCATGGGGGATACCGTCACCCCGCAGGGCATTCTCGCTGTTTGCCGTTTCCTGGATGTCGGCCTTGAAGAAGTGCTCGACGGCGGACCCCGCCTGATTGCCGTGTTGTGCCAGGTCCGTGATCCCGGAAATGCCGGCACCGTGCTGCGGGCCGCCGATGCGGCCGGGGCCGACGCCGTGGTGCTGACAGGATCCAGCGTGGACATCTACAATCCCAAAGCCATCCGTTCCACCGCCGGATCCATCTTTCACCTGCCGGTGGTCGTGGGCGCAGACGTTGCGGAAGTGGCCGCGGCGTGCCGCGCCCGGGGCATCGGGGTGCTGGCCGCTGACGGCTACGGGGACCTCAATCTGGACACCCTTCAGGACGAAAACGCCGCCCGCAGGACGGCCGGCTCAGGCGTCGAATCGGTGTACGGGCTGGAGCACCCCACCGTCTGGCTGTTCGGAAACGAAGCTCAAGGGCTCTCGGAGGAGGAACTGGCCCTGGCTGATCACCGGGTGGCTGTGCCCGTCTACGGAGCGGCGGAGAGCCTCAACCTCGGGACAGCTGCGACGGTATGCCTGTATGCCAGCGCCAGGGCCCAGAAGAACAACCCCGCTCTCAGCCAGGGAACCGCCGGCTAGGACACCGCATTTAAAAGGCAGGGCCCCGGATGAAGCTCCGGGGCCCTTGCTGTATGAATAGGTGGGATGACGCGAATCAGGGTGCGCGTGTGCTCTTGCTGCGTCCCGTGACGGCGCCATAGATGCCGGCAACAAGCAGGCCGCCGACGATCGCCAGGATCCAGGTACCCAGATCGAAGAAGGACTCAACGCCCCTGCCAAACAGGAGGCTGCCAATCCAGCCGCCGACGATAGCACCAACGACGCCAAGGACGAGGCTGGTGACCCAGCCGCCGCCCACCCTGCCGGGCATAACGGCCTTGACGATGGCCCCCACTATGAGGCCGAGAATAATCCAAGCAAGAAAACCCATGTCTCCTCCTTCATATTCGTCGGGATTAATTGTCCCGATTGTGTTCAAGCTAACATAAGGCCTCCCCGTTGTCAGCAGTCGTATGGCCTGTCGGAGATGCGTGCCCCGCGCCCGGAAAGGTACGGTATTCATGGGCGGCGCCCTGCGGGTGCCGTGACTGTTTCTACTGGTTCTTCCAACCCTGAATGCTGGTTCTTCCAACCCCGAAGAGGAGAAGCCTCCGTGGCTGCAAATGGCGGTACCAAGGCGATCGTTGCGGCTCTCGCCGCAAACCTGACGATCGCCGTCCTCAAATTCGTTGCATTTATCCTGACGGCGTCTTCGTCCATGCTGGCCGAAGCCATTCACTCCCTTGCCGACTCCGGCAACCAACTTCTGCTTTTGATCGGCGGCAAGCGGGCGCGGAAAGAGGCCAGTGCGGAGCACCCGTTCGGATACGGCCGTGAACGCTACATTTATGCGTTCATCGTCTCCATTGTGCTTTTCAGTGTGGGCGGGTTGTTCGCACTTTTCGAATCGTGGGAGAAACTGCAGCACCCGCACGCCATCGAGGGGGACTTCTGGTGGGTTCCGCTTGCCGTGCTTTTCGGTGCAATCGTTGCTGAGTCCTTCTCCTTCCGGACGGCAATCATCGAATCCAACCACGTCCGCGGCAAGCAGGGCTGGGTGAGCTTCGTGCGCACGGCCAAGCAGCCTGAACTACCGGTGATCCTGCTCGAGGACCTGGGGGCACTTCTGGGCCTGGTATTCGCACTGATTGGGGTGGGGCTGACCCTCATCACCGGCGACGGCATCTGGGACGCCCTGGGAACCGGCATGATTGGCCTCCTGCTCGTGGCCATCGCAGTGGTGCTGGCCATCGAAACCAAGTCACTCCTGCTGGGCGAATCAGCTACCCGCGATGACGTGGCGAAGATCAGTGACGCGATCGAGGCCGGGGGTACCAACCGCATCATCCACCTCAAGACCCTCCACCTCGGGCCCGAGGAGCTGCTGGTGGCAGCAAAGATTTCCGTCGGCGCCGCCGACTCCGGCCGCGACATCGCCGCCGCCATCGACGAAGCCGAGGTCAGGATCCGGACGGCGGTACCGATCGCGCAGGTGATCTATCTCGAACCCGACCTGCACCGCGAAGAAACGCAGCGCGGCGGCCAGGTTACCGCAGACGCGGGGCCGCAGGACGTACAGCCCTGATTGACTGCAGGCAGGTGAAGGCACCAGCCGCCCTTTTGTGAAGCCGCTGGCCATGATGATCCCCGATCAGGTGGCCAGCGGCTTCCTGCGTTCGAGGAAGCCGCTGAGTACGGCGACCGCCAGGCCGAGGATGGCCAGAACGGCGCCTACCAGCGCCGGCGCCACGAAGCCCCAGCCCCAGGCGATCACCACACCGCCCAGGAAGGCACCCAGGGCGTTGGCAACGTTGAGCGCCGCATGGTTCAGGGAGGAAGCAAGGGACGGGGCATCCGGCGAGGCATCCAGGAGCCGGGTCTGCAGGGCAGGGATCAGTAGGGAGCCGGATGCCCCCACCACAAAGACCATCACCAAGGCCGACCACTGCCAGTGGGCGGCCACGGCGTAAACCACGAGCGCGACGGCGATTCCGGGCAGTACCCAGTACAACGTACCCATCACCGACCTGTCGGCCAATCTCCCGCCGATGACTGTCCCGGCCACCATGCCCAGCCCGTAGAGCGCCACCACAACAGGCAGCAACCCGCCCGGGATTCCTGCCACGAGGGTCATGGTGTGTGCAATGTACGTGTAGGTGGCGAAGAAGCCGCCAAAGCCCACGACGCCGATCAGGATGGCAAGCCACACTTGCACGCGCCTCAGCGCACCGAGTTCACGGCGGATGCTGGCGTCCGGATGAGCGGCCTGGAAAGGGACGAACCTCCACAGCAGGAAGAGCGTCAGCAGGCCGATGCCGCCCACGAGCAGGAAAAGCAGCCGCCAGCCGAAGGTTTGGCCTACCCAGGTGGCCACGGGAACACCAACGACATTTGACACTGAGAGGCCGGCCATCACCATAGAGATAGCCCAGCCCCGCCGGGTGGGAGGAACGAGGGATGCCGCGATCACGGCCGCGACGCCAAAGAATGCTCCATGCGGCAGTCCGGCCGCGAAGCGGGAAACGAGCATCATCCCGTAGTCCGGGGCAATGTAGGAGAGCAGATTCGACAGCGTGAAGAAGAGCATCAGCCCCAGTGCGAGGTGCTTTCGCGGCAGCCTGGCCCCAACGGCGGCGAGCAGCGGCGCACCCACCACGACGCCCAGTGCGTACGCAGAGATGAGATGCCCCGCCTCCGGAGTGCTGATGCTGAGTCCTTGCTCCACCTCTTTGAGCAGGCCCATCATGGTGAACTCGGTGACGCCGATCCCGACGCCGCCCATCGCCAGCGCGAAAATGGCGGCCGCGACGTTGGGCGTTCTTGTTTTGGGAATGGCGGGAGTTTGGACAACGCTGCTCATGTGCCTGCTTTTCAAGGTTTTCCGGAGTATTTCCTCCATGAAATTCTCCCTCATGCGTCAGCCGGCGCTGGACGGCACCTCCATCGAGGAACGGCTAGCCCATAGAATGGGCCGGTGACTGGACTGATACAGGTAGTGGGCGGCGCGGTGGTGGATTCCCTGGCGGAGCCGGCCAGGATGCTGGTGGCCCGGCGCAGTGCTCCCGAGCAGTTCGCCGGGATGTGGGAATTTCCCGGTGGAAAGGTTGAGCCCGGGGAAGCCCCGGAGGCCGCCCTCCACAGGGAGCTCCGGGAGGAGTTGGGGATCGGGGTCCGACTGGGGGCCGAGCTCCCGGGCGAAACGGCGGCGGGGTGGCCACTGAACGCAAAGGCAAGCATGCGGGTCTGGCTGGCTGAGGTCACCGAAGGGGAGCCCCATCCCCTTGAGGACCACGACGAATTACGGTGGGTCGGGTTGGCGGACCATGCTGCCGTGCTGGATCTTCCGTGGATTCCCGCCGATTTCCCGATCGTTCTGGCGTTGCTTCGCTCCATCAGCCCGCAATCGGTGACGTCGCAGGGGCGCCTGGGCTCTTAGAAGAGGGTTGGCTGCTGGCGAAGCACTGCTGCGGGGTGGCCGGTAGCGGCACCGGATCCAGCGGCGTCACCCTGCCAGGAATTGGGCAGGCTACCGGCAGGATATTGCGCTTCCTCCGTGCGGGCATCGTCCTCCAGGTCGCGGTGGCTGAAACCGTGGCCACCTGAGAAGCCGTGCCGCTGCTTGAAGTACCGCACCTTTGCGGCAAGCCACGTGCGGTACTCCTTCGAAGCGTACGATCCCGTGCCGTAGAGGCGGCGATAGCGGCCGGCGAGTTCCGGGTGGGTCTTGGCGATCCACTGCATGAACCATTCCCGAGTGCCGGGCTTCAGGTACAGGGCGCCCGCCGTCACGCCGGTGGCTCCTGCCGCTGCCAGGGAACTGAAGAGGGAATCAAGTGCTTCGTCGCTGTCAGAAAGCCACGGCAGGATCGGCATGGCCATCACGCCGCAGGGGAGTCCGGCATCGCGCAGCCGGGAAACCAGTTTCAGCCGGGCGCGTGGGCCAGGGGTTCCCGGCTCCACGGCCTCGGACAAGGCCTCGTCCGTCATGGCCAGCGAAATTCCCACGCCGACGGGAACCTGCGCGGCGGCCCGCTTCAGGAGGGGAATGTCCCGGGCAAGGAGCGTCCCCTTGGTAAGGATGGACAGCGGAGTACCGGAGTCGGCCAGCGCCATGATGATGCCCGGCATCAACTGGTAGCGGCCCTCGGCCCGCTGGTAGGGATCGGTGTTGGTGCCCAGTGCCACTTGGTGGCGGCCCCAGGACGGTTTGGCCAACTCCTTACGGAGGACCTCCGCGGCATTGACCTTAACCACCACCTGGCTGTCGAAATCCAGGCCGGCGTCGAAATCCAGGTAGGTGTGGCTCTTGCGCGCAAAACAATAGACGCAGGCGTGGCTGCAGCCGCGGTACGGGTTGACGGTCCACTCGAACGGCATCTTCGAACCGGCAACCACCTTGTTGAGCACCGATTTGGCGGTGACCTCATGGAAGGTGATTCCGGCGAATTCAGGGGTGGTGACGGAGCGGACCAATCCGGCCAGAGGCAGCAGCGCAGGCAGTGGTCCGGTTCCGGCCTCACCGGCGGACGGCGGCAACAGTGCTTGTGCATCCCATCTCATGCCCTCTATTCGAAGATATGTACTAATGAATGTCAAGGACCGCCCCGCACTTGCCTGCAAACTGCCGCTGCCCGCTGCCTTTGCCCGGCGCGGCCCCGGCCCCGGCCCGGACTAGTCCAGGAGCTCCCACACCACGGTGACGCTGGCGCCGATGCTTGCCTGCCCCGCCTCCACGCTGAGGGCTTCGGTGGCGACGGCCCGCTTGATCCGCGCAACGGGGACGGGGCCGGGCGCATCAGGGTGTTCGGCAACAGAGACCACAGCGCCCAAGCGCGCCGAGGCAAGGGAGGCAAACTGTTCGGCCGCAGCAACCGCATCCTCCCAGGCGGCGGCACGGGCCAGCGCCATCACTGCCGACTCATCCGAGAAACCGAGTTCCAGGCCGTTGAGCCGCACGTCGTCGCCGCCGGCCTCAACCACGTCCGCAATCACCGCGGAGGCTGCCGCAACCTGGCGCAACCGCACCGTCAGCACGCTCGATGCCACGTATCCGGCAATGCGCTGGCCCTCGCCGTCGCGCCAGATGAGTTCGGGCCGCACGTTCAGCCCGGAGGTGCGGATGTCAGCATCACCCACCCCGTGCTGCCGCAGCACGCCTGTGACGGCCGAGGATGCCGTTCCGGCTTCCGAGTACGCGGCACCCACGCTGTCCCGCCGGCACTCGACCCCCACGGATAAGGTCAGCAGGTCAGGCGGCGCCTCGGCAGTTCCTGTTCCCGTGACGGTGATGGTCCTGGGGCTGGGCTGGTCCGGCATGGCTAAACCTCGATTCCGCCGGCATCGCGGGGAGCCGGACCTGGTGTTCTCCTGTCAGGGTAGCCGCCGGCCGCCAGGCCTGCCTGCCGCTCGAAGAAATTCGCCGACGCCGGATTACCGGTCCGGAGCAGAGACCAGCCGGCGGCCAGGAAATAGAGCGGAAGGAACGGCGCCCCCAGGCAGCAGGCGTACTGGCTGCAGTGTTTTTCCTCGTGTCCAAGGAGTTCCCTGTTCGACATGAGCTGGTCAGTCCGGATCCGGCAGAGGATCACGTTGCCCAGCGTGAACGCGCCCGCGTGCGGCAGCCGCCACCGGTATCCGGAAGCGATGATGAGCCCCCTCGGGCCCTGGCTGATTGACCTGCTGGCCGCCAAGGCAACCGCCAGGCCAAGGAGAGTGGTGCCATTGACCACGTTGGCAACCTGCCTGGCCCGCTGCCCGGCCGTCAACTGACGCCGCGTTACACGCGGGAGTCCTGCCATCCGATCCGTTGCCCGGCGCCGCCGTTGTGTCATGAGGACATGGTAGCCGGGGCGTTCAATTAGACTGGACGGTAGTGGCTGCCGGTAGTTCCGGTGGCCCTGACCTGGTCACTGAGTGCCTCCATCGCGCATGGATCCGCTTTGGTGACCTGCCAAACACGGATGCGCTGCCGGGAAACCGGTCGCGGCTGTGCTGGCCATTGAGTAAATTCATCAGCCCCGACTCGTAGCTAAGAACAGTAGATGTCTGAAACTTTGCCGGGCGCCGCCATCCCGAACCCCACGGATGAAGCCGCCATCACTGCCGCTGTAGACCAGGCCATCGCCGCCATTGCCGGCGCCGGCTCCCTCGACGAACTCAAGGCGGTGAGGCTGGCCCATACCGGTGAGAAGTCACCGCTCAGCCTGGCCAACCGGGAAATCGGTGGCCTGCCGAAAGACCAGAAAGCCATTGCCGGCAAGCTGATGGGTTCCTCCCGCGGCCGGGTCAACAAGGCGCTCGCGGACCGCACAGCCGAGCTGGAAGCGGAAAACGACGCCCGGATCCTGCTGGAAGAAACAGTGGACGTCACCGCCGCACCGCGCCGTCGTCGGGCAGGCGCCCGGCACCCGCTGTCCACGCTCCAGGACCGCGTGGCGGACATCTTTGTGGGCATGGGCTGGGAAATTGCCGAAGGGCCTGAGGTGGAATCCGAGTGGTTCAACTTCGACGCCCTGAACTTCAAGCCTGACCACCCGGCCCGCGAAATGCAGGACACGTTCTTTGTGGAGCCTCCTGAAGCGCACCTCCTGATGCGCACCCACACCTCACCGGTGCAGGTCCGCTCCATGCTGGAACGTGAAGTGCCCATCTATGTCCTGTGCCCCGGCAAAGTGTTCCGCACCGACGAACTCGACGCTACGCACACCCCGGTGTTCCACCAGTTCGAAGGCCTGGCCATCGACAAAAAGCTCAGCATGGCCGACCTCCGCGGAACGCTGGAGCACTTCGCCCGGCAGATGTTCGGCGACGAAGCCCAGATCCGCCTGCGCCCCAATTACTTCCCGTTCACCGAGCCGTCCGCCGAACTGGACATCTGGCACCCGGGTGCCAAGGGCGGCCCGCGCTGGATCGAATGGGGCGGCTGCGGCATGGTCAACCCCAACGTGCTGCGCGCGGCGGGCATTGACCCGGACATTTATTCAGGTTTTGCCTTCGGCATGGGCATTGAACGCACCCTCATGTTCCGCAACGAGGTGGGCGACATGCGCGACATGATCGAAGGCGACGTACGTTTCAGCGAGCACTTCGGGATGGAGATCTAACAGTGCGTATCCCAATTTCATGGCTGCGTGAATTCGCAGAGGTACCGGCCGGAGCAACGGCCGAAGAGGTCATGGCAGAACTGGTCAAGGTCGGCTTTGAAGAAGAGGACGTCCACCGCCCCACGGACGCCCTGCAGGGTCCGATTGTGGTGGGCCAGGTGCTGAGCCTGGTCAAGGAGCCCCAGTCCAACGGTAAGACCATCAACTGGTGCCAGGTCCGGGTTGTCCCCGAGGGCCGGGAACAGACCCTCACGGGCGAGGGCATCGACCCCTCCGGTGTGCAGGGGATCATCTGCGGCGCCCACAACTTCGTCGAAGGCGACAAGGTGGTGGTCACCCTCCCCGGCGCCGTGCTGCCCGGCGACTTCCGCATCTCCGCACGCAAGACCTACGGCCACCTGTCCGCCGGCATGATCGCCTCCGTGCGGGAGTTGGGCATCGGCGAGGACCACGACGGCATCCTGGTCCTGTCCCGAATCGGGCTGGACCCGGAAATCGGCACCGACGCCATGGAACTGCTGGGCCTCTATGACGAAGCCGCCGAGATCAACGTGACCCCGGACCGCGGCTATGCCTTCTCCATCCGCGGCGTTGCCCGTGAATACGCCCACGCCACCGGAACCTCGTTCACTGATCCTGCCGCCAAGGTCAACGCGCCTGCATTGCTCTCCGGCGGCTACGGCGTCAAGCTCAACGACGACGCCCCCATCTACGGCAAGCCGGGCTGCGACCGCTTTGTGGCCCGCACCGTCCGCGGCGTGGACGCCACGAGGCCGACTCCGCCGTGGATGACCTCCCGGCTCCGCCTCGCCGGTATCCGCTCCATCTCCCTGCCCGTGGACATTTCCAACTACGTCATGCTGGAACTCGGCCAGCCCACGCACTGCTATGACCAGGACAAGCTGTCCGGCGACATCGTGGTCCGTCGTGCCGTCGCGGGGGAGAAGATCACCACCCTTGATGCCAAGGAACGCGCGCTCGACGTCGAGGACCTCCTGATCACCGACGGCTCCGGTGCGATCGGCATCGCCGGTGTGATGGGCGGCGCGGCAACTGAGGTGAGCGATTCGACGTCGACCGTCCTGGTTGAAGCAGCGCATTTCGACGAGGTATCCATCGGCCGCTCCCGCCGCCGCCACAAGCTGCCCTCCGAGGCCTCCAAGCGCTTCGAGCGGGGCGTTGACTGGCAGGTTGCCGGCATTGCTGCGCAGCGGGTTGTTGACCTCCTCGTGGAGCTCGCCGGCGGCGTCGCGGACGAGGCAGGGACCGACGTCGGGACGTCCCCGGACGCCGTGACCATCGCCCTGCCCGCGGCCTTCGCCGCTCAGCGGATCGGCATCGATTTCACCGAGGAGCAGATAGTCACCTCCCTGGAAGACCTCGGCGCCACCGTGGAGAAGAACGACGGCGGCTGGACGGTCACTGCGCCGAGCTGGCGCTCCGACCTGGAGACAAAAGAGGACCTCTCCGAGGAAATCGCCCGCCTCGTTGGCTACGACAACATCCCCGCCACCCTGCCCGTGGCCCCGCCTGGACGGGGCCTGACCCGCGTCCAGCAGCAGCGCCGTCGGCTGATCCAGGCGCTCGCGGACGCGGGGCTGACCGAAGTCCTGGCCTACCCGTTCGTCTCCAAGGCGGCCAACGACACTTTTGGCGCCGCGGAGCAGGGGACTGAACGGAGCGCCGTCAAGCTGGCCAACCCAATCAGCGAGGAGCACGGCTACCTGCGGACGTCCATCCTGCCCGGCCTCATCGAGGTGGCCAAGCGGAACCACTCCCGCGGTTTCCGCGACCTGGCGCTGTTTGAATCAGGCCTGGTCTTCCTGCCCGGTGGAACCGTGGGAACGGCCTCCATTCCGCCGTTGGGCGTCAAGCCCTCCGATGAGGTGCTGGACGCACTGTACGACGGCGTGCCGGACCAGCCGCTGCACGTCGCCGCGGTCCTGACCGGCCACGATTCACCCGCCGCAGCCAGCCATACCCCCCGCGCGTGGGACTGGGCGGATGCCCTGGACATCGCCACGCTGGCAGGCGACGTCCTGGGCGTGGAGATAGTGGTCAGCCAGGGTGCGCATCAGGCTTTCCACCCGGGCCGCGCCGCGCAGCTGTCCCTGCGCACCGGCGAGGTGATCGGTTATGCCGGCGAGCTGCACCCGAAACTCCTGGCTGCTCACGACATGCCTGCCCGCTCGGTGGCAGTGGAGTTCAACGCGGACGCCCTGTTCGAAGCAGCAGCGGACGTCATCGTGGCACGCCACATCTCCACGTTCCCGGTGGCCACCCAGGACGTGGCCCTGGTAGTGCCGCAGGATGTTCCGGCCGCGGATGTCCTGGAGGCGCTTCGCGAAGGTGCCGGCGAGCTGCTGGAAGACGTTGCCCTGTTCGACGTCTACGTGGGCAAAGGCATCGAGGAAGGCAAGAAGTCGCTCGCCTTCGGCCTGCGCTTCCGGGCGACGGACCGGACGCTGACAGCGGACGAGGCGTCGGCCGCACGGGCAGCCGCCGTGGCCCTGGCGGCCGAGCGCTTCGGTGCCGTCCAGCGCTAAGAGCGGGATTTTCATGGCGGGGTCGGGGTCACCGGTTCCCGTACTGCGTGCCTGCCCTCCCGGCTTCACGGAAGGGCAGGACCCGACGCCGGCTTTGCCGCAATTGCTGGACTCGGTTGAACTTGAGCGAGCCGCCGCCCTCGCTGCCGGGCCGCGGGCCAGCTTTGTGGCCGGCCGGCTGGCCCTGCGACGGTTCGCGGCAGAACTGCTGGACGTCCCGCCGTCGGACCTGACAACCCACTTCAGCTGCCCACGATGCGGGACAGGCCCCGCGCTTGCCCACGGCAGGCCTGGCTACATGCTGCGGGGGGAGCCGTTGCCGCTGGCGCTGAGCCTGTCCCGGAGCTCGGGATGGATCCTGCTGGGCGCGGTGGTTGATCCGCCCGCCGGAGCGCAGATCGGAGTGGACGTGGAGGACCCGTCCCGGCTGGGCTTTGACGGGTTCGACGCGGTGGCCCTGACACCCGCTGAGCAGGCCCACCTGGCCGGTCTGGCCGGAAATGCCCTGCTGCAGGAACGGGCACGCCTGTGGGTCCGCAAGGAAGCCTGGCTCAAAATGACGGGCGACGGGCTTACCACCGGCCCCGAAACCCTGGACGTTCTCTGCCGCCCCGAAATCCAGGACCTGCCTCCGGGCGAGGCGGGTCTCCCGCCGCACCTTCGGGGCGCCGTCGCGGTAGCGCGCCCCCAGCGGTGATTGCTCCTACTGCCGGACCGGCAGCGGCGGAAGCGCTGTCTCGTGCAGCCAGGGGTGCAGCAGTGCCTCGGAGTCCAGCCCAGTGGTCCGGTCAACGGCCAGGATAAAGCCCGCGGTGGAGACCGTGCCGTGGCGGTTGGCAGCGGTCCAGTCCTGCAGGAGGGCAAAAAACGCGAGGTCCCCGCACCGTAGCCGCAGGGCATGGAGGGCCAGTGCTCCGCGCTTGTAGACACGGTCATCGAACATCAGCTCCGGCCCGGGATCGCCGATAGCGATGTCCTGCCTTCCGGAGGCCAGCTTCCGCCACGCCGCAGCGGCCCTCTGCGCGACCGGAAGAACGCCCGCCTCCTCGGACCAGATCCATTCCGCGTAGCACGCGAATCCTTCGTGGAGCCAGATATCGGCCCAGGACGCTGCGGTCAGGGAATTCCCGAACCACTGGTGCGCCAGCTCGTGGGCGATGAGCCGCTGGGACTCCCACGTCTGCTCCAGGTGGTTCCGGCCAAAGATGGACAGCGTCTGCGCCTCGAGCGGAATCTCAAGTTCGTCCTCGGTGATCACCACCGTGTACTCCGGGAAGGGGTAGGGCCCAAAACAGTTGGTGAACGTGCGCATCATCTCCGGCTGCCTGGCGAGGCCCAGACGGGCCGTGTCGGCGAGCATCGCAGGGACGGCGGCGAACTGCGGCACGCGCCCTTCCGCGGGTGCTCCGCCAAGGGTGAGCAGCTCGTAGCGGCCGATCTGAACGGTGGCAAGGTAGGTGGCCATCGGCTCGGCCTGTTCGTAAACCCAGGTCTCCCGGCTGGCCCTGCTGCTGTGGGAGATCAGTGCGCCGTTGCAGACAGCCCGGTAGCCGGCGTCGGTGGTGACACTGATACGGTAACTGGCCTTGTCCCGCGGGTGGTCGTTGCAGGGGAACCAGGATGCGGCGCCGTTGGGCTGCCCTGCCACGAGGACGCCGTCGGTCAGCTCCTCCCAGCCCACTTCGCCCCACAGCCCGCGGCGGGGAGCGGGGCTGCCTTCATACCGGATGTCGAGGGTGAAGTCTTCGCCGGCGGGCAGCGGGGCGTCAGGAATGATCACCAGCTGTTCGGCGCGCTGGCTGAACTTGCGCACCCGCCGGCCGCTGAGCTGGATCTTGGTGGCCCGGAGCCCTGCCAGGTCCAGCACCAGTGCAGCGGTGGGGTAGTGCGTGACGGCGTGCAGGACCGCCCGCGCGCTCAGGCGGTTGGTGCTAAGCCGGTAATCAAGGTCCAGCTCGTACCGGCTGACGCGGTAGGCGTTCGTGCCATGGCCGGGCATGTAGGGATCAGGTGCTGCGGCCGCTTGCTCCGAAGTGAAGGCAGGACCCGCCGCCGTACTCGGGCTCGGTGCAGTGGAACTCATAAGACTGTCTCTCGATTGGCAGGAATGGCGGGCACTTGTACTCCGGCGCTACTTCAGCTTCGCGGCAGGGGACGCGGGGCCGCTCCAGGGACTCACCGGGTTGCCCATCCAATACGTGGAGGCAGGAACTGATTCGCCCCGCATGACCAGCGACGCCGGCCCGACAGTTCCACCGCTTCCGATGCTTGCCTGCGGAAGGATCACGCCGTGGGGTCCCATGGTGGCTCCCTCTTCGAGGGTAACAGTGTCCAGACTCATCACCCGGTCGTGGAAGAGGTGGGTTTGGACCACGCAGCCGCGGTTGACCGTGGAGTTGCGTCCGAGGCTCACAAGGTCCGCTTCGGGGAGCCAGTAGCTCTCGCACCACGTGCCCCGGCCGATCCGTGCCCCGAGCGCCCGCAACCACCAGACCAGCGCCGGCGTTCCCGTCGCCGCCCGTGCAAACCAGTAGGCGCTGACCATCTCGATGAACGTGTCCACCACTTCGTTGCGCCAGATAAATGAGCTCCAGAGCGGGTGCTCGCCGGCGCGGATCCGGCCCACGAGGACCCATTTGGCGACGACGGCGCTCCCGGCGGCGGCTGCGCCGGCAACCAGCATCACGATGCCGCCCAGTGCTGCCGCAATCCAGTAGTTATACGTGCCGGCCAGCCAGTCCATGGCAAGCATGACGCCGACTGCAACCGATACCGTCACCACTACCGGGATAAAGCGGCCGAGTTCCCAGAGGCTGCGGGCGAATTTGAGACGCAGCGGCGGCTGGTAGGTCCGGGTGTCGTCCGAGGCGATGGCCGTGCGCCGAAGCCGCACCGGCGGGCTGCCAAGCCACGATGTTCCCGATTTGGCTTTGGCCGGCGTGGCGGACAGCACGGCCACGAGAGAGTTCTTGGGGACGTTCCGGCCGGCCGCAGTCATGCCGGAGTTGCCCAGGAAGGAACGCTTGCCGATCTTCGCGGGCGCGATCCGCATCCACCCGCCGTCGAGCTCGTAGGACGCCACCATGGTGTCGTCCGCCAGGAAGGCGCCCTCGCCCACGGTGGTCATCCTGGGAATCAGCAGGACGGTGGAGGCTTCGACGTTCTTGCCGACCTTGGCGCCGAGGAGGCGAAGCCAGACAGGCGTGAAGAGGCTGGCGTAGACCGGGAACAGCAGGTCGCGGGCCAGGTCGAGCACCCTCTCGGTGGCCCAGACCTGCCAGCCGATCCGGCTGCGCACGCGGTAGTAACCCTCGGCAAGGCCGATTCCCAGCAGCCGGGTGGTGACCAGGACGAGCACGAGGTTGACCAGGAACCAGGCCAGGGCCGCCGGGGGGAGGGCAAGAAGGATCTGCGGCAGGGCCGAGGACAGTGATTCCCGGCCCTGGATGAAACTGAAGATCACCATCGCTGCGGCAGCCGCGGACAGATACGGGATGAGCGCCAGCGCGGCCGAGGCAAGGGCGAAGCCCACGAACCACAGACGCCCCATCAGCGGGTGTTCCGCCGGGGCGTCCGGCGACGAGTGTTTCGCCTTGCCGCGGCGCTCGGCCGGGGAACCGGCAACCTGATGGCCGGCTTTTACTTTCCCGAGGACGGCCGAACCCGGCTCGACGTGGGCGCCTGCGCCGATCGAGGCGCCGGGCATCAACGTGCTGCGTGCACCGACGCTGGCTCCTGCGCCGATATGGACGGCGCCGATGTGGACAACGTCCCCGTCGATCCACCAGCCGGAGAGGTCCACCTCAGGCTCGATGTTGCAGCCGCTGCCGAGGGAAAGCAGCCCCGTGACCGGCGGCATTGAGTGCAGCTGGACGTTGTTGCCTATTTTGGCGCCCAGGGCGCGGGCGTAGTACGGCACCCACGGTGCGCTGGCCAGGCTGATGGCGCCTGCCAGGTCCTGAATCTGCTCTGTCAGCCAGAGGCTCAGATGGACCCGCCCGGAACGCGGGTACGTTCCCGGCCTGACCTTACGGAGCAGTATCCGGGCAGCGGCCACGGAAATCAGCATCCGCCCGATGGGCGAGACGAAGACCAGCCATGATGCGCCCACCCACCACCAGGACAATGTGGGAGCGGCGCTGAAGGCGGCCAACGCGGACAGCAGGTTGTTCGCCACCATCAGGTAGGTCAGCCAGCGCATCCCCACCAGGATATGCAGGGGAATGCCCATCAGGGTCTGGAAGATCTGGGACTTCAGTGCAGGGGGGCGGACAGCCCGGACCGGCACGGGTCCCGGGGCCAGGCCGTCCGGAAGCGAAAGGCGCGCCGTGTCAATCAGCGCCCCGATTCTGGGCGTCGCGTAGATATCTGCGACAGTGATGGTCGGGTAGCGCACCCTGAGTGCGGAGACGAGTTGCGCAGCCGACAGCGAGCCGCCGCCGTAGGCGAAGAAATCGGCGTCAAGGCTGGTCACCCTGCTCCCCAGGACGGCAGCCCATTGCTCCGCAACCCACGTTGCGTCTTCCGGCAGGTTCAGCGGCGCAGCGTCAGCTTCCGCGGCGCCCGTCCCCGTTAACGGCCAGGGGAGTGCATGGCGGTCAACCTTGCCGCTGGTTTTGGTGGGCAGCGAGTCGACAACGGTCAGCAGTGGAATGAGCGGGGCGGGCAGGCTGGCCGTGAGGAGTTCGCGGGCGGCCATAAGGTCCAGGTGCGCGTCAGCCGCCGCCAGGTACCCTACGAGGATCTGGTTTCCGGCTGCAGTGGTCCGGACAGCAGCCGCTGCCCCCGCGACGTGGGGCAGGGACTGCAGGGCGGCGTCAATTTCGCCAAGCTCGATCCGGCGGCCGCCCAGTTTGACCTGTTCGTCCGCGCGGCCCATGAAGATCAGGCCGGCTGGCTCATACCGCACGAGGTCGCCGGACCGGTAGGCGCGCTCCCAGCCGAAGGCGGGCATCGGCGCGTACTTCTCGCGGTCCTTGCCAGCGTCAAGGTAGCGGGCAAGTCCGATCCCGCCGATGATCAGTTCACCGGTTTCGCCTTCTCCGACGGGCAGCCCGGCAGTGTCCACCACTGCGAGGTCCCACCCGTCGAGCGGCAGCCCGATCCGGACCGGGCCGGGGCCTCCCAGGGGTGCTGCACAGGCCACCACCGTGGCTTCGGTGGGGCCATAGGTATTCCAGACTTCGCGGCCGGGAACGGCCAGCCGCTCGGCCAGCTCAGGTGGGCAGGCTTCGCCGCCGAAAATCAGCAGGCGGACGCTCTCCAGGGACTCGGCCGGCCAGAGGGCCGCGAGGGTGGGGACCGTTGACACCGCGGTGATGCCGTTGCTGATAAGCCAGGGACCAAGGTCCGTTCCCGTCCTGACCAAGGCTCGTGGGGCGGGCACCAGGCAGGCCCCATGACGCCAGGCCAGCCACATCTCCTCGCAGGACGCGTCAAAGGCAACCGAGAGTCCGGCGAGCACCCGGTCCTGCGGGCCGAGGGGTTCGTCCTGAAGGAAGATCCGGGCTTCGGCGTCCACGAAGGCAGCCGCCGAACGGTGTTGAACGGCGACACCCTTAGGCGTGCCGGTGGATCCGGACGTGAAGATCACCCAGGCGTCATCGCCTGGCTGTGCCGAAGGCGGCTGGGAAGAACGGCGCCCGACGTCGGTCCCGTCGCCGGGTCCCTGTCCCGGACCGATGACTATGTCCGCACCCGTCAGGACTGCTGCCACACGCGCCTCGCCAAAGACGAGCCGGGCCCGTTCCTCGGGATCATCCGCATCCACGGGCACGTAGGCTGCGCCGATGTGGAGGATGGCGAGGATGGAGACATAGAGCCCGGCCGTTCCGGAAGGAATCCGCACGCCGATTTTGTCGCCGGCGCCAAGTCCGGCAGCCTGCAGCTCCTGCCCTTTGGCCCGGACCGCAGCCAGCAGCTCGGCATAGCTCAGGGAACGCCGGCCGTCATCGAGGGCCGAAGCTTCAGGGAAGCGGGCGGCGGTGTCCTCAAGAATGGCCATCAGCGTCCGCTCCGGCGGAGCCAGCGTTGAACCGGCCAGCTGGGGGCGGTACAGGACTTCCGACGGGGAAGCGACGACGTTCGACAGGTGCTCACTCACCGTCGAATTCTGCCTGAGTAAAGTGAACGGAAGGTGTATGAAATTGGTTTAAGGTTCATCTTAAGTTCACCCCGGGAGTTCACGGCTAGGGTACGAGCAGGACCTTGCCGGTGGTGCGCCGGCCCTCGAGATCCTCGTGGGCGCGCCTGGCGTCGGCCAACGGGTACGTGGCTCCGATCCGTACCTTGAGATGTCCCTTTTCTGCGGCGGCGAAGATCTCACTGGACCGCCAGCGGCGCTCCTGCTCATTGAGCAGGAAATGGGCCAGGGACGGACGGGTCAGTGTCAGTGATCCGCCCGCATTAAGGCGCTGGGGGTCCACTGGTGGAACCGCTCCCGAGGCCGCTCCGAAGAGGACCAGGGTGCCTCTGGTCCGCAGGCATGACAGGGAACCGTCAAAGGTGTTGCGGCCAACGCCGTCGTACACCACGTCCACGCCCTTCCCCCCCGTGAGCTCACGGACATGGTGTGGAAAGCGCTCGTAGCGCAGCACGTGGTCGGCCCCGGCGTCCCGGGCGAGTTCTTCCTTGGCGTCCGAAGAGACTGTGGTAATGACACGGGCGCCGCGCTCCTTGAGCAGTTGCGTCAGCAACAGGCCGACGCCGCCGGCGCCGGCGTGGGTCAGGACGGTGTGGCCCGGCTCCACCCTGAAGGAGGAGTTGATCAGGTAATGCGCTGTCATGCCCTGGAGGGGCAAGGCGGCCGCCGTGAGGTCGTCGACGCCGTCCGGTACCGGGAGGGCCTTGGCCGCATCGATCACCGTATGGCCGGCATAGCATTTGGTGCCCTCGGCAGTGGCGACCCTGCTTCCGGCGGTGAAGTTTTCGACGCCCTCGCCCACCTGCACCACCGTACCGGCGGCCTCGGAACCTGGGGTGAAGGGAAACGGAACCTGGTACATACCGCCGCGCTGGTATGTCTCGATGAAGTTGACGCCGGCAGCAGCGACCTTGATGAGCAGCTGGCCGGGACCCGGGACGGGGAGTTCAGCCTCCACCAGTTCCAGTACTTCGGGTCCGCCGGGCTCGCGGGCAACAATCGCGTGCGTCATGTGTCTCCTTCCCGGGGGCTGGAATTTCCTTCCCCGGATCCTCAAACCATCCTAGGGACCCCCGGGCGAACGAAGAAGCGGCGGCCGGTATCCGGCCGCCGCTTCGTTTGTGCTTTCTGAGGGGGTGCGTGCAGTCCGCAGGCGCAGCAACGCGGGGTTACTCCCTGCCCAATAAAAGCCCTCCGAGGGGCCGGAAGTGACCCCGCGTTGGGTTTAGTAGCGGCGGGTCACCGTCGCCATGGGGCATTCGAAGTGTCGTCCGGCGGAAAGGCCGACGTCGTTGAGGTAGCGGACGATGATGCCGTAGGACTGGAGCAGTGTGGTCTCCGTATACGGAACCTGATGCTTCCGGCAGTACTCGCGGACGATCTTGGCGGCCTTGTCCAGCTGGGGCCGTGCCATGTCCGGGAAGAGGTGATGTTCGGCCTGGCGGTTCAGGCCGCCGAGCAGGATGTCCATGAAGCGGCCACCGGAAATGTTCCGGGAGGTGAGGACCTGGCGGCTGAAGAAGTCCACGCGGCTGTCAGCCGGCAGGACCGGCATGCCCTTGTGGTTGGGAGCAAAGGAGGCGCCCATGTAGAAGCCGAAGACGGCCAGCTGGACGCCGATGAAGGCGAATGCCATTCCCAGTGGCAGGAACGTAAAGGCCAGGGCGGGGAGGGCGCTGAGCCGGACGAGCAAAATGGGCAGTTCCACCCAGCGGTGGGTCACCTTGGCCCGACGGAAGACGAACTTCACTGAATCGATCTGCAGCCCGAGACCTACAAGGAAGAGCAACGGGAAGAAGAACCAGCCCTGTTTGCGGGTGAGGAAGGCGAACCGTCCCTGCCGGTCGGCAACCGCTTCGGTGTGGAAGGCGATGGGTCCGGGGGCGATGTCCGGGTCCTTGGAGATGACGTTCGGGTGGTTGTGGTGTGCGCCGTGTTTCTGCTCCCACCAGGAATAGCTCATGCCGGCCACCGACGTGGCCAGTATCCTGGCGGTCCAGTCATTGGCCCGGCGCGACGCGAAGATCTGGCGGTGGCCTGCCTCGTGGGCAAGGAAACTGAGCTGCGTGCAGAGCACACCAACAGCTGCGGCGATCAGGAGCTGGAACCAGCTATCACCGATCAATGCAAAACCGAACCAGGTGGCGGCCATCAGCAGAACCAGGCTGGAAAAAACTGTGACGTAGAACCCCACGCGGCGTTCCAGCAGGCCAGCGGCCTTGACGCTCTTCAGAAGTTCCGAATAGCTCAGGACAACGGCATTGGGTTGCCGGACGCGCGATTGCGGGCGCCCCGATGTTGGGAGGGTGGTGGTCATTAAAGGGGGCCTCGTGACTGTTGCGGGCAACGCTGCAGCCGACATTCGGACTGCACGGTCAGGATCACCCTCATTCAGCATACGCCTGCCTGTCCAGCCAACCGGCAGAGACGGACTGCCCGGAATGCATAAATATCGGGCACAATGAATACTTTTGCTGTAGGATTCTGGGCATGACTATTTCTGTTGCAGTCTCCGGAGCCAGCGGGTACGCCGGGGGAGAGGTGCTCCGCCTCCTGGCCGGACACCCCGACGTCACCATTGGCGCCATCACCGCGCACAGCAACGCCGGCTCCCGCCTCGGCGAGCTGCAGCCGCACCTGCATGGACTGGCCAGCCGCATCCTGGAAGACACCACGGTGGAGAACCTGTCCGGCCACGATGTGGTGTTCCTGGCGCTCCCGCACGGCGCTTCGGCTGAAATCGCCGCACAGCTCCCCGAAGGCACGGTAGTGATCGACGCCGGCGCTGACCACCGGCTCGAAGACGCCGCCGCATGGGAAAAGTTCTACGGCTCTGCCCATGCCGGAACCTGGCCCTACGGCCTTCCGGAGCTCCCGGGCCAGCGCGAGGCGCTCAAGGGTGCCACCCGCATCGCGGTTCCCGGCTGCTACCCGACGTCGGCCCTCCTGGCGCTGACGCCCGGGTTCGCCGCGGGACTCCTCCAGCCCGACGACGTCGTCATCGTCTCCGCCTCAGGCACCTCGGGTGCCGGCAAAGCTGCGAAAGTGAACCTCATCGGAGCCGAAGTGATGGGCTCCATGAGCCCGTACGGTGTGGGCGGCGGACACCGCCACACCCCGGAAATCGAGCAGGGGCTCTCCAACGCGGCAGGCGAAAGCGTCACCGTATCCTTCACCCCCACACTCGCTCCGATGAGCCGGGGCATCCTCACCACCGCCACCGCGAAGGTCAAACCGGGCACCACGGCCGCCGACCTCCGCCAGGCATGGGCTGAGGCCTACGACGACGAACCGTTTGTGCACCTGCTGACTGAGGGGCAGTGGCCGGCCACCAAGGCCGTCCAGGGCTCCAACCACGCGGCCATGCAACTGGCTTTCGACGAACACACCGGCCGCGTGATTGTCACGTGCGTCATTGATAACCTCACCAAGGGAACTGCCGGCGGAGCCGTCCAGTCCATGAACATCGCGCTTGGCCTGGCGGAGACCGCCGGCCTCAACCTGCAGGGAGTTGCCCCGTGACCGTTACCGCCCCCCAGGGATTCCGGGCCGCCGGCGTCACCGCCGGACTGAAGACCTCCGGCAAGCCGGACCTCGCCCTGATCGTCAACGACGGACCGTCCAAGGCAGCCGCCGCCGTGTTCACCAGCAACCGCGTGGCCGCGGCGCCGGTCCACTGGTCCCGCCAGGTCGTCTCGGACGGCCGCGTCGACGCCGTGATCCTCAACTCCGGCGGCGCCAATGCGTGCACCGGCCCCCAGGGGTTCCAGAACACCCACAGCACTGCGGAGAAAGTTGCCACGGTCCTGGGCATCTCCGCGACGGACGTTTTCGTCTGCTCCACCGGGCTGATCGGCGAGCAGCTGCCCATGGACAAAATCCTCCCGGGCGTCGAAGCCGCATCGGCTGCGCTCAGCGCTGACGGCGGCGCGGACGCGGCCAACGCCATCATGACCACCGACTCGGTGCCCAAGGCCGCCCTGTTCATCGGCACCGACGCCGACGGCCAGGAGTTCACCATCGGCGGCATCGCCAAGGGCGCCGGCATGCTGGCACCCGGCCTCGCCACCATGCTGGTTGTCATCACCACCGACGCCGAGGTCGAAGCGGAGATGCTCGACGTCGTTCTCCGCGATGCCACACGCGTCACCTTCGACCGGGCTGACTCGGACGGCTGCATGTCCACCAACGACACCGTGGTGCTGCTCGCTTCGGGCGCCTCCGGGGCGGTTCCGTCCGCAGAGGCCTTTGGTGCCGGGCTGACCCAGGTGTGTGCGGAGCTCGCGCGCAAGCTGATCGGCGATGCCGAAGGTGCCAGCCACGACATCGCTATCCGTACCTTCAACGCGGCAAGCGAGCGGGACGCCGAAACGGTCAGCCGCTCTGTTGCCAGGTCCAACCTCTTCAAGGCCGCGATCTTCGGCAAGGACCCCAACTGGGGCCGCGTGCTCTCTGCGGTGGGGACCACTGATGCGGCCTTCGAGCCGGAGCAGCTCAATGTTTCCATGAACGGCATCCAGATCTGCCGAAACGGCAGTATCGGGGACGACCGCAACCTGGTGGACCTGGAACCACGCGAGGTCCTGGTGGAGATCGACCTGCAGTCCGGTGACTCTGAAGCAACCATCTGGACCAACGACCTCACCCACGATTACGTGCACGAGAACAGCGCCTACTCGAGCTGATCACCGGCCACATCCGACAGCACCCTGGAGAAACTGCCAGCATGAACACCCAGCCCCGTGAGACAACCTCCATGAGCGATGCCCAAAGCAAAGCGGGCACGCTGATTGAAGCACTGCCGTGGATCCAGCGCTTCGCCGGCACCACCATGGTGATCAAGTACGGCGGCAACGCCATGGTCAACGAGGAACTGCGCCGGGCGTTCGCCGAGGACGTGGTGTTCCTCCACCATGTGGGCATCCACCCCGTGGTGGTCCACGGCGGCGGCCCGCAGATCAACTCCATGCTGGCCCGGCTGGGCATCGAGTCCGAGTTCAAGGGCGGTCTCCGCGTCACCACCCCCGAAGCCATGGACGTGGTGCGCATGGTCCTCACCGGCCAGGTGGGCCGCGAACTGGTGGGCCTGATCAATTCCCACGGCCCCTACGCGGTGGGAATGTCCGGCGAGGACGGCGGCCTGCTCCGCGCCATCCGCACCGGCACCGTCATTGACGGCGAGGAGGTGGACCTGGGCCTGGTAGGCGAAGTGGTGGGCGTGAACCCGGAGGGCATCCTGGACATCCTGGCAGCCGGACGCATCCCGGTGATCTCCACAGTGGCACCGGAGATCGAGAGTGACGGCACAGAGACAGCCGCAGGTGCAGTACAGACCACCGGGCAGGTCCTCAACGTCAACGCCGATACGGCTGCGGCCGCGCTCGCGGAGGCACTGGGAGCGTCCAAACTGGTGATCCTCACCGACGTCGAGGGCCTCTACGCCAACTGGCCGGACCGGTCCTCGCTCATTTCCTCACTGACGGCAACGGAGCTGCGCGGGATGTTGCCCTCGCTGGAATCGGGCATGATCCCGAAAATGGAGGCATGCCTCAAAGCCATCGACGGCGGAGTGGAACGCGCGCACATCGTGGACGGCAGGCTGCCGCACTCCATGCTCCTGGAAACCTTCACCACCGCCGGTATCGGCACCCAGGTGGTCCCTGACGAGGAAGTGAACGCATGAACGAAGTCCAGCAAACCCCGGTGACCGAGCTGGTGGAAACCACGGGCCACACCAGCGGAGCTGACTGGCTCGCGCGCTATTCCACCTCACTCATGGGCGTGTTCGGCACCCCGCAGCGCGTCCTGGTCCGCGGTGCCGGCTGCCTGGTCTGGGACGCCGACGGCAAGGAATACCTGGACCTGCTGGGCGGTATCGCCGTCAATGCCCTGGGCCATGCCCACCCGTTCGTCACCTCCGTGATCTCCAGCCAGCTGGCCACCCTGGGGCACGTCTCCAACTTCTTCACCAGCCCCACCCAGGTGGCGCTCGCAGAAAAGCTGCTGGCACTGACACACGCACCGGCGGGCTCCAAAGTGTTCTTCGCCAACTCGGGAACCGAAGCCGTGGAGGCCGCGTTCAAGCTGGCCCGGCGCAACGCAACCGGTCCGGACGGCGCACCCCGGACGAAGATCATCGCCCTCGAGGGAGCCTTCCACGGCCGCACCATGGGCGCCCTGGCCCTGACCGCCAAGGAGGCCTACCGTGCTCCGTTCGAACCCCTGCCCGGCGGGGTGGTCCACATCCCCTTCGGCGACGTAGCCGCCCTGGAAGCTGCCATCGACGAGACAGTGGCTGCCGTGTTCCTGGAGCCCATCCAGGGCGAAGCCGGCGTCCGTCCCCTGCCTGCGGGGTATCTGGCAGCCGCCCGCGAGGCAACCACAAAAGCCGGTGCCCTGCTGATCCTGGATGAGGTCCAGACCGGCATCGGCCGGACCGGCAAGTGGCTCGCCAGCGAAGACGCCGGGATCGTGCCCGACGCCGTCACGCTTGCCAAGGGCCTCGGCGGGGGCTTCCCCATCGGCGCGCTCATCACCTTTGGCGGACCTGTATCCACCCTCCTGGGGGCCGGCCAGCACGGGAGCACCTTCGGCGGCAACCCGGTGGCGACGGCGGCCGCCCTGGCCACGCTGCATGCGATCGAAAGCCAGCGTGTTCTGGAGAACGTCGTGACCGTGGGGGACTACCTCCGTGCCGGGCTCGCTGCCATCGACGGTGTCACGGAAGTCCGTGGCGAAGGCCTCCTGATCGGCTTCGACCTGGATACGGACGTCGCCCCTGCGGTGGTCACCGCCGGGCTCGACGCCGGGTTTATCGTCAACAGCCCCGGGCCGCGCACCATCCGGCTTGCCCCGCCGCTGATCCTCACCACCGACCAGGCCGGCGCCTTCCTTGCCGCCTTCCCGGCAATCCTCCAGACAGCTAAGGACGCGCAGTGACCCCTGTAGGCAGCACCACCCGCCACTTCCTCAAGGACACCGACCTCACCCCGGCTGAGCAGGCCGAGGTGCTGGACCTGGCTGTCCGCATGAAGGCCGCGCCCTACAGCGTGCAGCCTTTTGCCGCCGAGGGGAACGGCCGCAAGACCGTCGCCGTCATTTTCGACAAGACCTCCACCCGCACCCGGGTGTCCTTCGCCACCGGCATCGCGGACATGGGCGGCAACGCCCTGATCATCAACCCGGGGGAAGCCCAGATCGGCCACAAGGAATCCGTGGAGGACACTGCCAAGGTCCTCGAACGCATGGTCTCCACCATTGTCTGGCGCACCGGAGCGCATGCCGGCCTCGTGGCAATGGCGGAAAACTCCAGGGTGCCGGTCATCAACGCGCTGTGCGACGACTACCACCCCTGCCAGCTCCTGGCCGATCTGCTGGCGGTCAAAGAACATAAAGGCGAGCTCAAAGGCCTCACCATGAGCTACCTCGGCGACGCCGCCAACAACATGGCCAATTCCTACCTGCTGGCCGGCGTCACCGCCGGGATGCACGTCCGCATCGCAGGGCCGGAAGGCTATCTGCCGGCAGCGGAGATCGTCGCCGCGGCTGAGGAACGTGCAGCCCGGACCGGCGGGTCCGTGCTGATCACCACCGACGCCGCCGCCGCGCTTAAGGGCGCCGACGTCGTGGCAACAGACACGTGGGTGTCCATGGGCCAGGAAAACGAAAAGGCCGCCCGGATGGAGCTGTTCCGGGAGTACTCCGTCGATGAGGCGGCCATGGCACACGCGGCGGATGACGCCGTCGTACTTCACTGCCTGCCCGCGTACCGCGGCTATGAGATCTCCGCGGGAGTCATCGACGGGCCGCAGTCGATCGTGTGGGACGAGGCCGAGAACCGGCTCCACGCCCAGAAGGCACTGATGGCCTGGCTGATGCACCGCTCCGGCCTGGCCGTCGTCGAAGGACTGCCGCCGTTGGATGGGCTGGCGCCGTTGGATGGGCCGGCACCGTCGGATGGGCCGGCGCCGGAGGCCGGCAAACCGTGACCGTCCCGCCGGCAGCACCGGGCTCCAGCCCGGCCACCAAAACGGCCCGCCAGGCGCGCATCACCGCCATTCTGACGGGTGAATCGGTGCGCTCCCAGGCGGAGCTCGCCGCTTTGCTCGCGGACGACGGCGTCCAGGTCACCCAGGCCACCCTCTCCCGTGACCTCGTGGAACTCGGCGCCGTCCGGGTCCGCGGCAAGGAAGGCGTCCTGGTCTATGCAGTCCCCGGCGAGGGCGGTGAGCGCGCCGCCAAAAGCGGGGTCAGCCAGGAAATCCTGGACGCCCGGCTGGCCAGGCTGTGCAGCGAACTGCTGGTCACGGCCGAGGCCTCGGCCAACATCGCCGTGCTCCGGACCCCGCCCGGCGCCGCCAACTTCCTGGCGCTCGCGATCGACCATTCGGTGATGCCGTCCATCCTGGGGACCATCGCCGGTGACGATACCGTGCTGCTGGTGTCCCGCGATCCCGCCGGCGGGCAGGACCTCGCGGCCCGTTTCCTGCAGCTGGCAGAGGAAGCCGGCGGAAGCCAGCAATAGCCCGCTGCTCCAGACCTGCCTGCGTTGTGACAGGCTTTCCCTAGAAGAATTTCCCGAACAGAAATCCCAACCCCCAATAAGAGGAGCATTTTCGTGACTGAGCGTATTGTTCTGGCCTACTCCGGTGGCCTCGATACTTCCGTAGCCATCGGCTGGATCGGTGAAGCCACCGGCGCCGAGGTCATCGCCGTGGCGGTCGACGTCGGACAGGGCGGCGAATCGCTGGAGACCATCCGCCAGCGCGCGTTGGGCTGCGGCGCCGTCGAAGCCTACGTGGCCGACGCGTCCGATGAGTTTGCCAACGAGTACTGCATGCCCACGCTGAAGGCCAACGCCCTCTACCAGGGCCACTACCCGCTGGTCTCCGCCATCTCCCGGCCTGTCATCGTCAAGCACCTGGTCAAGGCCGCCCGCGAATTCGGCGCCACCACCGTTGCGCACGGCTGCACCGGCAAGGGCAACGACCAGGTCCGCTTCGAAGTCGGCATCCAGACCCTCGGCCCGGACCTGAAGTGCATCGCCCCGGTCCGCGACCTCGCCCTGACCCGCGACAAGGCCATCGCCTTCGCCGAGGAAAAGGGACTGCCGATCGAGACCACGAAGAAGAACCCGTACTCGATCGACCAGAACGTCTGGGGCCGCGCCGTCGAAACCGGCTACCTCGAGGACATCTGGAACGCTCCCACGAAGGACATCTACGACTACACCGCAACCCCGGAGTTCCCGCCGGCACCGGATGAGGTCACCATTTCCTTCGTGGCAGGCATTCCGGTAGCGATCGACGGCGTCAAGGTCACCCCGCTGCAGGCCATCAAGGAACTGAACCGCCGCGCCGGCGCCCAGGGCGTGGGCCGCATCGACGTTGTCGAGGACCGCCTCGTGGGCATCAAGTCCCGCGAAATCTACGAGGCCCCCGGCGCCATGGCCCTCATCACGGCGCACAAGCACCTCGAGGACATCACCGTGGAGCGCGAGCAGGCCCGCTTCAAGGCAACTGTTGGCCAGCGCTGGGCCGAGCTGGTTTACGACGGCCAGTGGTTCTCACCGCTCAAGCGTTCGCTGGATGCCTTCATCGACGACACCCAGAAGTACGTCACCGGTGACATCCGCATGACCCTCCACGGCGGCCAGGCGATTGTCAACGGACGCCGCTCCGAGACCTCGCTCTACGACTTCGATCTCGCCACCTACGACACCGGCGACACCTTCGACCAGTCCATGGCGCGCGGCTTCATCGAGCTGTGGGGCATGTCCGCGAAGGTTGCCTCCGGCCGCGATATCCGCGTCGCAGGCCAGTAAATGGTCTCCGCAACAAACGAAGGCGCACTGTGGGGCGGCCGTTTTGCCGGCGGCCCCGCAGATGCCCTCGCGGCCCTGAGCAAGTCCACGCACTTTGACTGGCGGCTGGCCCGCTATGACATCGCCGGCTCCATGGCGCACGCCCGCGTGCTCCACAAGGCCGGCCTGCTGGACGACGCCGAGCTGGACGGCATGCTGTCAGCGCTGAAGCAGCTGGACGCGGACGTTGCATCCGGGGCCTACCTGCCGGCGGAATCCGACGAGGATGTGCACGGCTCACTGGAACGCGGCCTGATCGAGCGCGCCGGGACCCAGCTGGGCGGCAAGCTCCGCGCCGGACGCTCACGCAACGACCAGGTGGCCACGCTGGGACGGATGTTCCTGCGCGACCATGCCCGGATCATTGCGCGTGGCGTGCTCGCCACAATCGAAGCGCTGGTGGACCAGGCCAAGGCGCACCAGGGTGTGGCCATGCCCGGCCGGACCCACCTGCAGCATGCCCAGCCGGTCCTGCTCAGCCACCACCTGCTCGCCCACGCCTGGGCTCTGTTGCGGGATGTGCAGCGGCTGGCTGACTGGGACAAGCGTGCCGGGGTTTCGCCCTACGGCTCAGGCGCCCTGGCAGGGTCGTCGCTGGGACTGGATCCTGAAGCGGTGGCGGCGGACCTTGGCTTCTTCTCGGCCACGCACAACTCGATTGACGGCACCGCTTCCCGCGATGTCTTTGCCGAGTTCGCCTGGGTGACGGCCATGATCGGCGTTGACCTGTCCCGGGTGTCGGAGGAAGTCATCCTGTGGGCCACCAAGGAGTTCTCCTTTGTGACCCTGCACGATTCCTACTCCACCGGGTCCTCGATCATGCCCCAGAAGAAGAATCCGGACGTCGCAGAGCTGGCCCGTGGCAAGGCGGGCCGCCTGATCGGCAACCTGACCGGGCTGCTGGCTACGCTCAAGGGCCTGCCGCTCGCGTACAACCGCGACCTGCAGGAGGACAAGGAGCCGGTCTTCGACGCCGCCGACACCCTGGAGCTGCTGCTTCCGGCTGTCGCGGGCATGATCGCCACCCTGAAGTTCAACACCGAACGGATGGAGTCCCTGGCACCACAGGGCTTTGCGCTGGCCACGGACATCGCCGAATGGCTGGTCCGCCAGGGCGTTCCGTTCCGCGAGGCCCACGAGCTCTCCGGCGCGGCCGTCAAGCAGGCCGAAAGCCGCGATGTGGAGCTGTGGGACCTGACGGATGAGGAATACGCTGCCATCTCGGAGCACCTGACCCCGGAGGTCCGGACGGTCCTGTCCACGGAGGGATCGCTCAACAGCCGCAACTCCCAGGGCGGTACCGCACCGGCCGCCGTCGAACGCCAGCTGGTTGCGCTGGAAGCCGAGCTGGCCACCGTGCGGGAGTACGCGCACTAGCAGTCCACACGCTCTCTCACTTCCTGCATCATTTGGGCCAACGCTCTCGCACTTTCTTCAAGAAAGTGAAAGAGCGTTGCCGGTATTGATGCATCAAGTGGGAGAGCGTTGTGCGTTCGCGGCGGTTATCCCGCGGCGCTGCGGAGCTTAGGGTGGGGGAATGAGTGAATCCTTCCGCGACAAACTCCGGGCCCTGCCGGACTTCCCGCCCGACCTGCCGCACTTCGACCCTGGGACGGCGCCGGCGGACCCGGCAGCGCTGTTCAGGCAGTGGCTGGAGGAAGCGCTCGCTGCCGGTGTGCTGCAGCCGCATGCCTGCAGCCTGGCCACCGCGGACAGCGCCGCCCAGCCATCGTCCAGAATGCTCATTCTGAAGGACCTCGACGACGACGGCTGGCACTTCGCCACGGCCCGCACCTCGCGCAAGGGCAAGGAACTCTCGCTCAACCCCAAGGCCGCACTGAATTTTTTCTGGCCGGAGCAGGGCCGCCAGGTCCGCGTGGCCGGAACGGTGGTGGAGCTCTCCGCAGAAGCGTCAGCGGCGGACTGGGATGCCCGGCCCGGGGCGGACGGCAGCACCAATGCCCAGTGGCAGCTGTACGCCCTGCAACCTTCGGAGATCGAATTCTGGCAAGCCAGGCATGACAGGCGCCACATCCGGCATCGTTTCGGTCCGGACGGGAAGCTGCTGAGCTAGCGTGGACCGGCCTCACGGGCAAGCAGGCTTTCCTTGATGGCGAGGCCCCAACGGAAGCCGCCCAGGGAACCGTCTGTCCGGATCACCCGGTGGCACGGCACAAACAATGCCGCAGCATTGAAGGCGCAGGCACCGGCGGCAGCCCGAACGGCTTTGGGATTTCCGGACAGTTCGGCGTATTCCGTGTAGGTCACCGGCGCGCCGGGACGGACTGTCCGCAGGACGTCCCAGGCATGGGCTCGGAACGGTCCGGACTTCTGCTGCACGGGCACGGCCATGGCCTGCGCAGGGTCCCCGGCGTAGAAGGCCTCCACGGCGCGGGAAATTGGCCCAAGGTCAGTCACAGCCTCAACGTCCGCCGGACGCAGCGACGGGTGGATCTGCCCGGTCAGTTCGCCCGCTTCGGCCGTCCAGCCGGAGGCCAGTACCACGCCGTCCCGGGCAAGGATGGTGAACGGGCCGTCCGGGGTGGACATTTGCAGCAACTGGGCTTTCATGGCATCGCTTTCTCTGGAACGCTTTTCGCGCGTATGTTTTTCGCAAGTAAGTTGTCCGGCCGGGCGGAGCTTTTTGGTGCGGCCGCGGCACGCCACAGGTGCATCGTGGCATAGGACCGCCAGGGGCTCACTTCGCGGAACTCCGGGTCTGCGGCACCACCGGTCGGCACGCTGTCCAGCCCGGCCGGCACGCTGTCCAGCCCGGCCTGCGTGGCTAGGGCCCGGATTCCGTTCCGCACTGCGGCGTCGTTGGCCAGGAACACGTCAGGTGCGCCCAGGACGCGCATTGCCACGTAGCCCACCGTCCACGGGCCTACTCCGGCAAGGGGCAGCAGCTTGGCGGTCAGGCCCGGCAGGTCATCGCCGTAGCCAAAATCCAGCCCGCCGGACGCCATGGCGGACGCGGCCGCCCGAACGGCATCAATCCGGCGCTGAGGCCCCCGCAGCAGGGTGTAGCCTGCCTCGGCGATTTCTTCAGCGGTGGGGAAAAGCCGCTCGAGCCCGTCGGCCGGGACGGTACACGGACTGCCGGTCGCCGATAGCTGCGTCAGTGCCGTCCGGGCCGCCGCGACGGTGACCTGCTGCCCGATCATGGCCCGCACCAGAAGTTCCTGGGGGTCCACCGCACCGGGGAGCCGCATGCCCGGGACCTCCGCGACTGAGGCGGCAAGGCGCGGATCGGCTGCCAAAGCGTCGTCGATCGCCACGGGGTCGGCGTCCAGGTCAAAGAGCCGGCGCACCCTGCTCAGCAGCGCAGGCAGGTCCCGCAGGTCCACCGCGCCGACGGTGAGGGTCAACGGGCGCCCGGTGGCGCCGTCGTCGTACTCCACACTGAAGCGCGCGTCACCGTGGGGGAGCCGCAGCGTGCGGGCGTAGGACGTCGGGGTCCCCGCCTCGATCCCAGGAATGGCCCTGACAGCCAGGAAGGAAAAGACGCCGGGATCGAACGGTTCGCGGTAGGGGAGGGTGAGCGTCAGTGAGGCCGCGGCGGCAGTTGCCGGGTGGTGCCTGGCGGTGGAGCGCAGCGCCGTGGGGGTCATGGCGAAGACCTCCACCATGGTTTCGTTGAACTGCCGGACGCTGCTGAAGCCTGAGGCGAAGGCGATGTCCGCCAGCTTCATGGACGTGGAAACCAGCAGCGTGCGCGCGGTCTGGGCGCGGCTGGCCCGGGCGAGGGACAGGGGGCCGGCGCCGAGTTCGTGGCTCAGGATCCGGTTCAGCTGCCGGGCGGAGTAGCCCAGCCGGGCGGCCAGGCCTTCCACTCCGTCGCGGTTGATCACGCCGTCATTGATCAGGCGCATGGCCCGTCCCGCCAGGTCCTGCCGGATGTTCCACGCGGGAGTGCCGGGGACCGCCTCGGGGAGGCAGCGTTTGCACGCCCGGTAGCCGGCGTCGTGCGCTGCGGCGGACGTTTCGTAGAACGTAACGTTGGCTGCTTTCGGCGTCCGCGCCGGGCAGGACGGGCGGCAGTAGATGCCGGTGGTCCGGACCGCGGTGTAGAACTGCCCGTCGAAACGGGTGTCCCGTGCGTCGATCGCACGGTAGCGCTGCCAGAAGTCCATGCCCTCTATCCTGCCAGCAGCAGACACCCCCTGCTAGCGGAAATCGGACATCGCCGTGGGGGTTTGGGTAGAGTCGAAGCATGACCGTCCGCAGCCCAGCCGGCCCCGAAGCACTCCGCGACTTGCTTTCGGGTGATGCGCGCCGGGTGGCCCCGCAGCTGCTCGGGGCGGTCCTGAGCCACAACAGCCATGAGGGAACCGTGGCCGTGCGGATCACCGAGGTGGAGGCGTACATGGGCCCGGGCGACTCGCTGCACCCCGACCCTGGATCTCACACATTCCGCGGGCCCACAGCGCGCAACGAGCCGATGTTCGGCCCGGCGGGTCACCTGTATGTGTATTTCACGTACGGGATGCACTACTGCGCCAACATTGTCTGCGGCCCGGTGGGGACGGCGTCGGCTGTCCTGCTGCGGGCCGGCGAAGTGGTGGAAGGGCAGCACCTGGCCGGGGTGCGGCGGCCGACGTCGAAATCTCCACTCGACCTGGCCAGCGGCCCGGCCCGGCTTGCCACCACACTTGCCCTGACCACGGCCGACAGCGGCCGGGACGTACTGACCGGGCCTTTCGAGCTCCGGCTGCCTGCAGTCCCGGCTGGAGAATTCAGTTCCGGACCCCGCGTGGGCGTTTCGGGTCACGGCGGCTCCGACGCCTACCCATGGCGGTTCTGGCTGCCGGGGGACCCCACGGTCTCCCGCTATAAGGCGGCCAAGGTCCGCCCGGCCAAGTTTCAATCGCGTTAACCGAAATGGTTGTAGAATGGACGGTCTGTCTTTTGCGATAGGGGAACGTTTAATGCTCGACGCCGATTTGGCCCACGAACGGGACTATGTTGCCGGCCTGTATGCGCGGCTGGAAGAGCTCCGCGCGGAAAAGCGCAAGCAGTTGGCGCAGGTCCGGCGGGCCGGTGCCGTGGGCACCATGCAGAATGTTTCCGAACGTGATGCTTTCGCAGCCCTTTATGAGGACCGGCTCGCGCAGCTCGATGCTGTGGATGACCGGCTCGTTTTCGGGCGCCTCGACCTGGATTCAGGTGAGGCCCAGTACATCGGCCGCATCGGACTGACCACCGATGACCTGCAACGGCTCATGGTTGACTGGCGCGCGCCCGAAGCAGGGCACTTCTACCAGGCCACCGCCTTTGACCGGCAGGGCGTCCGCCGCCGCCGGCACCTGATTCTGCAGGGGCGTGAAGTCAAGGCCATCGAGGACGACGTCCTGGACGCGGACATGCTTGCAGACAACGCGTCGCTGCAGGGCGAGGGCGCATTGCTGGCCGCGCTGGATTCCAAGCGCACGGGCCGGATGTCGGACATCGTGGGTACCATCCAGTCGGAGCAGGACCGCATCATCAGGTCTCCCATGTCCGGCGCCCTGGTGGTCCAGGGTGGTCCCGGCACAGGCAAGACCGCTGTTGCGCTGCACCGCGCCGCCTACCTGCTGTACACGCACCGGGAACGGCTGAAGACTGCCGGCGTGTTGCTGGTGGGCCCGTCGTCGTCGTTCATGAAGTACATCGAACGCGTCCTTCCCTCGCTGGGTGAAACCGGCGTGGTCATGGCCAGCGTGGGACGCCTGATGCCGGGGATCAATGCCATCGCGGAGCCGGAAGCGGACGTCGCAGCCATCAAGGGGCGCCTGGACATGGCGGAGGTTGTGGCCAACGCGGTGGCGAACCGCCAGCGGATCCCTGCCGAGGACCGCATCCTCGAAGTGGATGGCCGCAGGCTGGTCCTGACCCCGCGCCAGGTCCGCCGCGCTCGTGAGCGTGCCCGCTCCACGGGCAAGCCCCACAACGAGGCACGGCTGTCCTTTGTCAAGATCCTGCTCCGTGAGCTCACCGAGCAGATGACCGAGCTCGTGGAGGCCGGGAGCCTGGGCAACAATGCCGACCGCTCCTACCTGGCCGAAGACGTCCGGTCCGCCCGTGACGTCCGCATCGCGCTGAACCTCTGCTGGATGCCCATGACTCCGGAGAAGCTGATCAGCGAGCTTTTCAGCAAGCCCGCAGTGCTCGCGGCCTGCACACCGCACCTCACCCTTCAGGAGCAGGCGCTGCTCCTGCGCCCGGCCGATGCTCCCTGGACCGAGGCGGACGTCCCGCTCCTGGATGAAGCGGCCGAACTCCTGGGCGAACTCGACCCGGCTGCCGGGCGCGGCCTCGCCCAGCAGGAGCACGACCGTGCCCGCGACCTCGCCAACGCCAAGCAGACACTGGTGAACATGGGGGACATGGGTGTCGACGTCCTCATTACCGCGGAGGAACTCGCCGATCAGAACCAGGAGCGCGAGAACCGGCAGACCGCTGCCGAGCGTGCCACCTCCGACCGGACGTGGGCTTTCGGCCACATTGTGGTGGATGAGGCACAGGAGCTCTCGCCCATGCAGTGGCGCTTGCTGGTCCGCCGCTGCCCGCTGAAGTCGTTCACCATCGTGGGGGACATCGCCCAGACGAGTTCCGTGGCCGGCGCCAACTCCTGGCAGGCGGCCCTGGCACCCATGTTCGGGGACCGCTGGCACCTGGAGGAGCTGACGGTCAACTACCGTACGCCCACACAGATCGCCGAAGCCGCAGCCCGGATGGCCAACGCCGCCGGCCTGGTGGTTTCCGTGCCGAAGGCGGTCCGGGAGGGCCGCTGGTCACCCATTATCGACAAGGTTGCTGACGGAGCTGTTGTCAGCCGCCTCGTGGAGGTGCTCCCGGATGAACTGGAAGCGCTCGACGGCGGCCTGCTGGCCGTTATTGCCGACGGCGACCTCCTCCCGGAGGCCACCGCAGCACTTCGTGCGGTGTATGGCAGGCGCATCGGCAGCGGTGCCGGCAGCTACGAACAGGACATCGTGGTCATCAGCCCGCGCGAGGCCAAAGGCCTGGAGTTTGATGGGGTGGTGGTCCTGGAGCCGTCAATGATGCTCAACCACGAGCACGGCCGGGTGGGGGACCTGTACGTTGCCATGACCAGGCCTACCCAGCGGCTCCGGCTCATCGCTGCAGCCGGCATTCCTGCAGGGATCGAACACTAAGCTCCAGCGGTCTTCTCGTGGACGCCCGGTGCCGTATGTTTCGGCGCCGGGCGTCGCCAATCCTGCTAACTTAGAGTCGTGCCAGAACTCAACGATCTCGAATCCCAGCAGAACGATCCCACCTTCGCCAACGTGTGGCAGGAACTGAAGTGGCGTGGCCTCGTCCACGTATCCACGGATGAAGAGGAGCTGGAAAAGCTCCTCGCCGGTGAGCCGTTCACCTATTACTGCGGGTTCGATCCCACAGCGCCGAGCCTGCACCTGGGGAACCTGGTCCAGCTCCTCCTGATGCGGCGCCTGCAGCTGGCTGGCCACAAGCCGCTGGGACTGGTGGGCGGTTCCACGGGGCTGATCGGAGATCCGCGTCCGACGGCGGAACGCACCCTCAATACCAAGGACACCGTCAATGAATGGGTGGGCTACCTGCAGGCGCAGGTCCGCCGGTTCCTGAGCTTCGAGGGCCCCAGCGCGGCGCGCATGGTCAACAACCTCGACTGGACCGCACCGCTGAGCGCCATTGATTTCCTGCGCGAGATCGGAAAGCACTACCGCGTCGGCACCATGCTCCGGAAGGATGCTGTTGCCTCCAGGCTGAGCTCCGATGAGGGCATCAGCTACACCGAGTTCAGCTACCAGATCCTGCAAGGCATGGATTACCTCCAGCTCTTCCGGGACTACAACTGCGTGCTGCAGACCGGCGGCTCGGACCAGTGGGGCAACCTCACCAGCGGCACGGAACTGATCCGCAAGGTGGAGGGCAAGACTGTGCACGCCCTCGGTACGCCCCTGATCACCAACTCCGACGGCACCAAGTTCGGCAAGAGCGAAGGCAACGCCATCTGGCTCGACGCCGGCATGTGCAGCCCGTACGCCTTCTACCAGTTCTGGCTGAACACCGCGGATGCTGATGTGGTGGACAGGCTGAAGGTATTCACCTTCCTGAGCCGGGCCGAGATCGAAGCTTTGGGCACCTCCGTGGCCGAGCGCCCGTTTGCCCGCGAGGGGCAGCGGAAGCTCGCGTACGAAGTGACTTCCCTGGTGCACGGGGTGGAGGCCACAGAGAAGGTCATCGCCGCCTCCGCTGCGCTCTTTGGCAATGGAGACCTTTCCGCGCTGGACAGGCCCACGCTTGAGGCCGCCACGTCCGAACTTCCATCGGCACGTGTCCTGGTCGATGGACTGGGCATTGTGGACCTGTTGGTGGCATCCGGCCTCTCCGAAAGTAAGTCCGCTGCCCGCCGCACCGTCGGTGAAGGCGGGGCCTACGTGAACAATGAGAAGGTCTCAGATCCTGAGGCGGTTATCTCGGAGTCCGAGTTGCTGCATGGCCAATACCTGCTCCTGCGCCGCGGCAAGAAGAACCTCGCCACGGTGGAAGTACTGGTTCCGTAGCCCTTTACGACTACCAATGCACGCTCCTCCGAGGCCGATTTGCACGGCCGCGGGGGAGCGTGTAATGTTTTCTGAGTCGCCGCCGCTGAGTGGTGACAAACCCCCTTCACAAGAGAAGCAATTCTTCATGTGCACAGCACGTAAATGATGAAAAGCTTCACTTTTGGCTGGGCGGATTCATTCCACCAGGTGAATATCGGGAAAATAACCCGGATTTGCAAAGTGAATAAGGATGAAATAAGCTAGAAACATCGCAGCGAAGAAATACGAAATAAGAATTCATTGAAATGAATTGTTTCGGGAATACTCGAATGTGTCTGTTGTTTGAGAACTCAATAGTGTGCCAAGTTTGTTGATACCAATTGTTTTATTGATTGGTTGTTTTGGCCGGGCCCTGTCCATCCCGTGGATTGTGGTCTGGTTTTTACAGCTGGT
>NZ_JBPZHC010000002.1:0-626585 GCF_051857465.1 Pseudarthrobacter cremeus | reverse complement strand
TTCACCGACACCCCCTGCCGCAGAAGCGAAAAGAACTCATCCTTCAGCGCATCGGGCGCCCGAAAACCACTCGGCATGGCAACCTCCAGAAATCAGATGTTGCAACGACCGTATGATTCTGCCCCTGCGGAAAGGGCGTTTAGTGACCCCGCGTTGCGGTGGACTGAGGGCCTAGGCAGCGAGGACGGCCGCTTTCCGACGGCGGGCCTTCGCCAGCCGGGTGCCGATCAGGCCCTGCCGGGGGCTGAAGAGGTAGACCGCCGCGAACACCACACCCTGGGTCAGCACCACCATGGCGCCAGAGGCCGTGTCCAGGTAGTAGCTGAGGTAGATTCCGGCGATCGAGCACACGGCCGACACCACCGGGGCGATGACCAGCATGCGGTTGAAGCGGTCGGTCAGCAGGTACGCGGTGGCGCCGGGGATGATCAGCATGGCCACCACCAGCACCACGCCCACCGTCTGCAGGGCCACCACTGAAGTCAGTGCCAACAGCCCCAGCAACAGCGCCCCCAGCCTTTTCGGGGACAGCCCGATCGCGTGGGCGTGGGTGGGATCAAAGGCATAGAGCGTCAGGTCGCGGCGCTTGAGAATGAGGATGGCGAATGCCACGACGCCGAGCACCAGCACCTGTATCAGGTCCGGGATGCTGACGCCCAGGAGGTTGCCGAAAATGATGTGGTTCAGGTCGGTCTGGCTGGGCGTGACGGAAATGAGCACCAGGCCCAGTGCGAACAGCGTGGTGAACACGATGCCGATGGCGGCGTCCTCCTTGACCCGGCTGGTGTTGCGGACCACGCCGATCAGGGTCACGGCGATCAGTGCGAAAACCAGCGCTCCAAGGGCAAACGGCGCGCCCATGATGTAGGCCAGCACCACGCCAGGCAGCACTGCATGGGAGACCGCATCCCCCATCAGCGACCAGCCGATCAGCACCAGCCAGCAGCTCAGCACGGCACAGACGACGGCGGCGAGCGCCGTGGTGACAATGGCGCGGACCATGAAGTCGTAGCTCAGCGGTTCAAGCAGCATGTCCAGGAAGTCCATGGCTCAGCCCCTGTTCTCTGTCGGGACCGCAGCGTGGGCACGGGCGGAATGGTGCCGGCGGCCGCCCTCTTCCGGCAATTCACGGTTCAGTACGTCCAGGCCGAACGCCATGGCAAGGTTCTCCGGCTGCAGTACCTTTTCCGGGGCGCCGTGCATCAGCACCCGGCGCATCAGCAGGACCGCTTCGTCGCACAGTTCCGGGAGAGCGTGGAGGTCGTGCGTGGAGATCAGGATGGTGCAGCCATCGGAGGCCAGTTCGCGCAGCAGCCGGGTGATGGTGGCCTCCGAGCGCTTGTCCACGCCCGCAAAAGGTTCGTCCAGCAGCATCATGGTGGCGCCTTGGGCGATGCCGCGGGCCACAAAGGCCCGCTTCTTCTGGCCGCCGGACAGCTGGCCGATCTGGCGGCCGGCGTATTCGCCCAGCTCCACCCGGTCCAGCGCTTCGTCGACGGCGGCCCTGTCGGCTTTGGACGGGCGCCGGGTGAATCCCTGGTGCCCATAGCGGCCCATCATCACCACGTCGCGGACGGACAGCGGGAACTGCCAGTCAACGTCCTCGCTCTGCGGCACGTAGCCGATCCCGCCCTCCTTGCGCGCCCGCGACGGTGACTGGCCGCCGATGAGTACGCGGCCGGCGTCGGGCTTGATCATTCCCATGATCACTTTGAACAGCGTCGATTTACCGGACCCGTTCATGCCGATCAGTCCGCAGATCCGGGCTGTGTCCAGGGTCAGCGAGGCGGAATCGAGCGCCAGGACCTCGCCGTAGTGGACGGTGACGTTTTCAACCAGGATGGCCGGGGTGCTCACGGCTTTGCCCCTGTTGAGGCGCCGGCGGAAGCACCGGCCGGGGTGCCGGCGGTGGTGCCGGTCAGCGCTTTGGTGATGAGACCGGCGTCGTGCCTGATCAGGTCCAGGTAAGTGGGCACCGGCCCGTCCGCTTCCGAGAGCGAGTCCACGTAAAGCGTTCCGCCGAACTTGGCGCCCGAGGCGCCCACCACCTGCTGCATGGGGGCATCGGACACCGTGGACTCACAGAAGACGGCGGGGACCTGGTTGGCCTTGACGTACTCGATGGCGCGGGTGATCTGCTGCGGGGTGGCCTGCTGTTCGGCGTTCACGGCCCAGATGTAGACCTCGCGGAGGCCGGCGTCGCGCGCCAGGTAGGAGAAGGCGCCCTCACAGGTCACCAGCGCACGCTGGCTCTCCGGGACCACGGCCAGGCTGGCTTTCATCTCGTCCTGCACAGCCTGCAACCGGGCTTTGTACGCGTTGCCGTTGGCCCTGAAAGCGCCGGCGTTCTCCGGATCCAGTTCGGCAAAGGCCTTCACCATGTTGTCCACGTAGATCTGCACGTTTACCGGCGACATCCATGCGTGCGGGTTCGGCTTGCCCTGGTAGGAGTCCTCGCTGATGGACATCACTTGGACGCCGTCGCTGACCACCGCGTGCGGCACGTCCAGGCCCTCCACGAACTGGGCGAACCACGCTTCGAGGTTCAGGCCGTTGTCCAGGATGAGGTCCGCCTTTGAAGCCTTGCGGATGTCGCCGGGGGTGGGTTCGTAGCCGTGGATTTCGGCGCCCGCCTTGGTGATCGACTCCACCGTGAGCTTGTCCCCGGCAACGTTCCTGGCGACGTCGGCCAGCACCGTGAAGGTGGTCAGCACCACCTTCTTGCCGCTGTCACCGTTACCGGATGCATTACCGCCGCAGGCAGCAAGAGCAAGGGACAGAACGACGACGGCGGCAGCGCCGGCAGCGCGGAGGCCCACCGTTGGGCGCGCGTACGTTCGGGCGGCTACTTTGGCGCACCGAAACATAAATTTAGGCATACCGAATATTCTACGGGACGCCGAACTGGGGCCGCAATGTGACGCCGCTCCCACACGCCCTGGCCGCGTCGCACCCGGCTAGGCTGAATATATGGCCACCACACACCGGCAACCACCGGCCCCGCAGCCTGGGCTGTACAGGTTTTCCCCGCTCGATTTCACCACCATCGCCCTCTACGTGGCCGTGGCAGGCTTCTTCGCGGTGGCCGGGGAACTGCTGATTCCGTTGCTGCTGCAGGTGGCCCCGAGCCCGGCAGTGGCCTCCTACAGCGTGAACTTGATCTTCTACGGCTCGATCGGGATCCTGGCCCTGTTGGCCGCACGCAAGGTGGCCGCCCGCGACCTCCGCGTCCTTGCCACCCGCCCCTGGTTCACGCTGCTGATGGTGCCCACCGCAGTGGTGGTGATGATGATCTTGACCGCCCTGGTGGTTTCGGCCGCCGGTGGCGTGGAGACGTCAGAGAACCAGGCCGGCCTGCAGGCGCTGATGCAGCAGGTCCCGGCGTGGCTGATGGTTCCGGTGCTGGTGGTGATGGGCCCGTTTGTGGAGGAGTACATCTTCCGCCACCTGCTGATCGGCAAGCTCAGCCGGCGGATCAACATCTGGGTGTGCTGCGGCCTGTCAGTGCTGCTGTTTGCCAGCATCCACATTGCCGGCCAGGAGGCCATCACGTTCCCGGCTTTGCTTCCCTACCTCGCGATGGGCGCCACCCTGGTCTTCGTCTACGTCTGGACCGGCAAGAACCTGATGTTCTCCTATTTCGTCCATGCGGCCAAGAACCTGCTGGCCGTCATCTTCATCTACGCCATCCCGCCCGAGGTGTTCGAACAGCTCCAGCAGGTCCAGCCCTAGCCCCCAAACCACGCTCCCCAAACCACGCTCCCCAAACCAACGCGGGGTCACTTTTGGCCCGATAATGCTGCGTTATCGGGCCAAAAGTGACCCCGCGTTGCAGTATCGTCAGCCCCGCGTTGCAGGGATTAAGGGGTATCGGACTGCCCGCCCACGCCGTACTTTGGAACGATGGGACTGATCACGCAAACGGTTGTTGACTGCCAACGGGTTCTGCATCAGCTGAGCCGATTACTAGACTTGTCCGGTGAGCAACCAACTTCCCGCCAAGGTGTCCGACGTCTTTGACCCCACCCGCTGGCGCACCGTGTCCGGCTTCGATGACTTCCAGGACATGACCTACCACCGCCAGGTGGAGCGCTCCGCGGATGGCACCACCAGGGATCTGCCCACCGTCCGGATCGCGTTCAACCGGCCCGAGGTCCGCAACGCGTTCCGCCCCGGCACCGTGGACGAGCTCTACCGCGCCATGGACCACGCCCGGATGTCCCCGGACGTGGCCACGGTCCTGCTCACCGGCAACGGCCCTTCCCCCAAGGACGGCGGGCACAGCTTCTGTTCCGGTGGCGACCAGCGCATCAGAGGCAGGGACGGCTACCGGTATGCGGACGGCGAGACCCAGGAAACCATCGACCCCGCCCGCGCGGGACGGCTCCACATCCTTGAGGTCCAGCGGCTGATGCGCACCATGCCCAAGGTGGTCATCGCCGTCGTGAACGGCTGGGCGGCCGGCGGCGGCCATTCCCTGCACGTGGTCTGCGACCTCACCATCGCTTCCCGCCAGCACGGCAAGTTCAAGCAGACTGACGCCACGGTGGGAAGTTTCGACGCCGGCTACGGCTCCGCGCTGCTGGCCCGCCAGATCGGCCAGAAGACCGCCCGCGAAATCTTCTTCCTGGCCCGCGAATACTCGGCGGATGACATGGTGCGGATGGGCGCCGTCAATGAAGCCGTGGACCATGAACGGCTCGAGGACGTTGCCCTGGAATACGCCGCGGACATTGCCCGGCAGTCACCGCAGGCCATCCGCATGCTGAAATTCGCCTTCAACCTCGCCGACGACGGCCTGGCCGGCCAGCAGGTCTTCGCCGGCGAAGCCACACGCCTGGCCTACATGACGGACGAGGCTGTGGAAGGCAAGGAGGCCTTCCTGGAGAAACGGGACCCGGACTGGTCGCGCTTCCCGCACTACTTCTAAGGCCGCGCGGACCATTCCCGGCCCCGCTCCACCGCAAACCTTCCAAGGCAGGACGGCACATGAATATCGGACCCCGCACCAGCGGACCCCTCAACATCGACCCCGCACTGACGGCACTGGCCGCCGCCCTGCGCGGCGAGGGCCCCGCCGTCGAGCTTTCCATCGGTCCCGACGGCGGCCTGGTGGTGGGGCACACGGAGACCCCGGGCTGCGATGACGCGGTGGCTGTGGTCCGCACGTCCGGCTCCACGGGTGCGCCGAAAGCCACCATCCTCACCGTGGAGGCGCTGGCAGCATCCTCCATGGCCACGGCCTTTGCACTGAAGGGCGAAGGCCAGTGGCTCCTGGCCCTCCCGGTGCAATATGTGGCTGGCATTCAGGTCCTGGTCCGGTCGCTGTTTGCGGGCACCCGCCCCTGGGTGATGGACCTCTCCGGCGGCTTCACACCGGAGGCGTTCACGGCCGCTGCCCTGGAGCTGACCGACAAAATCCGGTTCACGTCACTGGTGCCCACCCAACTGCAGCGCCTCCTGGACGCACCCTCGCCGGACACGCTCGCCGCGCTGCGCCGGTTCAACGGCATCCTGCTGGGCGGCGCACCGGCACCTGCCGCGCTCCTGGCTGCTGCCCGTGAGGCGGGCATCCGCGTCATCACCACCTACGGCTCCGCGGAGACCTGCGGCGGCTGCGTGTACGACGGCGTGCCCCTGGAAGGCGTGTCCGTCCGGGTGACGGCGGAGGGCCGGATCCTGCTGGGCGGGGACACGGTGGCCGCGGGCTACCTCGACTCGCCGGAGAGCACCGAGACGTTCTTCGAGGAAGACGGCGTCCGCTGGTACCGCACCAACGATCTCGGCACGCTCGACGACAACGGCCGCCTGACCGTGCTGGGCCGCGCCGACGACGTCATCATCACCGGCGGCGTCAAGGTCTCCGCGGCGCATGTACAGGCAGAGCTGGAAAAGTCCGACGGCGTCAGGGCGGCTTTTGTGGCCGGCGTCCCGTCCGCGGAATGGGGCCAGGCGGTGGCGGCGTATGTGGCGCTGGCGGGCAGCGTGGAAGCCGGCGCGGACCCCGCAACGGGGGACCACGCCGTCGTGCTTGAACAGCAATGGCATCAGCGCCTCGGCCTGCTGGCCCCGAAGACCGTGACGACCGCCCCGGAACTGCTGATGCTCCCCAACGGCAAGCCTGACCGCCTGGCAATGATCGGGCGGCTCAACGCGCTGCACGGGGGAAAGTAGAGTAGACCTGCACCGGCGGCGCGCGCAGCCTGCGCACCCCACCGTTTCACCGTTATCCCGACCCAACACGAGGTACTGACGTGGCCACAGCCGCACAATGGATCCAAGGCGCCCGCCTCCGCACGTTGCCGGCGGCAATCGCCCCGGTGCTGATCGGTGCAGCCGCGGCCTACGAGATGGGTTCGTTCCGCCCGGTCAACGCCGTGCTTGCCGCACTGGTGGCGCTGCTCCTGCAGATCGGCGTGAACTACGCCAACGACTATTCCGACGGCGTCCGCGGCACCGATGAGGACAGGGTGGGTCCGCTGCGCCTGGTTGGTTCAGGCGCGGCGCAACCTGAGCACGTGAAATATGCCGCTTTCGGAGCGTTCGGCCTGGCGATGCTGTTCGGACTGGCGCTGGTGGTGATCACCCAAAGCTGGTGGCTGATCCTGGTCGGACTCGGCTGCGTGATGGCCGCCTGGGGCTACACCGGCGGCAAGAACCCCTACGGCTACATGGGCCTGGGCGACGTCTTTGTGTTTGTCTTCTTCGGCCTCGTGGCCACTCTCGGCACCACCTACACCCAGGCCGGGCAGATCAACCTGCCGGCCATCATCGGCGCGATCGGCACCGGCCTGATTGCCTGCGCCCTGCTGATGGCAAACAACGTCCGGGACATCCCCACGGACACCCAGGCCGGCAAGAAGACCCTTGCGGTGCGGCTGGGAGACAAGCACGCCCGCGAAAGCTACGTGCTGATGCTCGCCGTGGCCATTTTCCTGGTGGTGATCCTGGCTCCGGGCCGGCCATGGATGCTGATCGTGCTGCTGCTCATCCCCGCCTGCCTGATGCCGGCCTGGCTGATGATCAACGGCCGCAAGCGCAAGAGCCTGATCCCGGTACTCCAGCAGACAGGACTGATCAACCTCGGCTACAGCCTGCTCTTCTCAGCGGGGCTGGTGCTCAGCCACGGGTTCTAGGCGTCAGGGATCTAGACCCCAGGGTTCTAGGCGTCCGGTGCCTTGCCCGCCCGGGGCTTGGGGCCGGACGTGCGGATAGTGAGGTCCGGGTTCGCGTCCAGCAGGCCGTCCTCGGCGTTCGCGTCAGCAACCTCGCCAGCGCTGCGCAGCGGCTTGGCCTTGCCGGAGAACCGGTTGTGAAGGGCGGCTGCTGCCTCATCCCGCTGCTTCTGGAAGAACAGGTAGCTCACCGCAAAGGCAATCAGCGCCGCGCAGATGACTGACAGCAGCGCCCCCAGCTGCAGGAACATAAACAGCACGAAGAGCGGCACAAACAGCGCCAGCCGGATCAGGGAGTATTTGAGGAAAGCCACCATCCAAGTTTAGCCGTCTGCCTGAACACGCGCTGCCTGCGGACGATAGACTTAATGGCATGCTCTTCCGTGTGGTTCTCGCCGTCGCAGTTCTCGCCATCTTTGTGTATGGCCTGGTGGACGTGATCCGCACTGACGGCCGCCTGACCCGCGGCATTTCCAAACCGGCTTGGATCATCGTGATGGTCGTCCTGCCGGTGCTCGGCGCCATCCTGTGGCTGCTGATCGGCCGGCCCCGCGGTAGCGGTCCAGTCCGGCAGGCGTCAGGCCATCCCATCGCACCGGATGACGATCCCGATTTCCTTCGAAACCTGGAATTGCGCCGCCGGAAACAGGCCGAGGCGGCCCGCCTCAAGAAACTTAAGGACGAGCTGGCGGCGAAGGAAAAGTCCGACGGCGGCACGGGAGGTTCCGGGCCCGCACCCGGAACCCGCGGCGGGAAGGCCACTGGGGACGGCGGCGCCGGCGGCACGTCCAGCCCGGACGCAGACACCCGTGATACCGGCGACGTAAAGTAACGCCATGGCCCAGCAGCGCGACGGAGAACCCCAAAGGCCGGATTCGCCCGCCAGGGCCGGGACTACGCCACCGCCGCCGCGCCCAGGCCTCTCTTACGCTGCCCCCGCACCGATCCTGGTCACTCCCCCGGCGCCGCGCAGCGTCCGCCTTGCCCAGTCGTTCTGGCTGCTGAGCTTCGTTGCCGGGCTCGCCGTGCTCGTCGGCTCCTTCCTCGCCCGGGAGTCAAACCTGGCGCGGCTCCGGACGGTCGTGGATCAGATGGCACCAGGCGGTGACGCCGCGGCTGTCACCGCTTCGTCGGCCATCGTATTCTGGGGCAGCCTGGCGGCCCTGCTGCTGGCGACCCTGCTCGAGGCGGCCGCGCTGGCGGCTGTCACTGCCCGCCACGGCTGGACGCGCTGGCTGATGGCCGCGCTCCTGGCCGGGCACGCGGCGGTCATGGCCGTGGCTGCCGCCTTCCTCGTTCCCGAGGGCGACGCCGGCAGCTACGTTGTGCTGTTGTGGGGTGCTGAGTTGCTCCTGGCCTTCGTGGGCCTGGTGGCGTTGTTTGTGCCTTCGGCCGGCAGGTGGCTGAAGTCCAGGAGGGCCCTTCGGTAGGAGCACCTTCAGCGGGCTACTGGCGCTGCAGCTGCAGGGAGGAAAATTCAGCCACGATGCCCTCGCAGCTGCGCGTCACCACACGGCAGACCTCCACGGCTGAACGGTCCGTCAGGGGGTTTTCCGCCACGATCCGCCACCGCTTCAGGTAGCCCCGGGCCTGGGCCAGAATCTCCTCCGGCGGGCTGTCCGGCGCCAGCCCAACCCTGACGCCCGGCGCTGCTCCCCAACCGCCGATCAGTCTTTCGGCTTCCTCCGTCAGCTCGTCGCTGAGGGAGATCCCCGTGGTGCGTATAGTGGCCAGCAGCCGGAGCTCACGGAACTCGTGGGCGTTCGCCTGGAGTCGTTCAAGGCCCACGGCCAGCTCTCCGGTACCTTCCCTCGGCGCGGTTCGCAGCAAGGCCTCCAGGCCGACCATGGCTGTGCGGGCCTTCAAGGCGTCTGCTCGGGCCTGGAACTGTCGGTCCACAAGGTGCAGCAGTGGATCCAGCCCGCTGCGCCGTGCGAGCTCATGCGCCAGGGGCGTGGGTTCGGTAAAGCCACTCCGGATAAGCACCACGCCCAGCCGGATCCCGAACAGGCCGAACCGCTCCAGGAGCGAAGCCTTGGCCTTGGCATCGAGGCCTTCCGGGCCGGTGGCCCTGACGAACCGGTCCGCGGAAAGCAGCAGCCTTTCCCGGGCGGGCCGGTCCATCCCCGACAGGAGCCGCAGCGACTCGAAGTCGGCCTGGCGCATGGTGCGGGCGCTCTGCGCCAGCAGCCCTGCCACCGGGACCACCCCCAATGCCAGCTTTCGCAGGCTGTGGTCCCGACGGTAGCGATCGGCAATATCTCCGGCAGACAACAACGAGTCGATGCGGCCGGCACCGATCTCATCGGCCCTGGACAGCACGGCCAAGGCGTTGACCGTCCCTGACCTGCCCCCCTCCGTGTCCCGGAACGACTCAAGGAACCGCAGGTCCGAGGCGTGCATGTGGCGCATCAGGTAGATGATGGCGTCGGCTTCGGAGGGCGCATCGGCAGGGGTCAGGAAATCGGTGGACCGGGCAGACACGTCCCCGGACAGCGAGGCTATCCCCGGCGTGTCAATCAGGGTGATCTGCCGGAGGCTTTGCGAAGGCCACTCGACCACCAGGCGTTCAACGTCCTCGGCGCGGGAGCCGCCCAGCACGAACACCAGGCGGCCGTCCACACGCTTGAACGGCAGGATCCGCGGTTCGCCCTCAACGGGGAACAGCGTAATTTTCGACGTATGGCCGTAGCGGTACCATGTCACGATCCGGGTGCACTCGCCGGTGTCGGTAGGCGCGATCTCCTCACCGATAATGGCGTTCAGGAGCGTGGATTTTCCCGCTTTGACCATGCCCGCCACAGCTATCCGCAGCGGCTCGGACAAGCGCGTGGCGTACCCCTGCAAAGACGCCACCGCCACAGGGTCATCCGCATACAGGGCCAGGGCATCCTGGATCAGGTCCGCCACCCCCGCGCTGATGGACGTACTCATCTGCCCGCCGCAACCGCCCGCGCCGGGCCCGGCGGCATACCGCCCGACGTCGAGCCACCCGACGTCGGTCCGCCGGCACCCGGTCCCCCGGCAACGGGAGGACGACCGGACTTCGGACCATCCGGCGTCGAAACCTGCCCTACTTCGGCTGCCACCAGCGCGGCTGCGTGGTGAACGGCGTCCACCTTCTTGAGCTCTTCCTTGATTTCGCGCACCCGGATATCTTTTTCGAGCTTGTAGACGGTAGCCGACTTCTGGGCTGCGGCCACGGAGTCCGTCAACGAACGGTGGTGCTCGTCCGCGATCTCGGTGAAATGGTCGCGGGTGGACCGCTGCACCAGCCGGAGACGGTCCTTGAGCTGCTTGCCCACCTGGAAGGTGACATCGTCCAGCTGGCGGCGGACCAACGCCTTGGCCTCCAGCTGCCGTCGCTTCAGGCGCGCTTCCTTGTCCTCGCGGTACGCCTTGCGGCCCAGGAGCAGCCCGGCGCCAACGGACAGGGGGTTGATCAGGGCCATCCCGAAAATACCTGTCAGGAGGCCGAACATCAGCACACCTCCGTAGGATCCCCGCATCCCGATCAGCACCTTCTGCATCGGGTTGACGCGCCCGTCGTCCAGCCCGGGCATGTCATCCACCGGATCCAGCGCGTCACCGGCGTCGGAAACGCGCAGGGCCGGCAGGGCGACTTCGTCCTCCGAGAAGTGCTCGGCCACCTGGGCAGCCAGCCACTGTGCACGTTCGTTCGTCCACACGAAGGTGTCCGAAATTGCGGCGGCGGCGCACTCTTCGAGCCACTTGGAAAACTGGGGCCACGCTGGACCGGGATCCCCTTGGTCAATAGCGGTTTCGGCCTCGCGCTGGATGCGGCGCAAGCGGTCCCGGAGATCGTACTCCATGTCCGCGATCAGGTCGCCGATGCCGTCGTTCAGGGTGATCTGCCAGCGTGCTGAGCGTTTGCGCAACTCGTCGGCCTGCGCTTTGGCTTCTTCCAGTTCCGCAATCATCCGGGGCGTGTCCTCGGGATTCTCGAGCGCTCCCAGTTCTGATTGGAGTGACAGCCGCAGGTTTTCGGTGACGGAGAGCAGGTCCTGGCTCACGGAGCGTCGTTGCAGCCGCTCCGCTTTTCCCACGATCTCATTCCGGAGGTGGCCGATCAGCCCCGGAAAGCCCGATTCGGAGTTCAGCTCCGCGTCCTGCAGCCGTGCGGCCTCAAGGCGCAGGTCCGAGGACAGCGGAAAGAGCGGGATGTCAGGGGAAACCTGTGCGAGGTGTCCGCGGTCCAGCTCGGCTACCCGGCGCCATTCCGGGTACAGGTCAGTTTTGGACAGGACGCCCACCACGCTGGGGGTGATGCGCATGGCCTGCCGAAGGAACCTGATTTCCGGCTCGGTGTATTCCTGCGAGGCATCGGAAACGAGGAGCATCGCGTCAGCCGACGGCAGCGCCGTGAGGGTGGTCAGTGTGTGGGTGGACCCCAGTCCGCCGACTCCGGGCGAATCAACGAGGGTCAGGCCTCCTGCCAGCAGTTTGCGGGGCAGGAAGACTTCGGCGGCCACCAGTTTCTTCGCGTTCCCTGGATTCCCGCGTTCTGAGACGTAGGCGGCCAGTTCGCTGATGTTGATGGGCTGGCGTTCGAGTTTCTCGTCGTCGCCGGGGTCCGCGTCCGCGTCCGGCAACAAGATGGAGGCCGACGCCGGATCACCGTGCCGGACCACCGTGGGAACCGAGGTGGCTATGTCGTCATCGACCGGGCATACAGGCGCGTTCACCAAGGCGTTGATGAGTTTGCTCTTGCCTTGCTTGAACTCCCCCACCACAATGACGCGGACGCTTGGGTCCTTGAGCCTGCGCAGTGTCTGGTCCAGGCGCCTTCGCAGGTCGGCTCGTTCACCGTCGCTGACCAGCCCGATCGCCTGCTCCACGAGTTTGAGCAGTTGCGCCGCCGTCGCGGTCGTCGAGGGCCTTGCCGGTCCCGAAGAGCCCGCCTTCGTTGCCAGAGCCTCCGGTCGTTGCATTTCAACCACAGCCAGTCCTTTGCTTCAAGTCTCAGTATGGGACGTGCGGGCTACCGCGGGAAGTGCCCGGCAGGGTTCTTCGGCTCCCTGCCGGGCACTTCCGCTACGTGGGACTGGCAATTAGAGGGTAATCTCTCCGCCATCATCAGCGGTGAGTTCAGCGTTCAGCTCGGTGTCCATATCAACATTCGTGGAGTTATCCGAGTTGTCCTGGAACGAATCCTCAACCACGACGTCGACCGGGTTGAAGGAATCAGCCACCGCTACGTCGTTCTCAACAGAGTTGTCCTGGAACGAATCCTCGACAACCACGTCCACGGTGGTTTCTGTGGTCGTGTCGGTGGTGGTAGTGGTCGAGTTGTCCGAGTTGTCCGAGTTGTCGGAGTTGTCCTGGAACGAATCCTCGATGGCCACATCGGTGCTCTGATCGTTGAACGAGTCGGCAATGTCAACGTCGGTGCTGACCGAGTTATCCGAGTTATCCGAATTATCGGAGTTGTCTGAATTATCGGAGTTGTCCGAGTTGTCGGAGTTGTCGTTGTACGAATCGTTGATCGAGTTGTCCGAGTTGTCGGAGTTGTCTGAATTATCGGAGTTGTCGGAGTTGTCGTTGAACGAATCGGCCACGTCGACGTCGAGGTCGGTGTTGAAGGAGTCGTCGATTGCCGTGTCGACGTTTCCGACGCTGGCGTCACGGCCCGCGTAGATCGAGTTGTCCGTCGAGTTGTCCGTGGAGTTGTCGGTGTTGTAGGCATCGCGGATGTTGTTCGAGTCCCGCACGTCTGCGTCGTCGCCGGCAGCCACTGCACGGTCCCCGGAGGCAACCACGGAGTCGTTGTCGAACCACTGCCGTACGTCGCCGTCGGCCCAGATGTTCTGGTTCACGGACTGGTCGGTGATCGTGTCGCGGTCATCCACCGTTGATGTGGTGGTGGTGTAGGAGTAGTTGTTGACGACGTGATGGAGCTGCTGCACAGCGTGCGCGTGGTCATCGCCATGGTTTCCCCCGCCAAGGCCGCCGCCCGCCGGAGGAGGAGTGTGGCCGGCCGCGCCGCCCGTGCCGCCGCTGCCGCCGCCGGTCCAGGAGGTGTTTCCACCGGTGTTGTACTCGCGGTCGAAGGACGAGTGGTTGAGGGTGATCGGAGCGTAGTCCAGAACAACCGGCATTGCCGCATCAACGTCTGCCGAGCACACGTGGCCCAAGCCGTGCTCCTCCAGAACCTTCTCGGGATCGTCCAGGAACTCCTGGGCTGCTTGCTGGCTTCCGAAAAGGCTCATCAGGAACTGGACGAGGTCGTTAGCGAGTGTAGGCATTGGATGTCCTCAATTCTTCTTTGAGTTAATCGATCGCCGAGCATCGTTGCCGGCTTGCATCAAACGTAAGGTCCCGGTCGGCCACCGGGCATCGGGTCGCTGCACCCTACCGGCTGCCCCGGTATCAGGGTTTGGCCGGCCCCCACGTTAGGGGCACTAGGGGCTCGCTCCGTTGGGGTTTTCGGGACCCAGCGCAAGACGCAGCCGGACCAGCAGATCGGAGCGGTTCTCCGCGCCCAGGCGGCGACGCATCCGGGCAATGTGATGCTCCGCCGTCCGGGGGGAAATATAGATTGCTTCCCCTATTTCCCGGTAGGTTTTTCCTTCCAGCACCAACCTGGCCACTTCTTTTTCGCGCTCGCTGAGCACTGAACCGTCCGGCTGGGCGGTCTCGATGGCATCGCCCGCCGAGGCAACGGCCCGCATTTCGGACCGTCCCGAGGACTTCGGCGCTCCGGAGTTCCCCTGCGGATGAAGATCCCTGGCACAGGACAACAGGCGAACCATGTCCTTCCGATCGTCTGCCCTGGCCGCGGCGTGGCCGGCCAGCCGTGCACCTTCCCAGGGCATGCCGACAGCGTTCAGCGCGCGGGCGGCAGTCTCTACGTCAGATGCCTGGAAATTTTCGGCGAGAACCGACACCCAGGCTTTGCCGGCTGCCGCCAGCACCGCCGCAAGGTGGTTGTGATGCGCGGCGCGTACCAGGGCCGAAGCATGGGGTGCCAGGTCCGCCGGGCTCTCATTCAGCAGGGCGGCCTGAACCGCGGCCCAGTGCATGGGCACGGCCCACAGGGGCGGCTCCCCCAACGTCTGCAACAGCTTCCATACTTCATCCAGGTAGTGCGAGACCCGTCTGCTCTCCCGCAGCCGGGCCGCCGTGATCATCAGTTCGCCCCACGGGAGGAGGCTGTACAGGTCCACCGACGTGTGCAGCATCGCTTCCCGTGCACGTTCCCAGGCCAGGACGAGGTCGTGGACTTCGCCGCTCCTGCGGGCGAGGCCGACTTCAAGGGCCGCGCAAAGGAATTCATCCCGGGGAACAAGCGGCCAGGGGTTGGCCTTGGAGGCTTCGTTGATGGCCAGACGCGCCTCTTCCGGATTGTCCTGCTGCATGGCGGACCAGGCCTGGAGCAGAAACAGCCGGGGCTTGACGGCATCGCCGCCCTGCCCTGCTGTAACGGCGGCGCGCAGGATCGTCTCTGCAAGGTGCGGCTCCCCGCTGTGCAGGGCCAACAGCCCTGCCAGGGCACCAGGCGTCTCCGGCAGAGGGAGGGAAGCCCCGGCCGCCGTGAACATATCGGACGCGTGGATCATGACAGGGAGTGCGTGATGCGGGTCGGCCGCCAAGGATTCCAGGGCGCCTTTGCCCATCTGCGCCAGCGCCACGGCCAGGAGCGTGGGTGACTCCTGCCCGGCTTTGCCCGGAAACATCCTTTCGGCTCCGGCCCGGTTGCCGCAGCCGATCATGGCCACTGCGGCCAACGGAGCGGATGGACCCACCCGCTCCGGGCCGAGCCAGCTGTATACGTCCGCACTGCGGGAAATCATCCCCCGCTGTGCCCAGACGGCGGCAGCAACGTCGATTCCGAGGCGGAGGTCCGGCGGATCAGAACAGACAAGCAGCCCGTCAATGATCCGCCCGGCGGAGTCCAGATCGCCGGTGGCGAAAGCGGCCTGGGCGCGCCTGGCCGCCGTCGCAAGCTCATCTGCGCCTGCCAGCAGCGCCTCGCCATAGAGCTGGGCAGCCACGCCGGGATGGTGTTCCAGCGCCCTGTCCCCGGCCTTTTCGAGCTCCGCGGCAACACGGTGATCTGCGAGGCCGCCCCGCGCCAAATCACGGGCAAAGTCACCCAGCGGCCGGTTATCTGCAGCAAAATATCCCACCAGTTCACGTTGCAGCGCATGAATCCTGGCTGTCGGCGTGGACGTCAGGAGGGCCTGCTGTACGGTGCCCACTACTGTTCCGTCCGGTTGCAGCAGCCCCGTCGATTCCGCGCTTGCCACTAAGGTATCGAGGCTATCGACGGCGCCGCCGGTTATCTTGCGCTCGAGTTCCCGTGGTAACGGACCCGGGATGGTGTAGCCAACAGACAGTGCAAGCAGAAGCTCCCGGATGACGGCGTTCCGGCCGCGGGATTCTTCGGGTCGGTGGTCGGGAACGAGGTCTCCCGACGCCTGCTGATGATGGTCCAACATGCCTCAGACCGCCGGCTCGGGGACGATTGGAGCGGGGGTTTCGGTATCAGTGTTTGTCAGCGGAACCGCAGTCTCCGAGGGCGACGGCGTGTCGGTCGGGACCGCAGTCTCCGAGGGCTCCGGTGACGGCGTATCCGTCGGCACCGGCGTATCCGTCGGCTCCGGTGACGGCGTATCAGTCGGCACCGGCGTATCCGTCGGCTCCGGTGACGGCGTGTCAGTCGGGTCCGGCGTTACCGTCGGCTCCGGCGGTGGCGTGTCAGACGGAACCGGCGTATCCGAGGGCAACGGCGTCTCAGACGGAACGGGCGTATCCGAGGGCAACGGCGACGGCGTGTCAGGCGGAACCGCAGTGTCCGCGGGCGGCAGCGCCCCCGTTCCCGCCCCGCCGGAACCCGGCGCGGTAGCACCGGTTGCGCCGCCGGACGTTCCGCCGGGAAGGGAAGCCGCAGCACCGCCACCGGTGGAGTCTGTGCCTGACTCAACACCTCCGGCTGCCGGCGGGTTTGTGGAGGTCGAGGGCCTTGAGGTGGGCGACGCTTCGACGTCGAGGCCCGCGGCGCTGGCCATGGCACCGCTTTCCCTCTTGGCGCTGGCCTCGATCCCAATCTCCGAAACCTGCGCTCCCCCGCCTCCGCCGGCTGCGACACTGCCTGTGCCGGAACCGCCCAGGCCGGAACCGCTGTCAGGAGTCGTGCCGTCTTTCGGCGCCGCATTCGCCTCTGCACCGGGGACCAGCAGCGCAGACAGGCTGCCGAATCCATCGGGACTCTGTGCTGCTGTTGCCGTGAGCCCGGTAAAGAGGGCTGCCGCAGCGGCCACGGCAGTCAGCCGAACGGATGCGCGGGGTGCGTGGGCGCCCCGCGCGGTGCCGGCCTTCCGGCCGCCGCTGTGCACGCCGCCCACAGAGGAAACCGCAACGGAAGCTGTAGGGGTTTTCCGTGACCAACTGGGAAGGCTCCCCGCCCCGACAGTGCCGGCGTCGGCGGCTTTCGCTTCATCCTTAGCCTCAAGCGGGACGACGGCGGCGCTGAACAGTTGGGCAGCCGCAGCGCGCTGGAGGGTGGAAACCGCCGCGCCGAGGCAGATGGATGATTTGGGATCCGCGTCCACGGCGATGGGCCGGTCAAGCTGTTCCGAAATCAGCTGGGCGACCAACGGTATACGTGACGATCCGCCAATAAGCAGGACGGCTGACAGGTCTGCCGGAGTGAGTCCGAGCTCCTGGAGGGAAGTCTCGAGCGCGTCAACCGTCTCCCGGATGGGCCCGTCGATCATGGCCTCGAACTCGGAACGGACCAGCCGGACCTGCTGCTGGACCCCCGGCAGCAGCACCGAGATGTTCGCTTCACTATCGGATGACAGCGCCTCTTTGGCCTCCACGCACTCCCGGCGCAGGCGGGCGAGTGCTGCAAGCGTTGCGGGAGCTGAGGTGTCCAGGCCGGCCAGTGCCTGCCCTGCGTGCTCGGCCACATGCTGCAGGACCGCAGCGTCGAAGTCTGCTCCGCCCAGTCCCTCAATCCCCTCAGGGCGGCCCAGGAGTTCGAAGTGTCCGGCGCCGGCCTTCCTCAGGACGGCGGTGTCAAAAGTTCCGCCGCCCAGATCGTAGACTGCGATGGTGCTGCCATCCTCTACCCGCGTTTGGGAGGCGTAGTGCAGCGCAGCCGCTTCCGGCTCGCTCACCAACGTGACGTTGGCGAGGCCTTTGGCGACGAGGGCGCGGAGGATGAGGTCAGTGCGGTGGGCGCCCCATGAGGCAGGGTGGGTAAGAACAATGTCCGACGGCGGTGCGCCCTCGCGTTCCTGGGCCCGGTCCACAACCCAACGTGCCATGGTGGCGAAGACTTCCTCGGCCGGGAGCAAGAGGGTGCCGACCGAAATCGGGACCTCGTCCCCTACCCGGCGCTTGAACTCGCGGACCACCCGTTCGGGGGTATCGAGACCCCGGCGTTCGGCTGGTTCTCCGACAAGGATGGGACCTTCAGCCGGGTAGTACACCACTGAAGGCACGGCCATTCCGCGGAGCCCTAAGCGTAGGCTTTCCGGAACGGGCTGTGCATTCTGATTGGTTCGTACTGTTGCGGCGGCTGTGAAGCTGGTCCCGACATCTATGGCGAGAACGTAATTCATAGGTACCTCGGCAAGAACGCTGCGAGTTCTCAGCAAGCTTCATCACTGACAACTCCAACCACCGTAGCACCACCGACTTGCCGGCGACACCCTTATTCATACATCGATTGGGCTATTGAGCCGCGTGCTCCAGGTCGCCGAAAGAAAGCCCAGTTCAGAGCCCCGAATACGAGTGCAGCCCGTTGAAGAACTGGTTGACTATCGTGAAGTTAAAAACGACACAAAGGTAGCCGACGATCGAGAGCCAGGCTGCCCGGGTCCCGGTCCAGCCCCGGGTGGCGCGGGCGTGCAGGTAGCCCGCGTAGACCACCCAGATCACGAATGTCCAGACTTCCTTCGTGTCCCAGCCCCAGAAGCGTCCCCAGGCCTTCTCGGCCCAGATGGCGCCGAACATCAACGTGAAGGTCCAGCCGATGAACGCGATGGCGTTGATCCGGTAGGACAGGTTCTCCAGGCTCAGGGCCGAGGGAACCAGCCGCATGAAGCCGAGTTTGTCCGCACCGCCCGAAGCGATGGTCTTCTGCCGGTGGGTCTGGACCAGCTGCAGGGCGGACATGGCGAACGTGAGGGTGAAGAGCGCTGAGGACATAACGGCGATGGAGACGTGGATGATCAGCCAGTAGCTCTGCAGCGCCGGGACCAGGTGGCCCACGGGGGTCCAGTAGGCCACGGACGCTGCCACCAGCATAATAATGGCCAGCCCCACCACGAACGTGCCCAGGAACCGCAGGTCCCGGCGGATTAGCACCAGCAGGAACACGGCCACCGCCACAAAGGCCCCCGTGGTCAGGAATTCGTACATGTTGCCCCACGGCACGCGGCCTGAGCCCAGCGCCCTGGTGATCACGCCGGCGGCATGGATCGCAGCGCCGAGTACGGTCAGTGCCACCGCTACCCGCGCGGGCACGCGGCGTTCGGCTGCGTAGCGCATGTCGGCATTGGCGGTCTGTCCCGGTCCTGAAGAGGCTCCGCCCTTCCCGGAAATGGACGACGACGGCCGTTCGGCCCGCCCCGCCGGCCCGGCCAGGTGCGATGAACCGGCCCTGTCAGATGCCGCGCCCGCGTCAACGGAAGCGCCGCCGGAATTACCCGGAGCAGCAGCCCCGGCCATCGCGGGCACTTTGGTGCCGGCAGCAGCCGCCGCCTTGAGGTCAACGGCGCGCAGGGCCTTGCTGCTTTTCGCGAGGTCCCAGGCGAAGGCGATGAAGGCCACGGTGTAGGTGCCGGCGGCGAGCAGCATAAAAAGCTCGCTGTACTGGCCCATGGTTTCGTTGATGGCGAAAGGCATTACTGGTCCTTTGTGGGTCCGGCGGGGCCGGCAGGGATGGAGACAGACTCTGCGCCATTATGGTCCTGGCGGCTGGGAGTTTGCTGGGTGGGTGCGGATTCATCGGCGGGTTCCGCCGGAAGCTGCCATTCGTTGGCGAGAAGCTTGCGGATGGTGGCAGCTTCGGCGGCCAGGCGGTGGTCCTCGCCGCGGGCCAGGAGGCCGTATTCCACCATGGTCCGCCCGTCGTCGTGCGTTCCGGTCCGTATCCAGACGCGGCGGCGGTTGATGTAGAGGGAAACGATGAGTCCGGCCACAGCCAGCAGAGCGAAGATCAGGGCATAGAGCTGGCCGGGGTTGTGGTGGATGTCCACGCCCACGTACCTTTTCACGCCGTCGAAACTGATGGTCCCTTTGCCGTCCGGCAAGGTGAAGCTGGTCCCCGGGGCGAGGGTGATGCCGCCGGCGGCCAGGTTGCGGGCGTTCAGCGGGGTGAGGTCCTTGACGTCCAGCTCAAAGACGTTTTGCGGCGCGCCGTTGTCCAGGCCGAGGTCGCCGAAGTAGGAGTTAAGGGTCAGCTGCGGGTTGAACAGGTCCGGATCGCCGCTGAACGAGACGCCTTTCTCGGTGATGAAGGCGGTGGGCAGGAAGAACCCGGCGAAGCCGAGCTGCTCCGGCTTGGCGTCGGGGACCTTGATCACCACGGACGAGTAATAGTTCTCGCCCTGCAGCTTGGCCACCACAGGGCCCTGCATGGCAACGTTTCCGGCGCCGTCGCGGATGGTGACCACCGGGGCGTAACCGTTGCCGGTGAGGTAGATGCTGGTGCCGCCCAGGGTCACGGGGTCGTTGACCTTCAGGACCTCCTGCCGGGCGGGCGCGTCGGGGGTTTCCTTGGTGGTCACGTTGGCGGTGAAATCGATGGGCTGGCCCACCTTGCCCTTGGATTCCCTGTCGAACGTGACGGCGAACTTGTCCAGCTGGATTGAGTACGGCTGGAGCTGGCTGGACTGGAAGTTGGTACCTGGGGTGAACTGGTCATAGCCCACCAGTGTGTTCACGAAGGTGTCGCCCTCCACCAGGATCCGCTGGCCGCTGTAGCCGAACAGCCCTCCGACGGCCACCGAGACCAGCACGCCGATCAGCGAGGTGTGGAACACCAGGTTCCCCACCTCCTTGGCGAAGCCGCGCTCTGCCCCCAAAGACGGCCGCGCGCCGTCGTCGTCCCTCACCTCAACGCGGTAGCCGCGCTTCTTCAGCACTCCGGCGGCGCTGCGGATGGCGTCCGACGCCGGGAGGCCGGCGTCCGCGGGGATCACCAGTGTGCCGTACTCGGGCAGGCGGGAGAGCCGTTTGGGGGTCCGCGGCGGGTGCGAGCGCATGGCCTTGTAGTGGGCGATGGCGCGCGGGACAACGCAGCCGATCAGCGAGATGAACAGCAGGATGTAGATGGCCGAGAACCAGGCCGAGGAGTAGACGTCGTAGAGCTGCAGGGTGTCCAGCAGCTTCCCGTAGTCCGGGTTGTCCTGGATGTACTGGGTGACGATCGAGGGGTTGGCCGGGCGCTGCGGGAACAGTGAACCCGGCACTGCCGCCACGGCCAGGAGCAGCAGCAGGAAGAGCGCTGTGCGCATGCTGGTCAGCTGCGTCCAGGCCCACCGCAGCATCTCAACCGGCCCCAGGGTGGGGAGGGCCGCATCGGCCTTGGCGGCGGTAACGGGGGCCGGGGACTTCTTGTTTGCTTTCACGCGCTCGCTCATCAGATCGGCAACTTCACATCGGTTTGGAACCAGTACTGCAGCCCGGTGACCCAGGTGCCCCAGACGCCGCTGGCCATCAGCAGGCCCAGCACCACCAGGATGCCCCCGCCGATCCGCTGGATGGCCAGGCGGTGTGTACGGAAGAAGGACATCACACCCATGCCCCGGCGCACGGCCAAGGCAATCAGGAGGAAGGGAATGCCCAGGCCCAGGCTGTAGACGAAGGCCAGGAAAGCGCCTTTCGCGGCCGAGGAGCCGCCGGAGAGGCTCAGGAGCTGCACCGCCGAGTAGGTGGGGCCGATGCAGGGCGCCCAGCCGAGGCCGAAGGTGATGCCCAGCAACGGTGCACCCCAGAGCCCGGCAGGCGGTTTGGCGTGGATCTTGGCATCACGCTGCAGCCAGCCGAAGCCGCCCATGAACACCACGCCCATGATGATCACCAGAATGCCCAGGATCTGGGTGATCCAGGCGTTCTGGGAGCCGGTAATCAGGGTGCCGAGCTGGCCGAAGGCTCCGCCGAGCAGGACAAAAATCACGGAGAATCCCAGCACGAACAGGCCAATTCCGGCAAGCATCCGGCCGCGCTTCTGCTTCTCCAGGTCCACCCCGCTGAGGCCGGTGACATAGCCGAGGTACCCGGGAACCAGAGGCAGCACACAGGGCGACAGGAAGGAAACCAGTCCGGCCAGCAGCGCCACCGGGATGGCAAGGAGGAGCGAGCCGTTCAGGATGGCTTCGGCGAAGGGGCTGTTCACGGTCCGGGGCCGCCGCTACTCTGCCACGGCGGCGGTAATGAGGGCTTTGAGGGTGCCCCTCTGGATTTCACCCAGGACGCGCGAGGCCACCCGGCCCTGCTTGTCCAGGACCAGCGTGGTGGGAACGGCGCCCGGAGGGACCAGGCCGGAGACGGCCAGGAGGACGCCGCCGTTCTTGTCGTCGAAGCTGGGGTAGGTCAGGTTGAACGATTTGTCGAAGGCTTCGGCGGTGGCTTTTTCGTCGCGGAGGTTGACGCCGAAGAACTGCACACCCTGGTCCTTGAACTCCTGGTGCAGCTCTTCAAGGATGGGGGCCTCCACCCGGCAGGGAGCGCAGGCGGCGAACCAGAAGTTCAGGACGGTTACCTTGCCCTGGAAGTCTGCGGGGGTGACGGCGGTCCCGTTGAACAGGGTGCCGTTGACCGCCACGGCGGCTTTACGGTCCCCGGCCGCAAATTCGGTCACTGATCCGTCGCCCGCCACGTAGTTCTTGTTGTCGCCGGCCTTGGCCTGCTTGGCCAGGGCATCCTCCTGCGCGCAGCCGGACAGCCCCAGTGTGAGGGCGGTCAGGGCTGCGCCGCCCGCAGCGAGGACGCTGCGGCGGGATGCTGCCTTGCGGAAAGTGCTGGGTCCTGTTGTCACGATCAGGCGCCCGGAGTGGTGGCGGCACCGGGAAGCAGGGCGGCAGCGGGCTCACTGTACTCAACGCGCAGGAGGGAGCCGTCGTCGTCGAACACCAGGGACGTGATGGAGGTCAGCGTGCACTCGCGCTTGCGCGGGTCATGCCACAGCGGGCGGCCCTCTGCGCTGAGCCGGGTGGCCCAGATGGGGAGCTGGTGGCTGACCATGATGGCCTCGGGCCCGCCGGTTCCGAAGTCATTGCCTGCAAGTTCGATGGCACGGAGCCGCGCATCCTGGACGGCTGCCTGAACACGGGCCGCCTGCGCCTTATAGGGTTCGCCCCAGGACGGCCTGAGCGGGTTGACAAGGCGCGGCCAGTGCTTGGGCTTGCGGAGCTCCGCCTTGGTGACCTTCATGCCCTGGAAGTAGTTCTCCGCCTCGATGATGCGTTCCTCGGTGTGGATTTCGAGATGCAGCGCCTCGGCAGTGGGCGTCGCCGTCTCCTGGGCCCTGACCAGCGGTGACGCAGCAAGATAAACGATCCGGGCACCCTGTGCGGCACGCTCGCTGAAGTGCGCGGCAAGGGTCCGCGCCATCTCCCGGCCCAGCTCGGACAGGTGGAATTCGGGCAGCCTGCCGTACAGAACGCCGTCGGGATTATGGACCTCGCCGTGGCGGAGCAGATGGACAGTGGCTTGGGGCATGTTTACCAGTTTCTCAAAGATGGCGTGCGATCCGAAATCTTCTACATCCAGTAGAACTGAAACTTTTGGAAAAATGTTCCGAACGGGGGTGACAAAGATGCAAATGCATGTATATAGTGAATGCAGCGGATAGTTGATATTTCAACTGATGAAGTATCAACTACTCCGGAAGTACCACCCGACAAAATCAAGGAGAAACACCATGGCTCTTCCCGCAGACGTCACCACCGGCACCTGGACCCTCGACAACTCGCACAGCGAAATCGCCTTCACCGTCCGGCACGCAGGCATCAGCAAGGTCCGCGGCCAGTTCAAGGATGCCGCAGCAACCCTGGACCTCGCCGAGAACGTGGCCGATTCCAGGATCAACGCCACCATCCAGACCGCCAGCTTCGATTCCGGGGACGTCAACCGCGACGGCCACGTCCGCGGCGAAGACTTCTTCGACGTCGAAAAGTTCCCGGAGATCTCCTTCGTCTCCAACGGCCTCGTAGCCAAGGGCAACAGCTACGAGCTGACCGGCGACCTCACCATCAAGGGCGTCACCCGTCCCGTTTCGCTCGAGACCGAGTTCAACGGCGTTGCTGTGGACCCGTTCGGCATGACCCGCGCCGGCGTCTCCGCCGAAACCACCATCAGCCGCAAGGACTTCGGCCTGACCTGGAACGCCGTACTGGAAGCCGGCGGCGTGCTGGTCAGCGACAAGGTTGCCATCAACCTGGAGCTGGCGTTCATCGCCCCCGCAGCATAATCCTTCCGTTCTGACAGAACCCCGGCCGCCAGGCTTCCCTAGGGATCCCGGCGGCCGGGGTTCTGTGTTTGCGTTCTGTGTTTGGATTCTGTGTCTAGCGTCAGTTTCCGAACGGCGGGTGAACGGCCGGTGCACCTCAGGTGGCCCGGAACGCCCGGCAACCGCCCGGGGCGCGAAAACCGCGCCGCAATGGCACGCACCGGGACCCGCCGGAGGTACGGTGGAGGTAAGCCGTACTGGGGGCAGGGCCAGTTGACTGTACCCAGCAGCCGAACTGATATCCGACCCGCAAAGGACCGCTCATGAGCACGCCCTCCGTTCCGCCTCCTGTTCCGAATGAACCCGAGCCCGGCAACCAGCCGCCGGCTCCCCGCTATGGCGAGAACAGCCCGCAGTTTGGGCAGCCGACTCCCCCGGCGGCCCCGCAGTACGGCCAGAACGCACCGCAGTATGGGCAGAACGCACCGCAGTACGGCCAGAACTCGCCCCAGTATGGGCAGAACGCACCGCAGTACGGGCAGAACGCACCGCAGTACGGCCAGAACTCGCCCCAGCCGCCGGCATACGGCCAACAGCCGTATGGCCAGTCCCCCTACGCCCAGTACCCCTCCGAAATGCCCCAGGCTACGGGATCCACCGGGGTTCCGCAGCTGGTCAACATCTCGTTCTGGCTTCTGATCGCTTCCGCTGCCATCTTCGTCATTTCCATGCTCCTGGGCATCGGCACCCTTGACGATCCACGGATGCGGAGCACGTTCGAGGACGCCATGCGCAGCAGCGGCGGCGCCGGCGCTGATGTGACTTTCGACGATCTCCGCGGAGTCATCGTCGGAACGCTGGTGGTATTCGCCATCATCGGCGCCGCACTCTACGCGCTGGTGGCCATCTTTGTCCGCAAGGGCAAGAACTGGGCCCGGATCCTGGGTACGGTTTTTGCCGCGCTGTCCGTCTTCAGCCTCTTCCAGGTGCCTAGCCTTGGCACTCTGGGAACGCTGGCGGGCATCGTCGCAATCGTCCTGCTGTACCTGCCCGCCGCGGCTCCGTACTTCCGCCCGCAGCAGCCGTTCGCCAACCCCTACGGCCAGTAGCAGCAGCACCCACCACCCCCGGACGCTCTGGCACAACCTGCAAGAAAAACAGTGACGCTCTGTCACTTCCTGCAGGAAAAGCCCTAACGCTCTATCACTCTCTTGAGGAAAGTGATAGAGCGTTGTGGTTTGGGCGACAGGGAGTGAAAGAGCGTTTGTGGAATAGCTGCAGGATCTGCCAGAGCGTCTGAGGGGGGGCAGTGCCGGGGGGACCTAGGCGGTCTGTTCCGGGGTCTGCCCCCGTTGTGCGTGGTAGGCCAGAATCTGCAGTTCGGTGGCCATGTCCACCTTGCGGAGGTTAACGCCGTCCGGGACCTGCAGCATCACGGGGGCGAAGCTCAGGATGCTGTGGACACCAGCGGCCACAACGCGGTCGCATATCTGCTGTGCCACTGCCGCGGGCAAGGCCAGGACCACCATGTTTGCGCCGGTCCGCTGCAGCACTGTTTCCAGGTCTGCGACGTCGCTCACCCGAAGCCAGCCCACTTCGTTGCCGACCACCATCTGGTCGGCGTCGAAAATTGCCACGACGTCGAAGCCCCTGGACTCGAAACCGCCGTAGCGGGCAAGGGCCTTGCCCAGGTTGCCGGCGCCCACAATGGCGACTTTCCAGTCATGGGTCAGGCCCAGGGCGGCGGAGATGTGGCGGCTCAGGTATTGCACTTCGTAGCCGACGCCACGTGTGCCGTAAGAGCCGACATGGGACAGATCCTTGCGGAGGGTCGAGGAGCTGACGCCGGATGCTTCCGCCAGCGACTCCGACGACACCCGCTCCACCCCCTCCGACAGCAGGGTATTCAGGGCGCGCAGGTAGATGGTCAGCCGGGCCACGGCCGCGGGCGGAATCTGCTTGGCGGGGTCGGGACCGTGCACAGCCCGGGCTGGGGGCACAGCTGCGGGGACGACCGGGGATGAGTCCAGCGAAGTCACTTTCCCCTCCATCCCATCGCGTCGTGACTCCACTCTAGAGCCCCGCCGCCGGTGCCAACAAAGCCGGTGCCATTCTGCGTAACCGGTGTCTTACTGGGCCATGGCACGTTGCAGGACCCGCGCCAGCCGGATTTCGTCAATCTTCCAGAAGTCGCGTTGGATCCCGTCCACCAGCAGCACCGGAATTTCCTCGGCGTACCGCTCCCGCAGTTCCGGCAACTGGTCCACCGACTGCTCCGTCCACCCAAGTCCCAGGGAGGCAGTTACCCGTTCGACGGCGTCGCGGGCGTCTGCGCACAGGTGACAGTCTGCTTTGGTGATGAGCACTATCTCCGGTTTTGCCATGCTTTAACCGTATCCCCCTTTGGGCGTGACCGCGGGGCGAACGGCGGCGGCCCGGGCATTGACTAGACTCGTGGACATGCCCGAGGAGAAGTACGTCGCTGTTCTCACGCAGCCGGATGCTGCGATGCAGACCGGTGAAGCTGCGTTCTTCGACGTCGACAACACGCTCATGAAGGGCGCCAGCCTTTTTCACGTTGCACGCAAGATGCACCAGCGTGGGGCCTTTACGCTGGCGCAGGCCGCCGGCTTCGCCTGGAAGCAGTTCAAATTTGTGGCACGCGGCGAAAACATGGACGACGTCCACGCTGTCCGCGATTCGGCCCTCACCCTTGCAGAGGGCATCACCGTGGAAGACGTCAAGGCCCTGGGCGAAGAGGTCTATGACGAGATGATCGCGTCCAGGATCTGGCCCGGGGCCAAGGCCCTGGCGCAGCAGCATCTGCGTGTGGGCCGGCGGGTCTGGCTGGTCACGGGCACTCCCATCGAAGTTGCCACGGTCATCTCCAGCCGGCTCGGCCTGACCGGGGCGCTGGGCACCGTGGGTGAAATCGCTGACGGCATGTACACAGGCCGGCTGGTGGGCGACATCCTGCACGGCTCGGCCAAGGCAGTTGCCGTCCAGGAGCTTGCCGACACTGAAGGCCTGGACCTGAAGCGGTGCTGGGCCTACAGCGATTCGTACAACGACATCCCGCTGCTGACCCTCGTGGGGCACCCGGTGGCCATCAACCCGGACGCCAGGCTCCGCCGCCACGCCCGCGACCACAACTGGCCGGTCTACGATTTCCGTTCCGGCCGCCGCGCCGCCACCCTGGGACTCAAGGCGGCTACTGCCTGCGGCGCCGTCTACGGCCTCTGGCGCGGCTTCGCCCGCATCCGCGGCCCCCGGGCATAGAAGGCCGCGCCAGCTGCTGTGTCTCGCGTAGGAGCGCATCGCGGCCGAACGAGCGACAGAGGTCGCCCAGCGACCAACGGAGCTCCTTTCGGCGAAAAGAAGTCCCAGGGACCCGGCCCGAGCTTGCGAGGGCTGGGCAGGGACTGAACGCTAAGCGACGGCGAGACACAGTCGCTGGCCGGCCCACGGACACAAAAATGCCCGCTGCCGGGAAGGCAACGGGCATTTTGCGCTGAGAGAAGTATCTCTACTTCTTATTGCGGCGCTGGTGACGGGTCTTGCGAAGCAGCTTGCGGTGCTTCTTCTTGGCCATACGCTTGCGACGCTTCTTAATAACTGAACCCACGAAAGTTCCTCACAAACTAGATGCAGTACCTGTCTGATGGAACTGGTCCGTGAGCAGAGCTACAGACTGAAACAACTGACAGATTCTTACAATGACGTAAAACGTTCCTTAACAGGGTACCGCTTCTTGGCGGCGCCTACTGACCGCGGCCTTTCCAGGGCCGAAACCAGCGGCGTGTATGCGGTCCCTGTTGCCTGACCTGCGTCGGTGCTGATCAGGCGGTTTCGGAGTGGCCGTCAACCACAGCACCCTTGAGGTACTGTTCGACGGCGCTCTCCGGTACACGGTACGACCGGCCGAAACGCACCGCAGGCATTTCGCCGGAATGGACCAACCGGTAGACGGTCATTTTAGAGACGCGCATGACCTCGGCCACTTCGGCGACGGTCAGGAACTTCGCGTTCGAGAAGTTCTGTTCTGCGGACATTTCCCTATTTCCTTTGCTGACGGATGACGACAGGGGCCCCAGCTGATGTTCCATTGCGGTGTGCCGATGCTGAGCCATCCACCAACCATGTGTTAGATACTCTAGAGGTTCATGGGGCTGTAGTGAAAGTCATTTCGAGTAATCATTACGCCGTGCGCCGCATGCGCGCGGAGGCAGCCAGCTGGTTGAGCACGGAGACGGACACATCCCAGTCCATGCAGGCGTCGGTAACGCTCTGCCCGTACACCAGCCCGGACCTTCCGGCCGCGTGCTCGGCGACGTCCAGGTTCTGGGCCCCGCCCACCAGGAAGCTCTCCAGCATGACCCCTGCGATGGCGTGTGCCGGCTGGCCGCCGTCCTCCAGCTGGGCGCCGATCTCCAAGGCCACCTCCGCCTGCCGGTGGTGGCTCTTGCCGCTGTTGGCGTGGCTGGCGTCCACGATCAGCCGGGGGTTCAGCGCTTTTGCCGTGAGCTTGGCGGAGGCGCTTTCGACGTCGGCAGCGGAGTAGTTGGGCCCCTTGCGTCCGCCACGGAGGATCACGTGCGTATCCGGATTGCCGGCCGTGGCCACGAGCGCCGCCCGGCCCTCGCCGTCGATCCCCAGGAAGGCCTGCGCGGCAGCGGCGGCACCGCAGGCATCGATCGCAACCTGGAGGTCGCCGTCGGTCCCGTTCTTGAAACCGATGGGCATGGACAAACCGGAAGCCAGCTGGCGGTGGATCTGGCTTTCGGTGGTGCGGGCCCCGATGGCTCCCCACGAGATCAGGTCCGCCATGTACTGGGGGCTGATCGGCTCAAGGAATTCGGTGGCGGTGGGCAGTCCGAGGGCGGTGACCTGCTGGAGGAAGCGGCGTGCGGTCCGGAGCCCGGTTTCCATGTCGTGGCTGCCGTCCAGGCGCGGATCGTTGATCAGGCCCTTCCAGCCCACGGTGGTGCGCGGCTTTTCGAAGTAGGCCCGCATCACGATCAGGAGGTCTTCCTTGTGCTTTTCCGCCTGGCTCACGAGCCGGCGGGCGTATTCCAGGCCCGCTTTGGGATCGTGGATGGAGCACGGGCCCACGATGACCAGCAGCCGGTCGTCCACGCCGTCCATGATGGCGCGGACCTCATCCCGGCCGCGTTCGACGACGTCCGCCACCCGGGCGTCCAGCGGCAGCTCGGCGATGAGCTCCTGGGGCGTGGGCAGTGGCGTGAATTCGCTGACGCGCAGGTTGGACGTGGATTTCGTTGCAGATGCGCCTGCCTGTGCGTCGGCGGGAGTGGCGGTGGTGGCTGGTGCGGTGCTCATGTGGGGTCCTGTTCCGGAGAGGAAGCGGGCCCGAATTCAGAACCCGCCGGGAAATGGCGAAGGGCAGAGAATGATCTCTGCCCTGTTGGCTCTGAAGGAAAGTTGGATGCGTGTCAGTTAGACGCGGGCCCCTCCAGAGCCAACGAAAAATACGCATACCAACGGTTTGTCATAGCCACACCATAACGGCACCGCGCGCCGCCGGCAAAATCCCCCGCCCAGTGGGGCGTCATACAGGATTCCTCAGCCCAGCAGCTTGCGGAGGAACTGCAGCTGCCTGATCCAGTGGTGCTCCTGGCCGCCCTCGTGGTTGTTGAACCGGTACACCTCGATGTCCTTGGCAGCACCTGTCCCGGATGCGCCGCCCGCCCCTGCCCCGTACGCATTGAAGCTGGCGAAAACCGTCGACGGCGGGCAGACATCGTCCATCTGCGCCGCCGAGTACAGCGCGGGGACGGTGGCCCAGCGGGCCAGGTTGACGCCGTCGAAGTAGTTCAGCACGTCCAGGATGGCCTCGTACCGTTCACGGTGCCGGGCCAGGAAGGCCGCGATCTCGGGGTAGGGGCCCCTCGGTGTGATGTCGATGGCGCGCGGGAAGTCCTGGAGGAACGGGACGTCGGGCAGCGCGGCGATCACGCCGTCGAGCCTTCCAGCCGCCAGCCCGGCCGTGGCAACGACGATTCCGCCGCCCTGGCTGACGCCGGCAAGGACCACCCGGGAGGCATCCACCTCCGTGTGCGATTGGGCGGCTTCCACCGCCCGGAATGCGTCGACGTAGACCCGTCGGTAATAGTAATCCTCCCGGTTGCCCACTCCCCTGGTCATCAGGCCGGCGTAGGCGACGTCGCCGGCGGACGGGTGCGGGTCCGGGGTGTGGCCGAGAATCCCGCCGTACCCCTGCCCCCGCGTGTCCATGATGAACTGCGCATACCCGGCCTGGGCCCATTTGGTGTCCTGGTTGGCCAGGCCGCGCCCGCCCGAGTAGCCGGCGTACTGGACGACGACGGGAAGCGGGGTTCCGGGCGCACGGTTCGCCGGGAGGTGGAGCCAGCCTTTGATCGGCGCCCCGCCGTAGCCGTTGAACGTTACATCGAGCGTGTCGATGACGGTGAGGTAGTTCTCCACCGGCTCGAACGTGGGATTGAGCGGAAACGCGCGGGCTGCGTCAATGGTGCCGTCCCAGAAGGCCTGAAGGTCTGCGGGTGCGGTGACGGCCGAGGTGTACGTGCGCAGCTGGTCAAGGGGCAGGTCAAAGAGGGGCATGGGGGTGGCGGGTCCTTTCTGGGTCGAAAAGAGTCTAGAGCCGCGCGAGCTGCGGGGTGAAGGTTTGCAGCGCGTGGCTGTTCACCACCAGCCCCCGCATGTCCCTGAGCCCCCCGGTGACCTGCCCGGCCGCGCGGGCTTGGACCAGGATGTTGCCCAGTGCCGTTGCTTCCACGGGGCCGGCGATCACGGTCTTGCCGGTGGCGTCGGCCGTGAGCTGGCAGAGCAGCCGGTTCTGTGAGCCGCCGCCCACTACGTGGACCACGTCCACTGGCTGGTCGGCGAGGCGTTCGGCGTCGCGGATGGTGCGGGCGTAGCCGGCGGCGAGGCTGTCCATGATGCAGCGGGTGATTCCCGCGGGGTCATCCGGCAGGATGTCCCCGGTGCGGCGGGCCGCGGAGCGGATCCGCTCGGGCATGTTGTCAGGGGCGATGAAATAAGGATCGTCCGGATTGATCTGCGGCCCGCCCGGAGGCAGTGCCGCAGCCGCGGTCAGTAAGGCTGTGAGCTCCGGAGTGAAGCCCTCGGACGCCCAGGTGCGCTGGCATTCGCTGAGCAGCCAGAGGCCGCCCATGTTGCGGAGGTAGCGGATGGTGCCGTCCACGCCGCGTTCGTTGGTGAAATTCGCTGCCCGGCTGGCCTCGGTCAGAACCGGATGCTTCAGCTCCAGGCCCACCAGCGACCAGGTGCCGGAGGAGATGTAGGCGAAGTTGCTCTCCTGGGCGGGGACGGCCGCGACGGCGGACGCGGTGTCGTGCGAGCCGACCGCCACCACGTTCGTGCCGGCGGGCAAGCCAACCTGTTCGGCGATGCCGGGCAGCAGGGTGCCCACCGTTTCGCCGGGTTCGACCAGCGGCGGGAACAGCTTTTTGGGCAGACCTAGGGCGCTGAGGAATTCCGTGGCCCACTCCCCCGCCACGGCGTCGAACAGGCCGGTGGTGGAGGCGTTCGTGGATTCCGTCCGGCGCTGCCCTGTGAGGAGGAAAGCGATCAGGTCCGGGATCAGGAGTGCCTGCAGCCCGTCCAGGTCCTGCTCGGTGGCGAGCTGGTAGAGGGTGTTGAACTGCAGGAACTGCAGCCCGGTAGTGCCGTAGAGCCGGGCCGGGTCCAGTTTCTTGTGGACGGGTGCGACGGCGGCGCGGCTGCGGTCATCGCGGTAGCTGTACGGCTGGGCGGTGAGCGCGCCTTTGGCGTTGACCAGGCCGTAGTCCACCGCCCAGGTGTCGATGCCGATGCTGGTGATGGTTTCGTTCTTTGCCGCCGCAACCGAAGCGGCAGCCGCCAGGCCTTTGAGTACCTCAGCGAACAGGGCGTCGAAGTCCCAGCGGAGGCCGCCGTCGAGCTCCACCACACCGTTGGGGAAGCGGTGCACCACTTCCAGCTCAACGCCGGAACCGCTCACGCGGCCCAGAATGACCCGGCCCGAAGACGCGCCGATGTCCACGGCGGCGAAAACACTGCCGGCGAAGACCTGGCCCGAGGGGCCAGCGGCGGACACCGCCCCGGCGGTGGCCGGGGCCGTGTCCTGTGCTGCTGTTTCGCTCATCGCAGGAAGGCTGCTGCCACACCGGCGTCCACGGGGATGTGGAGTCCGGTGGTGTGGGACAGTTCCGCGCTGGTCAGGACCGCGGCGGCGTTGGCCACGTGCTCGGGCAGGACCTCGCGCTTGAGCAGGGTCCGCTGGGCGTAGTACTTGCCCAGTTCCTGCTCGTCCACGCCGTAGACCGCGGCGCGCTTTGCGCCCCAGCCGCCGGCGAAGATCCCGGAGCCACGGACCACGCCGTCGGGGTTGATGCCGTTGACCCTGATGCCGTGCTCACCGAGTTCGGCTGCGAGCAGGCGCACCTGGTGGGCCTGGTCCGCCTTGGTGGCGGAGTAGGCGATGTTGTTCGGCCCGGCGAAGACGGAGTTCTTGGAAGAGATGTAGATGACGTCCCCGCCCATTTCCTGGGCGATCATCACCTTCGCCGCGGCCTTGGAAACCAGGAACGAGCCCTTGGCCATGACATTGTGCTGCAGGTCCCAGTCCTTCTCGGTGGTCTCCAGCAACGGCTTGGAGATGGACAGCCCCGCGTTGTTGACCACCAGGTCCAGCCCGCCGAACGCGAGCACAGCGGCGTCGATCGCGGCGATAACCTGGGCCTCGTCCGTCACGTCGGCCTGGACACCGATGGCGACGTCCGCGCCGCCCAGTTCCGCGGCGACGGCCTGCGCGTTCTCAAGGTTCAGGTCGGCAATGACCACGCACGCGCCGTCGGACGCCAACCGGGTGGCGATCGCCTTGCCAATGCCCGACGCCGCGCCGGTCACCAAAGCGATGCGGGTGGCGTGGGACTTAGGCTTGGGCAGGCGGGCCAGCTTGGCTTCCTCCAGCGCCCAGTACTCGATCCGGAACTTCTCGGATTCCTCGATCGGGGCGTAGGTGGAGATCGCCTCGGCGCCGCGCATCACGTTGATGGCGTTGATGTAGAACTCGCCGGCAACGCGGGCGGTCTGCTTGTTCGCGCCGTAGGAGAACATGCCCACACCGGGGATCAGGACGATGGCCGGGTCCGCGCCGCGCAGCGCCGGGGACTCCGGGGTGGCGTGCCGGTCGTAGTAGGCCTGGTAGTCCACCCGGTACTCCGCGTGAAGTTCCTTGAGCCGGGCGATGGAGTCCTCAATGGACGCCTCGGCGGGCAGGTCCAGGATCAGCGGCTTGACCTTGGTGCGCAGGAAGTGGTCCGGGCAGGAGGTGCCCAGCGCGCCCAGGCGCGGGTGCTCGGCGGCTGCGAGGAAATCAAGGACGACGGCGTCATCACTGAAGTGCCCCAGGACCGGTTTGTCGGTGGAGGCCAGGCCGCGGATCACCGGGGCGAGCGCTGCGGCCTTGGCCCGGCGCTCGGCCTCGGGCAGCGCGGCGTAACCGTCCAGCGCGGGGCCGAAGGGTTCAGCCGTGCCGTTGTCCTCGATGTACTTCTCGGCCTGTTCAATGATCCAGAGCGAGTTGGTCTCGGCCTCCTCACTCGTGGCGCCCCAGGCAGTGATGCCGTGGCCGCCGAGGATGGTGCCGATGGCCTGCGGGTTGGCCTCCTTGATCGCGGCGATGTCCAGGCCCAGCTGGAAACCGGGCCGGCGCCACGGAACCCAGACAACCTTGCTTCCGAAGATCTTGGTGGTCAGGGCCTCGCCGTCCACCGCGGTGGCAATGGCGATCCCGGAATCCGGGTGCAGGTGGTCCACGTGGGCGGCGTCCACCAGGCCATGCATGGCGGTATCGATCGACGGCGCGGCGCCGCCCTTACCGTGCAGGCAATAGTCAAAAGCAGCCACCATCTCATCTTCGCGCTCAACACCCGGGTACACGTTCTTCAACGCGTTCAAACGGTCCAGGCGCAACACCGCGAGGTTCCCGGCCTGCAGCGTGCCCAGGTCCCCGCCGGAGCCCTTGACCCACAAAAGCTGGACATCATCGCCCGTCACCGGGTCCTTCTCCGTGCCCTTGGCCGAGGTGTTGCCGCCGGCAAAGTTGGTGTTCCGCTTATCCGCACCCAGGCGGTTGGAACGGGAAATCAGGTCTTCAACAGTCTTGTTGATGTTCTGTGCAGTCATCGCTTATGCGCCCCATCCGGCTTGCTGGCCGCCGACGCGGTCCTCATTGATCTGTTTCTGGTAACCGCTGGCCTTGAAGGCGGCCATCGGGTCCGCGGGCAGGCCGCGCTCTTCACGCCATGCGGCCAGGATGGGCCGGACGTCCGTGTAGAAGGCATCATTGAAGACACCGTTGGCGGCCAGGACATCCCCGGCGCGCTGGGCCTCACCCAGGGCGGCGGTGTCCACCAGCATGGCGCGGGCCGTCATTTCCTGGACGTTCAGGACCGAGCGGATCTGGCCCGGGATCTTCTCTTCCAGGTTGTGGCACTGGTCCAGCATGAGGGCCACGCCGGATTCCTTGCCGAAACCGCCGCCGCGGATGACCTCATACATGATCCGGAACAGCTGGAACGGATCAGCCGCGCCCACGATCAGGTCATCATCAGCATAGAAACGCGAGTTGAAGTCAAAGGAACCAAGCTTGCCCAGGCGCAGCAACTGCATCACGATGAACTCGATGTTGGTGCCAGGCGCGTGGTGGCCGGTATCCAGGCAGACCATCGACTTCTCCCCCAGGGCCAGGGTCTGCGCGTAGGAAGTACCCCAGTCCGGAACATCGGTGTGGTAAAAAGCCGGCTCGAAGAACTTGTACTCCAGCACCAGGCGCTGGTTCTCCCCCAAGCCCGCGTAGATCTCCTGCAGAGACTCAGCCAGGCGGTCCTGCCGGCCGCGCATATCGTCCTGGCCCGGGTAGTTCGTGCCATCCGCCAGCCAGACCTTCAGGTCCTGCGAGCCCGTGGCGTGCATGATCTCGATGCACTCCAGGTGATGCGCGACGGCCCGCCGCCGGACAGCCCCGTTCGAAGAGGTCAGCGAACCGAACCTGTACTCATCATCCTGGAACGTGTTCGAGTTGATGGTGCCCAGGCCCACGCCAAGGCCCGCCGCGTACTCCTTCAAGGCCGCATAATCATCCACCTTGTCCCACGGGATATGCAGGGCCACCGTGGGAGCGAGCCCGGTCAGCTCATGCACCTTGGCCGCGTCAGCGATCTTCTCCTGCACAGTCCGCGGTGTGCCCGGCGTACCGAACACCCTGAAACGCGTGCCTGAATTTCCATAAGCCCACGAAGGGACCTCGATGGCAAGCTCTCCGAGCCTGCCCAGCGCCGTTGCTACGTCATTCATGATGGGATTCTTTCCGGTCTGGTGGTGCTGAGATTAAGGGCGTGTGGTTCACTGCTGGTCCTGCGGTTGAGTGTTCGTGCTGCGGCCCCGCTGCAGGAGCCTGGATAGATCAGCCGGCAGGTCAGCTGGCCGTGGCCTCCGCCGCCGCGAGCTGATCGTCAAGATTGAAGACTTCTTCGAGGACCTGGAACCCCGCGTCGGGCGCCTGATCCGGGTTGTCAAAAAGCGACGCCATCTCGGCCTGCCAGCGCGCATTCACGTCTGCCAAAGCCATCCGGGCGCGGACGGCGCCGAAATCGTCGCATTCCACGTACCCGATGAGCAGTCCGTCATCGCCGAGGAACAGCGAGTAGTTGTTCCAGCCCGCGTCTTTAAGGGCCGCCAGCATCTCCGGCCACACGGCAGCGTGGCGGCGCTTGTACTCCCCGATCAGCGATGGCTGGACCGAGGAACGGAAACACACCCTCATCTGCGACTCTCCTGAACTTCCAAATCTTTGAATCGTTTCATTGTTACGATTCAAAGTACTCTGGAAGACAAGAAGGTGTCAAGCATTCCACCCCCGAAGGCCCCAAGGAATTACTGGACCCCCGGATCAGCACGGAGAATCATGAATCGCTCAGCCAGCATCAAGGACGTCGCCAACCACGCCAGCGTCGCCGTGGGTACGGTTTCCAACGTCCTGAACTACCCGGACCGGGTGTCCCAGCGGACCAAGGAGCGCGTACTGCGCGCCATTGACGAGCTGGGTTTCGTCCGCAATGACGCCGCCCGCCAGCTCCGGGCAGGACACAGCAGGACCATCGGGCTGATTGTGCTCGACGTCGGCAACCCGTTCTTCACCTCCGTGGTGAGGTCGGCAGAGGACGCCGCGGCACTCCAGGGCAGTGCAGTGCTGCTGGGCGACAGCGGCCACAATGCCAGCCGCGAGTCCAACTACATCGACCTTTTCCAGGAGCAGCGTGTCCAGGGCCTGCTGATCTCTCCCGTGGGCGACGTCACCGAGAGGCTGGATCTGCTCCGGGAGCGCGGCATCCCCACCGTGCTGGTGGACCGGCTGGCTGACGAGGAAAAGTACAGTTCAGTCTCCGTGGACGACGACGCCGGAGGTTACCTCGCTGCCCGGCACCTGCTGGACACCGGCCGCCGTCGGCTCGCCTTTGTGGGCGGCCCCACGTCCATCCGCCAGGTGGCCGACCGTCTCCAGGGTGCCCGGCGGGCGGTGAAGGAAGAGCCGGACGCCACACTGGAGGTCCTCGATTCCGACGGGCAGACAGTGCTGGCCGGCCGCAGCGTGGGCAACATGCTGGTGGAGCGCGGGCGCGGGGACCTGCCGGACGGCATCTTCTGCGCCAACGACCTCCTGGCCCTGGGCGTGATGCAATCCCTGACCATGACGCACACCCTGAGGATTCCCGAGGATATTGCGCTGATCGGTTACGACGACATCGATTTCGCCGTCTCAGCCGTGGTACCGCTCTCCTCCATCCGCCAGCCCACCGAGGCGCTGGGACGCACCGCCATCGAACTGCTGGCGGAGGAACTTGAAGCGAACAATCCGCGGCACCGGGCCGTGATCTTCACTCCGGAACTGGTGGTGCGCCAGAGCACCGGTCCGGCAAAGGGCCCCGCCGCCGGCTAGATGATTAAGTCCTATTGGATTTAGTGGTCGTAGGCGATCAGGGAGCGTTTGCGGGGTGCGCCGGTGTGCCAGTTGTGCCAGATGCCGGCGGCAAGGGCGAGTAGGCGTGCGGCGACGCGTGCTTTGACGCCTTCAAGGCTGCGTCCGCCGTGGTCTTCGAGGGTGAGCTGGCCTTTGAGGGTGTCGAAGACTGACTCGATCCATTGCCGGATGCCGCCGAGTTTGCCGAAGCGTGGCTTCTCGTCCTTTCGGTCGGGTCTGATGAGGTGGGCGCCGAGGTCTTCGGTGATGAACCGTTCAAAGTCCTTGCCGGCGAAGCCTTTGTCGCCCAGGATGACCTGGCCGGCGCGGACGAGGTGATGGTCTTTTTCCAGCAGGGCCTGGGTGACTTCGCGTTCCCCGACTTTGGGGTTAGCAAGGCCCCAGATGACCGGCATTCCTTCAGGGGTGCTGATCAGGTATAGGCGGAAGCCCCAGAAGAACCTGGAGTGGGAAGCGCAGTAGCCGTAGCCGGCATGCCCGGCCAGATCGGAGCGTTTGACGGTTTCCCGTGACGTCCCGCAGGGCAGCGGAGTGGGGTCGACCAGCCGGAGCACGTCATGCCAGGACGGGGTGTCCTTGGCCAGGGCGGTGATGGTCGCGGAGATCAGTGTCCCCGCGGCCCGGAGCCGTTTGTTGTAGCCGGACTGCTGCGGGATGTGGGGGAACATCGCGGTCAGGTGCGTCCGGGCGTACCGGATCCATCTGGTTTCGGAGGAGAATCCGAGCAGTTGCTGCGCCACCGCCAGGCAGAGCAGCTCCGCATCCGAGAGGCCGGGCTTGCGCCCGGGCCGCCGGTCCCGGGACACGCCAAGATCTGGCAGGACACGGTCGGTGAGAAGGACATAGAGTGTGGTCAGGAGAGTGTTTAGTTCGGGGTTCACATACCGGGTTTAACACTCTCCTGTTATCTCTCAGGACATAGGTAACAGTTCTGCCTCAACACATCGGTCACATTTCCGCGGGTTTTGGTGGTGACACTTCCCCCGGTGTTAGCGAGTTACTGACCGGCCCGTGGCGGCGGCAAAGAATGACAGGTGAAAAAGAATGAGCCTGTCAACGCCCGTATCCGCCTCGCCATCGCCCAGTGGCCCGATGACGCACCACGCGGCGCTGTCAGCACGTTCTGCACCGAGCATGACATCACCCGCAAGACGTTCTATGCGATCCGAGCCAGGGCGCGTGACGAAGGCCAAGCCGCGGCCTTGGAGCCGCGCTCACGCCGCCCGAAAATCTCTCCAACTCGGCTCTCCGAGGACCTGAAGCAAGAGGCGCTGAAAGTGCGTGCGGCGCTGGAGTCCTCCGGCCTGGATCACGGGCCGATCAGCGTGCACGACAAGATGGTATCCCTGGGGATGCACGCACCCTCGCCTGCTTCGCTGGCGCGGATCTTTCGGGAAAAGAACGTGGCCCGGTCCGAGCCGACGAAGAAACCCCGCGCCTCGTACCGCAGGTTCGTCTACCCGGCCCCGAACGCCTGCTGGCAACTGGACGCCACCGAGTACGTGCTCACCGGTGGGCGCAAGTGCGTGATCTTCCAGCTGCAGGATGACCACTCACGGCTCGCGATCGCTTCCCACGTGGCATCAGGTGAAACCAGCCAGGCGGCCCTGGCGGTCGTGAAAAAGGGCATCGCAGCCCATGGGGTGCCGCAACGATTGCTGACCGACAACGGGGCGGCTCTGAATCCCTCACGCCGTGGACTCGAAGGCCAACTGGTCACCTACGTGACTTCGCTCGGGGTCAAGGCGATCACTGGCAAACCATACAAACCAACCACGCAGGGGAAGAACGAGCGCTTCCACCAGACTCTGTTCCGGTGGCTGGATAAGCAACCCCTCGCGGCAACACATCAAGAGTTGCAGGAGATGGTTGACCGGTTTGACCTGATCTATAACACCGAACGCCCGCACCAGGGACTGCCCGGGCGCATTACCCCGCGGCAGTCATGGGACGCCACGACCGTCGCCGATGCACCGAGGCCGCGACCAATCGCGGTTCTTCATGAAGCCAACGCACCTGCTCCGGTAAATCCGGGCCTTGTGGAACCGGTGGTGGATGCCGGACCGGGAGCGCCGGATCGCAGCACCACGAACGGTCTGCAAACGGAAACTGATCTCGAAACCAGTGCGCTCGAGAAAATCACCGGCAGCATTTCTTACCCGGCAGCCGCCGGCAGCCAGAAGCTCCGGGTCTATTCCAACGGCGTCGTCAATATTGGCAGAACGCTCTTCTCTTTGACCAAGCGGATGGGCGGACGAGACGTCGTTGCTGTCTGGGACCAGGAGGGTGTCATGTTCGCCAACACCGAAGGCGAGGTCATCGCGGAATACGTGTGGCCATCAAAAGGCACCGGATACGTCGGGATCAGCAAGTCCCTGACGCGTTTCCGCAGGTAGCGCGTGAAAGGTGAACCGTCACCGATGTGCTGAGACACCAAATGTCACCGAAGTCGTGAGGCAGAACTGTCACCTATGTCCTGAGACATCACAGGTTTAACACTCTCCGCCTTACTTTAAAAGCGTCCTCACCGTCCAAAGCAATAGGACTTACTCATCTAGGGGCTGCCGCCGGATCGACACCCGCAGTTTTCCTCTTGTCAGGTCCTCCAAACAGTGGGAATCTGCTGGGAGGAGAGAGGTCCGTGAGTCCAATGACACAAAGCACGGAGATCGGCCGCATCGCTGTCGATGATCTGCAGGCATCCTTTCGGGGCGACCTGGTCGGTCCGGCAGACGCCGGCTACGACGAGCATCGCAAGGTGTGGAACGGATCGATTGACCGCCGTCCCGCACTCATAGCCCGCTGCACCGGCGTTGCAGATGTCCGGGCCGCCATCCGGTTCGCCCGCTTGCACGGCCTTCAGGTCGCCGTGCGGGCAGGCGGTCACAGCTTTCCTGGGCTATCGGTCTGCGACGACGGGATGGTCATCGATCTCGCGCCCATGAAGGGCATCCGCGTGGACCCCGGCGCGCGGACAGCCCGTGTCCAGGCAGGTGTGCTGCTGGGCGAACTCGACCGCGAAACGCAGGAGTTCGGGCTCGCTGTCCCGTCAGGGATCGTCACCCATACCGGAGTTGCGGGGCTTACGCTGGGCGGCGGCATCGGCTGGATCATGCGCAAGCACGGACTCACCGTCGACAACCTGCTCTCCGTTGACGTTGTCACGGCCGACGGCGAGCTGGTGACTGCCAGCGAGGACCAAAACGCCGACCTTTTCTGGGGCGTGCGGGGCGGCGGCGGGAACTTCGGCATCGTTACCGAGTTCGAGTTCCGGCTGGTCCCTGTGGGTCCGTCCGTTATGGCGGGGCCGGTCTTTTGGCCGATGGAGGACACTCCGGAGGTGCTGCGGTTTTACCGTGACTGGCTCGCGGACTGCCCTGACGAGCTCATGACCGTGGCCGTGCAGCGGAGGGCACCGGCGCTGCCGATCGTCCCGCCGGAGCTGGTGGGCAGGCGGGTCCTCGCTATCACCTCCTGCTATGCCGGATCTGTAGAGGATGGCGAACGGGTGCTGCAGCCGTTGAAGGAGTTCGGGTTCCCGGTCCTTGATTTCTGCCGGCCGAAACCCTTCCTGGAACACCAGAAAACGTTCGATCCATCGTTCCCCCACGGCTGGTCCTACTACGTCCGGTCCTGTGACATCGAATCCCTCAGCGACGAGGTGATCGACATCGTCGCCGAGTACGGCATGCGCATCACGTCGCCGGTCACCAGCGTCGCCCTCTGGCAAATGGGCGGCGCGGTAGGGCGGATCGGCAACGACGCCACTGCATTCAACGGCCGCAACGCGGGCTTTACGTTCAACATCAACGGCAACAGCAAGACCGCCGAGGGCTTCGATGCTGAGCGCCAATGGGCGCGCGATTACTGGTCGGCCCTGGCACCGCACCACACCAGCGTCTACGTGAACTTCCTGATGGAAGAGGGTGAGGAGCGCGTCCGGCAGGCCTATGGAGCCGCCAAGTACGAGAGGCTCAAGTCACTGAAGCGCAAATACGACCCGACCAACTTCTTCAGCCTCAACCAGAACATCAGGCCCGACTGATCACTGGGTTCCGGGTGTGTTCCGGGCGTACCGCAGCGCACTACGTTCGGTGCGTGGTTACGCCGCCAGGGGCACACCGAAGAGGTCCCCGGCACGCCTGACGAGGTGGTCCGGAACGTCCTGTTCCCGGCCGTGTTCGTCGTTTCCCAGGAACACGGCGGGTCCCCGCGCAGCTCCGGCGAGGTCCAGGCCGCAGTCGTACATCAGCTGGGCGGCGCGCAGGTTTGGCGGTAGGTCCTTGATCACGCCCTCGGCGTTCAGGTAGACATGCCAGTCGCCGCGCGTGACCGACTCAATATCGCCCTCAACCAGCTCCTGAAGATTCTTCAGCGCGGCCTCGATCGGTCCGACCCGGACGGGTTCGTTGGTCCGGGCCGGGATTATCAGTGCTGTAAATGTGGTGCTCATTTTTCGTCCTACAGAGTCAACCGCATCCACAAGCTTGGTGTTCCCGCGCCGGTGAAGACTGGAGTTTCTCCACTGTCAGGTTCCGGTACGCCGCATTCAAAGGAGCCATCTGCCGGAAACCGAGGCTTCCGCCGCCCCGCGGGTTGTCAGATTGGTCAGTCCACGCAAAAAGTGTCAGCCCGTTGACGGCAAACGACACATTCCGGCCGTCCTTCACCACTTCCATGCGGTAGAAATCCAACGCGTCCTCCGCGGGCGGTAACGGGTCGGCACCTTGGGCCACCAGTTCAAAGCCGGCGCTTTTCCGCAGGTTGCAGGTGCGGAAGGCCCGTTCTGATTCGTGCTTGTGGCGGAAATAGGACACATGCAGGGCATCGATGTCACCCGAGTGATACTGCGGGTAGTAGCCGGTCCGTGGCGCGAGACCGGGTGAAAACAGGTCATGCCCGCCCTGCCCCGTCGCTGCAAAGAAGAGCATTGCCAGCCCCGGCTCAGCGAGGGGCATGAACTCCCAACGGATCCGGATGCCGTCCGGGAACTCCACAGGGCACCAGAACGTCCAGTGTGCGTGATCCCCGAACTCTTCGTCGTCAAGCAGCCCGGAGAGCTCCAATGCGCCGTCGTGGCTGCCCGTATTCAGCGGCCCCTCGGGCACCCAGTCCGCCACGTCCGCCGGGCCGGCGAGCGGATTGCTGTACAACAGCCCGCCGCCCAGGCGCGCCGCGCCCAAGTGCACCGCACCCAGGTTCCCCGTGCCCACCTAGCCCAGCACCGCCGTCGTACTTAACCGCAACGCGGGGTCACTCCCGGCCCGATTTTCACCGATTATCGGGCCGGATGTGACTCCGCGTTGCTTGGAGCTGTAGCCGAGCCGGGCCAGCCGGGACGCCACCTGCTCCGCCACAATGGAGGCACCATGCTGGGAGAAATGGGTGTTGTCCGCCAGCCCGTCAGGCCAGTGAGCGTGCTCGCCCGGGCCGAAATGGCAGAACAGGGACTTCGATTCCTCCACGCCCAGCTCCACGTACAGCGTGCGGGTCCACGAGTTAAGGTCGACGACGGCCAGCTTCAGTTCGAGCGCCATCTCGCGTACCACCTCGGGGTAATCTTCGAGGCTCTCCTCAAGGACGCCGCGTGTGCCCGCGCCATCCAGGAAGTGCCGGCGTTCCACCGAGGTGCAGAGCACCGGGACCGCGCCAAGGCCACGGACCTCGGCCACCATGGTGCGCAGGTTGGCCGCATAGCCGGTCCTTGCTGCGAGGTGGGCCTTCTTCTGGTCGTTGTGCCCGAACTGGATTAGGACGAGATCGCCTGAGTCCGCGGTTTCCAGGAGCTGCGTCCACAGCCCCTCCTCACGGAAGGACTCAGTGCTGGCGCCGCCCTTGGCGAAATTGTGCACCGCCGCCCATGAGTACACGTGCCGGGGCAGCTGCGCACCCCACCCACTCATGGGGTACTCGTGAGTTGGACAGTTCGCCACGGTGGAATCTCCGGCGAGCAGGATTTTCATGGTGTGCTTTCTGTTGGTCGGAGCACCTCTTCAGGCGCGACGGCGGGTGCGGCGGCGGGCGGTCAGCCCTTGACCGAGCCGATGAGCATGCCCTTGGCGAAGTGCTTTTGCAGGAAGGGGTAGAAGATCAGGATGGGCAGGGTGGCCACCACGATCACGGCGAACTTGATGCCCTGCTCCGGGGGGATGTAGTTCGGGTCCACGTTTCCGGTACCCAGCAGGTCCGAAGAGGCAGTGACCTGGCGAAGGTACATCTGCAGGGTCCATTTGGAGTTGTCGGAGAGGTAGAGCAGGGGCGACATGAAGTCGTTCCAGATCCCGACAGCGTAGAACAGGGCGAACGTTGCCAGGACCGGTTTGGACAGGGGCAGCAGGATCCGCCAGAGGATCCCTACTTCGGTGGCGCCGTCCATCTTGGCGGACTCCTCCAGCTCCGCGGGGAGTTCCTGGAAGAAGTTCTTGATGATGATCAGGCTGAACGGGTTGATCGCGGCCGGCAGGATCAGGGCCCAGTAGGTGTTGAGCAGGCCCAGGTCCTTGACCAGGAGGAACGTGGGGATCATGCCGCCGGAGAACACCATGGCGAAGACCACCAGGGACAGGATCAGCTGGCGGCCGCGGAGGTTCCGCTTGGCCAGCGGGTAGGCCATGGTGACAGTCAGGATCAGCTGCACCACGGTGCCCACCACGGTGACGAGCACGGTGGTGATCAGCGCTTTGATGAACGCCTGGGTGGAGAAAATGTACTCGTAGGCGCCCAGGGAAAACTGCTCTGGCCAGACGAAGAAGGCGCGCCGGGTGATCTCGGCTTCGGTGGCGAAGGAGCCGGCGAAGACGTAGACGAAGGGCAGCAGCGTGACGATGCCGATCAGGGTCAGGAAAACGTAGTTGACGGCGTCGAAGACGCGGCCGCCGGGAGTGTTGTGAATCTTCATTAGAACAGTCCGCTCTGGTTGAATCGCTTGGCCAGGGCGTTGGTGCCGAAGATCAGCACGATGCCCACCAGTGACTTGAACAGCCCCACCGCGGTCGAGTAGGAGTAGGCGCCCTGGGTGATGCCCACGAAGTACACGTAGGTATCAAAGACGTCGGCCACGGACCTGTTCAGGGCGTTGGTCATGAGGTAGATCTGCTCGAAGCCGGTGTTCAGCATCTGCCCGATCGCCAGGATCAGCATCACGATGATGGTGGAGCGGATCCCGGGGAGGGTGATGTGCCAGACCCGGCGGAACCGGCCGGCGCCGTCGATGATGGCGGCCTCGTACTGGTCCTGGTCCACGGTGGCCAGGGCGGCGAGGAAGATGATGGTCCCCCAGCCGGTGTTCTTCCAGATCTCCTGCAGGACGATCAGCGGCCGGAACCAGGCCGGATCGGAGAGGAAGTCGATGTCCGTGCCCAGGACGTTGTTGATGAACAGGAACAGCGGCCCGAAATCCAGGGCGAAGAGCAGGAAGCTCAGCGACGCCACGATGGTCCAGGACAGGAAGTGCGGGATGTAGACCAGGGTCTGGACGGTGCGTTTGAGGATCGAGAGCCGGACTTCGTTGAGCAATAGAGCCAGCACGATGGTCAGCGGAAACGCGATGCCCAGGTTCAGGAACGCCAGGATCAGGGTGTTCCCCAGCAACCGGGCGAAGTCCGGGTTGGCGAAGAAATCCTGGAAGTGCTCGAAGCCCACCCACGGGCTGGCGTTCACGCCCAGGAACGGGACGTAATCCTTGAACGCGATGGACACCCCGTACATCGGGGCGTAGCGGAACACCGCGAAATACAGCACTCCAGGCAGGAGCAGCAGGTACAGCCATTTGTAGTGGGCGAAATGGACCGAGAACTTCCCGCGCGGGACCTTGGGAGCCTTGGGCGGTTTCTTCCCCCGTTTCTGGGTCGTGCCGGGTTCCGCCCCCGCGCCGTCGCCGGCGCCGATGTTCGAGGCCAGTGCGTCTGTCAGTTGCGACATGCAGGCCTCCTTTCTGGTGGTGATGGTCCGCTGCCGGCCGGCCCGCACGCTGGGTGCGGGCCGGCCGGCAGCGCCGGGCGGATGTTACTTGTTGTCCTGCCAGAGCTTGTTGATCTCTTCCTTGACCTTGTCGCCGCCGCTGGTGTTCCACAGCTTGATGGCGTCCTTCAAACCCTGCTCATCGATCTGGCCGGCGAGGTACTTGATCCGCGCATCAGCCACGATGTTGTCCAGCTGGGCGCCCTTGGACACGTAGGTGGCCGAGACATAGGGTGCTGCCGGGTTGTAAACCGCGCTCTTGAGATCCGCCGCCATCACTTCAGTCCGCTTGTCGAAGACCTTCTGTTCGTACACGGAGGCCTGCTTGACCGGGTAGAAGCTGTTACCAGCGACATTCATGCCCAGTTGCGCGTAGCTCTTGATGTCGGTGGCGACAGCCTTGCCCTCAGGGGTTTCCGGCTTGATCGGCGCAGCAGCACCATTTTCGAGCGTGAAGTTCGTGCCCTCGATGCCGTTGTTGAGCAGTATTGCGGCGTCCTTGCCGTTGAGGGTATTGATGAATTCCAGGACCTTGGTCAGCTCGGCTTCGGTGCGGACGCTGGATTTGGGGATGGCCAGGAAGCCGGAATAGCCATCGGTGGGGTGGGCGTGCAGTTCGCCGTCGGGGCCCTTCAGGTTCCCGACAAAACCGACCTTGTTCTCGAAGTTGTTCGGGTCTGCCTGCTTGAAGAGGTTGATCAGCACGCTGACCCGGGAGTCGACGTCGACGATGATGCCGCCCTTGCCGTTGAAGAACGGTTCATTCCACTTGGTGCCGTCGAAAGTGGCGAAGTCCGGGTTGATGAGCTTCTCATCCACCATCTTCTTGACGAAGCGGTTGGCCTCCAGGAACTCCTCGGTTTCAAAGCTCGGGATGAGCTTGCCGTCCTTCTCGGTCCACCGGTTGCCGGCGCCGTACCATTCCTCGATCAGGTCATAGGGGCTGTTGGAACCCAGGGCACCCCACTTGGGGATGGTGATGCCCCAGGTATCGTTCTGCCCGTTGCCGTCCGGGTCCTGTTCGGTGAAGGCCTTCGCTACCTTGTAAAGGTCCTCGGTGGTTTTGGGGGCCTGCAGGCCCAGCTTGTCGAGCCAGTCCTGGCGGAACATGACGGCAGCACGCATGGGAGCCCTGCCACGGTAGATACCGAAGACCTTGCCGTTGATGCTCGCGTTTTGCTGGATGTCCGGGAAGGTGGTCTTCAGGTTGGGGTACTTGTCCAGCTTGTCGGTCAGGTCCCAGAAAGCACCCGCTTCAGCATTCTTGACGAATCCCGGCGACTTGCTCTGCACCACCATGACCTGGGGGATTTCGGAGGAAGCCAGGGTGATGTTCATTTTGTCTTCGTAGGAGGCATTGGGCGTCCACGTGATGTTGACGTCCTTGCCGGTGATCTCTTCCAGCTTCTTCTGCACGGCGCCGTCGGCGCCAGGCGGCTGGGCCTCCAGGAAGGGGGCCATGATGCTGACCTTGGTCAGGTCAGCCGCGGGGGCCTCGCCCCCGCCGGCGCAGGCGGTCAGGGTCAGGGCCGTTGCGGTCACGACGGCGGCGGCCAGGCTGAGTTTTCTGTTGATCATGGTGTTCCTTGTCCACTTCTTCGGGGTTGAGTCGGTCAGTTGGTGAAGGCTGTGCAGTTGGTGCGGTTCAGTTGGCGGTGCGGGTCAGGTTTTGGGGGCGGTCAGCCCAGCGCGGACTGCCCGGCGGGCCGATCAGCTCCAGGCAGAGGGTGGCATTGAGGGCCCATTGGGAGGCCCAGTTGGTGGAAATGGCGGGATGTTCGACGACGGGCTGCCAGGTCTGCGCCTGCTGCAGCGATTCGGCGAAGGGGGCTGAAAGTCCGCCGCCCGCGTTGTCCAGCAGGATGTCCCACGCCGTGGCTGCCAGTTCCTCATCCCGGTAGTACCAGGCGCCGTAGGCCATCATTCCGGTGGCCATGGACGGCCAGCTGAAGTGGGTATCGTCCAGGGCACCGCCGGTCCGGCGCTGCTTTTCCTCTTCCGGAAGTGCGTAGAACCTGCCGAAATCGGCAAGCATACGGCGGAAGCCCTCATGGTCCAGCGCCTCAGCAACCTCAATCCAGACCTGCGGCGCACCGAAGGCGATGATCATGTGGAAGCCGCCGGCAGTGCCGGTGAACATGTGGTGCAGGTCCAGGCGGGATGCGTCGAATTCAACCGTGGGTCCGGACAGCAGCCCGTGCGGCATGGCTTCGAGCTGGCTGATGCCCTTGGTGATCCGGTCTTTCCACTGGTGGTCGCCGGTGCGCTCATATTCGCTGAACCAGTTGGACACCAGCGCCGACCAGTCGGGGCCGATCCGGATGTGGGTCCGTTCCGGGGTGCGCTCATAGAACTCACGCATGGGGTCCAGCCGGTCCAGGGCATGCTCGGCGTCGCGCACCTCGGAGAGGAGTTCCCCGATCCGTTCGTCGCCGGTGAGGAAGTAGTAGTACCGGTGCAGGCCGGCCATGCTGATCCGGACTTCCTTGCAGCCGCAACCCCAGTGGACCACGTTGTGCCGGGAACCCAGCTGCGAGTAGTCGCCGAAGTGGTGCCGGTCCACCTCGGCGCTGTGCCACGTCATGGCCTCGGCGAGGCGGAACGCCCGTGCGTCTCCGGTGCGCAGGAAGGACTGCCAAAGCCACATGTTGGGCGCGAGTTCGTTGTTGGCCCAGGCGAAGCCGCCCAGATCATAGCGCCACTGGTGGCGGTACTGGTCATAGCTGTGCATAAAGTCGCCGAAGTTCCAGTAGCCGTACCAGCCGCGCTGCTCGACCTCCTGGGTGTAGAAATCGACCAGGCCGTGGAGCCGCTGTTCCACTGCAAACCCGGCAGGGAGCGTTTCGGGCAGCCCCCAGGTGGTGCCGGCGGCGCGGGACGAGTAGTAGAGCTCCGGCGGGCAGACCGGCTGGGCAGGCTGCTGGCGTTCGCAGGCGAGCTCCCACAGCCAATCGTTGGACGGTGAAACGTCCACGAAGTCGAAGGAAATGTGCGACGTGTTGGCCACACCTTCGGGAGTGGAGCGCAGCTCGTCGAAGCCCTCGTAGGCGCTGGGCACGTAGCATTCGTCCGAGTAGTGGCGCAGGTCCATGGGCTCCACGGATTCGGCCCAGGACCAGGCGGTGAAGGAAGCTGTATCCCCTGCCATGCCGTCCACTTCAAGGGCCGCGGGGAACTTCTGCCAGAACCCGCGCAGGGTGACGGCCACCCCGCCGGTTGTGTCGCCGGCATACAAAAGGCCCTGGCTGCGGTGGCCCTTGCCCATCCGGACGGGCAGCAGCTTGGCGGCGGTTTGCTTCTCCAGCCGGAAGTAGTCCTCGGATTCCTGGGTGACCCGGAAGGCTGACCAGACGGCGTTCTGCCGGCCGACGGCGAACAGCTCCGCGGTGTCCGCCGACTCTTCGACAGCCCGGCCCGCCAGTTGGCGGGCGTAATCAGAGTTGTCGCCGCTGAACGGCCGCGTGTAAAGCGACTGGACGGGTTCGGTGTAGACGGCGGTGTCTCCCGCGATGCTGACGCGGCGGTTCAGCAGGTCCCCGCTGAGGCCCCGATCGAGCCGCAGGCCGATGCCCTTGATGATCCGGTCCTTGGCCGCGTCCTGGAACAGCAGGGTCTGGGTAACCTGCAGGGTGGGCTGGCCGGCGAAGAAGGCGAGACGGATGATGAACCGGAGCAACTCCGTTCCACGCGCAGTCACCGATCCTTCAATCCGGATCACGGTCCTGACCGCGCCCGGGGTTTCGATGCCCGCGGACTCAATGTTCACTTCTGCGTCCGGCGCACTCACCACCAAGCGAAGCGCGTTGCCAAGCTGCCGCCCGTCAGTGGCAGCAAAGGCACCGGTGAGAGCCCCTCCTGCATTACCGGCCGGGCCCGGAACGGTCACGGCGAAAGCGCCGGTGTCCACGCGGATGGCGCCGCCTTCCTGGGTGGCCAGCAGCCGGGGTTCCGCCACAGCCACCGCGGTGTCCGGTGCCAACACGGGGGCCAGCACCGGCTCCAGATCACCCGCTTCCGTTCCGGCCGGAACCACCACGGCGTGGGCAGTCCACTTAACGCTGCCGTCAGCCCAGAAAGCCAGCGGCCTCGCCTCATGGACCAGTGCGGTATCGGCGAGCCGGATATCCGCCACGTTGGCGGGGTCCAGTTCGCCCTCGGTCCACGGCCGGCCAAAGGACACAGCCGTAGCGATCCGGGGTGCCTGTTCAAGCCATTTCACAGTGAATGCTCCTCTTTGATGTCTTCCAGGACCAGGTAGTCGTAGGCCCCCAGGGTGTGTACGCCGGCGGTCAGGGTGATGGCGGGATGACCCGGGTAAGTGCCGGTTGCGGAAGGGGCATCCTCCTTCGCCAGCAGCCGGCGCGCGGGACGTGACAGTGTGAACGTGCCCGGTTCACCGCCCATGTTGACCAGCCAGTGCTGAAGCCTGCCGTTGCGCCAGCGCGGGTAGTCCACCACTGCGCCGCCCGCGGTGCGCACGGTGGGCAGTACCCCGGCGCACGCATGCTCGACGACGGCGGCAAGCGCCGCGCCGTCGTCGTCCGGTCCCCCGGTTCCGGGGTAGGCGCCCAGCAGGATCATCCGGCCCGCACCGATCCGGCGTTCGGTGGCGAATTCGAGGCCTTCCGCGGGACCGGCGGTGACCGTCCCCAGGGCGGTGGCCGCGCGGGGAGATTCAGTTTCCGGCAGGCGGAAGAACGTGCTCATGCGGGAGAGTGCGACGTCGTGTCCCAGGATGCTGCCCCGGGAACCTGAGCCGGTAGCCGGGAACTGGAACACGGATTCGACGCCGGCGGGGGCTTCCAGACCGCCCAGGGCGGAGTCAGCGTGCCACGTGTGGTGTTCCGTGCGGCCACCGGTGCCGGGCCCGCAGACCCAGGTCCCACCGGCGTGGACCCAGTCAAGGATCCGTTCCCGGTCCTGTGCCCGGAGATGGTGGACGAACGGGGTGAACAGCACATCGACACCTGCGAGGGAGGCTTCCACCGGAAGCAGGGACCGCTGGATACCGGCACGGACCAGTCCTGCGTGGAACGCTGAGATCAGGCCGCGGTAGCCTGCCCTGTCACCGGCTTCCGTCGCCAGGAATGCCTTGGCGTGGTCCGAATAGTGGACGGCAACGGCGGGCCGGGCCGGGCTGCTGTGGTCCAGCAGTGGCGTGATGGCCGGAAGCATCGCGCCGATTGCCTCGGCGCTGGAGTAGCCGATGGTGGGCTGGCCCCAGGCGCTGACTACGGAGCCGTGCGCCTGCTCGCTGCCGCCGCGGTGCTGGCGGAAGTGCCAGAACAGGAATCCGGCGGAGCCTGAAGCGTAGTTGGCGAAGGCCTCTGCTTCGACGAACCCGTGCGGGTGCGGCACGCCGTAATTCTGCACGGAGCCGCCGTGGCTGGGGCTGGTCTCCATCAGGACGGTGCGGCGGGACTTGGCCAGCCCCGGGAAATAGTCCAGGTTCATCAGGAACGCGGAATGGTTGTCCGCTGACGGGTAGGTGTCGAAGCTGGAGAAATCCAGGCCGTCGAAGAGTGCCGCGTTGTCCAGGTCGAAGCCGAAGCCGCTGTTGTGCGTCACGGGCAGGGTGCTGTGGGCACGGATAATGTCCGCCTGCTCGTGGGCAAACCGGTTGATGTTCTCCTGGCTGAACAGCCTGAAGTCGTTGACCAGCGAGGTGTTGTGCAGGAACGGTGTAGGGCCGGGAAGGGGTACCTGGGCAAGGCTTTGATACGTTTCACTCCAGACCGAAGAGTGCCATGCCTCGTTGAGCAGCTCCACCTCCTGATACTTGGCGGTGAGCCACTCCGTCCATAGCCCGGCGCAGGTTGGGCAGTGGCAGCCGCCCACATGGGACTTGAACTCGTTGTCCAGCTGCCAGGCAACCACCCGTGAGTCGTTCCCGACGGCGGCCGCGAGGGCCTGGGTGATCCGCGCGGCCCGGTCGCGGAAAACCGGGTTGTTCGTGCAGATGTGCTGCCGGGAGCCGTGCCCCAGGGCGGTGCCGTCGGCCATGTGGTGCAGGCGCTCCGGCTGACAGTGGGTCAGCCAGACCGGCGGGGTCACTGTGGGTGTGCAGAGGATGGCTTTTATTCCGTTGGTACCGAGTGCGTCGAGGGCCCGGTGGAGGACGTCCAGGCGGATATCGCCGTCGTCCGGTTCCAGGGCGGACCACATGAACTCACCCAGCCTGGCAGTGTTCATGCCGAGCCGGGCCATGTGGGCAGCGTCGGCTTCGAAGGTGGCGGCGTCGAGGACCTCGGGATAAACCGCGGCGCCATAGAGGAGGCGTTCGTCAAAGAGGCGGCCGTCAGAAAGCCGGTTGTCATAAAGCTCAGGCAACGGGTGCCCCCTGCTGCATCGGACGGAGGACGGCAGCATCCTGCACTGGAGAGCCTTGAACCGCGGCCATGTCCGTCACGGACTCGTCGTTGGCGGTGAAGAAACGGTCACACAGCCAGCCGGTCACGTAGAGCCAGGCGCCGATGCTGAAGAAGGGGATCAGTCCCGGCAGTGTCTGGCTGGCGTAAACGGCCGCGGCACTGACGAACAACAGGATGGCTGTGCCGGCCAGGTGCCGGACCGCAAAGCGCGACGAGGTCATCAGGTACTGGCCCAATGGGAGTTCGTAGCGGGCATAGAGCGGAAACAGGTAGCAGGCCACCGCAGCCAGGAAGAGCGCCGCCACGAAGGTGGCTGCAGCCATGAGCTCCGAGACCAGGCCGCCGGCCAGCGACGCGTAGTTCCAGTTCATCACCAGGACTACGGCCACAGCCATGACGGGCAAGGCCAGCGCATTGGCTCGGGCGAAGTTCGTGAGGTACTCCCGGGTGAAGGATTTCAGGAGCGGCGCGGCCTCGCCGCGGGACCGGCGACGGACCAGGATGTGGGCCGCAGCGGTTGCTGGACCTGCGCCCAGGACACCCAGTCCCAGCACCGTGAAGAGTATCCACAGCAGGTTCAGACAGGCGATCCACAGCAGCGTATCGAAGAATGAGTAGGCACGTGCGCTGAATGTTCCAGCCAGCATGGCAAAGCTCCGTTCGGTTCTCCATCGTTGCAGAAACGGTTCCAGAAGTGGGCCGCGTCACGTAAGTAATCGGTTTCTCAGAACCTAGACCCCTCACGGCGGGTGCGTCAAGCTAAATTTTGAATCGTTACATTAGTGGACTCGGCCCGGGTGCTTGCCGCACACTTGGTATTGGAAAGCGCTTGCCTGGGTACGTATGCTGGCACCGGGCCGCTCGGCCGGTCAACGCTGTCCAGCGCTTCAAGCGGCCTGTCCTGGCTTGCCTGTCCTGGCTTGCCTGCCCTGGCTTGCCTGCCCTGGCTTGCCTGTCCTGACTCGTCTGCCCTGGACTTGTCCGCTCCGGTGCGGCCACTCCCGGCCGGAGCCAAGATACTCGTGCCTGCGGGCAGAAACGGAGACCCATGGGAACGCCAGCCGGCACCGACGCCGAGTTCCAGTCCCGGAACGTACATCCTGTCCCGACGCCGGCCCCGGCGGTGGCGCAGGGCCGCACCGCGCGCGTGGCGCTGGTAGGTGTCCACGGCTTCGGCACCCACCACCTGCGGAACCTTGAGCGGCTCCAGGCCGCCGGCGCCGTCGAACTCGTAGCAGTGGCAGATCCGCAGCCTCCGGCCCCGGGATCCCTGCCGGCAACGGCCGCCGTTTTTCCCGGGCTCACCCAGCTCCTGGCGGCCTCGGCGGACCTCGATGTGATCATCGTGGCCACCCCCATCCAGACCCATGCCCCGCTTGGCCTGGCCGCCCTGGCCACTGCCGCTGACCTCTATCTCGAAAAGCCGCCGGTGGCGTCCCTGGCTGACTTCAACGCCCTCTGCAAGGCTGCCCAAAAGTCCGGACGGAGCGTGCAGATCGGCTTCCAAAGCCTGGGATCACACGCACTTGCGGCCATTGAGGAACTGGTGGCCAGCGGTGCCATCGGCACCCTGGAAGGCATTTCCGCCACGGGCCGCTGGGTCCGGGACCGGGCCTACTACAAGCGCTCCCGCTGGGCCGGAAAACGGAGCATCGACGGCGTTGACGTGGTTGATGGTGTGGCCACCAATCCCCTGGCCCACGCCGTGGCAACGGCCCTGCGGATCGCCGGAGCACGCACCATGGCGGACGTCGCCTCGGTGGAGACGGATCTCTACCGCGCCAACGACATCGAATCCGACGACACCTCGGTCATCCGGATCCGCACCGCCGCCGGCCTCCCGGTCACCTGCGCACTCACCATCTGCGCCACCGAGTCAGTGGAGCCCTACGTGACGCTGCAGGGTTCTGAAGGCCAGGCGGTGTTCCACTACACCGAGGACCGCCTCACCGTCACCACCGCTGCGGGACAGAGTGAGCAGGTTTTCGGCCGGGACGATCTCACCGAGAACCTGATTGCCCACCGCCGTGACGGCACCGGACTGATCAGCCCCCTCCTGGACAGCGGAGCCTTCATGCTGGTGCTGGAAGCCATCCGGACCGCGCCGCTGCCGGCCCTGATCGGCAGCGAGTACGTCAAGTGGGTGGGTGAGGGTGACGCTGCCCACGCCGTCGTCGTCGGGATTGAAGATGCCCTGGACCGGGCCACGCAGCAGCACGCCACGTTCAAGGAACTGGGTCTCCCGTGGGCGCCCTGATCCCTGCCGGCCTGCTGACCGACGGCCTCGCCGACTGCCTGACGGCATCCCCGCGGCCAGTCTTCGGCTGGCAACTGACCCTCCCGGAGGACGCCGACCCTGCGGCCGCCCGGCAGACCGGCTACGAAATCGCCGTGGAGGACGCCGCCGGGAAAGAGGTCTGGTGCTCCGGGCCTGTCGCGTCCGGGCTGCAAGCCAACATTCCCTATGGCGGACCCGACCTGGCAGAAGATGCGGACTACAGCTGGCGGGTCCGGGTAACTGACTCCGCCGGACGTCAGGGTTCCTGGTCCGAACCCGGCTTCTTCAGCACCGGGCTCCCGGACAACGGGTGGGCCGCCGAGTGGATCCAGCGGGCACCGGGCGGCCGGGCTCCACTGGAAATCCTGGACGGTGCCCTGCGCGTGGCGGGCTCCCCCTTCCTGCCTCTCCCCTGCGCTCCGGTCCGCCAGGTCAGGGTGGAAGCCCGCCTCAAGCCCGTGATGGGCTGGGCCGGACTGCTCCTCCGCAGCACCGGCCCCGGAACCGGGCTGCTGCTTGAACTGAACTCGGCAGGCGACGTTGTGCTGCGTCGGGCTGCGGCCTGGGAAATTCCCGCCGCTGCAACTCCGGACACCGAGGTGCTTGCCAGCGCAAGGCTTGAACGCGCTGTCCAGGCCGCTCAGGAGCGGCTGCCCGGCAAAGATCTGGTCCCCGGCACCTGGCATGACCTGGCTGTTGACGACGACGGCGGCACGATCACCGTCAGCCTCGACGGCGTCGAACTGCTCACCGTGGCGGAGCCTGCCCCAGCCGGGCTCCACGGCCGGCCGGCACTCCATCAGGGGCCCCGCAGCCAGGCCGAGTATGCCTCGCTGCGGGTCATCTCCCCGGCGGCGGCGGGCGGCACGGTGCTGCTGAACCACCGGTTCGACGGCGGACCGGAAGAGTCCCACGCCTTCCGTAGCCAATGGGCGCTCACCACCACCCACCGGCAGCCCGACGAATGGACACTCTTCCGCACCACTGTCCGGCTCACGGGAACGGTGGCCCGGGCACGCCTTTTTGCGGCAGCGAGCCACCATGCCCAACTGGCCGTGGACGGCACCACCTGCCTCAGCGTCACCTCCTTCGGCTACCCCGGGGAGGGATATTACGACGCCGCTGATGTCACCGCGCTGCTCGGCGCCCACTCACCGGTTCACCTGTCAGGCCCGCAAGGCGAGGTTCCGTTAACCGCGCTGCTGCACTGGTACGGTCCCGGCCAGGGCCGGGCCGCCGGCGTTCCCGGGTTGCTGGTCCGGCTCAGCGTGGACTACACGGACGGGCGGCGCGAGGTCTTCGGTTCCGGAACGGACTGGACGGCCGGAGAGGCGCCCTACCGCCAGTCGGGCTACCGCAATGACGAGGGCGACCCCGTGGAGCACCTGGACGGCCAGGCCGCCACAGATCTGGTTGCCGTCCCCGACCTGTTGCCTGCCCTGAGCCAGGGCGCCCACCCGGTCGCCGCCTTCCCGGCCCTGCACCCCCGGCGGACTTCCCTGGTGGAGACCTTCGTAGCACCGACGGCCTTCCTCACGGCAGCCGACGGCACACTGGTGGCGGACTTCGGCCGGGTCATCCCGGCCCGTCCGGAAGTGGACTTCCTCAACGGCGTGGCTGGCCGGACGCTCATGATCCGGGCGGGCTACGTTCTCGACTCCCACGGCAGGGTGGACACGCGCAAGACCGCCAGCCAGAACACGGACATGTCCTTCCCCTACACCCAGGCGGACGGCCAGCAGGAGTTCCACGCCACCGTCCACCTCGGCTTCCGGTACGTGGAAGTCCCCGGGGTGGAGGCGGCGGATCTTTCGCGGGTGGGAGCCGTCGTGGTCCATGGGAGGCATCCGCAGGAAGGGAGCTTCACCAGTTCCGATTCCACGCTGAACGCTGTGTTCTGGCTGCTGCGCGATTCCGCTCTGTACGGTGTGCAGGAGCAGTTCGTGGACACGCCCACGCGGGAGAAGGGCCAGTTCCTGGCCGATGCCGTCAATATCTCCTACGCCACCATGGCGCTGTTCGGGGAACACGCCTACACCGCGCAGGCGCTGCGGGAATTTGGCTGGTCCGCGGCGCGCTACTGGACCGACGGCGAAGACCTGGGCCGCTACAACGCCGTCTACCCCAACGGCGATGGGAAACGGGACATCCCCGACTTCTCGCTCATGATGCCGGAGTGGGCCGAGGAATACTACCTGCGGACCGCTGACCTGGCCCTGATCCAGGACCTGCTTCCGCACCTGTGCAACACGGCCGACTACGCGCTGCGTTACCTCGCCACGGAAGGACCGACGGCGGGACTGGTCACCGAACTGGGCGGCGGCTCCGGCCCGTATTTACGCGGAATCGTGGACTGGCCCGCACCGGGACGCTTCGGCTACGACATGGACTGTGCTGCCAAGACCACCGTGAACGCGCAGGCGTACTCGGCCCTCATCTCCACCGCCCGGCTATGCAGCCTCGCAGGCGACGAGGATGCGGCCGTGCGGTATGCCGGCCACGCCAGTGCCCTCGGCGAAAGCATCCGTTCCTGCCTCCGGGTTGACGGGCTGATGGTGGACGGCCTGCACGCCGACGGCACCCCGAGCAGGCACGCCTCCCAGCACGCCACGTCCTTCCCGCTGTCCCTCGGAATCACCGATCCTGCTGATGCGGTGGCCGACGCGCAAAGGATCGCGGACCAGGGAATGCGGCAGGGACCCATGACCGTCCACCGGCTGGTGCGCGCCCTGCTGTCCGAGGGGCTAACGGACGCGGTCCTTGATCTGCTCACCAACCCGGGCCAGCCGGGGTGGGCGCGGCTGCTCGAAGAGGGCGCGAGCTTCACATGGGAAGCCTGGGAGTTGGCGGACGGCACGGACTACAGCCAGTCCCACGCGTGGTCCGCGTCCGTGGTCAAGGAGATCCTGGAGTACCTCCTCGGTGTGCGCACCACCGTCCCGGGTGGCCGTGAGCTCCTGATCGAACCGCCGGCGTGCCGGCTCGAACACGCCGCAGGAAGTGTGCCGCTGCCCAACGGCTACGCCGCCGTCAGCTGGCGGCGGACCCCTGAGGGAATCCACCTGGAGTGCACGGTTCCCGCCGGCGTCACGGCGACCGTCCGGCTGCCGGATGGAACGTACGGAATCCAGGGCCCGACGACGGAGCAGGCCTACGTGCGTTCGCGGGATTTCAGGATCCACAGCGGAACCTGGACCTTCACACCGTCCGACCCAACCACACGGTCCGCCGCAACCTGACGGCCTCCGGACCTGACAGCCTCCCCCAGGCAAACGACGCCGGATGCGGTTCGCATCCGGCGTCGTTCGTTCATGCATGGTGACGGTTATTGGCCTTCCCGTCGCAGGGAGTCCCGTCCCCTTAGGTGAGCGAACCCTTGATTTCCGCGATCGACTTCTTTGCCGCTTCCTGCGGGGAAATGCGGCTGAAGTGCACCTCGGTGGCGTACCGGGTCAGGACTTCTGAAACCGGGCTCGATCCTGCGGGAGGAACGGCCGGGGCCTCGCCCACTTCATCGGCGATGTCATCAATGAACTTTGCCGTCAGCGCATCTGTAGGGGTCAGTTTCGGAGCAACGGCCGCGCGCACTTCCGAGTTGCCCGGGATGCCGCGGTCTGCCAGCGCGATTTCGCCGGCTTCCACGCTGTTGGCCAGGAAATCGATGAACTTCTGGGCTTCGGCGGGGTGCTTGGTCCGCGAACTGGCGGACCAGAATTGTGATGCCTTGTAGAACTGTTCGGCCTTCGCCGCATCACCCTCCACACTCGGCGGCCGGTGGATTTCCAGCGCCTGGCCCGAGGCCTTGGTCAGCGCGCCCAGCTGGTTGGACCACACCCATCCCAGGGCCACGCGGTTCGTTGCAAGGCCTTGCTGGTCCAGCGATGCGCTGGCATCTTCAGTCATCACTGAGGCGGGCGGTACCGCTTTGGCATCCCGGAGTCCGGCCTGCATTTCGAAGTACTCGGTGGCGTCCGCCTCATCAAAGCCCAGGCCGCCGTCGTTCGTGAAAAGGGACTTCCCGTGCTGGCGCAGCCAAAGGTTGAACGAGGCGTCGCCGGCGATGGCGCCCGAACCGTAGACGCCGCCTTTACTCTTGCCGGTGATGTCCGCCGCGATCTTCCGGTAGTCCTCCCAGGTCCAGCTCGAGTCGTCCGGCAGTGACACCCCGCTGGCTGACAACAGGGAGGGATTGGCCAGGACCACCAGGGCGTTCATGCCAGCCGTCACAGCGAACTGACCGTCCGCTGTCTTGCCGGCGTCGGCCGCAGCCTGGTCGAACTTGGACAGATCCACGTCCTTCAGCTTCAGCAGGGCGCCTCGCTTGGCGTATTCGCCAAGATACTGGGCGTCCATCTGGATGATGTCAGGCGCATCCTGGGACGCCACCTGGGTGGCCAGCTTGTCCCAGTAACCGGACCAGTCGCCGTACTCGCCCTCGATGTTGATGTTGGGGTTTTTGGCTTCGAAGGCATCGATGAGCTTCTGCGTCATTTTGTGCCGCACATCTGAGCCCCACCAGCTGAAGCGGAGGGTGACCGGCCCATCAGATGCGGCCGGTGAGCTCCCCCCACAGCCAGTAAGGGCCAGGGCTATGGCAGCCAGGACGGCCGCAGTCTTGGGGACGGTGGATTTTCGGGCGCGAAAGAGCATTCGATGTCCTCTGGTTGACGGCTTGCGATGTAGTGAGAAACCGCTTTCTCGAAGCTTAGGTGTGAGCCATGCCACGCGTCAAGAACTCACACAAAGTTACTTTTGCTCACAGGTACGGTCAACGGCGTGCGCGGCGGGAGTTCATCCACAGCAGGAGGCCGATGACTGCGGCGGACAGCATCCCCAGGGAACCGGTGACCACCAGGCCTGTCCGTACGCCGAATTCTTCGGTAAGCCAGCCCGCCAGCAGGCCGCCCAGGGCGTGGCCGCCCAGCAGGAGCGGAAGGTAGAGCGCCATCACCCTCCCCCGTATCCCAGGGCCGGCTTCCAGCTGGACCTCGGTTGCGGCGCTCGTGAGGAACAGCAGGGTCATCAACCCCACGGCCACCAGCATGATGACAAAGAGAACCAGTGTAGGCATGAGCGCCGCAATCAGCTGGGCGAGGCCAAATAGACCAGCCGCAGCGACGATTCCTTTGCGGCCCAGGCCCCTCAACCTTGCCGACAGGAGAGCACCGGCAAAGGCGCCCACAGCAGCCATGGTGTTGAACAGGCCGAACCCCGCCGCGCCGTTGTGCCAGACCCGCTCAGCAAACGCCGTCAGCACCACAGGTCCATTCATGCCGAAGGCCCCCATCAGCCCGGCCAGAACGATGACGAGCAACAAGGAGGGCCGCCGGCAGACGTACCGGAAGCCTGCCAGCAACTGGCCGCGGCCCCGGGCCGCTGGAGCCGTGAGGTGCAGCAGTTCCGGACGGATGGCGGCAATCATGCCAAGCACCAGCAACGAGAGCACTGTGTTGGAGGCAAAAGCTGCGGCAGAACCGGCCTGGGCTATCACCACGCCCCCGAGCGCCGGACCCACCATGGCCCCGAACTGGCCGATGGCATTGTTGAGGCCGATGGCGGGCCGCAGGCCCGCGTCGCCCACCACTTCGTTGATGAAAACCTGCCGGGCCGGACCATCGACGGCGGACGTCACCCCCAGTGCGATGCAGCTTCCGTAGACGGCCCACACGGAGATGTTTCCAGTGGCGGCCGCCGCAGCCAGCCCGGCCGCCAGGAGCGCGATCACCGACTGGCACACCATCATGATGCGGCGCTTGGGGAACATGTCCACCAGCAGGCCGCTCAGGGGGCCGATGATCAGCATCGGCAGGAACTGCAGCGCGACGGCGATGCCCACGGCGGCCGGACTCCCGGTGAGCTGCAGGACCAGCCAGTCCTGGGCCAGCCGCTGCATCCAGACGCCCATGCTGCCTGCCAGTGACATGGCCATGTACAGGCGGTAGTTGTACTGGGTCAGCGGGTGGTACCAGCGGGCCCTGGGCTGGGAGGTTCGAAGGGATTCTGCGGACTGGGGGCTGTCGGAAGACACGACGCGTCACTCAGCTCGGTAGTGATGGAAAAACAGGACTGCAGGAACTTCGGGCTAGGCGCGGGCGGACCGTATCTTTACCGCGGCCGCGGCCAGGATCAGGGTGCCGGGCACCACCACGAAAAGGGCAACGAGCATCCACACGAAGACCACTGCCCCCAAGAGCGCAGCGACCAGCAGGAGGGAACCCGTCCAGTCCCGGAGGGACAACGCCTTGCCGGTGTGGAGGGCGGCGGACCAGTGGGCCGAGGGAGTTTTCGCGACGGCGGCGGCCTGGCCGGTGTCTTTGTTGGCGCCCGAGAAGTCGGACCACGCGGCGGTGGTGCGCAGCAGCAGGACTGCTCCGGCGCCGGCCAGGATGAGCGTCGCAGGCAGCACCACGGAGCTTCCCGGCAGTTGCCCCACCGTTGCGAGCAGGAGGTTAAGGACAATCACGACGGCGGCTGCCGCCGTCGTGATTCCCAGCTTCCAGCTGCCCGGCAGGGCGGAGCGGAAGGTGCCCCCCAGACCGCGGATGGAATCATCCCTTCCGGAGAGGTGCCGTTCCAGGTGGGCGATCCCGGCCGCGTAGGCGGCCGGGATCGTGACCAGGGGAAGGGACAGCACCAGCACCAGCAGTCCGGCCAGGAGGGTCTCGGAAAACAGGGCGAAGCGGTTCACCGGGATGGGTTCGCCCCGGTCGGAGGCGGGTGTGGTGCTGTCCATGATGCTCATTTTCTTTATCCGTTATCCGCGGCTGTCAGCCTTTGAGGCCCTGGGTGGAGACGCCTTCGACGATGTAGCGCTGGAAGACGAGGAAGAAGATCAGGACCGGGAGGAGGGCCAGGACGGACATGGCGATCATGGCTCCGTAGTCCGAGGACTGGGTCTGGTCCACGAAGAGGCGCAGGGCCAGCGGCAGCGGGTATTTCTCTGGGGTGTTCAGGTAGAGCAGCGGGCCCAGGAAGTCGTTCCAGCTCCAGATGAAGGAGAAGATCGAGGTGGAGATCAGGGCCGGTTTCATCAGCGGGAGCATGATGGCGGTGAAGATCCGGACGTGCCCGGCGCCGTCGATCCTGGCTGCTTCGTCGAGTTCGGAGGGGAGGTTGCGCATGAACTGGACCATGAGGAAGACGAAGAACGCGTCCCCGGCGAGGAATTTGCCGATCAGCAGCGGGACGTAGGTGTCCACGAGGCCGAGCTGGTTGAAGATGATGTACTGCGGGATGATCACCACGTGGAAGGGCAGGAGCAGGGTGGCGATCATCATGCCGAAGAACACGCTGCGTCCCGGGAACTTGATCCGGGCGAACGCGTAGGCCGAAACTGACGCGGAGAGGACCGTGCCCACCACCGCTCCGATGGCCAGGACCAGGGAGTTGGTGAAGAAGGTCAGGGTGGAGACCCCGCCGATCCCGTCCATGGCCGTGATGAAGTTATCGAAGCTGAAGTTGTTCGACCACAGCGAGGTGTTGGCGCCGCCGATTTCGGAGTTCGGCTTGAAGGAGGACGCAATCATCCACAGGGCCGGGTAGAGCACCGCGCACGTAAGGGCAAGTGCCACGGCGTGGAAGATGCCGCTCTTGATGCGCTTGGCCAGCACGGATTCTGATTTGGGGTTGTAGTCGGCCAGCTCGATGTCCGCTACGGGTTTGGTGGGGGTTGCCATGGTTGTCATTTCGTGTCTCCGCTGTAGTGGACCCAGGACTTGGAGGTTTTGAAGATGACCAGCGTGATGATGCCGACCACGATCAGCAGCAGCCAGGCCATGGCCGAGGCGTAGCCCATCCGGAAGTCGCTGAAGCCGCGCAGGTACAGGTAGAGGGTGTAGAAGAGGGTGGAGCCGGCCGGGCCGCCTTCACCGTTGGAGATGATGTAGGCGGAGTTGAAGATCTGGAATGCGTGGATGGTTTCCATCAGCAGGTTGAAGAAGACCACCGGGGAGAGCATGGGCCAGGTGATGTTCAGGAACTTCCGGATGGGGCCGGCACCGTCCATCGACGCCGCCTCATACAGGTCCGCGGGGATCTGCTTGAGGCCGGCGAGGAAGATGACCATCGGGGCGCCGAACTGCCACACGGTCAGCAGGATCATCATGGGAATGCTCAGGTTGGGGTTGCCCACCCAGCCGCCGAGGTTGATGCCGAAGAAGGACAGGCCCTGGTCCACCGGGCCGGAATCGCCGAACATCGCCTTCCAGACGATCGCGATGGAGACCGACGCGCCGATCAGGGACGGGGCGTAGAACGCGGACCGGTAGAACCCCTGGCCCTTGCGCTTGCTGTTCAGCAGCATCGCCACGGCGAGGGCGGCGGCGAGCTTGAGCGGGGTGCCGAAGACCACGTAGGAGACGGTCACGCCCACCGACTGCAGGAACCGTTCGTCCTGGAACAGGGTGGTGTAGTTGTCCAGCCCGATCCACTTGGGCGGTTCGAACAGGTTGTAGTTGGTGAAGGAGAGGTAGAGCGAGGAAACCATCGGGCCTACGGTCAGGGCGATGAATCCCAGCAGCCAGGGCAGCAGGAAGGTGTAGCCGGCGCGGGCGTCCGCCCCGCTCCGCTTGGATTTGCGCGGAGCGGGAGCGGACGGCGATACCGAACGCCTGCTCAGGGTTGGGCTTTGAGTCACGAGTTCATTCCGTCAGTTGTGAAGGCCTGGCAGATAATCTGCTGATCAGGCGTTCTGCTTGATGAGGTCTTCGGCTTCCTTGAACCACGCGTCCGCAGCGCCGTCCACAGTGACCTTGCCGTAGTTCAGCTCAGAGCTGATGCGCTTGAAGGATGCTTCAAGCGTGCCGAAACCGACGATGGGCGGCTCGGGGGCGTCCTTGAGATACTTCTCGATGGACTTCTCGTAGTCAACAACCAGTTTGTCGGTGCCTTCAAAGGTGGTGCCGTCGCGCTGGGTCTTCGACGCCGGAACACCGCGGGAGGTCTTGAAGATCTGGCCCACCTCGGGATCGTTGACCATGAAGTCGATGAAGCGGGCAGCCGCATCCTTGTTCTTGGTCTTGGCGCTGGCCACCATGAGCATGGAGGGCTTGAGGAACAGGCCCAGGTTGTCCTTGTCATCCGAGGGAACGGGAACGAGCTTGAGTTCCTTGGCGCCGCTGTCGGCGAGGTAGCCGGCCATGAAGTTGTCCCAGGTGACTTCAGTGGCAGTCACATTCGAGCCGAACGGCGACTTGGGGGCGAGCTGGGTGGCGCGCTCCTCGGAGATAAGGGCAGGGGTACCGCGCAGGCCCGCGGAGGTGTTCCACCACTTCTTCAGGTCGTCCTTGCTGAAGCCGAGCTTGCCATCCCCGGTGAAGGCTGCGATGTTGTTCTGGCGCAGCCAGACGTTGAACATCCACCACACGCCGGTGTAGTCCGTGCCGCCGAAGAGTGCGCCGTTGCCCTTGGCTCCGACCTCGGTCAGGAAGGTGTTGAACTCCTTGTAGTTCCAGCTGCCGTCCGGTTCGGCGATGCCGAGCGTCTTGAGTTTGGCGGGGTCGTAGTAGACGGCGAAGGCGTTGGTGCTGGTGGGGATGCCGAAGGTCTTGCCCTTGATCTGGCCGGAGGGCAGCAGGGACTTATCGAAGGAGTCCGTGTTGATCTTGACGGTGCCCAGGTCCAGGAGCTGGTTCCGCTGGCCGTAATCGCGGAGGTAGGAGAGGTCCCACTGCATGACGTCGGGCAGGCCGCCGCCGGCTGCCTCGGTGGCACGCTTCTGCCAGTAGCCGGCGAAGTCGGTGAAGTTGCCATTGACCTTGATGTCTTTGTTCTTGGACTCAAAGAGTTCAATGGCTTTGCGCGTGCGGGTGGCGCGGTCATCGTTGCCCCACCAGGTGTAGTTGATGGTGACCGGGTTCTCGGCCGAGCCCGTCGCTCCACCACTGGTGGTGCTGGACCCGGTTCCGCAGGCCGCCAGGGCTGCGGCGGACGCGGTGCCGATAGCCACCGTGGTGAGGAAATTCCTTCTGTTGATCATGAGAGCCTCCTTGCTCGTTTGTGTAAGCCGCATCGTTCCGATAGCCACAACGTGTGCTGTGAGCTGGCTTACACACCTTCTGAATCGATACAATATCGGCAATTCCCGATTTGGGCAAGCGTTTTCCCAAACGCCGGTGTCCTGTAGGTTGGGTCCGTCCCCGGACCTTCGCCACGATCTTCTGCACCACCTTCGCCGGCACCACGCCACCATCACGCCACGACAAAGGAGTCCCATGACTTTGCAGCAAAATTCCGGCCCCTCCAGCATCTGGAGCAACGTGGAAGGGATTGCCTACGGCGGGGATTACAACCCGGAACAATGGCCGGTCAGTGTGCGGCTGGAAGACCTTGGGCTGATGAAGGAAGCAGGAGTCAGCTTCCTCAGCGTCGGGATTTTCTCCTGGGCTTTGCTGGAACCCGCCGAGGGCGAGTACGACTTCGGCTGGCTGGACGAGGTCATGGACAACCTCTCCGGCGCAGGCATCAAGGTGGCTCTGGCCACTGCCACGGCGGCTCCGCCGGCGTGGCTCGTACGCAAACATCCGGAGATCCTGCCGGTCACGGCTGACGGAACGGTGCTGGGACCGGGCTCGCGGCGGCACTACACGCCGTCGTCGGCCGTTTACCGCCGGTACGCCACGGGCATCACGCGCGTTATCGCCGAGAGATACAAGGACCACCCGGCGCTGGCCCTGTGGCATGTGGACAACGAGCTCGGCTGCCACGTCTCCGAGTTTTACGGCGAGGAGGATGCTGCCGCGTTCCGCGCGTGGCTGGAACGCCGCTATGGAAGCATCGAGGCCCTCAATGCCGCCTGGGGAACGGCTTTCTGGTCCCAGAACTACGGCTCGTTCGGCGAAATACTGCCGCCCGCCGTCGCACCTTCCACCCTGAACCCGGGGCAGCAGCTGGACTTCCAGCGGTTCAACTCGTGGGCGCTGATGGACTACTACAAATCCCTTGTGGCTGTCCTGCGCGAGGTCACGCCCACGATCCCCTGCACCACCAACCTGATGGCGTCGAGCGCCACCAAAGCCATGGACTACTTCGAGTGGGCCAAGGACCTGGATGTCATCGCGAACGATCACTACCTCGTGGCCGCCGATCCCGAGCGGCACATCGAACTCGCCTTCAGCGCGGACCTCACCCGCGGAATTGCGGGCGGCGACCCGTGGATCCTGATGGAACATTCGACGTCGGCCGTCAACTGGCAGCCGCGCAACCAGCCCAAGATGCCCGGCGAAATGCTGCGCAACTCACTCTCGCATGTGGGCCGCGGCGCGGACGCGGTGATGTTCTTCCAGTGGCGCCAGAGCATTGCCGGGTCTGAGAAGTTCCACTCGGCGATGGTTCCCCACGGCGGTACGGACACCCGGATCTGGCGCGAAGTGGTGGAGCTGGGGTCTGCGCTGAAACGGCTCGCACCCGTTAGTGGCTCGCGAGTGGAATCCAGGGCCGCCATCGTGTTCGATTACGAGGCATGGTGGGCCAGCGAGATCGACTCCAAACCGAGCCAGGAGGTGAAGTACCTGGACGTCCTGCGTGCGTTCCACCGTTCCCTGTTCCTGCGCGGGATCTCCGTGGACATCGTGCACCCGTCGGCTTCGCTGGAGGGCTACGACTTGGTGCTGGTGTGCACTTTGTACTCTGTTTCCGATGACGCCGCCGCCAATATTTCCGCGGCCGCCCACGCCGGGGCGACTGTGCTGGTCACGTATTTCAGCGGGATCGTGGACGAACAGGACCACATCCGGCTTGGCGGCTACCCCGGCGCTTTCCGCGATCTGCTGGGGATCCGGGTGGAGGAATTCCACCCGCTGCTGGCCGGTGCCCGGCTGAAACTGAGCGACGGCGGCGTGTCCACCGTGTGGAGCGAGGATCTTCGCCTCGCCGGCGCTGAAGCGGTGCAGACCTTCACGGAATACCCTTTGGAAGGTGTGCCCTCGCTGACCCGCCACGCCGTTGGCTCCGGCGCGGCGTGGTACCTGGCGACGTTCCCGGACCCAGACGGCATCGAAACGGTGGTGGAGCGGCTGCTGGCGGAATCCGGAGTCACTCCGGTGGCCCAGGCTGACGCGGGACTGGAACTTACCCGCCGCCGCGCCTCCGACGGCAGTTCGTACCTCTTCGTCATCAACCACTCGCGCTCGTCGGCGTCGGTGCAGGCCTCCGGGACGGACCTGCTCAGCGGAGAACCCTTTGCTGGAACGGTGGCCGCGGGCAGTGTTGCGGTGATCGCCGAGGCGTAAGGCTCTTCGGGTGGCCCCGGATCTTTTATCCGGGTCCGGGGCCATTCTCCCTTATTGTCGTACCCCCTTGGCAGGGTGTTTCCATTGAAGCTTTGGGGTCACCTCGCGATGTTTAGCGGTTCTGCCGCCGTGCTGAGGCGCGCGGTTCCGCGTGCTGGGAATCCGCCTGTTGTAGATCCGCCTGTTGGGTCGCTTCCGGGTCGCAGGACCTCCGACGCCGACGATAATGTCAGACCCTCCGGGAAGACTGTTCCCATGGAAGCTTTTGGGGATCAGCTCGCCGGGTTCGTCGGTTCTACCGCCGTGCTCAATCGCGCCGGCCCGTCTTGTACCCACGCCCCTGTTGCGGGCGCTTCCAGTGGCGGGACGGCGGGCGCCGGCAATAATGTCAGACCCTCCGGGAAGACTGTTCCCATGGAAGCTTTTGGGGATCAGCTCGCGAGGTTCGGCGGTTCTACCGCCGTGCTCAATCGCGCGGCTCCGCCTGTTGGGGGCGCTTCCAGCGGCAGGACGGCCGACGCCGGCAATAATGTCAGACCCCCTCGGCAGAGTATTCCCATGGAAGCTTTTGGGGATCAGCTCGCGGAGTCCGGCGGCAATACCGCCGTGCTGACGCGCGCGGCCCCGCCTGTTGTGGATCCGCCTGATGGGGTCGTTTCCACCCTTGGGTGCGCTTCTGGGGGCGCTTCCACCGATGGGATGGCCCCCGGCGCCCGGCTCGCCGCGTTGCTGGCCGCGGCGAACGCCGTCGCCGCCGCAGCGCCCGCCCGGCTCGCGATGGCCAGCTACGCTGAGGCCGCCGATTTCGCCGGCAACGTAGAGAACATCTCCCGGACCGTGGAGTACCTCCAGATCCTCGCCGCCGGGACCGTGGACAGGACCCGCAGCCAGGCCATCACCACCGCCGCAACCGCCCGCACCAACCCCGGCCGGGGATGGATCACCGGCTGGGACAACGGCACCGAAACCCTGAACGAAACCGACGCCACCTGGCCCGCCGGACCCGCAACGCCGCCTGTTCCCGCGTCCCCGGCGGACGACGGGTGCGCGAACACCGCCGAGTTCCTCCGGGTCCGGCTCCGGATCGGCAAGAGCGAAGCCCACCGCCGGCTACACCTCGCCCACGCCGTGCTGCCCGCCACCACCCTCACCGGCGACACCACCCCACCACCCAGGGAACACCTCGCGGCAGGACTCACCCCCACCACCGGCCCCGACTCCGACGACGCCGCAGACGGCGCCTCAGGCCCCGCGCTGGCCTGCCCTGCCGTGTCCTCCCGGGCCGGGACAATCATCAGCCTCACCCTGGACCGGCTCCAACACCGCACCACCCCCGAAACCCTCACCCTGATCGAGACCGACCTCACCCGCACCGCCGCCACCACCGACCCGGACTTCCTCGCCCGCGTCGCCCGCCGCTGGTCAGACACCCTCGACGCCGACGGCACCGAACCCAGCGAAGAAGCCCTCCGCCACACCCAGGGCGCGTTCATCCGCAAACCCCGCCACGGCCTGCACCACCTCGAAATCTTCGCCACCACCGACCAATACGAACCACTCCTCGCCGCCATGAACGCCGCCACCAACCCCCGCACCACCACACCCACCACCAGCAGTACCGGCGCCTGCACGGCTGGCAGCATTGACGGCCGCATTGACGGGGACATCGGCGGCGGCGCCGGCCAGGACGGCTGGGCGGACCCGGACCCCGGCATGGACCTGGACCGGCGCACCCGCTCCCAAAAACAACTCGACGGCATCATCGGCGCCGTCAAAGCAGCACTACGCACCAACGCCCTGCCCACCACCGGCGGAAACCGGCCCCAAATCCTCGCCACCATCCACTACCAGGACCTCCTCCCCCCACACCACAGCACCCACACCACCACCGGCACCAGCACCAGAGAACCAACCAACAGGACGGGAGAACCAAAGGACGGGACCGGGAACTACGCCTTCACCGGGCCCGTCGCCGCCAACACCCTGCGCAAACTCGCCTGCGACGCCGACATCATCCCCGCCCTCCTCGGCACCCACAGCGAAATCCTGGACCTCGGCCGCAAAACACGCCTCTTCACCACCGCCCAACGACTCGCCCTCACCGCCCGCGACCAAGGCTGCACCTTCCCCAACTGCACCATCCCAGCACCCTGGTGCGAAGCCCACCACATCACCTACTGGTCACACAACGGCCCCACCAACACCAACAACGGCGCACTCCTCTGCTCACACCACCACCACCTCATCCACAAAGAACAATGGACCATCACCACCCACCAAGGCACCCCCTGGTTCACACCCCCACCCCACATCGACCCCACCCAAAAACCCCAACAAAACCACTACTTCAAACCACCACCCCCACCACAACGCGAGGTCGATGAAGCTCGGCCACTGAGGTTGTCGCCTTAGTAGTTCAGTGTCTTCCGATCGACAGTTCAGCCGGCGGCTACGGAATCAACAAACACGGCTACTGCGACGACATGCACTTCCGCGAGGCCAACGTCCGCTGTCGGCTTCTCCAGCAACACCGGCCGCGTGTAGCTGTGCGCCCATTCCCGGGCGTCGGCCCCGAGTACGTCGTCGATCCAGACGACAGAGTCCCAGTCGGCTTCGCCCAGGGCCTCCATCCTGGCCAGCCATGTGGTCACGGACCGCAGCTTAGGCGTCGGCTGGTCATCGTCATCCGGTCGCAGCACCATCACGGCGCGCAAGGGCTGCACCTCAAGATTCAGCTGGGCCTCTATCCCACCCACGAGATCCGCTGGCCACGTCGACACCCAGGCGATCCGGCCAAGGGCAGCGAGCTTGCGGACCAAGGCGGTCTTTTGCGGCGGCAGGGTCAACTTCGGACGATCGGTGCCGTCAACCGGACCAGCAACCGGGTTGAGGACTCCGTCGATGTCGAGCAGGATGATCGGCTTCATTTACCCACAGCCCGCACCACTGTCATTGAGCCAGGCGTTCCCTTGCCGCGTGCTCCACGAGGACGGGGACGAAGTCCCTAACTCTCCCGGCATCCAGTGCACGGTGCTGTTGCTGGACTACCTCTTCGACGACGTCCCTGGGCACTTCCGGAAACCTTTCGGCGAGTCGGTCGACTACAACTGCCAGCGCCCGCAACTCTTCGCAAACTCCCATCGAGAGAGTCTCGGCCACCAAAGCATCGACGTCAAGACTTGACTAAATGGGCGGCACTACTTGTACCGCTTCAATGGTTGTTGGCGGTCCGCGCCTCCTCTGCGTACGCTGCCCGCTGTCTCACAGTCGGCGGGCCGGCCGCTCCGCGCCGGGGAACATAGAGGGGCTTCCTTAAACAGCTCCGCCCCGCCGGGAACCTAGGGTTCCTGCCGGGGCGGAGCTGCCACCCGCCGTCGGACGCTTATGCAGGGGAAACTCCCGCAGAATTGTCCGAAGCCGCGTTGGCGGTATGAGGGGTGGTGCGAGGACTACTTGCTGATGGCCGACTTCATTTCTGAGTGGGCCTTCTTGCCTGCCTCGTCAGCTGAGAGCCGGTTGAAGAGGACCTCGGAGGTATAGCGCTTCACAATCTCCTGGATTGCCCCGGCGCCCTTCGGCGGCGGAGCCGGAGCCTCGCCGAGTTCGCCCTTGATCTGATCGATGAACTTGACCACCTTGATGTCAGCGGGGGTCAGCTTGGGCTCAATGGCCGCCCGGACAGCGGAGTTGGGGTAGACGCCGCGGTCTGCCAACAGCGCCGCTCCGGCCTTTTCATTGTTAGCCAGGAAGTCGATGAACTTCGCAGTCTCCTTGGGGTGCTTGGTGCGTGAGGATGCCGACCAGAACTGAGAAGCCTTGTACCAAAGCTGGGCGTCTGCCGCCTCGCCGGTCTTAGACGGGAAGCGCAGGATCTGCAGATCGGCACCGGCGGCCTTCTCCAGCGCCGGAAGCTGGTTGGACCACCAGAAGGCCAGGCCGTTCTTGCCGGTGGCGAGACCGCTCTGGTCGAGCGGTGCGGCTTCGGCTTCCACCACTTCCGATGCCGACGGCACGGCCTTCTTCTCGCTGAGCTGCTTGAGGAATGTCCACCACTCGGCGATGTCCTTCGGCTCGAAACCAAGCTTGCCATCGGAGGTGTAGAGGGATTTGCCGTTCTGCCTGAGCCAGACGCCAAGCGAGGCCTCGTCCGTACCGTACGCGGCAGAACCGTAGGTCCCCTTCGGGGACTTCCCAGTGACCTCGGCAGCAATGCGGCCAAAGTCCTCCCACGTCCAGGTCTTGTCGTCCGGCAGCGCCACACCAGCGGCCTTGAACACCGCCGGATTCGCGACGATCGTGGCAGCGTTGATGCCGGCCGCGATACCGGTGAGGCCGTCTTCGCTCTTGCCCGCGTTCAGCGCGGCTTCGTCCAGTTTGGAGGTGTCGATTTCGTATTTGGAAAGATCCAACAGGGCACCGCGGCTGGAGTACTCGGTGATGTACTTCTCGTCCATCTGGATGATGTCCGGCGCATCGTTGGCGGCTACCTGGGTGGCGAGCTTGTCCCAGTAACCGCTCCAGTCACCGTACTCGGGCTTGATCTTGATCTTGGGGTTTTCGGCCTCGAACGCTGCAATAGCGGCCTGGGTCAGCTGGGCGCGTTTGTCGCTGCCCCACCAGGAAAACCGCAATTCAACGGTACCGTCAGCGCTCTGCGGCGAGGCACCCCCGCCGCAGGCGCTCAGGGTCAGGACGGCGGCAGCCGCAGCTGCAACAATGCCCGTTGAGCGGAACCGGCGCCTGGCGCGGGGAGAAGGGGTCTCCGACGGTTGACTGGCAGCCGACTCAAAGCGGTGAAATAAAGGCACTGGGTACTCCGATCTTCTTTGATCTAGTTATTTTTGGTGAGAAGCGAGAAAGCGCTTTCTTGTCCGTAATATTACAAGTAGGACACTTGTAATACAAGAGGGACTGGCTGTGGAAATTGGCGCGACTGGAAATTGGCGCGACACCTGCCGCCGCCGCAAAGCTGCGCAGCGTCGTCGTTCGAGACACCCCGACGCCGGCCGTGTCGCCGTCGTCGTTCGAGACACCCCGACGCCGGCCGTGTCGCCGTCGTCGTTCGAGACACCCCGACGACGGCCGTGTCGCCTCAGCGCCCCGTGCCGGCACAGCTCCGAGCCATGAGGCCCCGAACGGCCAGCGGCCCGTCCGATGGGACGGGCCGCTGGCTTGAGCGGTGTGCGCGGGGCACGAATCTCCAGACCGGACCTATTTGATGCCGGTGGTGGCGATGCCCTTGATGAGGAACCGCTGGCCGAAGAGGAACACCAGGAACACCGGAAGCAGGGAAACGATCGACATCGCGAACAGTGATCCCCAACTGGTGGCGGACTGCGAATCCACGAACGCCCGCAGGGCCACAGGGACAGTGAACATGTCCGGGTCCGTGAGGTAGATCAGCGCGCCGAAGAAGTCGTTCCAGGTCCAGATGAACGTGAAGATGGTGGTGGTGGCCAGTGCAGGCACCATCAGCGGCAGGATCACGCGCAGGAAGATCCGGGGGTGGCCTGCGCCGTCGATGCGCGCCGCTTCGTCCAGGTCCTTGGGGATGCCGCGGATGAACTGGACCATGAGGAAGACGAAGAACGCGTCCGTGGCCAGAAGCTTGGGCACCAGCAATGGCCAGAAGGTGTTCACCCAGCCGATCTGGGAGAACAGGATGTACTGCGGCACGATCACCACATGGAACGGGAGCATGATGGTCAGCAGCATGATGCCGAAGAACAGCTTCTTGCCGGTGAACTGCAGCCGGGCGAAGGCATAGGCGGCCATGGAGCAGGAGATCAGGTTGCCCAGGATCGAGCCGATGACCACGATCGCGGAGTTGAGCATGTAGTGCCCGAACGGGTGGGTCAGGGCCGACCAGCCATCGGTGTAGTTGCTCATCTCCAGGCTGTTGAGCCAGAGTCCCGGGTCGCGGAAGATCAGTTCGTTGGGCCGGAGCGAGGAGACCACCATCCACAGGAGCGGATAGATCATCAGAGCACCGGCGAGGATCAGGATGCCGTGCTTGGCCAGGGCTTTGGTCCGCTGTTTCCGGCTGAAGGCCAGGGTCCCGCGGGACTCCCGGGGCTTGCGGGGCTTGCGGTGGTTCGTAGGCTTGCCGGCGCCGGCAGACTTCTTGTCCGGGGCGGGCAGCGTCTGAAGCTTAGTCGTCATAGAACACCCAATACTTTGCAGCGATGAAGTTGATAGCGGTGAAGATGCCGATGATGACCAGCAGGAACCATGCCATGGCTGAGGCGTAGCCCATGTCGAACTGGCCGAACCCCTTCTGGTACAGGTACAGCGTGAAGAACATGGTCGAGTCGGACGGGCCGCCGTTGCCGCCCGAGACGATGAACGCCTGGGTGAAGGACTGGAACGAGCCTATGATCTGCAGCACCAGGTTGAAGAAGATGATCGGGCTCAACATGGGAAGCGTGATCCGCCAGAACTGCTGGAGGGTACTGGCCCCGTCGACCTTGGCGGCCTCGTAATACATCACCGGGATCTGCCGCAGGCCCGCTAGGAAGATGATCATGGGGGCGCCGAACGTCCAGACGTGCAGCAGGATGATTGAGCCCAAGGCCGTACTGGGATCGGAAATCCAGCCCGGACCTTGCACACCGAAGATCGCGAGGACCTGGTTCACCAGGCCGGTGGTGCCGAAGATCTGCTTCCAGAGGATGGCAACAGCAACGGAGCCGCCCAGCAGCGAGGGCAGGTAGAACACCGAACGGTAGAACGGCAGCCCGCGCAGTCCCTTGTCCAGGACCAGGGCGATCAACAGGGCCACCCCCAACTGCAACGGCACACCGACCAAAACGTAGGTGAACGTGACGCCCAGGGAGTTATGCAGGCGCGCGTCGCTGAACATCCTGATGAAGTTGTCCAGGCCGGTCCATTCCGGCGGCTGGAGCAGGTTGTAGTCCGTGAAGGACAGGTACAGCGACATCAGCATCGGGCCGATAGTGATGGCTACCAGGCCCACCAGCCAGGGCAGGAGGAAGATATAGGCGGCCTTGTTGTCGCGGCCGTTGGCCTTCTTTTCCTCAGCGGTCATTGGCCCCTTGCGGCGCTTGAGGGTGCTGAGTTCACTGATGGCGCTCATTGCGGCGACTCCGTTTCACACATCAGGCCCGCCGGCGCCGGCAAGCATGCCGGGCTGGGCGTCCTGGGGATTGATTTAGCGGCCATGTGGTCTCCTTTGGTCATCGTGGCCATCCACGTCTGGGTGATCGCCGGGGCGATCGGTGCAACGTGCCGCCTGGGGAACAAGATCCTCCTGCCGGCTGCAGCGGGTTATCGTTGCAGCAGCGATCCGGATATGCCACCGTCCGGCGGGACGTTGAAGAAAGCGGCTCCGTACCAAAGTAAACGGTTTCTTGACTCGTGTACAGCCCTTTGTTAGTTTTTGAGAAAGCGTTTTCTAGATCATCCCCCCGAACTTCAGGCAGGCCCGTGAGCACAGCAGACCAGCCGGCCCGGCCCAGCGCCATTGCCGGTTATGAGGACTGGCCCCGCTATGTACAGGGCCAGCAGCGCTACGTCTCGGCCACCGCAGCCGCGCAGGAATTGTCGGAAGCCTTGGGTGTTCCGGCCGTAGGCCCCCCACCGGACGCCACCATCGACTGGACGGAAACGCACGACGGCGTCACCACCTCCCAGCTCAGCTGGCAGTTGGGGTTCGGCCCCCGCACCACGGGTTGGCTGGTGCGTCCGGCCGGCGTTTCCGGGCCGCTTCCGGGCCTGCTCGCCCTGCACTGCCACGGCGGAAACAAGTTCGGCGGGGCCGACCGCCTGGTGGAGCTTCGCGAGGCGCACCCGTCGGCTGCCGAGGCCAGAGCCGGCCATTATGACGGCCGGGCCCTCGCCACAGAGGTGGCCAGGGCGGGCTTCGCCGTCCTGGCCCACGACACGTTTGCGTGGGGCAGCCGGCGGTTTGACCTCTCCCAGCCGCCATGGCGGACTTCCTCGGCACTCGAGGCGAGGAAGTCGCAGTGGCAAGAGGACGGCGTCGTACCAACCGACGCGGAACTGTACAACGCAGCGGCGGGCTTCCACGAGGACACCGTGGCCAAAACGGCCGGACTGCTGGGCACCAGCTTGGCCGGGATGGTGGCTCATGACGATCTCGCGGCACTGGAGATACTTGCCTCGCTGCCCGAAGTCGACGCGGCGCGACTGGGCTGCCTGGGCTTCTCCGGCGGAGGCGGCAGGGCACTCACCCTCGCGGCGCTGAGTCCGAGGATCCGGAACTACGTGGTGACCTGCATGATGACCACCTTTGACTCCCTCCTGCCGGCCTACCTGGATGCGCATTCCTGGCTGCTGCAGACTCCGGGGCTGTGGAAACTGGGCGACTGGCCGGAGCTCACAGCGAGATCCGGGGCGGACGGGTTCCTGGTGCAGTATGCCCTCGCTGACCAGCTCTTCCCGGAGGCTGGCATGCGCGATGCCCACAGGACCCTGGAGGCACTCCACCCCGGCGGCTACACGGGGAGTTTCTGGCCGGGCGGACACGTCTTCACTGCCGGGATGCAGAATGAAGCCATCACCTACTTAGCCGCAAACCTGGGCGCCGGCAGCCCGGGCGCGCGGATCCAGTCAACCGTTCCAACAGCATAGGTACCCAAGGACCATTGATGACCCAGCAATCAGCCTTCACAGCGGATGGCACCACAGCAGGCAGCACAGAACCGCGGTCAAACGTCGGGGCCGGTCCGGGCGAGGCTTCGGCTGCCCGGCCGCGCATCGCCCTGGTGGGTGTCCACGGTTTCGGCGAGCGGCACCTGGCCAACCTGGCCCGGCTGGAGGCCTCCGGCGCCGTCGAACTCGTGGCCGTGGCCGATCCGCATCCGCCGCAGGACGGCAGCCTGGGCAGTTCCGTGGCGGTCTTCACTGCCCTGGACGAACTGCTCGCCTCGGGAACCGCTCCTGACGTGGTCATTCTGGCCACCCCCATCCAGACGCACGCGCCCCTGGCATTGGCTGCGCTTGCGGCGGGCTGTGACGTCTATGTGGAAAAGCCCCCCGTGGCCTCGCTGGCACAGTTTCAGGAGGTGGCGGCTGCGGCCGAAGCATCGGGGAGGCTGGTCCAGGTGGGTTTCCAAAGCCTGGGATCGCTGGCCCTGCCGGCCATAAACAAGTCCATTGCGGCCGACGAAATCGGGGATGTCCTGGGCCTGAGCGCCCAAGGCCTGTGGCTGCGGTCCAAGGGGTACTTCAAACGGTCCCGTTGGGCGGGCAAGCGCAGCCTGGACGGCACGGATGTTGTTGACGGCGTGGCCACGAACGCCCTGGCGCACGCAGTGGCCACGGGGCTGCACATGGCCGGCGCCCACACGATTGCCGATGTTGCCTCTGTGGAGACCGACCTCTACCGTGCCCACGACACCCAGAGCGACGATACGTCCGTGATCCGTGTCCGTACCGCGGCCGGGCAGACCCTGCTGTGCGGCCTGACGCTCTGCGCGCCGGAGCAGCAGAATCCTTCGGTGACGGTCCACGGCACACTGGGCGAGATCACGTTTTTCTACACTGAGGACGAGGTGGTCACCACTACTTCGTCCGGCGAGCGCCACGAGACGTTCGGGCGGACTGACCTGTTGGAGAACCTGCTCGCCGCCCGGGCCACCGGCGCTCCCCTGCTATGTGGGCTGGCTGATACCGGCGCTTTTACGTCAGTCCTGGAAGCCATCCGCACTGCCCCGGATCCGCAGGAAATCGGCGCCGAACACCTCAGCTGGGAGGGTGACGGCGACGACGCCCACCCCGTCGTCGAAGGCATCCCTGAACTGATCGAACGGGCGGCCAACGCACAGGCCACGTTTGCGGAGCTCGGCGTGCCGTGGGCCCGCCAGTTGGCGCCGTCGCGGACCTTCGACATTGCCGGACAGCCCGTGGCCGAGTACCAGGACGGCAGCCATATCCGCGCCGTGTCCTCACCCCGTCCCTACCTCCACCCCGTCCGCACCCTCGCCGGAACTGTCGTCACGGACCACCAGCCGCTGGACCACGTCTGGCATCTGGGCGTGGGCGTGGCCCTGCAGGACGTTGACGGGGTCAACTTTTGGGGTGGCCGGACCTACACCAGGGCCGCCGGCGAATACATCTGGCGGCCGGACCACGGCAGCATTGTCCGCACGGGCGAACCATCGGAGAACGACGGCAGTTCCGGGCTCAGCGGCTACGTCGACGGCGGCGCCGGGCACGACAGTTCCGGCGACACCGGTTCCGGGCACGGCGGCAAACTGGCCGAAACCCTTTCCTGGAACGGCCCCGACGGCGCTCCCGTCCTGAGCGAGGAGCGCACCTGGTCCTGGGCGCAGGCCGGCTCCTCAGCTTGGCGCCTGACGCTCGATTTCGCGCTTTCCCCCGCCGGCGATCACCCGGTCAGCCTGGGCAGCCCCGGTTCGAACGGCCGCGACCAGGGTGGTTACGGCGGATTTTTCTGGCGCCTGCCGGAATGTTCAGGCGCCGCTGTATGGGCGCCCGGCGCTACGGGCATTCCACTTACCGGCGAGGCAGCGGTGCACGGAAGTGTCACTTCGTGGCTCGCGTGGTCGGGCAACTTTGGAGCTGGTTCGCGCGACCGGTCAGGAACGCCCGACGGCGGCACTGACATGGCCGCTGCTGCCAGCGGTGCCGCCACGCTGGTATTCGTCGCCGGGGAAGGCTCAACGGACCCATGGTTCGTCAGGGTGGACGGCTACCCGGGTGTGGGACAGTCGCTGGCGTGGGATGCGCCCGTGATTGCCGAACCCGGCACGCCGGTGCGCCGCAGCATCACGGTATTCATCGCCGACGGAATTTTGGGCACGGAAGACATCGAGACATTGATCAAAACACAGGGGGACCAGTCATGAGCCAGACCACCACCACCGCAGCCTCGCCGCTGCCACTGGGGGCACCGCTCCCGCTGGGGGCACCGCTGGAGGCAACCCTCAGTGGGCGGACAGCACCGGCCTCCGCAGCCGACCGCGAGATCAAGCGCCGCCGCGTCCTGGACATCCTCGACGCCAGGGAACAGGATTCGCTGCTCCTGACCACCCACACCGCCCTGACCTGGTACCTGGACGGCAGCCGCGTCCACATCAGCCTGGCGGGCGATCCCATCGCCGCGGTGCTGGTGGACCGGGACGGCGACCACCTGGTGACCTTCAACAACGAGGCCGGCCGCATGGCCGCCGAGGAGCTCCCCGCCGGCGTCACCCTGCATTCAGTGCCGTGGTACGGAAACCTCCACGAGGCCGCTGCGGGCGTCGGACGTTCCACCGGAACCGCAGGATCGGCCGGCACTCCCCTGCCGGAAGCTGAGGTGGCCGCCGAACTCAGGGCGGCGCGGCAGCAGCTGCTCCCCGCCGAGAGCTCACGGTACGCCCATCTCAGCGCAGAACTGGCCGGCATCATGACCGATGTTCTCTCCACAGCCGGGCCGGAGACCACCGAGTTCGAGCTGGCCTCCGCCTTGGCCGGCCGGGTGGTTGCCGCAGGCGCGGAACCCTTGGTTCTCCTGTGCAACGGCAGCTCCCGCAGCGAATTCCGCCACCCGCTGGCCACGCACGCGCCGCTCGGCCGCCGCGCCATGGCCGTGGTGTGTGCCCGCCGGGACGGCCTGGTTGCCAACATCACCCGCTGGGTAAGGTTCGACGCCGGCACCCCGGAGGAGCTCGACGCCGAGGCCCGCATCGCAGCCGTTGAGGCGGACATCTTCGACGCGACCGTACCAGGCGCCCGGCTGGACAGCATCTTCGGGGAGATCAAAGCGGCCTATGTCCGGCATGGTTTCGGCGCGGACCAGTGGGAGCAGCACCACCAGGGCGGTCCCGCGGGCTATGCCGGCCGCGACCCCCGCGTCACAGCCGGCGTCACCGATACCGTGGTCCTCAACCAGCCGTTCACCTGGAACCCGTCGGGTCCGGGAGTGAAGATCGAAGACACCGTGCAGGTTACCGAGGCCGGGCTAGTGGTTCTGACGGTGGACGAGCGCTGGCCCACATCCACTGTCAACGGCCTGCGGCGCCCGGTCACCCTGCAGCTCTAGAAAACCCTCTGGCAGATCCCGCACCCTTACGAGAAACGCTCCTGCAGTTGGTGCCGAACTACCGGCATCAACTGCAAGAGCGTTTCGTCTGGAGCGGCATCAACTGCAAGAGCGTTTCGAATAAAGCGACATCAAGTCCAAGAGGGTTGTTAGGGGAGGCGGAGCTCACCGTCAACGCGGCGGGGAATGCCCAGCGGGTTGCTTTCGCGCAGCGCCGGGTGCAGGACTGATTCCGGCGCATCCTGGTAGGCGACCGGGCGCTGGAAGCGGCGGACCGCCGTCGCGCCGACAGAGGTGAACAGGGACGTGGTGGCCGGGTACGGGCCGCCGTGCTGCTGCGCCCAGTTCACAGCGACGCCGGTGGGCCAGCCGTCGAAGAGCACCCGGCCTGCGAGGCCGGACAGCTGCTCCACAAGGTCCGCGATGTCTTCCCCTGGCTGGGCGTGGACTGTGGCGGTCAGGCTGCCGGGAACCTTGGCCAGGACTGCCGAGAGTTCCTCGTGGTCCGAGTACTCGATCAGCAGCGTTGTGGGCCCGAAGCACTCTTCCAGCAGCTCGTCCGGACGGGCCAGGACGTTGGCGGCGGAGGTGGAGAACACCACGGGGGCGGCGCCGTCGCGGGTTGCGTCCTGGTCCGCGGAGCCGCTGACAATGGTCACGTCGGGCAGCGAAGCCACGCTGCGCAGGCCATCCGGGTAGGCGTCGGAAATCCTGGTGGTGAGCATGGGCGCCGTCGGCTTGTCCTTGCTGGCCTCAGCCACTTCAGCGGCGAAACCGGTCCCAGCAGGGATGAACACCAGGCCGGGCTTTGTACAGAACTGGCCGGCACCCATCGTGAAGGACGCCGCAAGCCCCTCCGCAAGCTGGCCGGAACGCTCCGTCAGGGCGGCTGCGGTGATGACTACAGGATTCAGGCTGCCCAGCTCGCCGTAGAAGGGGATGGGATCGGGCCTGGAGACGGCGAGGTCGAACAGCGCCCGGCCACCGGGGATGGAGCCGGTGAATCCCACGGCTTTGATGGCGGGATCCTGAACCAGCGCGGTGCCCACCTCGCGGCCGCTCACCAGGGCGAACAATCCGTCCGGGGCCCCGGCGGAACGCAGTGCTTCGGTGACCACCTCGGCCGTCCGTTCGGACAGTTTCAGGTGACCCGAGTGCGCTTTGACGATCACCGACGAGCCGACAGCCAAGGCGGAGGCGGTATCGCCGCCGGCCACCGAGAAGGCAAACGGGAAGTTGGAAGCGGAGAAGACAGCCACCGGGCCGATGGGACGCAGGATGCGGCGCAGGTCGGGCTTCGGCGGGGTGGCGGACGGGTCCGCGTGGTCGATGACGGCCTCGAGGTAGGAGCCCTCGGTGATCACGCGGGCGAAAAGCCGGAGCTGGCCGGATGTACGGGCCACTTCGCCTGTCAGGCGGGCAGTGCCGAGGCTGGTTTCGGAGTCCGCGATCTCCACCAATTCGGCCACGTTGGCGTCCAGGGCGTCGGCGACGGCGGTGAGCCAGGCTGCGCGGTCGGCGTCCGACGCGTTGGCCGAGATGGCGGCGGCCTGCGTTGCGGCGGCCGTGAGCTCTGAAAGTGAAAGGGTTGCAGTTGTCACTGAAAGTTCCTGTTCGTCGTCTACGGGTGGTCCGTGAAGCGGAAGCCCAGCCCCGGCTGGTCCGTCAGCGTAACGCGGCTGTTCGCGAAGCGGACCGGCGAGGGGCCGGCGAGGATGCCAAGCTGTTCGAAGGAGGCGTCCTCCACGTCTTCCACGAGCGTGGGCTCCGCCAGCGTGAGGGCGAGCTGCCCAGAAAGTTCCGGCAGCAGATGCGGCATCACACGGATGCTGTTGGTCCGTGCCAGCTCCACGATCCGGCGGAACGGCGTGATGCCGCCTACCCGGATGATATTGGGCTGGACGATGTCCACCGCCTCCGCCTCAATGAAATCGCGGAAACGGTAGATGGTGTGCAGGTTTTCGCCGAGGGCGATGGGTACCGGTGAATGCTTGCGCAGACGGCGGTAGGCCCAGAGGTCGTCCGCGCGGATGGGCTCCTCCAGCCACTCCAGTCCAAATTCCGCCAGCGCGTCCAGGGCTTTGAAGGTGGTGGGCAGGTCCCACCGCTGGTTGGCGTCGATCATCAGCTTGCGGTCCGGGCCGAGTACGGACCGGACTGCGGCTACACGCTCCGCGTCCTCGCGGATGTCCGGCTTGCCCACCTTGATCTTGACGGCCCGGTGCCCCGCGGCGACCCAGCGTTCGGTCTGCGCTACAAGTTCCTCGAGGGTGTAGTGCAGGTTCACACCGGAGCCGTACACCTCCGCGGACTCCTGCCGCTGGCCCAGCAGCCCGGTCACCGAGGTCTGCGCCCGGCGTGCCTGGAGGTCCCACAGGGCAAGGTCGACGCCGGCCATGGCGATGGTGGTCAGTCCCCCGCCGCCGGCCTCGTGCAGCCGCCTCCACAGCACGTCCCAGACCGTCTCGGGGTTGGCGGGTAGCCCGGTGATGAAGGGCGCGATGTCGTAGTCGAGGAGGGCTTTGACGGCCTGAGGGCCGATGGTGGGCGTCCACGAAAAACCGTGCCCCGCGCCGCCGTCGTCCGTCTGGATCTCCGTAACGATCACATGGTTTTCCGGCGCCTCCACTCCCCAGCTGCGCAGCAGCGGGACGGTCAGGAGCCGCGTGGTCAGGCCGGTGATCAGCGGTGCGGTCCTGACGGAATCGAGTGCCGGCGCACTCATCAGCGGCCGGCCAGCTCGTAGCCCTTGGCCAGGATGGACTTCAGCTGGACCAGCTGCTCCTCGGTGGGGTCCACCAGCGGCGGACGGACCGAACCGACAGCCATGCCGCCGAGGCGCAGGCCGGCCTTGATCAGTGAGACGCCGAAGCCGGGGGTCTGGTCACGGAGGCGAACCAGCGGAGCGTAAAACCCTTCAAGCAGGGCGTTGCGGCGGTCCTCGTCACCGGAGACGTAGGCGTCGTAGTAGGCCTTGGCGATCTCCGGGGCCATCGCGAAGGCGGCCGAGGAGTACAGCGGGATGCCCAGGCCACGGTAGGCGCCCTGGGTCAGCTCGGCGGTCAGCAGGCCGTTGAAGAAGGCGAAGTCCTCGCGTCCCGTGGCACGGATGGCGGAGACGATTTCCTGTGCCAGGCCCACATCGCCCAGGCCGTCCTTGAAGCCGATCACCTTGGGGTTGGCGGCGAGGCGGGTCATGGAGGCGGCGGTGAACTTGGCGTTGCCGCGGTGGTAGACGATGACCGGCAGGCTGCTGGCGTCGGCCACTGCCTCGATGTACGCGACGAGCCCGTCGGTGGGTCCGGTGACCAGGTACGGCGGCAGGACCAGCAGGGCATCGGCGCCCGCTTCCTCGGCGATCCGGGCGCACGCGATGGCGTGGCCCAGCGGCCCGCCGGCTCCGGCCACCACGGGAACCTTTCCGGCTACGACCTCGACGGCGGCAGTCACCACGGTGCGCACCTCGTCGATGCTCAGAGCGTGGAATTCGCCGGTGCCGCAGGCGGGAAAAACGCCGCCCGGACCGAACGGGAGCCGTGAACCGATGTGCTCCTTGAGGAGCTCCACGTCAACGGCGCCTTCGGGCGTGAACGGGGTGACGGGGAAGAACAGTACGCCGTCGAATTTCATGATGTCTCCTTGGATCCGGCACCTGCTGTGACCAGGGTGGCGGACGGCTCGTCGTTGAGGGGGGTGGTTGTTTTCAGTTCGGTCCGCCAGCTGCGCTTGGGCTCCCAGCCCAGCAGTTCGCGGGCTTTTGCGATGGAGAAGGCGGGGCTGGTGCCGGTCAGGCCGGCGGCCAGGGTTTCGCTTCCGGGCAGGAAGCGGGGCATCAATTCGGCCAGCGGTGCGGTGGCCAGCGCGTCTGCAGCGCCGACGAAGAAGGTCTCCCCGTTCGGGATGGCGTCCATCTTCTGCAGGAGCACATCCAGGAAGTCGGCAACATCCCGGGCATCCACGTAGTTGAACAGGGCCGGCGCGGACAGTGCGGGGTCGGCCAGGCGCTCGGCCAGGGTGTGGCCCTGCTGCGTGGGCGCACCCTCCCATTCCTCCGGGGAGATGACGTAGCAGGGCCGGAAGGCGGCGTACCGGATGTTGGAACCCTGCGCGGCGGCGAACATCTGCACGGTCTGTTCAGCGATCAGTTTGGACAGTGCATAGGCGTTCCAGGGCTTCGGCGTGGTGCGCTCGTCCAGCGGGAAGCTGTCCGGCAGCCAACCCGCCGGTGAACCGTAGCCCAGGACTGTGGGGCTGCTGGCGGTGACGATCCTGCCGATGCCCAGTTCGGTGGCCGCACTGATCATGGCATACGCGAGGCGGGTGTTCGTGGCGAAAATGACATCTTCCGGTGCACTGAACGGGACGGCAATCGCGGCGAGGTGGATGACGGCGTCGGGCGCGGTTTCCGTCAGGAGGCGCAGGGCCTCGCCCGAGGCCAGCAGGTCCCCGGTTTCCTGCACGACGCCGGCCGGCAACTGATCCGCCGGAAGCGCGTCGCGGTCAACTGAAATTACGTCGTGGCCTGCTTCGGCGAGGCCGGCCACAACGCTGCGGCCCAGCCGGCCGGAGCCGCCGGTGACAAAAATCCTGCTCATGTCTTCCTTACTTGCCGCGGCGGAGGTCGGCGCCGAGGTCCAGGTCTTCGATGCGGACGGGGAGGGTTGACTCCAGGGAGCGGTTGCCGGCGATGCCGACGGAGACTGAGCGGAGGCCGTCGAGGTAGCCGGACGGGCGGCCCAGCGGGTCCTCGCCCGGGCCGTTGAAGAGGTCCGAGAGGAGCAGTTCGTCGCCGCCGCCGTGGCCGCCCTCGCCGTTGACGATGGGCACCTCGTAGGCTGCTTCCCAGTGGCGCTGGACCACCAGGCGTTCGCCGTTGCGGCGGACGGCGTCCTCCTCCTGAATGGGGGTGGCGCTCGGGTCCACCACGGTCTTCTTGTCCGTGCTGTTCAGGACGGCGGCGCGCTCCACCACTTCGAGTTCGGCGCGGCCTTCGGTGCCGTTGACCGCAACCCGGTAACCCTCCCACGGGCTGTGGGCGTTCAGGGAGTAGCTCAGCCGCGGGCCGCCCTGGTACTCCACCACGAGTGCCAGGTTGTCCTCGATGGTGATGCCGCCGGTGAAGACGTCCTGGTCGCGGCGGTAACCGTCGTAGTGCTCGTTATCCAGGAACAGCGCCTTGAGCCGCTCATCCTCCCGCAGGTCCAGGGTGAACGGGTCCTTTGCGGCGGCGGCCGGAGCCCCGGCGTCGGGCGTTCCACGCTCCGGACGCGGACCCAGGCCGCGTTCGGCGGCGTTCTTATCGCCATAGAACTTCAGCCCGCCGGAGGCGAACACGCGCTCCGGGACATCGTTGATCCACCAGTTCACCAGGTCGAAGTGGTGGGATGCCTTATGGATCAGCAGGCCGCCGGAGTTCTTCTTCTCCCGGTGCCAGCGGCGGAAGTAGTCCGCGCCGTGGACGGTGTCCAGGACCCAGCTGAAATCAATCGAGGTGACCTTGCCGATCACGCCGCTCTGGATGACTTCCTTCAGCGCGCTGTTCCGCGACGAGTACCGGTAGTTGAAGGTGACCACCACGTTGCGGCCCGTCTCCTCCACGGCTTTGGTGATGCGGCGGCAGCCTTCGGCGTCGATGGTGAGGGGCTTTTCGACGACGACGTCGGCGCCCGCCTCCAGTGCCTCCACGATGTAGTCCGCGTGGGTGTAGTCAGGCGTGGTCACCACGACGCGGTCGATGCTGTTGGCCTGGATGAACGCGGTGAGCTCTGCCGGGTCAAAGGAGGCAACCGGGCCAGGCGCACCGAGTTCCTGGATGAGCTTCTGGTAGAACTCCACCCGGCCGGGGTTCACGTCTGAGAAGGCGATGAGTTCCGCGGTGTCCGAGTGCTTGCCGAAGACCGCACGGATGTACATCTCCGAGCGTCCGCCGGTCCCGATGAGGGCGATGCGTGCCTTGGTGTGCTGGCCCGGCTGCAGCAGGCCGGACGCGCCGGCAGCGGTAGCAGAACTCGATTCGACTGTGTTGACCATGAAGGGTCCCTTTCAAAAGCTCAAAACCCGGCCGCGTGGTGGCCGTTGGAGGTGGTGCGCTGGATCAGTTTCTGGAACTCACGCGAGAAAGCGTTTTCTCGGTTCGTTACATGATTTGTACCAAGAGCACTGCAGTCCCGTCAACCCTTGTCCTCTCTGCGAGTAAGCGTTTTCCGAGCTCGCGCCCCGGGTGCGTCTGGCTCCATCCCTGGAACGCTCCCCGAATATCCCGCCAAGGTAGAAATCGCTTTCCCGCGGCGTTATATGCTTTTCCCACGACACCGCCATCTGCTGTGAACGTTGCCAGCCCCCTGGCGGCAGAATGGCCCGGGGGACCTACGAAAGGCAGGCCATGGTCAGGAGATCGGCAAGCGGCAGGATCGGCATCGCGGAAGTAGCGGTGAAGGCCGGCGTTTCGCACGCTACCGTTTCCCGCGTGATGAACGGCAACTTCACCGTGGATCCGGAGATTGCCTCGCGGGTCAGGGCGGCGGCGGCCGAACTCAAGTACCAGCCCAACCCGGTGGGCCGCAGCCTCGCCCTCGGAAAAACGGACACCATCGGCATTGTTGTCCCGGACCTGGCCAACCCCACGTTCCAGGCCATCCTCCGCGGACTGAGCCGGGCGGCGGCGCAGGACGGCTACCGCGTGCTGATCGCCGACTCCTTCGAGGTGTCCAGCGAGGAAGCCATCCTTGCGGGTGAGGCACGCCGCCGGTGCGACGGACTGGTTCTGTGTGCCCCGCGCATGAGCGATGCCGAACTGGAGGAAATAGTCCCCTCGCTGCACCCGCTGGTGCTGATCAACCGGACCACAACAGCCGCAGACGTCCCCAGCCTGGTGGTGGATTACGGGCAGGGAGTCCAGGACCTCGCCGGGCACCTCGTGGAACTGGGCCACACCCGCCTGGCGTTCCTGGCCGGCCCGCCCCGCAGCGCTTCCAACGGGCTCAGGCTCGAGGGCCTGGAGGCCTTCAAGGCAGCCAACCCGCAGGTGGAGGTCCTGATGCTCGAAGGCGGCTCGGACTTCGATACCGGGCATGAGGCCGTGGATGCTGTGCTGGACAGCGGCGCCACCGGCATTCTTGCGTTCAACGACCTCGTGGCCATGGGCCTGATGAGCGGACTCCACGAGCGCGGCGTCGATGTTCCCGGCGACATCTCCGTCACCGGCTTCGACGACATCCCGTTCGCCCGCTACACCACGCCAACGCTTACCACCGCCGCCGTGCCCATCACCGAGCTCGGCCAGCAGGCATGGCACCAGCTGCGTGCACTGATCCGCAAGGAAGAGAACGACGCACCGGGCAGCCGCTACCAGCCGCGCCTGGAAATCCGGGCCAGCAGCGGCCCGGCCAAGGTTCCCCGCACCGCCGCCCACGGCTAGAGGCGCAGGCACCGGTCTTGAGACCGGTCAGGACTCTGCGGTCCGCCCGACGCCGGCCTCCCGGTAGTACCCCTCAATATGGGCGGCCACCAGCTTGGCCGCCCGCACGCCGTCGTCGTTCCGGATGGCGGCCAGGATCTCCCGGTGCTCAGCCCCGAGCCGGGCCGCCGTTTCGTCCCAGTCGGGGAGATTGCCGGTCAACCGGGCAGCGTAACCCTGGATGGATTCGCGCAGCGAGCCCATCATGGCGCTGACCACGGCGTTGCCTGCGGCATCGGCCAGGGCCAGGTGGAACCGGACGTCGAGGGCCAGGAAATCGTCTGCGGTTTTGTCGGCACGTCCGACGGCGTCCATCTCGTCAAGGAGCGCCGCGGCACGTTCCAGCTCGGGAGCGTCAGCCTTGGCCCGGGCCACCGCCCAGGACTCCAGCAGGACGCGCGTCTCCACGATGTCCGACACGGGCAGGTGCTGCGTGGCGACGTGGAGCCGCAGCGCCGAGCCAAGCGCCGCCGTCGGGTCTGAAATGACCACCGTTCCGGCCTCAGGGCCGGACCCGACGCCGGCACGGACAACGCCCATCGCTTCCAAAATACGGATCGCCTCGCGCACCGAAGTGCGGGAAACCTTCAGCTGCTCGGCGAGGGTCCGTTCGGCGGGCAGCCGCCCTCCGACGGCCAGCTTGCCCTCGGCGAGCTGGCCCTCGATCCAGTGCAGGACAAGCTGGTGGGTGCGCATACGGCAATGCTACTTGATGTGGTTGGACCACATGGCCTACAGTGTGGTTAGACCACAGCAGCGGCTGCTAACTGCGCCGGCCAGCCAACGGAGGAAGCCATGACCCACACGATCCAGCCGAATAACCCCGAGATCACGCCGGCTCCCGACGCCGCGGATCTCCCGGCCGCCCTGGCACCGCGCCCCGCAGCGCCGGCCGTGCCCGCTGCGCTCAAGCGCCGCATCCCCAAGTACGCAGACCTCGCCCCGCTGATGCAGTTCAAGAAGCCGGAGTTCAGCAAGGAAGCCAGGCTCAAGCGCGCCAGCACCATCTGGGAGCTGCGCGACATGGCCAAACGCCGCACGCCCCAGGCTCCCTTCGACTACACCGACGGCGCCGCGGAGGAAGAGATCACCCTGCGCCGCGCCCGCGAAGCCTTCCTGGACATCGAGTTCCGGCCCGGCATCCTCCGCAACGTCTCCAGCATCGACCTGACCACCGACATTCTGGGCAAGCCCTCCCGTCTGCCCGTGGGCATCGCACCCACCGGCTTCACCCGGATGATGCAGTCCGAGGGTGAATACGCCGGTTCGCAGGCCGCCGAAGCCGCCGGCATCCCCTACACGCTCTCCACCATGGGCACCGCCTCCATCGAGGACGTGGCCGCCGCCGCGCCGAACGGCCGCAACTGGTTCCAGCTCTACCTGTGGACAGACCGCGACCGCTCGCTGGAACTCATCGAACGCGCCGCCAAGGCCGGCAATGACACGCTGATGGTCACCGTGGACACCGCCGTCGCCGGCGCCCGCCTCCGCGATGTCCGCAACGGCATGACCATCCCGCCGGCGCTGACCGTCAAGACCGTGCTGGACGCGTCCTACCGCCCGGCCTGGTGGTTCAACTTCCTCACGCACGAGCCGCTGACCTTCGCATCACTCTCCCGCTACACCGGAACGGTGGCGGACCTGATCAACTCGATGTTCGATCCCACCCTGACGTTCGAGGACCTGGACTGGCTGCGTGAAACCTGGAAGGGCAAGCTCGTGGTCAAGGGCATCCAGACCGTTGAGGACGCCCGCAAAGTGGTGGACCACGGCGCCGACGGCATCGTGCTTTCCAACCACGGCGGCCGCCAGTTGGACCGCGCACCCATCCCGTTCCACCTGCTGCCCGAGGTCAAGGATGCCTTGACCAGGGACAACTCGGACGCCGCCATCATCCTGGACACCGGCATCATGAGCGGCGCGGACATCGTGGCCGCGCTGGCTTTGGGTGCCGACTTCACGCTGATCGGCCGCGCCTACCTCTACGGCCTGATGGCCGGCGGCAGGGCCGGCGTGGACCGCGCGCTGCAGATCCTCGAGAAGGACATGGCGCGCACCATGGCGCTGCTGGGTGTCAGCAAGATCTCCGAACTGACCCCGGACCACGTCCGGTTGCTCGGCAAGTAGCGGAGGCTACTTCTTCCGGCCGAACTTCGGCAGGTTGGCCAGCAGGTCGGCGGCCTTGGTGGCGGCGCGCCCCACGGTGCGGCCGATCTGCTGCGGCACCGTGTCGTCGCTGAGCGGCGCTGCGGTTCCGCCCGGGATCACGACGGCGGGGCTCAACTCTGCGCCTTCGCGCTCCAGCACGGCGGTCAGGGCTTCCTCGGACGGAAGGGCGGCAGCCGCGGCATGCCCGGCGCCTGCTTCCGTCGAGGCGGCAGGTGAGCCGGCGACGGCGGCCGCCGGGCCGACGTCGAACGTTTCCAGCCAGCTGGCGATACCTTCCAGGGGTTTGCGGTTCAGCGCGTAGTAGCGCTTCTGCCCCTGCGCCCGCATGCTCACGAGCTGTGCTTCCCGCAGGACTTTCAGGTGCTTGGAAATGGTGGGCTGGCTTGCCGCCAGTTCCTCCACCAGCTCCCCTACCGCCTTGTCGCCTGCGCGAAGGGATACCAAAATATCGCGCCGGGTTGCTTCCGCAATGACGGCAAATACGTCGTCTGTCACCATGCCTCCCACCCTAGCGACATATACGCCGCAAGGCATCAACTATTTCCTCTGCTGACCTGAACTGGCCGGCACTGCCCGACAGGAAATTCAGTCGAACCAGGGATCCAGGCCGTGCAGCGGGAAAACCGCTTTTCGGGTGGCCATCACCGACCGGTCCACGGAATCGTTGGGATCGAACCCGACTTCCCAGGAACGCCACCAGAGCTCCACATCATCGCCCATGAGCCGCGGCGCGTCCCGGCCGAACTTCGCCAGTACATAGGCGCGCCAGTCCTCGGGCACCTCGGTCCGCAGCGGAACCGGCCGCCCTGCTGCGATGGCGATCAGGTGGCTCCACGAGCGCGGGACGACGTCGGTCACGCTGTACCCGCCGCCGCCGGTGGCGATCCAGCGGCCGTCACAGTGCCGGGTGGCCAGGTTGGCGATCGCTGTGGCGGCCTCCCGTTGGCCGTCCACGCTGATCCGCAGGTGGGCCAAGGGATCATGGCGGTGCGAGTCACAGCCGTGCTGGCTGACGATCACGGCCGGATCGAAGGCTCCTATGAGTTGCGGCACCACCGCGTGGAAGGCGCGAAGCCAGCCGGCATCCCCGGTCCCGGACGGAAGTGCCACGTTCACGGCCGTGCCCTCGGCAGCCGGGCCGCCGATCTCGTTGGCGAAGCCCGTACCCGGGAAAAGCGTGAGCCCGGATTCGTGGATGGAGATGGTCAGAACCCGCGGGTCGTCCCAGAAGATGCTTTGCGTCCCGTCCCCGTGGTGGGCATCGATATCGACGTAGGCCACGCGGGGGACGCCGCCGTCGAGCAGCCTCTGGATGGCAAGGGCGGAGTCGTTGTAGATGCAGAACCCGCTGGCACGCTCCCGCGCGGCATGGTGCAGGCCACCGCCGAAATTCACCGCGTGGAGGGCGGTGCCGTCCAGGATGGCCGAGGCGGCAAGCAGCGATCCTCCTGCCAGTCTCGCGGCAGCTTCATGCATGCCGGCGAAGGCGGGGTCGTCGTCGGTTCCCAGGCCGCGGGCTTCATCGGGGGTCGTAGGATCTTCGCTGACCCTGCGGACAGCTGCGACGAACTCGGGAGAGTGCACGGTTTCCAGTTCGGCATCCGAAGCCACCTCGGGAGCGGCAACGGTTACGTGTTCAAGGTCGAACAGGCCCAGGCTGCCGGCCAGCCTCGCCGTGAGGTCCATCCGCTCGGGCGCCATGGGGTGGCCGGGACCAAAGTTATAGGCGGTCATGGCGGAATTCCACACCACCGTCGTCGGAGGTGCGGGCTGGCTGAGACCGGGCAGATATGTCATCAATCACAGGCTACCCGAGCCTGCCACCGCGCAACCCCGGCCATTACGCGGGCATTAGTGGTTTACTACTGGAGGAACATGTTTCAACCGAGGAAAAGCCACCTATGACGCAACGCCAGTCGGGGCCCCGGACTCCGGCCGGCTGGCACCCAGCCGCACCGGAGCACGAAGGCCTGTGGATGCTCGCACGGCTGCGGGACTTCATAGACGACATTGCCAACACCTCGCCCGCCCGGCTTGCCCTGACAGTATTCGCCGCGGTCTGCCTCGTGTTTACGTTCATCCTTTCGCTGCCTGCCTCTTCGGCCGCCGGTTCGGCCACCCCGCTGCACCAGGCAATGTTCACGGCCGTATCGGCTGTCTGTGTGACAGGCCTGACGGTTGTTTCGACGGCGGCGCACTGGTCCTTCTTCGGCCAACTGATCATCCTCATCGGCATCTTCGTCGGCGGCCTGGGTACCCTGACGCTCGCCTCCCTGCTGGCCCTGATGGTGAGCAAGCGACTCGGCGTGCGCGGCAAGCTCATCGCGCAGGAAGCCATGAACAACGCGGGACGTCTGGGTGAAGTGGGTACGCTGCTGCGGATCGTCATCACCACGTCGGTCGTGATCGAAGGCGCGCTGGCACTGGTGCTGATCCCCCGCTTCATGACGCTGGGCGAGCCGTTCTGGCAGTCGGTGTGGCACGGGATCTTCTACTCCATCTCGTCCTTTAACAACGCCGGCTTTACCCCGCATTCGGATGGCATTGTGCCGTACGAGACCGATCTCTGGATCCTGGTTCCGCTGATGCTGGGCGTCTTCCTGGGCAGCCTGGGCTTCCCCGTGGTCATGGTCCTGCAGCAGAACGGGCTCAACTGGAAGAAATGGAACCTGCACACCAAGCTGACCATCCAGGTATCCTTCATTCTCCTGTTCGCGGGCACGCTCCTGTGGGGGCTCATGGAGTGGGACAACGTCCGGACAATAGCCCACATGGACCTTGGCGACAAGATCACGCACTCGCTGTTCGCCTCCGTCATGACCAGGTCCGGCGGCTTCAACCTCGTGGACCAGAACCACATGGAGTCCACCACCATGCTGCTGACGGACGCGCTGATGTTCGCCGGCGGCGGCTCGGCCTCCACAGCCGGCGGCATCAAGGTCACCACCATCGCCGTGATGTTCCTTGCCATCGTTGCCGAGGCCCGCGGTGACGCGGACGTGAAGGTGTACGGCAGGACCATTCCCCAGGGAGCCATGCGGGTGGCAATTTCCGTCATCGTGGCCGGGGCAACGCTGGTCTCCGTCTCGGCGTTCCTGCTCCTGCAGATCAGCGGTGCATCCTTGGACCGGGTACTCTTCGAAACCATTTCCGCCTTTGCCACCGTGGGGCTGAGCACCAACCTCGCGGCCGAGCTGCCGCCGTCGGGCGTTTATGTCCTTACTGCCCTCATGTTCGCCGGCCGCGTTGGCACCGTCACCCTTGCTGCCGGCCTGGCCCTGCGCCAGCGTAGCCAGCTGTACCACTACCCGGAAGAGAGGCCCATCATTGGCTAATTCCCCAGGCGTCCCCAACCGTCCCGCCCACAACGCGCCGGTGCTGGTGATCGGGCTGGGCCGCTTTGGCTCGTCCACGGCCGAACAGCTCGTGAAACAGGGCCGCGAAGTCCTGGCGATCGAACGCGACCGGACGCTGGTGCAGAAGTGGGCGCCGCTGCTGACGCACGTGGTGGAGGCTGATGCCACGAACATTGACGCACTGCGCCAGCTCGGCGCGCAGGAGTTCAGCTCGGCCGTGGTGGGCGTAGGGACGTCAATCGAGTCCTCGGTGCTGATCACGGTGAACCTGGTGGACCTGGGCATCGAGCACCTGTGGGTCAAGGCCATCACGCCCTCACACGGCAAGATCCTCACGCGGATCGGCGCCAACCACGTGATCTACCCCGAGGCCGACGCCGGCGTCCGGGCAGCGCACCTGGTCTCCGGCCGCATGCTGGACTTCATCGAGTTCGACGACGACTTCGCCATCGTCAAGATGTACCCGCCCCGCGAAACTGTGGGTTTCACCCTGGATGAGTCCCAGGTGCGTTCCAAGTACGGCGTCACCATTGTGGGCGTGAAATCCCCGGGCGAGGACTTCACCTACGCCCGTCCGGAAACCAAAGTGTCGGCGCGCGACATGCTGATCGTGTCCGGCCACGTGGACCTGCTGGAACGGTTCGCCGCCCGCCCGTAGCAGTGCCGGTTCGCGACTGGCCGCTGTATTACCCGAGCTGCCTGGTGATCTCGGCGGCCCGGTCCGTTGCCGCCCGCGCACCGGCGGCAATGATGGCTGGAAGGCCCTGTTCGTCGAAGGTTGCAATAGCGGCTTCCGTGGTGCCTTTGGGGCTGCTGACCGCTTTGCGCAGGGCCGCGGGGTCGGCGCCGGGCTCAGCCAGCATCATTCCCGCACCGGCGACCGTCTCGCGGGCCAGGAGCAGCGACAGCTCCTCGTCCAGGCCCAGCTCAACGCCGGCAGCCGCCATGGCTTCGGCGAGGTAGAACGCGTAGGCAGGGCCTGAGCCGCTGATGGCCGAGACCGCGTCAACCTGTTCCTCGGGCACCTCCACCACCGTTCCGGCGCCGCGGAAGACGTCTTTGGCCTGCTGGAGCTGCTCAGGGGTGCAGTTGCTCCCTGCCGAGACGGAGATGACCCCCCGCCCGAGTTTGGCAGGCGTGTTGGGCATGCTCCGGATCACGGGTTGCCCGGCGGGGAGGGCGGCTTCCAGCTGCGCCAGGGAAACCGCGGCAGCCACGCTGACCACGATGGTCTTCGGGGACAGGGAGCCGCTGATCTCACGGGCAAGATCCTGGATGCCTACAGGTTTGACGCCGAGAACCACGACGGCGGAGCCCTTTGCCGCCTGCTTGTTGTTGTCCGGTTCCTCTTCGCCCGCAATGGCGGTGATGCCGTGATGCCGTAGGGCCAGCTCCTCTGCGCGCTCCGCACGCCTGACCGTGGCCACGATGTCTGCGGGGTCGGTCCCGGCATTCACGAGTCCGGAAAGGATGGCTTCATTCATGGATCCACAGCCAAGGAAGGCGATTCGGTTTCTCATGGGTCCATCATGGCAGTTCGGTTCGGACTGCCGAAACCGCATCCATACAGCGGAACCCGACGGCGGGAACTCGCCAAAAGCCATTCACAGCGGACTCCCATGTTCGCCGCAGGTTGCACACAACTTGGCGGCCTAACGTAGTTATTACCTCATTGAGGGTGCGAGTGATGCGGCAAGCATGGGGATGTTTGCCCAAGGCGCCGGTGGTTGGCAGCAGGTTTCCCCCCATTTTCCTGCTGCCGACGCCGGTGCTTTCGCGTTAACCGCAGGTTAACGCCTGGCCGTTCCTGCTGGTTTTACCCTGCAGAGGCCCGGGCAGATCAGGCGGGCGCAACCTCGATGGCCTGCCGCCCCGGCGCGACGTGCGGGCTGTTGCCCAGCGGACCGTTGAAAACCAGCTGGTCGAGCCGGCGCAGGATCAGCCCTTCGCGCAGCGCCCAGGGACAGATCTTGATTTTCTTGAATTTGAACATCTCCAGGGCAGCTTCCGCCACCAGAGCACCGGCGAGCAACTGGTGTGCGCGGGCTTCGGATACTCCCGGCAGATACAGCCTGTCCTCGGCCTTCATGGCTGAGATGCGCTGCGCCCAGACACCCAGGTCCGTGCCGTTCAGCGTGCGCTTGACGTAGGGACCTGCTGCACTGGGGGCCGCCCCTGCGATTCTGGCCAGGGAGCGGAAGGTCTTGGAGGTCCCGGCAACCAGGTTCGCCCGTCCCAGGCCGTCGAACTGTTTCACTGCGGGGCTGAGGGTGGCCCGGATGTAGCGCCGGAGTTCCTTGACGCTTTTGGCCGTCGGTGGGTCCTCGGCCAGCCAGTCCCGGGTCAGGCGGCTGGCCCCAAGCGGAACCGACGTGGCGACCTCGGGCAGCTCGTCCTGGCCGAACGCCATCTCGAAGGAGCCGCCGCCGATGTCAAGGTTCAGGATGGGACCTGCGCCCCAGCCGTACCAGCGGCGTACGGCAAAGAAGGTCATGGACGCCTCTTGGCTGCCGGTCAGTTCCTGGAGGGTGACGGTGGTCTCATGCTTAACGTGGGCGAGCACCGCCGGACCATTGGTGGCTTCGCGGATGGCAGAGGTGCAGAAGGCCAGGAGATCGTCGGCCTTGTGCTTGGCCGCGAACTCCCACGCTTCCAGGACGAATTCGGTCAGCTCGTGCTGCCCCTGGTCGGTGATGCTGCCATCGGCGTCGAGGTACTGGACCAGGGACAGCGGCCTTTTGTGCGAAGCAAATGGCACCGGGCGCGCGCCAGGGTGGGCATCCACCAGGAGGAGGTGGACAGTATTGGACCCGATATCGAGGACGCCTAGCCGCATCCTGCCATTATTCCCCGCCGCGGCCCGTCAAACCCAAACCGCGCGGCAGATGTCAGTTGGCTGAGGGGTCTTCGGGAGCGCCCTCGGGCGTCTCATCCGCACGCTTGAAATCCCGCTTGATGTTGGCGACGCCCTCCGGGTTGATCTCAAAGCCATACGCGGCGCCGGGGTTGATCACCATGCCCAGCTCCTCGCCGATATTGGCGATAATGGCCGCCCCCTGGGTCCCCAGGACGTTCGGGGCCGCCTCGAGGTACTGCTCATCCACGCGGCTGGGGTGCGAGAACACGGCAAGGACCGGATCGCCGTCGGCGTTCGCCAGCACCAGGGGCTCAACCTGTGAGTCTTCGCCCTCGATGCCGTCGGTGCTGATGACGTAGACCTCGCTGTTGAGGAAGGACAGGATGACGTCCACCGGGCTGGCATCGGGCTGTCCGCCCAGCGCCAGCTTCTCTTCGAGTTCGTTGAGGGGCGTGGTGTCGGCTGTTGCGGGCTGTTCAGTCATACCTCTACTCGACCACGTTGTCCCCGACACCGCAATTCCGAGGATTTCTGCCATCCCCGGGCCTGAGTTACTTTTTGACTGGAGCCCTTTTCTTCGCCGGAGCCTTGCGGGCCGTCGTGGTGCGTTTGACGGGGCCCTTGGCGCGTTTCTCGGCGAGGAGTTCAACAGCCTGTTCCCGCGTCAGTTCCTCCAGCGAGGTGGCGCGGGGCACGGTGATGTTGGTGATGCCGTCGGTGATGTACGGGCCGAAGCGGCCTTCCTTCACCACGATGTTCTTCTCGGACACCGGATCCGGGCCGAACTCGGCCAGCGGCGGCACCGCGGCGCGGGCACCGCGCTGCTTGGGCTGGGAGTAGATCTCCAGGGCCTGCTCCAGCGTGATGGTGAAGATTTCCTCTTCAGAGCCGATGGAGCGGGAGTCCGTGCCCTTCTTCAGGTACGGGCCGAACCGGCCGTTCTGTACCGTGATGAGGTTGCCTTCGGCGTCCTCGCCCAAAGCGCGCGGCAGGCTCATGAGCTGCAGCGCCTCGTCCAGGGTGACCGAGTCAACGGTCATGGAGGCGAACAGCGATCCGGTGCGCGGTTTGGCCTTGACGGGCTTCTTCGGCGGCTTGGGCTTGCCGTTCTTGTAGTACTCAACAGGCTGGTTGGCGATCTGCTCCTCGGTCATCTCCGGGATGACTTCGGTGACATAGGCGCCATAACGGCCGTTCTTTGCGACGACGGTGTGGCCGGTGTGCGGATCGGCGCCCAGTACGCGTTCCTCCGGGGCAGCAGTTTCCATCAGTTCGATGGCCTTCGCTGCGGTCAGCTCGTCAGGAGCCAGGTCCTCGGGCACGTTGGCGCGCGAGTTTTCAACGATTTCGCCGGTTTTCGGATCAACAGTGGCAGCGGAGCTTTCCAGGTACGGACCGAACTTGCCCACCCGGAGCGTGATCTCATCCGTGATGGGAATGGAGTTGATTTCGCGGGCGTCGATATCGCCCAGGTTGTTGACGATGCTCAACAGACCGGGATCGGAGTCTTCACCGAAGTAAAAGTGCTTGAGCCAGGCGGAACCCACAGCCTGGCCGTTGGCGATCTTGTCCAGGTCGCCTTCCATGTCCGCCGTGAACTCATAGTCGACGTAATCGTGGAAGTGCTGCTCGAGCAAGCGGATCACGGAGAACGCGATCCAGCTCGGCACCAGCGCGGAACCCTGTTTCCGGACGTAGCCGCGGTCCTGGATGGTGGAGATGGTGGAGGCATACGTGGACGGGCGGCCAATGCCCTTCTTCTCCAGCTCAGCCGTGAGCGAGGCTTCCGTGAAGCGCGGCGGCGGGGACGTCTCGTGGCCCACGGCAACAATGTCCGACGCCGTCAGGGCATCGTCCTTGGCAACGTTCGGCAACCGGCGGGCTTCCTCGGAGTCGTCGTCTCCGCGGCTCTCATCCTTGCCTTCTTCGTAGGCGGCAAGGAAGCCGGGGAACGTGATGACGGTACCGGAAGCCGAGAATTCAGCGTCCCGGCCGTCCGTCGCCACTGCACCCAGGCGGATGGTGGCGGTGGAGCCCTTGGCATCGCCCATCTGGGAGGCGACGGTGCGCTTCCAGATCAGCTCGTACAGGCGGAATTCGTCGCCGGAGAGCTGCTTGGCCACCTGGGCCGGAGTGCGGAACGAGTCACCGGCGGGACGGATGGCCTCGTGGGCTTCCTGCGCGTTGGCGGCCTTGCTGGAGTACACGCGGGGGGACGCCGGGATGTACTCGGGGCCGTACAGCTCGGAGGCCTGGCGGCGGGCGGCCGTGACGGCCTCGTCACTCAGCGCCGAGGAGTCGGTACGCATATAGGTGATGTAGCCGTTTTCGTACAGCCGCTGGGCAACCTGCATGGTGCTCTTTGAGCTGAAGCGGAGCTTGCGCCCGGCCTCCTGCTGGAGCGTGGAGGTGGTGAACGGCGCGGCGGGCCGGCGGGTGTAGGGCTTGGTGTCCACGGACCGGACACGGAAGTCCGCATCCTGGAGACCGGCAGCCAGGGACGTGGCAAGTTCCTCGTTCAGGTGGACAGCGTTGCGCGCGGTGAGTACGCCGTCGTCGTTGAAGTCCCTGCCGCTTGCAACCTTGGAGCCGTCAACAGAGGCAAGCTTCGCCTTGAACGAACCGGATCCGGCGCCGAACTGGCCCGTCAGGTCCCAGTAGGAGGCAGCCTTGAACGCCATGCGTTCGCGTTCCCGGTCAACCACCATGCGGGTGACCACGGACTGGACGCGGCCAGCGGACAGGCCACGGGCAACTTTGCGCCACAGGACGGGGGAGATTTCGTAGCCGTAGAGGCGGTCCAGCACACGCCGGGTTTCCTGGGCGTCCACCAGGGCCGAATCAACATCGCGCAGGTTGCCCATGGCGCGCTGGATGGCTTCCTTGGTGATTTCGCCGAACGTCATCCGGTAGACCGGGACCTTGGGCTTGAGTACTTCCAGCAGGTGCCACGCGATGGCCTCGCCCTCGCGGTCCCCATCGGTTGCGAGATAAAGTTCGTCGGCGTCCTTGAGCGCGGCCTTGAGCTCAGTCACCTTTTTCTTCTTGTCGGCGGAGACCACGTAGTACGGCTTGAAGTCGTTGTCGATGTCGACGGCGAACTTTCCAACCGAGGTTTTCTTCAGTTCTGCGGGGAGCTCGGACGGCTGCGGCAGATCCCGGATGTGACCGATGGAGGCCTCGACGATGAAGCCCTCGCCGAGGTACTTGGCGATGGTCTTGCTCTTGGCCGGAGACTCCACAATCACGAGTTTCTTGCCTGTTTTGGCCTTGCTTGGCACGGTGCTCCTACAGAAAAAGGTTGCTGGGGCAGATGAGCCCATATTGGCCTAGTTCACCATATTTTGGTCAATAGTGCGCATTCATGTGGAAAACGTCCGGGTCATTTGGACCGTCCCGGCGCTCCGACTACGGCCTTCCCGCGGCCCCAATCCGGTTACTCCGAAAGCTCCGCCGGCAGCAGGAAACCATCGCGGACCAGGTTGGCAACTTCGGTGAGCAGACCGCTCCGGAACGCCTCGCCGTCGAACCCTTCTTCCCCTGCCAGGCTCCCGCCCAGCAGCGCTTCCAGGGCTCCGATAATCTGCCCGACGGACAGATCGCCGTCGCACGCGGAGACAAAACCGGCCAGCTCCGTGCTGAGCAAATTGGTGCGGCGCAGGCCGGCGCCCTGGCGCAGCAGGATCACGCCGGGGTGCTCGGCACCGGGGCGCTGATGGCGTTCCTCGGTGACGTCGTCGGCCACAAGCAGGTGCGCGTCCGCCAGGCTGTTGGCAGCGAGCCAATCGGAACGCCCGACGGCGGCGCCCAGGTGCGGCCCGATGGGCTGCTCGATGGGGTACGTGATTTCCTCGAAGCGGCGGACGAGGGCAGCGTCAGGGCCGGAAACGGACGGACGGCGCAGCCAGACCATCCCGAAACCAATACCGGCCACGTTCCGGGACGCGAAATCCGCCAGATAGGCAGCGTAGGCATCCTTATAGTGCTGGCGGTCCCGGGATTCCGAGGCGTCCTGCAGCCACGTTTCGGCATACTGCTCCGGCCCCACCTGCTCGCGCTGGATGAACCAGGCATCCGTGTCCGGACCAGCCCAGCTTTGCAGCCGTTCCTGCCACTCCGTACCCGCCAGGATCTCCCAGTTGCCCAACAGCTGGGCTGTTCCGCCGGGGGCCAGCACCGACGGCAGGTTCCTGACCAGCGAGGACACGATCTCATCGCCGGGCAGGCCGCCGTCCCGGTAGGTGAACTGCCCGGACGCCTCTTCGCCCAGGGTCCGCGGCGTGATAACGAACGGCGGGTTGGACACCACCAGCTCAAACTCCTCGCCGGCTACAGGCTCCAGCAGCGATCCCAGCCGCAGGCTCACCCGGTCCTCCAGCCGCGCCGGGTCAAGATGCAGTGCCTCGGCATTCAGCACCAGGTTGAACCGGGTGAAGGCCAGCGACCGCGCGGAAATGTCCGTGGCCGTGACGTGCTCCGCGTGGTGCAGGAGATGGAAGGACTGGATGCCGCAGCCCGTGCCGAGGTCAAGCGCCTTGGCCACATGCCGGCGGACGGTGGTCTGAACGAGCGTGGTGGACGCCTGCCCGATGCCCAGCACGTGGTCGTGCCGCAGCACACCGGCCTGCTGGTGGGCGGCGAGGTCGCTCGCCACCCACAGTTCGGCGCCTCCGCTGCCGTCCTCATTCGCATCCCAGCCGTACGGCCGCAGATCCGCCTTGGCCTGCAGCAAACCGGACCCCCCAGAGCCGCCCCCCACAACGCCGGGAACGGGCTCCACCAGCCCCAGCTCCGCCAGACCGTCGGCACCGATCCCAGGCAGGGCGGCGTCGAGCGTTGCCCGGGCCTGCGGTTCAGCCAGGAGCCAGAGGCGTACGACGGCGGCGAGCGCCGCAGCAGCCGCGTCACCGCCGGCAGGCTCTCCTTCGCCGGCGGCGGGCGATCGCCCGGATTGCTCCCCGTCGAGAGCCTTTTCGGTCGCCAGCAGCGCCGGGATGAGCTGGTCCCGGTTCAGCGCGCGGTAGGCGGACTCCCCCAGGAGCCCTGCCACGCCGTCGAGCGTGTAGTCCACCTTCCGCAGGTCCGCTGCGAGTGCGGCAAGCAGATCCGGGAGGTCGCTCCGGGGAGCATCGGGGGTGTTGCCGGCCGAAAAAAGCGTGGAGTCAGTCACCGGTCAAGTCTATTGGCGGCTGCCCCTGCCCTTGGCTGCTACAGGTTCTCCTCCGCGTAGGCCTTCAGCGCATCCCGGACAAAGGCAGCTCCTTCGGCGCCGCCGTAATTACTGGCGAAGCGGGGATCCGCTACGTACATTTCGCCGAGGCCGGTGACGTACTCCTTGACGTGGGACGTGCCGCCTGAAGCGGCACCGGAGGCACCCGCCGCGTCCGCCGCCGGGGTTCCCGGGATGCCGGTGAGCCATTCGACGTGCCGCTTCGCGATCGATTGGGCTTCGGCACTGTCCGGGGCAATGCCCCCAGTGGCGGCGGCGATCCAGTCCTCGCCCAGCTTCTGCGAGCGCTGCTTCCACGCGGCCTTCTCCTCCGCACCCATGCCGCGCCACCACGAGTCGCCGCGGGCGTAGGCATCCTTTCCCCAGCGTTCCTCCACTTCGTCCTTGTACTGCGTGTGGTCGAAACCGTTGAACATGTCTTCCGCCATGATTTCGCCACCTCCTTTCACTGCTTCGATGGTTTGGGTGACCGACGCGATCTGCCGCGCCAGCCTGTCCTGTTCCTGCTTGAGCCACTCCAGGTGGCCGGTGAGTGCCCTGGCGGCGTCCGTTTCGTCGTCGAGCACCTGGCTGATCACCGGCAGGCCCAGCCCGAGTCCGCGCAGGAGGAGGATGCGTTGGAGCTGCACCAGCGTCGCCTGGTTGTAGTACCGGTAGCCGTTGTGCCCGGTGCGGCTGGGCTTGAGCAGGCCGATGTCGTCATAGTGCCGCAGCGTCCTGCTGGTGGTGCCGGCGATCCGGGCTATCTCCTGGATGGACCAGTCCACGCGTTCCTCCTTCCGCGCCGCGGCCTTTGTTCCGGGCCGATACCTTGACGATAGATCTTGACGTAGCGTCAACGTCAAGAGTCTGTGTCCGTGGATTCCACAAACGGACCCGGCGGCCCGGCGTACTATGGACCCATGCAACGTCAGCAGCGATTTATCAGCCCTCGGCCGCTTACCGGCCGCACGGGCTTCCCATCGCGCGCCTGACTGGAGCTGCCGGGGTCCGTCCGGCTCAGCGGTTGAGGGTGATTTCCCCCTCCCGCACCTGATGCACCAAAGGACCCCTGACATGAAGACTTACCTTTCCCTCCCCCAACTCAACGCCGGCCTTTCCCTGAGGGACCTGTCCGATCCCGACGCCGGCCCGCATGCCATGCAGCTGCTCCTGGCCGATGTGGTGGTTTCCCTGGAGCGGCTCTGGGGAGTACCGTCCCGGACGCACCGGCTCAATCCGCTGGTGGCCACCGCTGACAACTACGACCGGCTGGGATATTCGCCCGACGACGTCACCCGGGATTCGCGCTACTCACGCCATGTGAGCCCCACCGTGATGCTCCGCAGCCACACGTCCGCAGGGATTCCGGCGCTGCTGGATTCCCTGCGCGGCGAACTGCGGCCCTACGACGAACTGCACGTGCTGCCGGGGCTGGTGTACCGCCGCGATGCGATCGACCGCACCCACGTGGGTGCGCCGCACCAGGTGGATTTGTGGCGGCTGAAGGCCCGCGGACTGCTGGGCCCGCCGGATCTTGATGCGATGATGGCTGCCGTCGTGGAGGCGGTCCTCCCCTCGTCCGGGCATCCGGAGGTGCAGTGGCGCTCAACTCCTGCCCGGCACAGCTATACAGCCGCCGGCAGGCAGCTGGACGTCCTGGTGGCGCAGCCGGATGGACGCCGCGAGTGGCTGGAACTGGCCGAGTGCGGACTGGTGGCCGCCACGGTCCTGCGCGGGTCCGGCCTGGATCCACGACGCTGGGCCGGCCTGGCCCTGGGCATGGGCCTGGACCGTGCGCTGATGCTGCGCAAGGGCATCACCGACATCCGCCTCCTCCGGTCCCGGCATCCGGACGTACAGTCCCAGATGCTGGACCTGGCGCCGTACCGTCCCGTCTCCGCGATGCCGGAAATCCGGCGCGACCTTTCCCTCGTGCTGGACTCCGAAACCGATGCCGACGTCGAACTCCTCGGTGACCTGGCCCGCACCGCCCTGGGGGCAGATGCGGACGTCCTGGCGGCCCTGGAGGTCAACGCCGTGACGCCCGCGGCGGACCTGCCGCCGTCCGCCGTCGAACGCTTGCGGCTGCGGCCCGGGCAGGCAAACGTGCTGCTGCGGCTGGTGCTGCAGCCGCTGGACCGGACGCTGACCGCCAGCGAGGCCAACGCACTCCGGGACAGGGTATACGTGGCGCTGCACCGCGGGGAGGTGCTGGAGCTCATCGCTGGCTGAACCCCGGGCCGGCTGAACCCGGGGCCGGCTGGCGGGTAGGTTGGAGGCATGGCTTTCCATCCGCTTTCCCTCCCGCGCGCCCTCTCCGGGGTGGCTGCCGCCGCCGTCCTGCTCGCCGTTTCCGCGTGCAGCGCGCAGGTTTCCGTCGAGAACGCGGATGTGCCGTCCTGGAAAGCAACCGCGTTGCCCTCAGCCAGCGGCATCGTGGCCGAGGACGCCGGCAAGATCCTGAACGCCAAGGCCGTGGAGCGGACCGCGAACGTGCCTGCAGGCTCCTACACCCTGACCCTGGTCTGCGAGGGAGGCGGCAAGGCGTTCCTCGCAGTACGGTCAGCAGGGAAGGAACTGGCCGACCTCGGCGCTGCCTGCAACGGCACGAAAGAGTCCGTGAAGCTGCCCCTCAAGCAGGCTGCAGCGCTGGAGTTCAGCACCTCCAGCCTGGACGCACCCCTGATTTACGCCTACCGGCTGGTGGCGGCAGAATAGCCAGGACCCCTGCCTTTGAGCAGGGGGCCTGCGGGTCTGGTCTGAGGCCCCGAACCGGCCTACAGTCGGAAGATGGCCGCACTGCAGGGGCCGTTTCCACGCCCACATGCAGTACTTCTTCCGGGCCACCGCCCGCCCCGGAAGCTGCCCCTTCGCACCCGGGTGAGGGCCGCCGTCGTACTGTGGACAACCGCTGCGCTGGTGGCCGGCCTTGCGCTGACCGGCTGTGAATACACGTACGACGACGGTTGGCGGCCGGCCCAGGACGTCACCGCGGCGCCCTCGGCCACCCGTGCGGAACCAAACTCGGATTGGTGGCGGGACGATCCTGTGGACGAGGCCCGCCTGGACGACTGGCTGGAGCAGTCCCAGATGGGAGCAGGTCTCGAGGTGGTGCACCGGGGCTACGGTCTGCTGCAGGCACTGGAAGTCCACAGCGGGGCAACGGCTGTCTTGCCCGAGGGCACCTATGTCCTGGCGTTGGTCTGCCGGAGTCAGCGGCGGGTGAACTTCACCGTCCGCAATGATGACGCCACGCTGGTGAACCTCAGCCTGCGCTGTGGATCAAGGCGCGAAAACGTGATCTATCTGTCGGATGAGTCCGCCCTGACCTTCCGGGTGGAAGCACAGTCCGCCGCCAACTTCGCCTACCGGATCATTCATGGCTGAGCGCCGCCGGGCGCCCTTCTCATCTGGATCCGTAGATGGCAGGACCCGTTAGGCGGCGCAGCCTTCGGGGCAGCGCAGTGTCTCCGGGCTGGCCGCGCACCCGGCGCAGTACAGCGTCAGTGTCCGGCAGCTGGGGTTTGAGCAGTTCTCGAACTTGCTGGTGGGTGCGGCGCAGCGGACACACTCGCCGATGGTCTTGGCGTCCTCGCTGAATTCAAGGTGCATGCGCTTGTCGAAGACGTAGAGCGAGCCCTCCCAGAGGCCGTGGTCCTTGAACGTCTCGCCATAGCGGACGATGCCGCCGTCGAGCTGGTAAACCTGTGTGAAGCCGCGGTTGACCATCAGGCTGGAGAGCACCTCGCAGCGGATTCCGCCGGTGCAGTAGGTGACCACCGGCTTGTCCTTGAGGGAGTCGTACTTGCCGGAGTCGAGTTCCTTGATGAAATCGTGGGTTGTCGCCACATCCGGGACGATCGCGTCCTTGAACCTGCCGATCTGGGCTTCAAAAGCGTTCCGGCCGTCAAAAAACACCACCTCCTCGCCCGCCTGTTTCCGGGCGTCCACGAGTTCATGGAGCTCTTCGGGCTTGAGGTGGGTGCCGCCGCCCACCACGCCGTTCCCGTCGACTTTAAGTTCGCCTGGAGCGCCGAAGGAGACGATCTCGTCCCGGACCTTGACGCTCAGCCGGGGGAAGTCCTCGGCGCCGCCATCGGACCACTTCACGTCGATGGCGTGGAAGCCTTTATATTCGCGGGTGGTTTTGACGTACTGCTTGACCGCACCTATCTCGCCGCCCACCGTGGCGTTGATGCCGTCCTTGGAGATCAGGATGCGCCCGGTCAGCCCAAGTTTTTCGCAGAGGGCACGCTGCCAGAGCCGCACCGCGTCCGGGTCAGCGATGGGGGTAAAGCCGTAAAAAAGCACAATTCGGTTCAAAGCCACGTATTTAAGGGTACTGGCTTTGCCGGCAACGGAACCTTTCGCGGTAACTGGCCCGGGCGGAGCCGCTGGCCCGGGCGGAGCGCTCATCACAATTGCATAAGCAACCCAGATCCGGATAAGGAACCCCTGTTACTTGTGACAAGGCTGGAATACCCTCATCTCATGAGTCCCGACGCCTTGGTTGGAAACATCACGAACCTTCTTGAAGTCTGGGTAGCCGGTTGGGCGGGTTGCCGCGGCTACCAGACCTCAGTTGAAGGCCGCTTCCCCGCAGCACTGCGGGCCGACACCACCGGGGACTGGGAATACTTCGCCCACGACCCCTCCGACGCCGAGTTCGCGGCACTGGCCGCGAAGACCGCTGAAGCCCCCACACGGGTGCTGACCATCCTGACCGACGACGTCCTCCGGTACACGCAACTGGCCGAAAAGCACGCCCTGAACGTCACGTCCGCTTCGCAGGCCATGATGATCGTGGATATGGAAACGCAGGACACCGAAGATCCCTGGCTCTCAGACGATGAGCTTCAACTGGTTACCTCAGAACTAGACGGCGTCCACCACGCCGTGGTCCGCTCTGGCGACACCGTGGCAGCCAGCGGAAGGGTCTTTGTGGTGGACGGGACGGCCGTGTTCGACAAGATTGTCACCGAGCCCCAGTTCCAGCGCCGCGGCCTGGGCAGCTTCATCATGAAGGCGCTGGCGGCCCAGGCCATCGGTCCGGATGTGGAGAACGGGCTGCTGCTCGCCTCCCTTGACGGCCAGAAACTGTATTCCCATCTCGGCTGGTCCACGGTCTGCCGGGTCCTGATGCTGTCCACCTCCCATGAGGGCACCGACCTCTCCGTGGGTTGATTCCCTGGCGGACCCTCCTGGCTGGCCTTGCTTGCCGATCCGCTGGCTGATTCGGCTGGCCGACCCCGCTGGCTGATTCGGCTGTCCGATTTTTCCGCGGGTGAAAGAATGTTGGGGTGAACCCCCATGACTCCCTGATTCCGTTGCTGGGCCGCGGCCCGGACCCGGAGCAGCTGCGTCATGTCCGCACCATCCCTGCCCGCAAGGCCGTCCACGAGCCCTGGCCGGACTGGGCCCACCCGGATCTGGTGTCCGCGTACGGCTCGCTGGGCATTCATGTGCCCTACCGGCACCAGATCCAGGCCGCCAACCTCGCCCACGGCGGCGAGCATGTGGTGATTGCCACCGGCACCGCCTCGGGCAAATCCCTCGCCTACCAGCTGCCGGCCATTGACGCGATCCACCGCTCCGAACTCCGTGTCCTGGCGGAACCTGGAAAGATCCACGACGACGGTGCCGTCACCCTTTATCTTTCCCCAACGAAGGCCCTCGCCGCGGACCAGCTCGCAGCCATCCGGTCCCTGAAGCTGCCCACCGTCCGGGCGGAGACGTACGACGGCGACACCGATCCCGCGTCACGCCGCTGGATCCGGGACCACGCCAATTTCATCCTTGCGAACCCGGATATGCTCCACTTCGGCATTCTTCCCAACCACGCATGGTGGGCCGGCTTCTTCAGGCGGCTGCGGTACGTGATCGTGGATGAAGCCCACAGCTACCGCGGAGTCTTCGGCTCCCATGTAGCCAACCTGATGCGCAGGCTGCGCCGGATCTGCGCCTACTACGGTGCCGGGACCTCCCATCCCGGGCCGGTCTTCATCGCGGCGTCTGCCACTGCTTCGGAACCCGCCACCTCCTTCGGACGGCTCATCGGCGCTCCTGTCCGGGCGGTCGCCGAGGACACCTCACCGCACGGCTCCACTACCGTGGCCTTCTGGGAGCCGGCACTCATGGACTTAAAGGGCGAGAACGGGGCGCCACAACGCCGCACCGCCGTCGCGGAAACGGCCGATCTGCTGGCGAACCTGGTCTCGTCCCGAATCCGGACCATCGCCTTCATCAAATCCAGGCGCGGTGCGGAGACCATCTCGTCCATCACCAAGCGCCTCCTGGACGAGGTGGATCCGAGCCTTCCGCAACGTGTGGCCGCCTACCGCTCCGGCTACCTCCCGGAAGAGCGGCGGGCGCTTGAGAAATCACTGAGGTCCGGCGAACTGCTGGGGGTCTCGAGCACCTCTGCCCTGGAGCTGGGCATCGACATTTCCGGACTGGACGCCGTCCTGGTCGCCGGTTGGCCGGGCACCAGGGCGTCGCTGTTTCAGCAGATCGGCAGGGCGGGGCGCGCAGGACAGGACGCCATCGCTGCCTTTGTGGCCAGCGATGATCCGCTGGACACCTACCTGGTGAACCACCCTGAGGCCATCTTCGACGTCTCGGTGGAGGCGACGGTATTTGATCCGTCCAATCCGTACGTACTGGGTCCGCATCTCTGCGCCGCCGCCGCGGAACTGCCGTTGGGTCCGGCGGAGCTGGGCCTGTTCGGCGGTACGGCCGAGAAGCTGCTGGGGCAGCTTGTGGAACAGGGCTATCTGCGGCGCCGGCCGGCGGGCTGGTTCTGGACGCACTCCCAGAGCGCTGCCGCGATGGTGAACCTGAGGGCGGACGGCGGCGGACCGGTGAGTATCGTGGACGCGGATACCGGTTCACTTCTCGGGACCATGGACTCGCCCCAGACGCACTACCAGGCACACACCGGGGCGGTCTACATCCATCAGGGTGACAGCTACGTGGTGGAGGACCTGAACGAGGATGACCACTGTGTGGTGGTGCGGCGGGCCAATCCCGACTACTACACCACGGCACGGGACGTGACCCAGATCGAGGTCCTCGAAACGCAGCGGACAGCGCAATGGGGCGACGTTGCCGTGCACTTCGGTGATGTAAAAGTGACAACACAGGTGGTCTCCTTTCAGCGCAAAGCCCTGATTTCGAACGAAATCCTGGGAGAGGAGCCGCTGGAACTGGGCGCCCGCGACCTTTTCACCAAGGCTGTCTGGTTTGTGGTGGAAAACCGTTCGCTGACCGGCGCCGGACTCATCGAGGCAGAGTTCCCCGGCGCACTCCATGCGGCAGAGCACGCAGCGATCGGCCTGCTGCCGCTGGTGGCTTCCAGCGATCGATGGGACATCGGCGGAGTGTCCACTGCCATCCACGCCGACACCGGGGTGCCCACCATCTTCGTCTATGACGGGCACCCCGGCGGTGCCGGATTCGCCGAACGCGGATTCGATAAGGCCAAAGTGTGGCTGACCGCAACGAGGGACGCCATCAAGGCCTGCGAGTGCGAAGCCGGCTGCCCCTCCTGCGTCCAGTCCCCCAAATGCGGAAACAAGAACAATCCACTGGACAAGGCCGCGGCCATCACGCTCATCAACGTCCTCCTCAAGGATGCGAGCCAACTGACTCCCCCCGGCACGAACCCCTTCCACCGTGCAGGATCCAACCAGGGCAGCGAACCCTTGCAGGGCACAGAACTCCTCCGCTCCACCGAACTCACTCAGGGCGGCGGTCCGGCCCGGGCCTGACCGCTGGCGGCACCGAGCATGGTCCGGGCAATCAGCTCAGTCCGCACCTCGACGGTCTGGCCTGCTCCTTCGCTGCAGCTGACGACCGCAGCATCGTGGCGTGCTGCCACCGCAGCCGCGATCGCGCAGGGCTCCCCGGACGTGAGCCCCCGCAGGGCATCGGCTGCGGCAAGCGCGGCGAGGTCCGCCGCTGCCGCTGCCCGGCTGGCCATTACGGCGGACTGTGCCAGAAGCAGCGTCAGGACCATGGCCATGATGACAACCAGCGCCAGTCCGGAAGCCAGAACGGTTCCAGAGCCGCGCTCCGGGTGGTCCTCGAACCTGCTGTTCACGTCCCTGCCTCCATCAACGACGGGGCCTGATACGGGGCCGCCGCCGGCTTTTCGCTGCGCGCGGTGGCCTTGGCCGTCAGCGTCCAGGGGACGGTTGCCCCCAGCGGTCCGCCCACCCTGTCAGCAACAGTGACGCTGAGCCACTCGCCGTCGGCCGTAACGGACGCAGTAGCCGACGCCCCGGCCAGGGCCCTGGCGATGCCCGCCACTGCTGCCGGGTCCTCACCCCGGGCCAGGGCCCTGGCGCCGGCCCGTGCCGCCTCCTCGAGCCTGAGCTGGGTGACGCCGCCGGCAGCTCCGGCCAGCAGCATTGCCAAAAGCAGGAGGACCGCCGGCAGCGCCACCGCGAACTCGGCCGTCACGGCGCCACGGGCATTTCCGGGCCCGCGGCTGCCTTGGCTGGAGCGGGCAACCGCACCCGAGGCCGTCCCGGACTCACGGCGACAATCCGCAGGCGGCGCTGCCGGCGCCCGGCTCATGGCAGGGCCAGCGCCGTGCGGATCAGTGTCAGCAGGAACCCGCGTACTTCGTCGCTGCGGAGGATGAAGACCAGCAGGCCTGCGAAGCCCACGGCGGCCAGCGTTGCGATGGCATACTCTGCAGTGGCCATACCGGCCTCAGACGCCGGGAGCCAACGGCTGCGCTTTTCCGCCCTGTCCGCAATTGCGCTGATCTTCACGACGTTGCTGCCTTCTCCGTCTGCCGCCTGCGCCATCTCACCGGGTTCGGTGCTGGTTGATCGGGTGCTGGTTGATCGGGTGCTGGTTGGATCCGCGGGTGATGCTCCCGGGCCCGATAATCCTGCCCTCATTCCTGCGATGGTGTGCTGCGTCTGGGTGTGGCAGGTGCAAATCCGGTTGACGATGGTCATGGTGTTCCCCTCTGTGTTCCGGCGGAGTTGCCGGCTGATCCGACTCTTCCCGGCCCAGCCGCCGCCGGTAAGGGCGGATGTTCCGTAAGTGGAAAACCAACACTCCGGCTGGATGTGGAGGAAAAGACAGACGCATTGTGTTGGGGGAGTCATCACCTGGCACACCGGAAACCGGTCCCCGCTGAGAGGGTGCACCGCAATCAGTTACGTTCCGGAAGGCACCAGTGCCAGGAGAACCGGGACCACACCCAGGCAGATGAAGGCCGGCAGCGAGCAAAGGCCCAGTGGAATGACGAGCTTCACCCCGAGAGAGGCCGCCCGCTTTTCAGCAGCACGGAACCTTTCCCTGCGGAGCCTGGCGGCCTGGGCATAGAGGATCGCCGAGGACGGGGCACCTGTCAGCGCGGCAAACCCCAACGCGTCCCGCAACTCCAGGATTTCAGGAAACCTCACCTCGGAACTTCGCCAGGCCGTCTCCCAGTCGGCTCCGATCGCGAGCGCCGAAACCACCGGCCGCAGCGCCTTGCTGTAGTCCGGGGAGGCCGAGGCGGCCACGAGTTCAAGGGAGCGGCCGATCCCTGAACCTGCGTCCAGCATTGCGGCCACGAGTTCGAGCATCATGGCGGGGTCATGCAACCCGAAATGTTGGCCGCCGAGGGCTGCAGGTTCGGCTGTCTTCCGTCTGCTGCCGTCACCGCCCCGACTGTCACGGGCGGGGCCAGGATTCCCGTCCGGCCCGCGTCCGCGGCCAGGCTGGCCGCGCACTCGGAGCAACCGCAGCCGCACCCGGCCCGGTGCTGAAAAGGCCAACCATGCGGCGGCAGCCAGAACCACGATGAGGGCCAGCCCGGGCACCGCTGCCCCCGTCACGCCGGCCCCGCCCCGGCGGCGGTCCGGACCAGACGGGCAGACCAGATGCGTCCGGAAACTGTCAGTGCCGCCCCGGCGCCTAATGCCGCGATGCCCAGCGGTGTCCCCACCAGGATGGCCAGCGGATCCACCCCCAGCGCCATTCCGAGGCCCAGACCCATCAGCGGAAGCCAGGTCAGGAGACCGACGGTCGCCTTTGGCCCCGCAAGGGCTGTCTGCCGCGCAGCCTCGGCGTCGTCCTCCACCTCGAGTTGGGCAGCAAACCGAGCCAGCACATCAGCCAGGGGACAGCCACTGGCTTCGGCAATGTCAAAGCATGCGGCCAGCTCGCACCAAATGCGCGGTTCCCTGCCGCCGTGACGCGGGAAAGCCGCCCGGACAGAACTCCTGATCGCCGCGGACACCGGCGCACCCCGGAACGCGGCCGCCCTGACCGCACCGAGAATCACCAGTGAACCCGGGCTCAGGCCAGCGCCGGGATGCTCTGCTCCTGACCGGCCAGCTGCTCCTGACCGGCCGGAGGATGTGACCGCCCCGGTGACGCGTCCCCCCGTCAACGGCTCAGATGCGCCGGAGCCGGCCTCAGGCCGGCCCCCGTGGACCAGCCATAGTTCGTCCCAAAGCCGCCCCGGAGTACGGCCGCCCTGCAGCAGGGCGGCCAGCTGCTGAACCAACAGGGTCAACGAGAGTCCGGCCTGCTCTGGACCGGTGCGGCGCACTGAACGGGAGCCCCTGCCAGCCCGGCCAAAACTGACGCCGCCCGGGGTGCCGGCACCCCTGCCTGAAGTTGCCTGCCCGAAACGGGGCATGGCGGTGTGGCCCGGTCCAGTACTGCCCACTGCCCTCCGGAACCGGCCCGTCGCTCCCCCTGGTGGCCTGAAGAGCAGGACTGCCGCGAGCACGAGAAGGGCGGCCAGCAGGACGCTCACACCACACCGTCCCGCCCGGCGGCGTCCACACCAGCAACGTCCCTGCCAGAAACGTCCAAACCAGCAACGTCCAAATCGGGGGACATCCCGAGCCGCGTGCACAGCGTCTCCCAGCCGGGCCCGGCGGTGAGCCCGCCTGGTCGGCTTTCCAGGGCCGGCACCACGGAAAGCCCGCCGGGACCGTCCTGCACCAGGCCCAGGCAGGCGACGCGCCGCCCCGCACGGGACCGTTCCACATGGACCACGAGATCAAGGGCGCTGGCCGCCTGCAGCCGGACGGCGTCTGAACCCAGGCCAGCCAAGGCACCCAGGGCAGTCAGCCGTGCCGGGACGGAGGTGGCCGCGTTCGCGTGGATTGTCCCGCCGCCGCCGGTGTGGCCTGTATTCATGGCGGTCAGAAGTTCGCGGACCTCGGCTCCACGGCATTCACCCACCACCAGCCTGTCCGGCCGCATGCGAAGCGCTTGCCGGACGAGCTCGCCCAGATCCACTTCGCCGCCGCCTTCCAGGTTCCCGTGGCGGGACTCCAGGGACACAATGTGCGGATGGACGGGGTTCAGTTCAGAAGCATCTTCTATGAGGACGAGCCGTTCGGCCGGGGAACACAGCCCCAGCAGGGTGGACAGCAACGTGGTTTTGCCCGAGCCGGTGGCTCCGCTGATGAGGAAGCTCAGCCGATGCACGACAACGCGTTCCAGGACGTCCTGCAGGACCCTGCCGAACATGCCGGCCGCACGGAGCTCGTCCATGGAGAACACCTGCTCACGTCGGATCCGGACACTCAACAGGGTCCCCGCGGTTGAAATGGGCGGCAGCACGGCGTGGACCCGGTAACCTCCTTCAAGCCTGACATCAACGCAAGGGGACCCGTCATCCAACCGCCGGCCGCCGGCTGCCACGAGACGTGATGCCAAAGCCCGCACCTGCGCCTCACCGGAAAACGAAATCCCGGCAGGTTCGATGCCCCTCCCCCGGTCGATCCAGACCGAGTCGGGGGCGTTGACGAAGATATCGGTGACCTGGACGTCCCGTGTCAGTTCCTGGAGCGGGCCGAGGCCGTTCAGTTCCGCGCTGATCCGTTCGACGGCGGCGAGGGAGCCAGCTGTCCCCAGCAGCCGTCCTGTGGCCTGGACTGCCGCCGCCACGCGGGAGGCGGTGACGGGCCCGGCGTCCGCCATGACTGATTCCCGGACCGTCTCCAGCAGGGCAGAGTCCAGGACGCGGGGATCCAGGACCCGGGCCTGGCGGCGGCGCTGACCTGAAAGATGGCCGGGGGATGGTGCCGGGACAGGTTGCCGCGCACTCACGGCAGGTCCCCAACAGGTATCTCCTCGTCGAACAGATCCAGCACCGCAGCAGCAAAATGCCTGACACTGCGCCGTTTCCCCAGTTCAAGGAGCCGCCCGTTCTCCGCCGCGGCAACAACCCCGCGCAGTTCCGGTACCCGTCCCTGGACCGTCAGCCCGACGGCATCGGCGATCAGCCCGCTGTCCAGTGCTGCGCCGGCCTTTCCCCTGACCAGGAGGGCCGCCTCAATCGGCGGAAGTTCCTGCAGCAGCCGTGCCGTGGCCACTGCAGCTTTGAGCTGCGCCGGGACGACAACCAGGATGCGGTCGCAGTCCCACGCGAAAGTGTGGACTGGCTCCGCCCCGCGGCCGATGTCCACCACCACCAGCTCGTACCCCCGCCGTGCAGCGTCAAGCACGCCGCCGGTGGTGGCGGCGTCTACGGGCGCCGGACGTTCGCGGCTGCCCGGCCAGGAAAGGAACGAAAAACCTCCCGCGACCGGGAGGGAATCGGAGAGCTGGCCGGGGTCGATGCTGCCGCTCGCGTCCGCAAGGTCCGGCCAGCGCAGCCCCGGTGTCTCCTCAGCGGCCAGCGCCAGCTCCACGCCGCCACCCCACGGATCCCCATCGACGAGCAGGACGCGGACGCCCAGCCCTGCCGCTGCCTGGGCGATCCAGATGGCGGCGGTGGTGGCGCCCGCTCCGCCGCAGCCCCCTGTTATCCCCAGCACCAGCCCGCCGGCTTCAGGGGAACGCGATCTGCTGAGGTACTCTGCCAGCCAGGCCGCTGCGTCAGGAAGAACGGCCACGCGCTCGGCACCAAGGGCAGCGGCAAGGTGCCAGAGGCTGTCCCCTTCGCCGTTCAGTCCCACCAGCACGGCCGGTGCCCGGCGGCGCGGCGGCAGTTCGCGGATATCGCTCCCCACCAGCACGGCTGCGGCGGAGTCCCAGTACTTTGCGGCGTCGGCAACATCCTCGACCACGCGCAACTGGCCCCCGGCGGCGGCGACGATCTGTTCAACTTCGCCCTGGAGAAAGGCGTAGCCGGTCACCAGCAGCACCTCTGCGGCCCCGTGCTGCTCCGGCAGCCAGGCGCCGGAAGACTGCCCGGAGGGAAAGACGGCCGCCCGGTCAGGTGGGTGGGCCAGACCGTGTGGACGCGCCAGCCCGGAAAGTGGCCGCTCGGAAGGGGATGGCGATTGCTGGTGCCTGCTCATGGAGCAACTCTCCACCGGGACAAAGCGGGAGAAACAGGGGGTGGCTGCCCTATGTGGACAACCCGCCGCACGATGCAGGCCCGGCCACAGGGCAGAATTGGACGTATGTATCTGCTGCTCGCTGCCCACACCAACGGCGCAGCCCTCCAGCAGCTCACGCAAGCCGGCGCTCCGCACCCGGACCGCCCCGAACCGCGGCTGATCAGCGCCGGCGAGCTGGCCGGCGTCGTGCGTCAGCTGGAAAACCGGCCGCGCGAGGCGTCGCCACGGTGGATCTGGCACCGGACCCAGGAGTGGTACCCCGCCCTGCTGGCGGCAGGAGTAGAGCTGGAACGTTGCTACGACCTGAGCCTGAGCAGCAATATCCTGGCCTATTCGCAGTTCACTGCCCACACCGAGTACGCCATGACTGCCGAAAAGGTCACGCTGGACGATCCCCAGCAGCCGCCCCGTTCCCTCCAGCCGCCGCCCCCGCCGGCAGACCAGGGTGCGCTCTTTGACGCCCCCGCCCGGGGGTCTGCGCCGCGCCTCAGCCTGGCCGATCTGCGCAGCGAATATGCCGCGCAACAGATGGCCGTCGCCTCGGTAGACGCGGAAGAAAACAAACGGAAGCGGCTCCAGCTGCTGCTCGCCGCCGAATCCGCGGGCGCGATGATCGCCGCGGAGATGCAGCACACCGGCGTCCCCTGGCGGGAGGACCTGCATGAGCAGATCCTGGCCGAACACCTCGGGCCCCGGCCGCCGTCCGGGCACCGCCCGGCAAAGCTGGAGGCGCTGAACACCGAGCTTAAGAGCCTGCTCAATGCCCCCGGGTTGAACCCTGACTCGCCGCAGGAACTGATGCGTGCCCTGCACCGCAACGGCATCGAGGTCAAGACCACGCGGCAGTGGGAGCTGAAGGAGTCCAGCCACCCCGCCATTGAACCGCTCCTGGCCTACAAGAAACTGTCCCGCCTGCACACCGCCAACGGCTGGGCGTGGCTGGACGCGTGGGTGGCCAACGGCCGCTTCCAGCCGGAGTACGTGGTGGGCGGCGTGGTGTCCGGGCGGTGGGCTTCCCGGGGCGGCGGCGCCCTGCAGATCCCGCGGCAGATCCGCGGCGCCGTGCACGCAGCCCCCGGTCACAAGCTCATCGTGGCGGACGCCTCCCAACTGGAACCCCGCGTCCTGGTGGCGCTGGCGCAGGACTCAAAGATGGCCGAAGCGGCCCGCGACAAGGACCTTTACGCGGGCATCGCTGCCCAGGGTTTCGGCGGCGACCGCGCCAAGGCAAAAGTGGCCCTGCTGGGCGCCATCTACGGTGCCACCACCGGAGAATCGGGCCGCCTCATGCCCCAGCTGGCCAAGACCTACCCGCGTGCCGTCGGTTTTGTGGAGCAGGCCGCGCGCGACGGCGAGGCCGGCGGCACCGTGACCACCCGGCTGGGACGCAGCAGCCCGCCGCCGTCGGAAAACTGGTTCCGGAGCCAGCAGTCGGCGTCGGCGGAAGAGCAGCGCCGCGCGGAATCGATCGCCCGCTCGCGGGGCCGTTTCACCCGCAACTTCGTGGTGCAGGGCTCAGCCGCTGACTGGGCGGCGTGCTGGCTGGCTGACTTACGACGGCGGCTTCGCGCCCTGCGTGCCGAGGGTTCCGTTCAAGCGGAACTGGTCTTCTTCCTCCACGACGAGGTGATGGTGCACGCACCGGAGGCCGGGGTTGCGGCCTGCATCCGGGCCATCGAAGAGGCCGCAAGCGCGGCCAAGGAACTTCTGTTCGGCCCCATCCCTGTCGAGTTCCCGGTCAGCGTCGCGGTGGTGGACTCCTACGACAACGCAAAATAACGGGGACTCAGTTAGTGCGAAGTAACCTACCCGGGAGTAGCTGGCCGGGCTTTGCGGGCGAGGTTACTCTCAAGGGAGCGACTGATGCAGACGGCGCAGCTACAAGTGCAAAGACGCATAAGCAGGGGAGGTCCGGTAGATGGCGGGCAAATTCGAAATTCATCGTGTAAGCAACGGGTGTTACCGGCTGAGGCTTACAGACTCTCAGGGGAACACCGTGGCGATATCACCTGATTACAAGCATCTCGCGGCACTGAAAGACGGGATCAGGGCCTTGCGTGAAAACGCGGCCACGGGGATTGTGGTGGATCTTCGCCAGCAGCCGCAGTCGAACTGACGCTAGAACGCCACCCGGTGCACGCGGGTCCGGTCCCACGGTACGGACCAGCCCAACTGCTCGAAGAGGCCGTCCAGGATAATTCCGGTGAAACCCCAGACGAGGACGCCGCTGACCGCGAAGCCCGGACTGCTGTATGTTTTGCCGTCCCGGCTCACGGTAGCGGTCACCCGGTTGGCCGGGTCCAGCAGGTCACGGACCGGGATCCGGAAGACCTGCGCGGATTCGCCGTAGTCGACCACGCGCACGGGCGACGGCGATGCCCACCACCCGAGCACCGGCGTCACCAGGAAGTTGCTGCGGGCGAGCCCAAGCTCCTGGAGGGTGCCAAGAACCTCCACCCCGGCTGAGTCGAGGCCGGTTTCCTCCTCGGCTTCCCGCAGGGCCGCGGCAATCGGCGTCTCGTCCGCATCGATGGTCCCGCCGGGAAAAGCGACCTGGCCAGGGTGTGAGCCCAACGTGTGCGCGCGTTCCAGCAGCAGGACGTCAAGATCCGCCGCTGCGAGAGGCTCGTCGGAAGCAGCCGGAATATCGTCCAGCACGCCGAAAAGCATCAGGACGGCAGCCTTGCGGGCGATGGCCTCGTCCACGGTCAGCGCCGCCCAGAGGGTGTTGGGGGCAGTGACGTCGCCGCTTTCTGATCTTTGCACCAGCTGAATCAGGTCCTGGCGTGCGCTCACGGGAGCCGCCTTTGGGATTCCATCCGGATTTCAGCCGCCCGGTGGGTTTCGGCGAGCAAACGCTCCAGGAGGGGCTCGCTGCCGGGGGCCAGTTCATACTTCAACAGCTTCGCGGCTTTCACCGGATCGGTTTCCCCGAGCCCGAAGCTGGGGCACCAGTTGGCCACCGGGCATGCCCCGCATGCGGGCTTCCGGGAATGGCACACCCGCCGGCCGTGGAACACCACCCGATGGGAGAGCATGGTCCAGTCCCTGGGTTCGAACAGTTCGGCGACATCGGACTCGATCTGCACCGGGTCCTCGGATTCGGTCCAGCCGAAGCGCCGCGCCAGCCGGCCGAAATGGGTGTCCACGGTGATCCCGGGGATGCCGAAAGCGTTGCCCAGAACCACGTTGGCGGTCTTGCGTCCCACCCCCGGCAGGGTCACCAGATCATCGAGCCGGCCAGGAACCACGCCGTCGAACTCGTCCACCAGGCGCGTCGCGAGCGCCAGCAGGTTCCGGGTTTTGGCCCGGAAGAACCCCGTGGGCTTGATGATGGCCTCCACCTCCGCGGGGTCGGCCTCCGCCAGGTGCCGGGCGTCCGGGAACCGCGAAAACAGGTGCGGGGTGATGGCGTTGACAGTGACGTCCGTGGTCTGTGCTGACAGGACCGTGGCAACCAGCAGTTCGAAAGGGTTCCGGAAATCCAGCTCCGCGTGGGCGTAGGGGTACTTCTCCGCCAAAACCCTGTTGATCCTCCGCGCCCGGCGCTTCAAGGCCAGCAAGGACTCGGCTGTGGCCATCGTGGAGGCTAGCCGCGCTCGATGTTGCTGAGGTCGCGGAGCACGCCTACCCGGCCGTCCGTGTGCTGGACAAGGAATTCGTGCCCCCGGTCCTCCAAGGCCAACACCCAGCCGCCCGGTTCGATGACAAAGGCAGGCGCGCCCGTCCGGGGATCCACGGCTGTCCGGTGCTGGGCCACAGCGAACCAGAATGCTTCGTGCGCAGGATGTTCGTCGGTTTCCTCCGGCCGGCTGGCCGGATCCACGGTGGCGCCGATGGGCTCTGCATTCCGCACCTGCTGGGGCGACACCTGCTGGTGAACGGCCGTCGGGGCCGGCTCCGCCGCAGGCCGGCGCGCGGAGGCAGCGGCGGTCGCCACGCCGTCGCCCTGGTTCACCTGGTCGTTGTGGTCCATACGGCCCGGGCCTCCCGCGGTGGCAGGGGTGCTGGCGGCAGCTGCGGCTGCAACAACCGGAACGTCGGCGGCCATCGTCTCCTGGGCGGCCGCAGGTTCGGCGGCCGGGGAGGCGGCCGCCGCTGAGGGGGCTGCCGGTGAAGGGGCTGCCGGTGAAGGTGCAGGGGACGGTGAGGACGAGGGGACGACGTCGGACGCCTGCGTTGCAGGGCTGGGGTCGCCTGCTGCGGTCCAATCGTTGACCTCAGGGGCGGAGGAGACCGCGGCGGGGGCAGCTGCCGCGGCGGTTGCCCCCGCCGCGGACGCACCGGCAGCGCGCACAGCGGTCCGCGATTCGTCGGAAACGCCCGGCCGGGTTTCCGCAGCGCCCTCGGCAGGCTTGGCCTCCTTGGGGGTGTGCGGCCTCGGCAGCGGAGCCGCGGCGTCACGCGCCACAATGTGGGACGGGGTCTCGTCGCGGCCCAGGAAGTCGCCGGCGAAATACGGAATGAACCGGCCCAGCACGGTCGCTGCGAACAGGACAGCCGAGCCCACCAGGCCAACCAGAAGGCTGGGGACATATGCCGCAGCCGCCGAGACAAAGAAGAACGCCAGCGCAAAAGAGGCCACCACGGAGGCGAACTGGTCAACAGAGAGCGACCCGATGCGGACCTTTGTGGCGGGGGCGAGGCGGCGGGCAACGAACAAAGCCGTCACTATGAGGGGCAGCAGGATCCCGAGGCCCAGGAAGAACAGGCTGCCCGCGTTCCACAGGTTGAACCGGCCAAAGAAGACCGGCAGCAGCGAGGCCACCAAAAGAATCAGTGTGGCGGCGAAAACCGTCAGGTCCCTGGCGGTGAAGTGGCCCAGAACGGCCTGGTTGGTGGTGCCGGGCTTGACCCGCGCAGGCCGCTGCCCTCCTGTTGTTGCCCCGTCTCCGGAGGTGGCACCGGACCTGGACCTCGCTGCGTTGCCAAGTTTCTGGCCGAAGCTTTGCTGGTTCATTCTGTTCTCCTTAGCGTGGCTCCGTGGAAGTCACAATTCCAACTCAGCCTAGCCAACAGCATGGCCGATCACTAGCTGATCGGCGGCGGCGGGGACCCTGCGAACGGCCCCCGGCAACCATTCACCGCTAATTAAATGCCGCTCAGGGCACATGTGTGACACCGCACACACACTGGCACCGTTGAAGTATTAGGGTTGATTTCGGAACAGCTCTTCGCGGAATGTCCGTGACGGGCTGTGCCTGCCGCGTGGGTGGCGGGCACGGTCCGGTAACGGCAGAGCCGCCGTAAAGATCGATGAATGATGAGGTTCAGCATGTCCCAGAACAGCTCCGCCGCCACGGCATCCACCGTCGCCCTGCAGGGTGACCAGCAGGGCGACGCTTTTGAAAACCTGCTTCAGGAAAACCGCGCTTTTGCCCCTACCCCGGAATTCGCTGCCGACGCCGTTGTCACCGCAGCCGATTACGCTGAGGCCGAGGCTGACCGTCCGGCTTTTTGGGCCAGGCAGGCCCGGGAACTGCTGACCTGGTCCAAGGATTTCGAGACGACCCTTGACTGGTCCAACCCGCCGTTCGCCAAGTGGTTCGTCGGTGGTGAGGTCAACGCGGCCTACAACGCTTTGGACCGGCATGTTGAGAACGGCCTCGGGGACCGGGTGGCCATCTACTTCGAAGGCGAACCCGGGGACACCCGCACCTACACCTACGCCCAGCTCACCGAAGAGGTGAAGAAGGCGGCCAACGCTTTCGAGTCCCTCGGCGTCGCCAAGGGCGACCGGGTGGCCGTCTACCTGCCCATGATCCCGGAGGCCGTCATCACACTGCTGGCCTGCGCCCGGATCGGCGCGGTGCACTCCGTGGTGTTCGGCGGGTTCTCCGCCGAGGCCCTCCGGTCCAGGATCGATGATGCCGGGGCCAAGCTCGTGGTTACGGCCGACGGCACCTACCGGCGCGGCAAGCCCAGCGCCCTGAAGACCGCAGTGGACGACGCACTCTCGCACGTGGGGGACGGCAGCGGGCACACGGTCCAGAACGTCGTGGTGGTCAAGCGCAACGGCCAGCACGTGGACTGGCACGATGGCCGGGACCACTGGTGGGACGACACCGTCGGGCAGGCATCCGCCCAGCACACCGCCGTCGGGCATGACTCCGAGCACCCGCTGTTCATCCTCTACACCTCCGGGACCACCGGCAAGCCCAAGGGCATCCTGCACACCACCGGCGGGTACCTCACCCAGGGCGCCTACACCCACAAGGCAGTCTTTGACCTCCACCCTGAGACGGACGTGTACTGGTGCACGGCCGACGTCGGCTGGGTCACCGGCCACTCCTACGTCGCCTACGCGCCGCTCATCAACGGCGCCACCCAGGTCATGTACGAGGGCACCCCGGACTCCCCGCACCAGGGCCGCTGGTGGGAGATCATCGAGAAGTACAAGGTCTCCATCCTCTACACCGCCCCCACCGCCATCCGTACCTTCATGAAGTGGGGCCGGGACATCCCGGACAAGTACGATCTGTCCTCGATCCGGGTCCTCGGATCCGTGGGTGAATCCATTAACCCCGAAGCCTGGATGTGGTACCGGAACGTCATCGGCGCCAACGCGGGCAAGAACGGCGAGAAGAAGGAACACCCCGCCCCGATCGTGGACACCTGGTGGCAGACCGAAACCGGCGCCCAGATGATCGCACCGCTCCCCGGCGTGACCGCCACCAAGCCCGGCTCTGCCCAGACCCCGCTGCCCGGCATCGCCGTGGACGTCGTGGACGAGATGGGCGAGTCCGTACCGAACGGCCACGGCGGGTTCCTGGTGATCCGTGAACCCTGGCCCGCCATGCTCCGCGGCATCTGGGGCGACCCGGAACGGTTCAAGGAAACCTACTGGTCCCGGTTCGAGACCATGTACTTCGCCGGCGACGGCGCCAAAAAGGACGAGGACGGCGACATCTGGCTCCTGGGCCGGGTGGACGACGTCATGAACGTCTCCGGCCACCGGCTCTCCACCACGGAGATCGAATCAGCCCTGGTCTCCCACCCCACCGTCGCCGAAGCAGCAGTGGTCGGCGCCGCGGATGAAACCACCGGCCAGTCCGTCGTCGCCTTCGTCATCCTCCGCGGGGACGCCGTGGACACCGGCGACGCAATCGTCCAGGAACTCCGCAACCACGTCGCTAAGGAAATCGGCCCGATCGCCAAGCCGAAGACCATCCTCGTGGTCCCGGAACTACCCAAGACCCGTTCCGGCAAGATCATGCGGCGGCTCCTCAAGGACGTCGCCGAAGGACGCGACCCCGGCGACGCCACCACCCTGGCCGACAACACCGTCATGGCCCAGATCGCGGCGTCCCTGCGTAAGTAAGCGCTCGGCGGGCGAGGAGCGGGAGTCATGCTCCGCGTGCTAGCTCGTTCCTCGCTTCTGACGCACGCTTCCGCAAAACCCCCACTCCTCGTCAACGGCGCTTTCCACCACAGTGGGTGGCGCCGTTGACGTATGAATTGGGAGCTAGCACACAGAGGATGGCTGCCACTCGTCAGCGGTGGTGCGCGCATAGACTGGACCCAGCCCCGTCGCCTGCCTGGAAGGACCCGCCCCGATGCTTCCTGCCGCTCGACATCAGGCCATTGTTGAGGCTGTCCAGCGGGAGCGGGTGGTTCGGGTTTCGGACCTGGCGCAGCAGCTGGGGGTTTCCCTCATGACGGTGCGCCGCGACATTGAGCTGCTGGAGGAAGGCGGCCGGCTGGAGCGCATCCACGGCGGCGCTAAGCTTCCCGGCGATGCGAGCACGCATGAGCCCGGCTTCGAACTCAAGTCCACCCAGTTGACCGCGGAGAAACGGGCCATCGCCCTCGAGGCGGCCGGCCTGGTCCAGGAGGGCATGGCGGTGGGCCTGAGCGCCGGAACCACCACCTGGGCCCTTGCCAAGGAACTCGTCAACGGTCCGCGCATCACCGTGGTGACCAACTCCGTACGCATCGCCGACCTTTTCCACCACGGCGCGTCGGCCGGCTCAGCCCGCTTCGCATCCACCGTGATCCTGATCGGCGGCGAACGCACGCCGTCGGACGCCCTGGTGGGCCCCATCGCGACGGCGGCGCTGAAGCAGCTGCACCTGGACGTGCTGTTCCTGGGGGTGCATGGGATGGATGCCGACGCCGGATTCACCACGCCGAACCTGCTGGAGGCCGAGACGGACCGGGCGTTTGTCTCCGCCGCGAGGAAAGTGGTGGTCCTCGCCGACCACACAAAGTGGGGCACGCTGGGCATCAGCACCATCGCCGCCCTGGAAGCAGCAGATGAAGTCATCAGCGACGCGGGCCTGGGCGCTGAAGCCCGGCGCCTCCTGGGCGAGAGGACCCGGCTCCGCATCGCAGGCTAAGGCAGCGAACAGCGGCGTCCGGGGTTGATAGGCCCTCTGGTTCAGGGGCAGCCGCAGGACTGGCGGATGTGAAGTTTCGTGGGGAAGATCCGGTGCCGGGGCTTTTCGCCGCGGCCGGCGCCCACCAGGGCAGCCACGGCGGCCTCCGCCATCTCGGCCACGGGCTGCTCAACCGTGGTCAGGGGCGGCCACGAATACTCGGCCTCCAGGGAACCGTCGAAGGACGCGACGGCGATTTCACCGGGCACGGCAAGGCCGGCTTCGTGGACCGCCCGCAGCAGGCCGATCGCCTGCATGTCCGAGCTGGCGAAAATCGCCGTGGGCCGGTTGACTGAGGCGAGCAGGCGCTGCCCGGCACTGTAACCGCCGGGCCGGGTGAAGTCGCTGTACGCGATGGGGCCTTCCGGCAGTCCCGCGGCCTGCAATGCCTCCCGCCAGCCGAGTTCACGCCCGTCAGTGCTGCTGGAAACGTTGGTGCCCATGGCCAGGCCGATGTTGGTGTGGCCGTGTCCGATCAGGTGCTCTACGGCCATGCGGGCGCCGGCGGCAAGGTCCACGCCGATGCTGTTGAAGCCGGGGGCGTCGCGCTCCTGGTTCAGCAGGACCGACGGTATGTCCGCCGTCTCCAGCGACTCCAGATCCGGTTCGAAAAGGACACTGGCCAACAGCACACCGTCCACCTGCCGGGCAGCAAGGTTGCGGATGTTGCGCCGCTCCTTGGCCAGGTTCCCGTCCGAGTTGCTCAGCACCAGGGCGTAGCCCAGTTCGGCGGCCGCATCCTCCACGGCATGGGCAAAAAAGGAGAAGAAGGGGTTGCTGTTGTCGGGGATGACCAGCCCAATGGTCTCGCTGGACCCGAGCTTGAGCGCCCTCGCCGCCGCGTTGGGGCGGTAACCCAGGACGCGGATGGCGTCCTGGACCTTCGCTTCGGTGGCCGGCGCCACCTTTTTGGGCCCGCCGTTCACCACATAACTGACGACGGCGGTGCTGACGCCGGCATACCGGGCAACATCCTTGCGGGTCACCGGGCCGCGCGGGGCCTGCACTACTGGAGTCGTCATGGTGTACATGCTAGCTAGCGGTTCGCCGGGGCGTCGCCAAAGTCGCGGATGGGCAGCCGCTCCCCGCCCCGGATGGCGGACGCGTGCGCCACGATGCCGGGCAGCGTGAAGCGGGCGGCAACCCAGGCGTTGACCGGAGGCAGCGTGCCGGCGTTGACCGCCGTGACGAAGTCGTCCACCAGGAAGTGGTGGCTGCCCTCGTGTCCGTTGGGTGCGCCGCGGAACTCAGCCGGAAGCCGTTCCGCGTCATGGACGGGAGAGAGCCCGGAGACGAAAGCGTCCCTCAGCTCCGGTGCCACGTTGGCCAGCGACGGGTCATCAAGGGACATGCTGGGACGGGTTTCGAACTGTTCGGAGATGTCATGGACGTTTTCCTTGTCCTGCCAGACAGTGACTTTGGCGAGCTGTTCGAAGCTGGCCTCGGTTCCGAAAAACCTGAACCGCGACTCCCGGATGTGCGATGGATAGCCCACCCGGCGCATCTCGTTGGTGCGCATCACGCCGCCGTCGTTGAGTTCGAAGAGAGCCGTGGCGTTGGAGAAATCATTGCCGAACATGCTGATGTCCTTGTCGAAGACGCCGTCGTTGCGGTCATCCTTGACTCCGACGCAGCTGACACTGACGGCGTGGGCGGGAATGGCTCCCAGCACGCCCCCCACGGCGTGCGTGGGGTACAGCATGGGCGGGTAGCTGGCCGTTTCCTTCCAGCGATCACCACCGCTGTACTGGTAGGCGTCGTAGAAGCCCAGGTCCATGTCGTGGACGTAGTCGCCCTCGGAGTAGAAGTTCCGGCCGAACTTGCCGGCGGAAAGCTGCCTGCGGGCATAAACCGTGGCGGGGTTGTAGTAACTGGTCTCCCCCATCATGTAGACGAGCCCGGTTTCCCGGACGGCGTCGATGATGCGGGCGATCTCCTCCTCGGAGACAGCCATGGGTACGGCCGAGTAGACGTGCTTGCCCGCGCGGAGGGCCTGCTCCACCAGCGGACCGTGCGTCCAGCGCTGGGTGAAGATGGCAACGGCGTCGACGTCGGAGGCCAGGAGGTCCTCGAAGCCCGCCATTGACCCTGCCAGGTGGTGGCGCTCCACGGCTTCCGCCGCACGTTCCGGCAGCTCGTCCACCACATAAACGGCGCTGACGCCTGGGTGGAGATTGAAGAGGTGGGCGAACTGGCCGCCGAACTGCCCGACTCCTACTACGCCGAGTGAAAACGTCATTGTCTCTCTTTCCGTGGGGCTGCGGAATCATGCAGGCTCTGGCACTGGTCCGGGCAAGCGCTGTCCGTCAAGGCTCCCAGTGTTTCACCGGAATCTACACGAGTCAATAGACAAATCACTGGAGAAAACGTTGCGGACATTGGTAAAAATTAGCCCTTGCCCTCATCAATCTACTCGTGTAGATTTCTTTCCAGTTGTTACCTCCATCACAGTCAGGAAGGGTCGAAGATGACCACCCTTGCCAAACACACGAGAACTGCCCCGCTCAAATCCGGGGCTCCCGCACCGCGCGGCGGTTTCCGCCGGCTCGGCGACCTCAAGATCGCACTGTTCTTCATCGCCCCGGCCATGATCGGCTTCATCTTCTTCTACGTTGTTCCCACCATCCGCGGCGTGTACCTGAGCTTCACCGAGTACAACATCCTCGGAGACCCGGAATGGGTGGGGATGGACAATTACACGGCCATCGCCAAGGACCCGCTGTTCTGGAATTCCCTGGCCGTGACAGGCCAGTACGTCTTCCTCAACATCGTCCTCCAGACAGCGCTGGCCCTTGGCCTGGCACTCCTGATGTACCAGGTTGCCAAGTCCACGCTTATCCGGGGCGCCCTGCTCCTGCCCTACCTGATGTCCAACGTCATCGCGGCCCTGCTGTGGTTCTGGATGCTGGACTACCAGATCGGTGTGGTGAACCAGTTCATCGAGTGGGCCGGCCTCCCCCGCGTCGCGTTCTTCGGCAGCGAGGAGTGGGCCATCCCCACGCAGGCCCTCATCAACACGTGGCGCCACATGGGCTATACCGCGCTTCTCATCTTCGCCGGCCTGCAGGCAATTCCGGGCCACGTCTACGAGGTGGCCAAACTGGACGGCGCCTCACCGTTCCAGACCTTCAGCAAAATCACCATCCCGCTGCTGCGCCCGGTCCTGGTCATGGTGCTGGTGGTGACGGTGATCGGCTCCTTCCAGGTTTTCGACTCCGTCGCGGTGACAACCCAGGGTGGCCCGGTCAACGCAACCCGCGTCATCCAGTACTACATCTACCAGCGCGCCTTCACCGAGTCGGACTTCGGCTACGGATCGGCGATCGCCGTCATTCTCTTCCTCATCCTCGCTCTCGTGGCCTTCATCCAGATGAAGTTCCTCAAGGGCAACGAGTCGGACCTGGACTAGGAGCCCCGCATGACCACCACCACCAGCCGCGCACCGCTGCCGGCCGCAACCCGCCGCCGTCGTCCGTTCAACCCCCGCCGCGCGGGTGCCTGGGCGCTCCTCGCCCTGGCCATCGCGGTCTCCGTTGTCCCGTTCCTCTGGGTGCTGCGGACGGCCCTGTCCACCAACAGCGCCCTGGCCACCCAGTCGGCCAGCCTGCTTCCGGCCGACTTCACCTTCGGCGCCTTTATGCGGGTGTTCGGGCTGCAGAGCCCGGCCGACGCCGTCGCGGAAGGCGGTTCCGGTGCCGCCATCGACTTCTGGCTCTACCTGCGGAACTCCATCATCTTCTCCTCCATCACCACTGCCGGGGCCGTGTTCTTCAGCGCGATGGCTGCCTACGCCTTTGCCCGGCTGCGCTGGAAGGGCCGGAACGTGGTGTTCAGCCTGTTCCTCGGCACCATGCTGGTCCCGCCGATTTTCACGGCACTGCCGAACTTCCTGCTGATCAAGAACCTGGACCTGCTCAACACGATGCTTGGCATGGTGTTGCCGTACCTGTTCATGACCCCGTTCGCCATCTTCTTCCTGCGCCAGTTCTTCCTGAACATGTCCCGTGAGGTCGAAGAAGCAGCCATGCTCGACGGCGCCAAGCACCTGCGCATCTTCTTCCAGATCGTGCTCCCCAACGCCGCGGCACCCCTGGCCACACTGGCGCTGCTGACGTTCATCGGCCAGTGGAACGAATACTTCTGGCCGTTGCTCGTCGGTTCCCAGGATGACGTCCGTGTCCTGCAGGTGGGCCTCGGCGTCTTCAAATCGCAGTCCCCCCAGGGAGCCCCCGACTGGTCCGGCCTCATGGCAGCCGTCCTGGTTTCCGCCCTCCCCGTCCTGGTCCTCTTCGCCGCCTTCGGCAAGAAGATCGTCAACTCCATCGGCTTCTCCGGCATCAAATAAGCGCTCCCGCCCTACCCGTACAGAAACCCCACCCGAAGAAACCCCACCCCGAACGGAAAGAACACCATGAAGAAAACCCTCGGCGCCGTCGCCGTCGCCGCAGCTGTGGCCCTCTCCCTCTCCGCCTGCAGCGGCGCATCATCCTCCGCCGAAGCCACCAAGGGCGAGATCAGCTACTGGCTGTGGGACGCCAACCAGCTCCCCGCCTACCAGCAGTGCGCCGATGACTTCACCAAGGCCAACCCGGACATCAAGGTGAAGATCACCCAGCGCGGCTGGGATGACTACTGGAGCACCCTCACCAACGGCTTCGTGGGCGGCACCGCCCCGGACGTCTTCACCAACCACCTGGGCCGCTACGGCGAGCTGGCCAAGAACAAGCAGCTGCTGGCCATTGACGACGCCGTCAAGAAAGACAACGTGGACCTCACCGCCTACAACGAGGGCCTCGCGGACCTCTGGGTGGGCCAGGACGGCAAGCGCTACGGCCTGCCCAAGGACTGGGACACCATCGGCCTGTTCTACAACAAGGCCATGCTCGCCAGCGCCGGCGTCACCGAGGACCAGATGAAGACCCTCAGCTGGAACCCGGAAGATGGCGGAACATACGAGAAGGTCATCGCCCACCTGACCGTGGACAAGAGCGGAAAGCGCGGTGACGAGGCCGGGTTCGACAAGAACAACGTTGCGGTCTACGGCCTGGGCCTGAACGGCGGCGGCGACTCCTCGGGCCAGACCGAGTGGAGCTACCTCACCAACACCACCGGCTGGTCCCACACGGACAAGAACCCGTGGGGCACGCACTACAACTATGATGACCCCAAGTTCCAGGAGAGCATGGAGTGGTTCGCGGGCCTGGCCGGGAAGGGCTACATGCCCAAGCTGGAGACCACCGTCGGCGCGGCAATGGCCGACACCTTCGCAGCTGGCAAGTCCGCCATCAACGCCCACGGTTCCTGGATGACCGGCCAGTACACCGGTTACAAGGGCATCGAGGTGGGCATCGCTCCCACCCCGGTGGGCCCGGAGGGCAAGCGCGCCTCCATGTTCAACGGCCTGGCCGACTCGATCTGGGCCGGAACAAAGAAGAAGGACGCGTCCATCAAGTGGGTTGAGTACCTCGCCTCGGCCGCGTGCCAGGACGTTGTGGCCTCGAAGGCCGTTGTCTTCCCCGCACTGAAGGCCTCTTCCGACAAGGCTGCCGCAGCATTCAAGGCCAAGGGCGTGGATGTCAGCGCCTTCACCGAGCACGTCAAGAACAAGACCACGTTCCTGTACCCCATCACGGACAACACCGCCAAGGTCAAGGGCATCATGGAGCCCGCCATGGACGCCGTGGTCTCCGGAAAGGCGCCCGCCAGCTCCCTGACCAAGGCCAACGAACAGGTCAACGCCCTCTTCAAGTAAGCCACCCGCTTTACCGGCTGCGCGCCGCGGGCGTCGTGTTCCCGCGGCGCGCAGCCTCATTTTCTGACTCCCACCCCTTAGAAGGACAGTACTTATGGACCCCCTCCACCTCCGTTCCGCCGGAACCAGCCTGGTGATCAGCTTCGACAGCGGGGAGGCCGAGGTTATCCACTGGGGCGCGGACCTTGGCAGCACCCTGCCGGACCTCGCCATCCTCGGCGAACCCGTACCGCACTCCGCCATCGACGCCACAGTTCCCGCCGGTCTTCTGCCGCAGGCCTCCTCGAGCTGGCGCGGCCGCCCCGGCCTCCGCGGCCACCGGATCGCCGACGGCGTCTCCGGCCTGGACTTCTCGGCCCGCCTCCGCACGGTGACAGCCGGCACCAAAGGCGGCACCGCCGTCGGCCGTTCCGCTGTTATTGTCCAGTCCGACCCCGACGCCGGCGTCACCGTTTCGTCCTCCCTCACCCTGCACGACGGCGGCCTGCTGGAGCTGCGGCACACCCTCACCAACGACGGCACCACGCCCTACCAGCTCGACGAACTGGCGACGGTCCTCCCGGTGGCACCGGACGCCACCGAACTCCTTGACCTGACCGGCCGCTGGTGCCGGGAAAACCACCCGCAGCGCCGCGCCATCCAGCAGGGCACCTGGGTCCGCACCGGACGGCACGGCCGCACCGGGCACGACTCCTCGCTGCTCTTCGCCGCCGGCACCGCCGGCTTCGGCAACCGCCACGGGAAGGTCTGGGCCACGCACCTGGCCTGGAGCGGCAACCACGAACAGTTCGCGGACAGCATCGGCGATGGCCGCACCATGATCGGCGGCTCCGAACTCCTGGGCCCGGCGGAGGTCATCCTCGAACCCGGCGCAAGCTACACCACCCCGGCACTGTTCGCCGCTTACTCGGACCGCGGCCTGGACGGCGTCAGTGAGGCGTTCTACAGCTGGTTCCGGTCGCGCCCGCACCACGTCCTGCCCGCGGCAGCAGGCACAGGCGCCGCTGCCGGCACCACCGGCCTGCCGGGCGGCAAGGCCCGCCCCGTGGTGCTCAACACCTGGGAAGCGGTCTACTTCGACCACAACCTCCCCACGCTGATCGAGCTTGCCGACTCCGCCGCGGAGCTCGGCGTTGAGCGGTTCGTACTCGACGACGGCTGGTTCCGCGGACGCCGCGACGACCACGCCGGCCTGGGCGACTGGTACGTGGACGAATCCCTCTGGCCCGACGGCCTGACGCCGTTGATCGAGGCTGTGACCTCCCGCGGGATGGAATTCGGACTCTGGGTGGAGCCGGAAATGGTCAACCTGGACTCCGATATCGCCCGTGCACACCCCGAATGGATCGCGGGGCCGGCCGCCGCATCGCACAAGGACGGCGGGCGGCTGCCGCTTGAATGGCGGAACCAGCACATCATCGACCTGGTGAACCCGGAAGCGTGGCAATACATTTTCGACCGCGTGGATGCCCTGCTGCGTGAGAACAGCATCAGCTACCTCAAGTGGGACCAGAACCGGGACCTGCTGGAGCACGGCCACGCCGGACGGTCCTCAGTCCACGAGCAGACCCTGGCCGCCTACCGGCTGTTCGACGAACTCAAGAAGGCCCACCCCGGCGTCGAGATTGAAAGCTGCTCCTCCGGCGGCGCCCGCGTGGACCTGGGCATCCTGGAACGGACCGACCGGATCTGGGCCTCTGACTGCAACGATGCCCTGGAACGGCAGACCATCCAGCGCTGGACCGGAATTGTGGTCCCGCCGGAGCTGGTGGGAGGGCACATCGGCCCCACCACCTCGCACACCACGGCCCGCACACACGATCTGTCCTTCCGCGCCATCACCGCTCTCTTCGGGCACTTCGGCATGGAGTGGGACGTCCGCGGGGTCCAGGGCGCCGAACGGGAACAGCTCAAACGCTTCATCGGGCTCTACAAGGAACACCGGGACCTGATCCACTCCGGGCGCATGGTCCGTGCGGACATCGCGGACGGATCGCTGATGCTGCACGGCGTGGTGGCCCCCGCTGCCGGGCCGGCTGGACCAGCCGCTTTGCCAGGCACGACGGCGGCGCTGTTTACCTTGGTGAGCACCCGCACCTCGTTCGCCGAGCAGACCGGCCGGATCGCCATCCCCGGTCTGGAACCGGACGTGGACTACCGGGTGGAGGCCATCTTCCCGGCACCCGGTGACGCCGACTACGCCCACACCTTCACCCAGGTACGTCCCCCGGCATGGCTCGCCGACGGTGCGGTGGCCGGCGGCCGCTTCCTGGCCGAGGTGGGCCTGCCGATGCCCATCCTCAACCCGGAACACGCACTGCTGCTGAGGTTCACGGCAATCTAGCCATCCTTTGCTGATCTAGCCATCGGTGCTCCGCAGGCGCCCGTACCCAGCGCTTTCAAGGCAACGCGGGGTCACTTCACGCCCAATCAGGGGCCCACAACGGGCGTGAAGTGACCCCGCGTTTCTTGTGGCGATAACTCTGGCGATAGATTTGCACCCATGACTGAAGCCATCTCCAACGAAGACAGCCGCGGGACCATCCTGGTCATCAACGGGCCCAACCTTAACCTGCTGGGAACCCGCGAGCCGGAAAAGTACGGCACGTCCACCCTCGCCGATGTGGAACAACTGGCGGCCGCAGCGGCTCAGGCCCACGGCTTTACGGTGGAGTGCGTCCAGTCAAACCATGAGGGCGTCCTGCTTGACGTCATCCACGCCGCCCGCGGCACCGCCGTCGGCATTGTCCTGAACGCCGGCGCCTTCACGCACACCTCCGTTGCCCTGCGTGACGCCCTGGCAGCGGTGCAGCTTCCCGCCGTCGAGGTCCACATCACCAACGTGCACCAGCGTGAAGAATTCCGGCACCACTCATTCCTGTCGCCGGTCTGTGCCGCGGTGATCGTGGGAGCGGGCGTTTTCGGCTACAAGCTGGCCATCGATTACCTGGCCGAGGTCCTGTAACGGCGACTACTTCTGGATGCACTGCCCGGAAGAAACGGGGGCGCTCATGCCGGCAGCCTGGGAGGCCACCGGGTAGAGGTCATCCATGGTGATGGCGAACCCCATCTCGGCGTCGGATGTTGCCTTGGCGAAGATCACGCCCGCCACCAGGCCGTCCGTGGTCAGCAGCGGGCCGCCGGAATTTCCCGGCTGGACGTCGCCGGCCAGGCGGTAGATGTCCTCGGGCGAAGGGTTGTTCCCATAAATATCGGGCACCAGAACCGTGGCGATATCCTGGATTGTGGCGGGTTTCGCTGAGAACGGGCCACCGTGGGGATAACCGGCAAACGCGGCCGGGCTGCCCGCCGGCAGGTCCGAAGTCAGCTCCAGCGGCTCTGACCTCAGTCCGTCAACCGCCAGCACAGCGAGGTCGTGCGTGGTGTCGAAATAGACCACCCGCCCGGGCATCGCACCGCCGTCGGCAATCTCCACAACCGGCTCCGACACGCCCGCCACCACATGCGCATTGGTGACAACCCGCCCCGGCGAAACCACAAAGCCGGTGCCGGTCTGGTTCTGGCCGCACTGATAAGCCGTTCCCGCGATCTTCAGGACCGATTCCCCGGCCCGGTTCAGGGCGACAGTATTGGTGCTGGCATTGGGCACTGCAACCTGCGGGGCCTGGTCCAGCCCTTCGATCAGTGTGGGAATTCCGTTGCCGATCACCGTGGAACGCAGCTGCGCCATGGTTGCCTTCACCGGAACAGGAGTCAGCCCGTCGATGTACCGGATGACCTTGGAGTCGGCCAGTTGCTGGGAGACAAACGGAACGCCCAGGGAGCTGATGCTGAAAGCCAGCATGGACATGACAAGTGCCGAGACCACCACATTGGCCGCGCCGCCAATGAGCCGGTCCGCTGCGCGCAACGGCCTGATCCGCACCGCGCCGCGGATTTTCCGCCCGATCATGGTCCCGAGGCCATGCCCCACGGCCATCAGTACGACGGCGGCGGCCACGATCGCGGTGAGCCTCCAGCCGGAGTCCTCCACGAAGCCACTGACGAGCGGGACGGCAAAGAAGGCAGCGAGAGCGCCGGCGGCGAAACCCACGATTCCGCCCAGGGTCACCAGAAAGCCATTGCGCAGGCCATAGATCAGGTACGACAGCAGGGCCAGGATCAGCACCAGGTCCAGAACGGTCAAGCCAAACACCAAGGCTCCTTATTTACGGTTGACTCACAATTCTAGTGGCGATGCCTGACATTATTCTGTGGATTCCCGCCGCACCGGGGCCCAGCCCCACGCAAGAGCCCGCACGGTGTGGGATCGAGCCCTCCCCCGGTTCAAATAGGCCCCTTCGCCGGTGCTTCAGGGCGAATCGGCTGCCAAGTACGTCACAGAACCGCCAAAATTCTGAAACAATGGCAAAAGCGCCACAGCCGAAACTTTTATCAGGAGATTTTATGGACATCGAGGTACTGCGCCGAGCGCCCCTTTTCGCCACGCTCGACGACGAAGCATTCCGTCTGCTGACGGATGAGCTGACCGAGGTGGACCTTTCCCGCGGCGCATCGGTATTCCGCGAAGGCGACCAGGGGGACCAGCTCTATTTCATCGTCTCCGGCAAGGTGAAGCTGGGCCGCACCTCCCCTGACGGCAGGGAGTCCCTCCTCGCCATCCTGGGCCCGGGCGAACTCTTCGGCGAAATGGCGCTCTTTGATCCCAGCCCCCGCACCGCCACCGCCACGGCTGTTTCCGAAACCCGCCTCGCCGGCCTGAGGAACGAGAGCCTCAACGCCCTCCTCCGGACCCGCCCCGAGGTCTCCGCCCAGCTGCTGCAGGCCCTGGCCCGCCGCCTGCGCCGCACCAACGATTCCCTTTCCGACCTGGTCTTCTCCGACGTACCGGGCCGCGTGGCCAAGGCACTCCTGGACCTCGCTGACCGCTTCGGCCGCCCGGCAACGGACGGCGTCCTGGTGGCGCACGAGCTCACCCAGGAAGAACTGGCCCAGCTGGTCGGCGCCTCCCGCGAGACAGTCAACAAGGCACTTGCGGAATTCGTCCAGCGAGGCTGGCTCCGCCTCGAAGCCCGCGCCGTCGTGATCCTGGACATGCAGCGCCTGCGCCAGCGCTCCCGCTGACGAGCTGATCTGCCGGCCCGAGGCCGGCATCCACCCCACCGTCCCCCTGACGGCGTGGGGGATGCCGGACCCCGGGCCTTTTGCATCCCCACAAACGCTCTGGCACTCCCTGCACGTTTTCCGCAACCCCTCTCTCACTTTCTCCCAGGCTTCTTGACTTTCGGAACAGCAGGTGCCGGAACGAGCTCCCGGACTTAAAGTTAAGTCAGAGGTGCATGACGATGTCCCTGGCAGTTGTGATCCTGATGGCGCTTTTGGGTGCGGCTTCCGTGGCGGCCGTGATCGGCACGGTGATCCTAATGATCCGCGACGGACGCGGCGAAATACCAGTGGAGCCGTCCGACGAGTCCTGGACGGCAGGCAACCTGCCCAGCCGCCCGTACGCCGCCATCCGGTTGAAGCGCATCGCGGGCGCATAGGGAAAGATCGTTGCGCCAATACCCGCAAGAGCGTCGGCCAACTCCCTGCAGGACCTGCCAGAGCGTTGGGAAAAACCTGCAGGAAGTGAAAGAGCGTTCCCTGAAGACCTGCAGGAAGTGCCAGAGCGTTTGAGCTGGGCGACAGCAGGGTAACAGGGGTTAGCGGTCCCGCTGAGGATCGCCGGCGACGGTTTTCGCGGCCTCGACTTCGAGCATCAGCTTCCCGTCCTCTTCAACGAGCGCCGGCTGGTAAACGTGCGGCTTGCGTTTGTAGCTGAGGTAGGCGATGCAGCCATTCGCGGCGGCCATCTTCTCGAGCATGATCTCGGAACCGGGCACCAGGAGCTGGCTCAGGGGCAGGCCAACAGTGTTCTCCTGGCCCACTTCATCGCCGAGGTTGGTGGTGTCGCGCTCTTCGATGGCCTTAGTGGCACAGACCCACCGCCCCCACACGCCCTTGCCTTCCAGGAGGCTGGGCTTCTGGTTCATGGGCACCGTGGCGGCAAAATAGCGGGTATCGAACCGGCGGTGCGCGAAGTCCGGGCTGCGCCAGTTGACCAGGGGCTTGAGCAGGTCGGTCCGCAGCGACAGGCCTCGCTTGGCGAGCAACTCGGCGAGCGTCTTCTCCTGGTCGGCGACCGCCACACGGGCCCGCATCCACTCGTGGCTTGACGTGGCCTCCACCGTGGTGGACATGTCCGGGCCTGCCAGGAGCACCCCGGTTTCCTCGAAAAGTTCGCGGATGGCGCCCACCACGTGGCGGCGCGCCAGCCCGACGTCAGTTGTCCCCATCTGCTCGGCCCAATGCTGGGGTGAGGGCCCCAGCCAGCCGACGGCGTCGTCGTCGGACGCGTCCAAAGAACCTCCGGGGAAGGCGAGCACGCCCAGCGGCGAGGAGCCTGGCCGGTAACCGAGCCAGGTCTCCAGGCCGGTGGGCGAGTCCCGCAAAAGCACCACCGAAGATGCGTAGCGGGCGGCTCGCGGGGTCCGCTCACCGTGTTCAATCCAGCTTCGTGCTGCTCCTTCAAGTTCTGCAGGGAGGACAAACAGGCGTCGGGCGAGCTGAGGCAAAGGAAGCGACCGGTCCTAGCTGAATTCGGCGATCAGTTCGACCTCGACCGGGGAGTCGAGGGGAAGGACCGAAACGCCGACGGCGGAGCGGGCGTGCTGCCCTGCCTCACCCAGAACGCGGCCCAGAAGCTCGGAGGCACCGTTGATGACGCCGGGCTGGCCGGTGAAGGTGGGGTCGGACGAGACGAATCCCACAACCTTGACGATCCGGGTGATCCGGTCGAGGTCGCCGATGACGCTTTTCACGGCCGCGAGGGCGTTCACGGCGCAGATCGCGGCGAAGCGATGGGCGTCTTCCGGCGACACGGTGGGCTCGTCGGCGTAGCCCTCGGTGCCGGTGGAGACCTTGCCGGTGGCTTCAAGCCTGCCGTTGACGAAGGGCAGCTGGCCGGAGGTGTAGACGTGGTTGCCGGAGATCACGGCCGGCACGTAGGCGGCTACCGGGGCTGCAACCTCGGGAAGGGTCAGGCCCAGCTCGGCGAGGCGCTGCTCGACGGCTGAAACGGGGGCCGGATCCGGCAGGTTTGCCGCGCCGGAGGTGGTTTCTGCGGGGGTGCTCATTGCTACTGCTTCTCCCTCTTGAGGTAGGCAACCAGGCCATTGCCGTCCGGTCCGGTGACTACTTGGACGAGCTCCCAGCCGTCCTCGCCCCACTGGTCCAGGATCTGCTTTGTGGCGTGAATAATGAGCGGAATCGTGGCGTACTCCCATTTGGTCATGAGAGAAAGACTAGTCCTTGCCGGTAAAGTGGAAAACATGGTGACTCGCAGGAACCCCATTTTCGACACAGCCACTACCCTCGGAAAGATTTTAGGCTTCCTTGGCGTGAGCGCTATTTGCGGTGTCCTGGTGGCCGGCCTGCTGGTTCCGGCGGCGGCCGTTTCCGGCAGCGCGGCGAGCGGTTCCATCGACTTCTTCGACACCCTTCCGGCCGAGCTGCAGGTTGACCCGCCCAGCCAGTCCACCCGGATCCTTGCGGCGGACGGCAGCCTGATCGCCAACCTCTACGAGGAAAACCGGACCAAGGTTTCCCTGGACCAGATCTCGCCGTTCATGAAGAAAGCCATCATTGCGGTCGAGGACAGCAGGTTCTACGAGCACGGCGGCGTGGACACCACGGGTATCCTCCGTGCCCTCGTGAGCACGGCCCGCGGCAACAAGCAGGGTGCCTCCACCATCACCCAGCAGTACGTCAACAACGTCCTCAACTCCAACCTCGCTGCCGAGGGCAAGGACGCGGACATCAAGCTCAACGGCGTGAACAAGGGTGTGGGTGACAAGCTCCGCGAGATGAAGCTCGCCATCGCCCTGGAGAAGGAATTCAGCAAGGAGCAGATCCTTGAGGGATACCTCAACATCGTCTTCTTCAACCGCGACGCCTACGGCATTGAGGCGGCGTCCAAATTCTTCTTCAGCACCACTGCCAAGGACCTGACGCTGCCGCAGGCCGCCCTGCTGGCAGGCCTGGTCAACAGTCCTTCGGCGTTCGACCCCATCACCAACCCCGAGAACGCCAAACAGCGCCGCGACCTGGTGCTCGGCCTGATGCTTAACCAGAAAAAGATCACCCAGGCCGAGCACGATGCCGCCGTGGCCACCCCGGTGGAACCGAAGGTCACGCCGTCGCGCCAGGGCTGCGCCTACGCCTCCACGGCACCGTACTTCTGCGACTACGTGCTCCACCTGCTCCTGAATAACCCGGCTTACGGCGCGGATCTCGAGGAGCGCACCAATGCTGTGTTCCGCGGGGGCCTGACCATCACCACCACGCTGGACGTTAACGCCCAGAAGGTGGCCCAGGCTGAGTCGGATGCGGCCGCCGGCGCCAATCCGGACAACTGGGGCGCGTCCATCGTCTCGGTGCAGCCCAACAGCGGCAAGATCCTGAACATGGCGCAGAACACGTCCTTCCTGCCCGTGGAGGGCAAGTTCAACCAGTCGCAGAACTTCAATGTGGACAAGCTGGACAAGGACGGCAACGACCTCAACGGCCTGGGCGGTTTCCAGCCCGGCTCCACCATGAAGCCCTTCACGTTCGCCGAGTGGCTGAACGAGGGCAAGTCCATGAACACGAACATCAACGCCTCCGTGCGCAAGTACCCGCAGAATTTCCCCTGGAAAAACACCTGTCCGGACCCCACAGTCGGCTGGTATGACTCGCGGGTTTCCGGCAGCTTCGACCTGCAGAACTCCGATGAGGGCTACTACCGGAACATGACGGTCCTGTATGGCCTGATGAACTCCATCAACACGGCCACGTTTGCCTCGGCAGCACAGGTTGACCTTTGCGGCATCCAGAAGATCGTGGACGCCGTGGGAATCCACGCCGGCCTGCCCTCCGGTAATGATCCCCACCCGCAGGTCAAGATGACCACGCTGGGAAACCTCATCGGTTCCACCCAGACCGCGCCGCTGACCATGGCCTCCGCCTTTGCCACGTTTGCCAACGACGGCAAATACTGCGAGCCCATCGCCATCACGTCGGTCATTGACCAGACGGGCGCCCAGCTTCCCGCCCAGTCCTCCTCCTGCCGGGACGCGGTCAAGCCCGAGGTGGCCCGTGGCGTGGCGTATGCCATGCAGGAAGTGCTGAACGGCGGCTCCGGTGCGCTCATCCAGCCGCGGCTGTCCACCAAGACCAACTTCCCCGTTGCCGCCAAGACCGGCACCAACGACACCAACGGCTCCACCTGGGTAGTGGGTTACACCACCGGCGTGGCTACCGCGGCGTGGTTCGGCGACCCGCTGGGTGACCAGCTCCGCCCCGGCCGGAACCTGACCATCAACGGCAAGAAGTATGAATCGATCGACGGTTACATGATCGCGGGCCCGATGTTCTCCAAGTACATGGCCCAGATTGCACCCGCCTACGGGACGAACCCCTTCCCTGCACCGCCCACCAACATGGTGAACGGAACGCCGGCACGGACCACTCCCACCACGCCTTCAACTCAGGCCCCCGCCCCGGCGCCGCAGTCCTCAACGCCTGCACCCGAGCCCAGCAAGCCCGGCAACGGAAACGGCAATGGCTAGGCGCGCATGAACCTCAGCCCTGCTTTGGCCAGCCGCGCCCGGAACATCGGGCGCGGCTTTGCCGTCACCGCTGCCGCCGGCACAACCGCGGGCCTTGCCGCCTTCGGCTACGGCCTCTGGGAAAAAAACCAGTTTGTCCTCCGCGAAGAGACGCTGGCCATCCTGCCGGCAGGACACGCACCGTTCCGGGTCCTGCACCTGAGCGACATCCATTTTGTCCCCGGGCAGGACGCCAAAGCGCAATGGCTCCAATCCCTGGCGTCGCTCACACCGGACCTGGTGGTCAACACCGGCGACAACCTGAGCCACCGCAAGGCAATCGACCCTCTGCTGAAGGCGCTACGCCCGCTGCTGGAGTTTCCCGGCGTCTTTGTTCCGGGCTCCAACGACTACTACGCCCCCACCTTCAAGAATCCCGCCGCCTACCTGCTGGGTCCTTCGAGGGCCAAGCAGAACCCCGTCGAGCTGGACTGGCCACGGCTCCGGACAGGGTTCGGGATGGGCGGCTGGGTGGATCTGACCAACCGCCACCAGTCGGTTGTGCTGAAGGGGATCCGGTTCGATTTCTCAGGCGTTGACGATCCCCACCTGAAGCGTGAGCGCTATGCAGGCTGGCCACGCGGGACCCGCAACCAGGACGAAAACGCACACCTCCGCGTCGCCGTCATCCATGCCCCGTACCAGCGCGTGCTGGACCACTTCACCGAAGACGGCGCGGATCTGCTCCTCGCGGGCCACACCCATGGCGGCCAGCTGTGTATCCCGGGCTACGGCGCACTGGTGTCCAACTGCGATCTCCCCACATGGCGGGCCAAGGGATTGAACAACTGGGAAAGCGACGGACGTACGACGCCGGTGAACGTCTCGGGCGGTATCGGCACCTCCCGTTTCGCTCCGATCCGCATCGCGTGCAAGCCCGAAGCCGTCCTGCTGACGCTTACTTCACGCGAATAATCCCGTAGCGAGTGAGTCCTATCACTCCATGGCATAGGGTAGTTGCTACGGGAAACTACATTCGTTTTAGAGTTTGAGAAGCGGGCATGGCCAAGCAGACCTCATTTTTCAGATCCATCAGCCGTCTCTACCCTCACGTCAGGCCGATCATCCCCCGGCTGGTGCTGGGGCTCCTCTGCGCACTGCTGGCCAGCGTCGTTGCCCTGACCATCCCCCAGGTGCTCCGTGTCCTTGTCAATGAGTCCCTGAAACCGGGCGGGGACTCAAGCGCCGTGTGGGTTGCCGCCGTCGTGATCCTGGCCCTTGGCATCACCGAGGCGGTGCTGGTGGCTCTCCGCCGGCAGTTCGTGATCAACCCGGCCACCACCGTGGAGACGGAAATGCGGGTGACTCTCTACGGCCACCTGCAGGACCTGACGGTGTCCTTCCATGACCGCTGGGGTTCGGGGCAGCTGCTCTCCCGCGCCATGACAGACCTTAACTTCCTGCGCCGCTGGATGGCGTTCGGGGCGATCATGCTGGTGGTCACCACGCTGACGGTGATCATCGGGATAGTGGTCATGTTCTCGATGAGCTGGCAGTTGGCCCTGATCTTCCTGGCCGCAGCGGTGCCCATCATGGCCTACAGCTTCCGCTTCCGGACCCGTTTCAGCAAGGCGGCGCGGCGAAGCCAGGACCAGGCAGGCGACCTCGCCACCACCGTTGAAGAGTCAGTCCACGGCATCCGCGTCCTCAAGGCGTTCGGCCGCAGCCGGGAAGCCCTGGAGAACTTCAACGAACAGGCCGAGGAGCTCCGCCAGACCGAGATCGCCAAAGCCAGGCACCAGGCCACGTTCACCATGGTGGTCACGCTGCTGCCTGAACTGGCGCTCGGGGCCGGCCTGGTGGTGGGCGTGATGCTGTGCGCCGGCGGCCAGTTGAGCATCGGTGCGCTGGTGGCCTTCTTCGCCACGGCCGCCGTCATGGCCACGCCGGTGGAATTTTCCGGCATGCTGCTGGCCATGGCTCTCACGGCCAAGACGGCCCTTGACCGGCATTTCGAGGTGATGGATACCGTCAACACCATCACCAGCCCGCCGAAGCCGCGCAAGCCCGGACAACTCAAGGGTGCGCTCAGCTTCAACAACGCCACGTTCGCCTTCGAGGACGCACCGGACAAACCCATCCTGAAGGACATCAGCCTGGATGTCCGGCCGGGCGAAACCATGGCGCTGGTGGGCATCACCGGCAGCGGCAAGAGTGCCCTGATCCAACTTGTCCCCCGGCTGTACGACGTCACCGCGGGCTCGATCACCATCGACGGCGTGGACCTGCGGGAGTTCGACGTCGAGCAGCTGCGGCGCCTGGTGAGGGTGGCCTTCGAGGACACCACGCTGTTCTCCAGTTCTGTCCGCGGGAACGTGCTGCTCGGGGCGCAGGACAGGACCGACGAAGCCCTGGACGAGGCCTTGGACGTGGCCCAGGCGCACTTCGCGTACTCGCTTCCGGAGGGCGTGGACACCCTCATCGGCGAGGAGGGCCTGAGCCTGTCCGGCGGCCAGCGCCAACGGCTTGCCCTGGCCCGCGCCATTGCCGCCAGGCCGCGTGTCCTGGTACTCGATGACCCGCTTTCCGCCCTTGATGTCCACACGGAGGAACTTGTGGAGACCCGCCTCCGTGCCGTCCTGAGGGACACCACAACCCTGATCGTCGCGCACCGGCCGTCAACGGTGGCCCTTGCCGACCGGGTGGCGCTGCTGGAGGACGGCCGGATCGCCGCCGTCGGAACCCACACCGAACTGCTCGCCACCAGCCCGCACTACCGCTACGTCATCGCCAGCCTGGACCGGGAACCACGCGACCTGGATTCGGAACTGTCGGAGCTTGAGGAAGCGGCAGATTCAGAGTCAGAGGACATCACGCGATGACCACCACAACCTTCGGTACCGCCAACGAGGACAACGCCCACCTCAGTAAGAGCGACAGCAGGGCAGTACGACGCCGGTCGCTCGCCCTGCTGGCCACGCTGATCCGTCCCGTGCGGCTCAGGTTCTGGCTGACGATCGCCATGGTGGTCCTCTCGCAGGCAGCCCGCGTCGCGGGCCCCGCCCTGATCGCCTTCGGAATCGACCATGCCCTCCCGGCCCTGCGTGCCGGCGACAACGTGCCGCTGGTGCTGACCGGCGTCGCCTACCTCCTGGCCGCGATCGCGACGGCGGGGCTCACCGCCCTCTACGTCACGGCCACCGCGCGGCTCAGCCAGGCCATGCTGCTGGACCTGCGGGTGCGGGTGTTCCAGCACACCCAGCGCCTCAGCCTGGAGTTCCATGAGAAGTACACCTCGGGCCGGATCATTGCCCGGCAGACCTCGGACCTGGAGGCCCTGCGGGAACTGCTTGACTCCGGGGTCAGCTCGTTGGCGTCCGGCATGCTCTTCATGGTCTTCACCGCCGTAACCGTCTTCGCGCTGGACTGGCGCAGCGGACTGCTGGTGCTGGCGGCAGGCGTTCCCATGTTCTTCCTTGCCCGCTGGTACCAAAAGCACTCCCAGATCGTCTTCCGTGAGTCACGGGTGGTGTCCGCCAGCCTGATCGTGCACTTCGTGGAAACCATGACCGGGATCCGGGCCGTAAAAGCCTTCCGGAAGGAACGCGAGAACGCGGCAGAGTACCGCCGGCTCTCCGATGACTACCGGCGGGTCACCGTGCGGTCCATCAACCTGAACGGCATCTTCCAACCCGGCCTGGTACTGATCGGCAATGTCTGCGTGGCCGGGGTGCTGCTGTTCGGTGGCTTCCGGGTGCTGAACGGGGATCTCGCCGTCGGTGTCCTGCTTGCCCTGATGCTGTCCACCAAGCGGTTCTTCCAGCCGGTGGACCAGATGGCCATGTTCTACAACTCCTTCCAGAGCGCCCAGGCTGCCTTGGAGAAGGTGTCCGGCCTGCTGGAGGAGATCCCCACGGTCCGGCCGCCGAAGGATGCCGTAGCCCTCCCTGACGCCCGGGGCACGATTGACTTCAAGGGTGTCGAGTTCCGCTATGGCGACGGGCCGGTGGTCATCCCCAGCATGGACCTGCACATCGCCGCCGGCCAGACGGTGGCCCTTGTTGGCCAGACCGGCGCCGGCAAGTCCACCCTCGCCAAGCTGATCGCCCGCTTCTACGACGTCACTGCCGGATCGCTGATGCTGGACGGCGTGGACCTGCGCAACCTCAGCACCACGGACCTGCGCCGGAACATTGTGATGGTGACCCAGGAAGCTTTCCTGTTCAGCGGTTCGGTGGCGGACAACATCGCCCTGGGCCGGCCCGATGCTTCCCGTGAAGATATCGAGGACGCTGCCCGGGCTGTAGGCGCCCACGAGTTCATCCTGGAACTTCCTGAGGGCTACGACACGGACGTCAACAAGCGCGGCGGCCGGGTTTCCTCCGGACAGCGGCAGTTGATCAGTTTCGCCCGCGCATTCCTTGCCCGTCCGGCAGTGCTGATCCTGGACGAAGCCACCTCCTCGCTGGACATTCCGTCCGAGCGCCTGGTCCAGAGCGGGCTTGCGCGGCTGCTTCGATCGACGTCCGGCGCCGCCGCGGACGCCGGGGCTGGCGCCGGCACTACGGAAGGCGGAAAGGAAGTCAGCGCGGACCGCGCGGCGGCGGCCGGGGTGCCCGGGGGTTCCGCTGACGATGGCGGCGCCCGTGGCGCCCGGACTGCACTGATCATCGCGCACCGGCTCTCAACCGTGGAGTCGGCGGACCGTGTGCTGGTAGTCCACGACGGCCGCATCGTGGAGGACGGCACCCCGGCTGACCTGATAGGCGGTGGCGGACGGTTCGCGGACCTCCACGGGGCGTGGAAGGATTCCCTGGTCTGACCCGGTCATGCCGGCCGATTTCGCTTCCGGGCCCGGTGTCGGCTATCCTTGTAAAGTTGCTTTTGCAGCGGATCGGGATGTGGCGCAGCTTGGTAGCGCGCGTCGTTCGGGACGACGAGGTCGCAGGTTCAAATCCTGTCATCCCGACCAAATGAAAGAGGGTCTCCCCCGGGAGACCCTCTTTTTTTCATTTCTTTTGTGCAACAACTTCGGGGCATAAAGAAAGCCCCGGTGCACGGAATTCATGCACCGGGGCCCCGCCTCGTTATCAGGAGGCTACTTAGGCCGGGTCGGGCCAGTTACCGCTGTAGGTGGTGTAAGTGGTGCCGCTGTCCTTCTTCGAAACCTTGGACGATGCCGGATCGGGCCAGTTACCGCTGGCCACAGAAACACCTGCGGTGTCGGAGATGGAACCTGCGGAAAGGACGGCCGGAGCCGCTGCGGAGAATGCCAAGGCGCCTGCCAGTACGGCAGCGGCAGCTATCTTCTTAAACATATGGAGTCCTCAATACGAGTCGGATTCGTTACAAAGTCAGCACGTCCTTGTTGACACCTATTGTAAAATATCTTCCACAGGGACTGTCAAGCTTTGTGTATATATGCTGTCCAGAATAAGGAGGATATCCCGTGGGCAACGGATTCGGGGAGAAGCTCCGGGCGGAGCGGCTCGAACGTGGCCTTACCCAGGCCGAGCTGGGTAAGGACCTTTATTCCCCGAGCTATATCTCTCTCTTGGAAACCGGCCGCAGGGAGCCAACGGCCGAGGTCATCGAGGAACTTGCCCGCCGGTTGGAACTGGCGCCCAAGGCCCTGGAAGCATGGAGCCAGCCCATCTCAGTCAGCGACGCCGAGTACGTCCTTGCCGGCCTCTATGCACGGCAGGCGTGGGACCTGCGTGATTACCCGCTGGCAGCGAGCCATGCAGCGACTGCGGCCAGGATCGCACTCGAGGGCAAAAACACCAGCGCCTGGTGGAACATGACATATATGCAGGCGGAATGCCTCATGAAGCACGGCGATTTGCAGGACTGCCAGCAGATAACCCAGCGCCTCCTGGAGCACCCCATGGCCAAGGAGTCAGTTGGACTGGCCGTTCGGGCCCGCCAGATGCTTGCCGCTGTGTTCCACCGCCAAGGCCAGCTCTCCCTTGCCGTGGACCACGCCATGGAAGCGGTGAAACTGTCGTCGCAGCTTCCCAAGAGCTCGACAGTCACTATCGGTGCCCACCGGATCCTCATCGGCGCTTTGGCCGAAAGCGGGAGGCTGGACGAGGCTTGGAAATACTGCCAGGCCATGAAGGAACAGGTGGACGAGACCTCAATGGCCCAGCTCGCGGGCGAGGTGGCCTGGGTCATCGGCAACGTGGCCTTTATGCGCCACGACTACACCGAAGGCGTCAAAGAGCACGAACGGGCAGCAAAGCTGCTTTCCCCTGCCAACGACATCGAGCTGTGGGCCCGTTTCAACAAGGCCTCGGCCGCGGTGCGGCTCCAATCCGGCATTGTGGAGCCCGAGACGCTCGCGTCCATTGAACGTGCGGAGCTGGCGTTTTCCATCGTGCACGGCATGAAGAGCGACCAGCTGGAGGTCGCGTTCATCCGCGCCCGCTGGCTGTACCTCACGGGCGACATCGTTGCCGCCATCCAGAAGCTCCGCGAGATCCATGCCGAGTCCGACGCACTGGCCAAGCACACCGCCGGCGAGGTGGCACTCCTGCTGGGCAAATCACTCAAGGCCGCCGGCGAATCCGATGAAGCCCTGGTGTACCTCCACGAAGCACAGAAAGATTTCAGCTCCGCCGGGGCCCAGGACCGGGTCCAGCAGGCGCTGGACGCGATCCTGGAAATCAGGCTCGCCCAGGAGCGGTCGGCCGCCGCGGCGAAAAACGCCAAGGCAAGCTGACCCGAAGGCGGGCCAAAACTGAGCGAACGGCTAAGCGAACGCCTTGCCCGTGAGTTTCTCGTAGGCCTCGATATAGCGGCCGCGGGTGCGGGCCACCACGTCCTCGGGCAACGCCGGCGGCGGCGTATCCGATTTCCTGTCCCAGCCTGACTCGGCCGATGTCAGCCAGTCGCGGACGTACTGCTTGTCATATGACGGCTGTGCTTTGCCCGGTTCATAGGTGGCTGCATCCCAGAAGCGGGAGGAATCCGGCGTGAGCACTTCGTCGCCCAGGGTGATGGCACCGGACACGGCGTCATAACCGAACTCCACTTTGGTGTCCGCGAGGATAATGCCGCGTTCCCGGGTAATTTTCTCGGCCGCCGTGTAGATCTTCAGGGTCAGCTCGCTCAGCCGTCCGGCAATATCGTCGCCCACCATCGCCACAACGTCGTCATAGGAGATGTTCTCGTCATGCTCGCCCACCTCGGCCTTCGCTGACGGGGTGAAGATGGGCCGTTCCAGCCGTGAGCCGTCCACCAGGCCTGGCGGCAATGGAATCTCGCAGACCGTCCCGTGCGCGTTGTACTCGAGCAGCCCGGAACCGGTGAGGTAACCGCGGGCGATGCACTCCACGGGGAACATGTCCAGCTTCTTGCAGATCATGGCGCGGCCCTCCACGGCCGCGGGAACCCCATCTTCCACCGTGGATGCCAGCACGTGGTGGACCACGTCAAGCTGGTCGAACCACCAGAGGCTCAGCTGGGTGAGGATGCGGCCCTTGTCCGGGATCTCGCTCGCCAGGACGTGGTCGAAGGCGCTGATGCGGTCGCTGGCCACCACCAGGACGCAGTCCTGGCCGACCTGCTGGCGGACAGCTTCGTCGGCCGGCTCGTACAGGTCACGGACCTTGCCCGAGTAAACGTGCGTCCAACCCGGCAAGTCCAGGGTGGCGGTGCTGAATCCGCGCTGGGGGGAATTCCCGGTCATGTTATGCCCTCGCCTTCGTCACCGGCAGTGATGCCGTCGCGTTGGACGCCACCTTGATTTCGCCGCGGGCGGCCTTCCGTCCGATGTCGGTCCGGAACTGGGCCCCCTCCAGCTGAACCAGTTCCACGCCGTCGTACGCCCGTTCCCGGGCCTCCACGAGGTCACTTCCGAGCGCAACAACTGCGAGCACCCGGCCGCCGGCCGAGACTACTTTGCCGTCGTCGTCGAACGCGGTACCCGCATGGATGACGTGCACGCCCTCAAGCTCCTCCGCTTTTTTCAGGCCGCGGATGCGGTCGCCGGTGCGCGGCTTGTCCGGGTAGTTTTCGGACGCGATGACGACGGCGACAGCGGTCTCCTTGGACCAGCGAAGCTCCTCGGCGTTGTCCAGTTCGCCCTTGGCGGCTGCCAGCAGCAGCGCACCGAGCGGGGTCTTGAGCCGGGCCAGGACGGCCTGTGTTTCAGGATCGCCGAAGCGGACGTTGAATTCGATGACCCGGGTACCGCGCGAGGTCAGGGCCAGGCCAACGAACAGCACGCCCACGAACGGCGTGCCCCGGTTGGCCATTTCCTTGACGGTGGGTTGTGCCACCCGGTCAATGACTTCCTGGACCAGGCCGGCGGGGGCCCATTCCAGCGGCGTGTAGGCGCCCATGCCGCCGGTGTTGGGGCCCTCGTCGTTGTCGAAGATGCGCTTGAAGTCCTGGGCCGGCGAGAGGGCCACCGTATTGTGGCCGTCGCACAGGACAAAGACGGAAACCTCAGGGCCGTCCAGGAATTCCTCGATGACGACGGTGCCGCCGGCATCGAAGCACGCCTGGGCGTGGGCCAGCGCTTCGTCACGCTTCTTGGTGACCACAACGCCCTTGCCTGCTGCGAGGCCGTCATCCTTCACCACATAGGGTGCACCGAAGGTGTCCAGGGCAGAGGCTGCTTCCTCGGCGTTGGTAGCTACCAGGGCCATGGCCGTGGGAACGCCGGCTTCAGCCATGACTTCCTTGGCGAACGCCTTGGACGCTTCCAGCTGGGCTGCAGCCTTGCTGGGCCCGAAGACCGGAATGCCGGCCTCGCGGACCGCGTCCGAAACCCCGGCAGCGAGCGGAGCTTCGGGGCCCACCACCACAAGGTCGACGCCGAGCCGGGTAGCCAGTGCAGCTACGGCGCCGGGATCATTCCCGTCAATCCGGTGGGTGGGGACCAGCTTGCTGATGCCGGCATTGCCGGGAGCTGCATGGACCTCGGACACGTTGGGGTCGGCGAGCAGGGAGCGGACAATGGCGTGTTCGCGGCCTCCGGGGCCGATGACGAGTACCTTCACAGTCTCCAAGGGTACTTTGTGGACCCTGCCCTCTCCTAAGGAAAGTCCAAGCTGTGACCGGGATCAGCGATCTGCGGTGCCGACGGCTACGAACCCAAGGTATGAAGAAGCTGAAGAACTGGCTCAAGGGTCCCACCGCCATGGCCGCGCTGGCGGGCGTGGTGGCGGCCGCCGTCGTACTTTCCGTCGCGGAGCTGATAGGGGCGTTCTTCACGGCGCGGGCTACGCCCGTGATCGCGTTGGGTTCCACCTTCATCGATTTCACGCCGCCGTGGATGAAGGATTTTGCCATCGCGACGTTCGGCACCAACGACAAGGCCGCACTGTTCGTGGGCATGGGAGTGACCATCCTGCTGCTGGCCTGTGTCCTGGGCGTGGCGGCTTACCGGAAATGGTCGCTGGGCGTGGCGGGCGTGCTGTTCATGGGGGCAGTGATCGTGGCCAGCGTTGTCACGCGGGCAAGCGTCAAGCCGCTCGACGCCGTCCCCACCATCCTGGGAACGGTGGCCGGGCTCGTGGTTTTGCGGCTGCTGATCGCCCCGCTCTGGCGGCTGAAAGCCTGGCCGGAGGCGCCCGCTGACACCGGTGCGGAGGAACCCGGCCGTCCCGCCACCAGCCGCCGCCGCTTCTTTGCCGCTGCCGGCATCACCGCTGTCGGTGCAGGGATCGCAGCCACGGGCGGGCGCCTGCTCAGCGCTGCGCGCAGCAACATCGCCCAGGCCCGCGAAGCCCTGCAGCTGCCCACCCCGGTCAAGCCCGCCGCGGCGGTGCCGGCCGGCGTCCAGTCCCCCGCTCCCGGGGTCACGCCGTGGATCACCCCGAATGGCGACTTCTACCGGATCGACACTGCCCTGAGCGTTCCCGAAATCAACGCGGATGACTGGGAGCTCCGGATCCACGGCTTAGTGGAGCAGGAGGTCCGCCTCACGTTCCAGGACCTGCTCGACGCCGACCTCATCGAATCGCACGTAACGCTCACTTGTGTCTCCAACCCGGTGGGCGGAAACCTCGCCGGGAACGCCCGCTGGCTGGGCCTTCCGATTCGTGAGGTCCTCAAGCGGGCCCGCCCCAAGGACGGGGCGGACATGGTGCTCTCGACGTCGATCGACGGCTTCAGCGCCTCCACGCCGCTGGAAGTACTGCAGGATGACCGCGACGCCATGCTGGCGATCGGCATGAACGGCGAGCCCCTTCCGCTGGAGCACGGCTATCCGGTGCGCATGGTGGTGCCTGGGCTGTACGGGTTCGTTTCCGCCACCAAGTGGGTAGTGGACCTGGAAGTAACGCGCTTCGCGGACAGCAAGGCCTACTGGACACAGCGGGGCTGGTCAGAACGCGGCCCCATCAAGACCATGGCCCGGGTGGAGGTTCCGAAGTCGTTCGCCAAGGTGCCGGCCGGCCGCGTCGCGATCGGCGGCACGGCGTGGGCGCAGACCCGTGGCATCACCAAGGTGGAAGTCCAGATCGACAACAACCCCTGGGCCGAAGCGGTCCTTTCAACCGAGGCCTCACTCATTACGTGGCGGCAGTGGTCCTTCAACTGGGAGGCCACCCCCGGACCGCACTACATCAAGGTCCGTGCCACGGACGGGTCCGGCGAAGTGCAGACGGACCGGCGGGCCGATCCCGTGCCGGACGGCGCGTCCGGCTGGCAGTCGGTCATGGTCACCGTGGAGTAGCCCGGGATCAGGGGGTCCGGCCCCTAGACTGGCTTCATGCCGCACAACCCCCATGCCACGTTCACCGTGGACTCCGCCGTCGAACTGGCCGTCATCGAACGCAGCGGTTTTGTGGAGTCCCGGCATATCGGCTCCGCCGTGCTGCTGGCAGCAGACGGCACGGTGGTGACCGCGCTTGGCGACATCACCACCCCCATCTTCGCCAGGTCCGCGCTCAAGCCGCTTCAGGCACTGGCCTCCATGCAGTCCGGCGTTCCGTTGCGTGGCGCCCAGGTGGCGCTGGCGTGCGGCAGCCATGTGGGATCCCTTGACCACATGGACGTGGCGGCGGGAATGCTGAAGGCCGCCGGCGTCACCGAGGACCAGCTCCAGTGCCCCGCTGCGTGGCCGCAGGACGAGACAGCCCGCAACTGGCTGGTGCGCTCCGAACGCGGCAAGTCAAAGCTTGCCTTTAATTGCTCCGGCAAGCACGCGGCGTTCCTGTGGGCCTGCACCGAAAACGGCTGGGACACCCACAGCTACCTGGAGCCGAACCATCCCCTGCAGCAGCGGGTGCGAAGCGTGATCGAAGAGTACGCCGGGGAACGGATCGCGCATTTGGGGATTGACGGCTGCGGGGCCCCGGTGGCAGCCATATCGCTGGCCGGCCTGGCGCGGGCCTTCTCCAAGCTGGCAAAAGCGCCCGGTGACAAGAACTCCAATGCCCGCGCAGCCACCATCGCCACGTCCATGCTGGACTACCCCTGGGCTGTCCAGGGCCAAGGCGAGGCCAATACAGTGGTCATGGACGAACTGGGGATTATTGCCAAGATCGGCGCCGAGGGTGTGCTGGCGATGGCCACTCCGCAGGGCGTGTCTGTGGCCGTGAAGATCCTGGACGGCAACATCCGCGCCACCTCCCTGATAGGACTGACCATGCTAGCCGCCGCTGGGGCGGTGGACATCCCTGGTGTTTCCAGTGTCCTTGAAAGGGTGGTCAGTCCGGTCATGGGCGGCAGCCAGGCAGTGGGAAGGATCCGCCTCGGGCCAGCAGTGTCCGCTCTCCTCGACTAAGCGCTGCGCGACTACTGAGATTGTTTCCGAAAAAGGGAGGCTGGCCTCATGGCCACAGCTCGCCGTCGTATCGGCATTGAAGAGGGCAAAGCGGCCCTCGCCGCGTGGCAGGAAGCTGCCGGGTCGCCGTCGGACGCTCTTTCACGGAACGTCACCGCGACGGCCGTCCGCTACACGCTCGAGGAGGTGACCGCCAGGGCGCCGGGGAACTCCGTGGAGGTCCGGGTGCCGCCGTTCGGCGTTACCCAGTGCGTTGAGGGGCCCCGGCACACGCGCGGCACTCCGCCGAATGTGATCGAGTGCGACGCCGCCACCTGGCTGGGGATGGTCACCGGCAAGGTGAGTTGGGCGGATGCCGTGGGTGCGGGCAAGGTGGCGGCCTCGGGGCTGCGGGCGGACCTGTCTTCACTGCTGCCGCTCTGACCGCTTGGCCCCCAACCGGTGCACGTGCTGCTTTTCCTTGTGCGGGCCGGAGAAGGCCCCTAGCGTAGGAGGCGGCAGGCCCCGGCCCCGCCAGCCTGATCCCGCCCGACAGAGAGGAGACGCCGTTATGGCGCTTTACCAGCCTGAGCCCGTTGAGATCTCCACGAGGATTCGTCCAGGGGAATGGACGGAGCAAAGCCTCACGGAACTGCTCGAGAGTTACCGCACCAAGATCCTGGACATGGGCGCTGCCGCTTCGGAGGTGGTTGAGGAGGTGGAGAGGAGCAACGACGGTTCGGTCAAAGTCAGCGTCGCGTGGATCAAGCCCGTGTGAGCAGCCTGCCAATGGCACTGTGCTGCAGATTCTCCAGGATCTCGCGGGGACCGTCGAAGATCTCGGCCGCTCCTGCATCGCGCAGCTCGGCCGCGCTGGTCCCGCCGCAGGTGACTCCTATGGCCGGCATTCCCAGGGCGGCCGCGGCTTTCATGTCCCACACCGAGTCCCCTACGTAAACAGCGTCCGTGGCGAGGACGCCGACAGTTTCGAGGGCGGCCACCAGGATGTCCGGCGCCGGCTTGCTCGCCTTGGCGTCGTTGGCGCTGGTGGCGGCGTGGATGAACTCATCTGAGTCCAGTGCCCGGCGTGTGGCCGCCAGGTCCTGGTCGCGGGCAGAGGATGCCAGGGCGACGGCAATCCCTTGGGCGTGGCACGCGGCCAGCAGTTCCCTGGCACCGTCGAGCGGACGCAACGATGGCCAGCTCAGGGCGAAGACCGCCGCGTGGCTTGCCATGATTTCGGAGTCAGCGTTCCGGTCCCGGTTTTCGGGCAGGAGGGTGTCCACCAGACGGTCCCCGCCCATCCCCACACACCGGTGGATAGCAGCCATGGGGACGTCGTGTCCGTGCATGCGGAAGGCGTGCCACCACGCGAGGGTGTGCACATAGGCGGAGTCCACCAGGGTTCCGTCAACATCGAACAGGACACCCCTGCGAGGCGCGCCGGCCGGACCGCCGGAACCCATCACCCGACAGCAGCGCGTGCGGACAGCTTCCTCCCGTGCGCCGCAGCCTTATCCTTCGGAGACACTGTACGGACCCGGTCCCGGAGGATAGTTCCGGCGCCGTTGCTGCTGCAATCCCGGATCAAGCCCGTGCCGGCGATCTCGCGTGCCATTTCGACGCCTTTCACGGCGGCCCGCTTGGTTGGAAAGGTTACGGAGATGGCCATCAGGTTCCCGGAACCATCCATCATCCGCACCCTGTAGCCGCCGTCTGGCGCATCCACCAGTTCAAAATATCCGGCCACTGCAATCACCCCTTGTTCAGTCACTGCGCTGTGCTTTTCCTGGAGCGCTTCGCCAGTCTTAGTAAGTATACTTACTTCCTGGCCGGGGCAGTAGTGCCATCAGGCCCTAGGGTCCCCGCTGGCCTACCCTTTCTGCCTCCGGGGGGATAGGGGTGTCGCTGCGCCGGACGGTGTCCTGATGCAGTTCAAGGGCACTGGTCACCATCGCGAAGTGGCTGAAGGCCTGCGGGGTATTGCCCAGTTGGCGCCCGGCCCTGACGCCCCATTCCTCACTGAAAAGCCCTACATCGTTGCCCAGTTCCAGTAACCGTTCGAACAGGGCGGTGGATTCCTCGGCACGCCCTGCACCCAGGAGAGCCTCCACCAGCCAGAAGGAGCAGGCAAGGAAGACGCCTTCATCCCCCGGGAGTCCGTCGTCGCTGTCTGCGGGACGGTAACGCAGGACAAAACCGTCTTCGGTGAGCTCGCGCTGGATCGCGTCGATGGTGCCGAGCACGCGGGGATCATCCGCCGGGAGGAAGCCCACCCGCGGAATCAGCAGCAGGCTGGCGTCAAGTTCAGGGCGCCCGTAGGACTGTGTGAAAGTGTTCCGCTTCGGGTCAAAGCCATTGGCCATCACTTCCCGGTGGATGGTGTCCCGCAGGGCTTCCCAGCGTTCCGCCGGACCCGGGAGCCCGAAGTCCCGGACACCCTTGACCATCCGGTCGGCGGCCACCCAGGCCATCACCTTGGAATGGGTGAAATGGCGCCGCGGCCCGCGCATCTCCCAAAGACCGTTGTCCGGCTGGTCCCACACTGTTTCCAGGTGTTCCATCAGCATCACCTGCAGATCCCAGGATTCGTCCGTGTGCTTCAGCAGGGAATTCCGGGTCAGCGCAAGGCAGTCGAGGACCTCGCCCCAGACGTCCAGCTGAAGCTGCTCCGCAGCACCGTTGCCAATCCGCACCGGCTTGGAGTTCTCGTACCCTGCAAGCCACGGCAGTTCCATCTCCGGAAGGCGGCGTTCGCCGTGGATCCCGTACATGATCTGAAGGTCCGCCGGGTCCCCTGCCACGGCGCGGAGCAGCCAGTCACGCCAGGCAGCCGCTTCCGCCGTGTAACCGGCGGCCAACAGCGCCTGCAGGGTCATGGTGGCATCCCGCAGCCAGCAGTAGCGGTAATCCCAGTTGCGGGGGCCGCCGATCTGTTCCGGCAGGGAGGTGGTCACGGCGGCCACAATGCCGCCGGTGGGGGCATAGGTCAGGGCTTTGAGCGTGATCAGAGAACGCATCACGGCGTCCTGGTATTTTCCCTTGACTGTGCATTGGGACGCCCAGCCGCGCCAGAACGCAAGGGTTGTGCCCAGCACGTCCTCGGCTTTCACAGTATGGGGGCGGCCAACATGGCTGGGCGCCCACGTCAGGACGAACGGCACCCGCTCCCCGGCCTCCACCGTGAAGTCGCTGACGGAGTGCAGGTTCTCCCCGTGGAGGGGCGCGTTGGTGACAAAGTAGACGGCGTCCGGTCCCGCGATGGCATGGAGTCCGCGCTTGTCCCGCCGGACCCAGGGAACGATGTGCCCGTAGTCGAACCTCAGGGTCAGCTCGCCGTGCATCCTGACGCTCCCGCTCACGCCCTCCACGATCCGCACGATGTCCGCCACCTCGTCACGCGGCGGCATGAAGTCGATGATACGGACAGTGCCGTCGGGGGTATCCCATTCTGTTTCCAGGACCAGGGTGCCCTCGCGGTAGGCGCGCCTGGTGCAGGCGCCGCCGCCCTCCGGTGCCAGCAGCCAGCGTCCGGCTTCCGGCGTATCCACCAGTGCGTTGAAACAGGCCGGCGAGTCAAACCGCGGAAGGCAGAGCCAGTCGATGGAGCCCTCCGTGCTGACCAGGGCGGCGGTGTGGAGGTCGCCAACAACTGCGTAATCTTCTATCCGCGCCATTCCAATACAGTGCCACACGGATCGCCCCGGGTGGTGAAGTCCGGCGGTGTAGCCTGAATTGATTGCCGGCCCTGAACCCCGGAGGCACCATGACCTGCGCAACGCCGTCGGATCCGAGCTGACAATGTCCATCCACATCGGCACGTCCGGCTGGAGTTATGACCACTGGGAGAACGTCCTGTACCCGCCGGGCCTGCCTGCCCGGGACAGGCTCCAGCACTATGTTTCCCGGTTCAGCACCGTTGAGCTGAACGCCAGCTTCTACCGCTGGCCGCGGGATACGTCATTTGCCAGTTGGCGCCGCAGGCTGCCTGACGGTTTTCAGCTGTCCGTCAAAGCTCCCCGCGGCCTGACCCATGCGAAGAAGCTGTACGCGCCGGAAGTGTGGATCGAGCGCATCGCCCGTTGCTGGCACGAGCTGGGCGACAAACGTGCTGTCCTGCTGGTCCAGCTCCCGCCGCAGTTCGAGCGCGACGACGCCCGGCTGGACTATTTTCTCGGGGCCCTCCCGTGGTGGATCCGGGTTGCCGTGGAATTCCGCCACCCCAGCTGGGAGCACCATGACGTCTATTCCCTGCTTGAACGCCACCAGGCGGCCTACTGCATCATGAGCGGGGCCAATCTGCCGTGCATTTTGCGAACCACGGCGCCGTTCGTCTACGTGCGGCTTCACGGCCCGGACCACCAGCACCTTTACGGCGGTTCCTACTCGGACACCGACCTGCACTGGTGGGCTGACCGCATCCGCGAGTGGGCCGGCGCCGGGCAGGATGTTTATGCCTATTTCAATAACGACGGCGGCGGGAACGCCGTGCGGAACGCCGAGACCCTGCGCTGGATCCTCGGCGAGGGCTGACGTCACGGAAGGCGGCAAGGGCCGCCGCCTTGCCGGTCCGCCTCTTGGCTGTGGCAGAGTGGTAAGCATGGACAGGGCTCCTCAGAACGCACCGCACAACCTTCCGCACACGGCACAGCTGTCCGGCACCCAGCTCTTCCTGCTGGCCCACCGGCTATCCGACGTCGTCAACGGCGTCCGCATCCGGCTTGCCAAGCGCTGGAACTTCGCACCGCAAACCATCGCCTACCAGGGCTACGGTTCCACCGGCTGGGTCCGCGTGCTGGGGCGCGTCCTTCTCACGAAGAAGCCCACTCCCGGCAGCCAGGCCGAGCACGCGGCACGGAACGGCACGCAGAACATCCGGGGCTGGCGTGCGTTCACCAGCGTCCCGCTGCAGTTCACCGGGGTTGAAATAACCATCGGCGACGTCGTCACCAGGGTCAAGGCGGACCGCGGCGGGCTCATCGACACGGTGGTGGATGTCCGGCTCTCCCCCGGCTGGCACACCGCCGTCCTGCGCGCCGACGGCACAGAGCCCGTGGAGACGCTGATCCAGGTGATCGACGCCGAAGCAAAGTTCGGCATCGTGTCGGACATTGACGACACGGTGATGGTCACGGCCCTGCCGCGGCCCTTCCTGGCACTGTGGAACACCTTTGTGCTCAGCGAACGTGCCCGCATGGCTACCCCGGGCATGGCCGTCCTGCTGGACCGACTGACCATTGAGCATCCCGAAGCGCCGGTCATTTACCTTTCCACCGGTCCCTGGAACGCTGCCCCCACGCTGGCCCGCTTCCTCAGCCGGAACATGTATCCCGCCGGCGCGCTCCTGTTGACGGACTGGGGCCTGACCCATGACCGCTGGTTCCGCAGCGGCCAGGAGCACAAGCACACCAACCTTGAGCGGCTCGCCAAGGAATTCCCGGATATGCGCTGGCTCCTGATCGGCGACAACGGCCAGCACGACGAGGAGATCTACAACGGTTTTGCCCAGGAGTACGGGGACAAGGTAGCCGCCATCGCTATCCGGCAGCTGTCCGTCAGTGAGTCAGTCCTTGCCGGCGGCCACTCCGAGGACGGCGACCACACCACCTCGGTGGTGCCGTGGATCTACTCGACGGACGGCGCCGGGATGGCCAAGCAGCTGAAGGCCCTGGACCTTCTCTAGGCGGATCCCGCTCCGGATCCCGCTGCCTTGCAGCTGCACCCGCTAAGCGGTGGCACCCAACGCGGGCACGTCGTCGTCGGGCACGTCCGTGATGCCCGGTTCCGCGGTGACGGCCTGTGCGACGGCGGCACCCGCCGCTGCGGCGAGGTTCCGTTCCTCGATGAGCTCCTGGTACCAGAAGTAGGACGCCTTGGGGGTCCGCTCGAGGGTTTCGAAGTCCACGTGGAGCAGGCCGAACGGTTGCTTGTAGCCGGCTGACCACTCGAAGTTGTCCATCAGCGACCACACGTAGTAGCCGCGCAGGTCAATTGTCTCGGCCTCACCGCCGGGAGCTGTGGCCTTCAGTGCCGCCTCGATGTGGTCCGAAAGGTACTTCAGCCGGCGTTCGTCCGGGATGAAGGTGGTGTTGGTGGACTTGTCCCGGACGATGATGTCCTCGAAGCTCGCCCCGCCCTCGGTGATGATCACCGGCGGCAGGTTCGGATAGCGTTCGGCCATCTCCTTCAGCGCCACGCGCATGTAGTCCGGCTTCACCGGCCAGCCGTAGGACGTGATGTCCGCTTCGGGCCAGGTTTCGACATGGAACGGCGTTCCGCCGTTGCCCACGGCGGACAGGTCGCTGCCCATGGCCTCAGCCATGCTCGCGGGAACTGCACCGCTGCCCGGCCCCACGGCGACCTTGGTGGGCATGTAGTAGTTCAGGCCGTAGAAATCCAGCGGCTGGGAGATGATCTCCATATCCTCGTCCGGGTGCTCGAAGGAGCTGAAGAACTTCGCGGCACGGATGAGGTCCGGGTACTTGCCCGTCAGCACGGGGTCCGCGTAGAGCCGGTTCTGGGCAAGATCCATCAGGCCGGCGCTGATCCGGTCAAGCGGGTTGATCGAGTTGGGGACCATCGGCGAGTAGACGTTGGTCATGCCGATTCCGCCGGGTACCCCGGCTGCCCGCAGCGCCTGCACGGCGAGGCCGTGGCCCAGCAGCTGGTGGTGGACAGTCGGCAGCGCGTTGATCAGGAGGGCCTCGCCGGGGGAATGCAGGCCGAGGGTGTAGCCGTTGGTGGTGACAGTGGCGGGTTCGTTGATGGTGCACCACCGTGCCACCCTGTCCCCGTACGCCTCGGCCGCGATGGCGGCGAACTCCCCCAGCCGGTAGGCGGTGTCCCTGTTCATCCAGCCGCCGGTGTCGTCCAGTGCCTGCGGCGTATCCCAGTGATAGAGCGTGACCATGGGCGAAATCCCGTTGGCGAGCAGCTCGTCGAGGAGGCGGTCATAGAAGTCCAGCCCCGCTTTGTTCACGGCTCCGCTGCCGGTGGGCTGGATACGCGGCCACGCCAGGGAGAAGCGGTAGGAGTCCACGCCCAGTTGCTTCATCAGGGCGACGTCCTGCGGCATGCGGTGGTAGTGGTCGCAGGCGGTCACCGGGCTGTGGTCCTCAACGATGGCGCCGGGTTTGGCCGCAAAAGCATCCCAGCCTGCGGGCCCGCGGCCGTCCTCGTCGAGCGCCCCTTCGATCTGGAAGGCGGCTGTGGCAACCCCCAGGGTGAAGTCCGCCGGGATCAGGCCGGCCAGTTCCTTGGCGGTAATGTGCATGAAATCAGCCCTTATTGACGGAGGAGAAGTTTCCCGCGGATCCGTGACCCACGCTTTTGTCAGGTCCATATCCTCGCATAATTCCGTGCGGATAAGACCCACCATGGTCCACGGGGACGTGGCTTACGGCGGACGCCGGAAAGGAAACCCGAGGTAACGCCGAACCCGTCCTGCATAGGCGGGGTAGGACTCGTCAAAGTGCTCGGCCAGCAGTGCCTCTTCGCGGAGGACTTCGGGGTGTCCCGCGAGCGAGAGGACCGGCAGCGTCACCATGGTCCAGGCTGAACCGGCCAGGGTTCCCAATCCCAGGCGAATGAACCACCAGCCCACATACATGGGATGCCGGGTCACGGCATACGGGCCGGTGGTGACCAGCTCCTCCGGCCGCTCCAGTGCGAAGCGGCCCACTGTGCGGCGTCGCCGTTCCTGCAGCGCCCAAAGATTCAGGCCGACGCCGGCGAACACCAGCAGCGCCCCGGCCCTCCGGTGCAAGGACCGCGAGCCCGGAAGGGGCGCGGGGTGCAGCCGGTCCAGGAGGAGGTCAACAGCCATTCCGATCACATGCCCGGCTGGCAGCGGCAGATTTTCGTACAGCTCCTTCAACCGCTGGACTGTCCGGGAGGGTGCGGCCATACCGGAACTGTAACCCCGGGAAATCACGGTGTCACTGCGAACCGAAGAGGAACTCCTTGGCATGCGCAACGGCCTTGCGGTAGGCATCGTTGCGCAGCGTGACGAGGTGTTCCGGTTCGCCGTCGGCAGGTTCGAGGTAACCGGTGTAACCGGGACGGAGAACCCAGATGTCGCCGGCCGGCGGAAGGTAGAACACCCCGAAGGAACGCTGCTGCCGCTCCTCCGCGGTCCATACCGGGACAACTGCCAGGGCGGCACCGGTGGCGGGGTTGATCCACTGGGCCCGCGGAAGCGGCTCCTCGTGGGCCTCGGGGTCCAGGAACGGCGCCGTCCCTGCACCCCAACGCTGTTCGAACCGTTCATGGAACGCCGGAATAAGGTGGGAATCGTAGCGGCGCCACTCGCTCATTGCTCATCCGCCTCCTCGCGGTTAGGGCTGTTTGTTGGGTTCCGCCTCAGATCCACGGACCACTCTCCCAGTGCACCGGCGTGATCCGGATGCTGGTGCCGGCCGGAGCCGCCCTGCTGGGGACCTTGCGGACCGGGATGTCGGTTGCGGTGTCACTGGGGCGATCGCCGCCGGTAACGGTGCGGTCGTAGGCGGCCCGCCGCACAGGGTCGCGGAGGACGGAAAAAGCCTGCATGATCCGCAGCAGTTCGGCATCCCGGGTCTCGCGGTCGGCCGCCGGGCCGGCGTGGACGTCCGGGTGGTGGGTTCGCATCAGCGCCCGGTAGGCACGGGAAATCTCCTGCTGCGTGGCAGCGGGATCCAGCCGCAGGGCGGCGTAGTAATCGGGCTGGCTGGTCATTGGCGGGTACTTTTCGGACGGTAACGGCTCGGGGCGCAGGCAGCGGAAGCCACCTGCGCCCCGGCGTCCGGGACCTACGAACGGATCTCGTGCATGGATTCCTGCTTCGTTTCAATCTCGATCTTGCGCGGCTTGGCCTGCTCCGCGACCGGGATCCGGAGCGTGAGGACGCCCTGGTCGTAATTGGCCTTGATGTTGTCCGTGTCCAGTGCCTCACCCAGAATCAACTGGCGGCTGAAGACACCACGCGGACGCTCGGAGGCCACCAGCTCGACATTGGGCTGGGTGGGATCCTTGCGTTCCGCCCGGACGGTCAGCACGTTGCGTTCCACGTTCAGGTCTACGGAATCCAGCTTGACGCCCGGGAGATCGAACGCCACCACGAACTCTCCGTTTTCCTGCCAGGCGTCCATCGGCATGGCAGCCGGCCGGGCGACGGTTCCGAAGACCTGCTGGGTGAGCCGGTCCAGCTCACGGAACGGGTCCGTACGCATCAACATCATCTTTCCACTCCTTCAGCTGTGTAGAAGTTGTATCCAGTGTCCATATCCATCCCATTTATCTATGGTGGTGGATATAGATTTTTTATAGCACCCGTGAGAGACTGATGCAACATCGCAGGGAAGGAATTTCGAGTGGACATAGTTCGCGGGATGTCAGAACGGAAAGCGCAGGCCCGCGCCGCGCGGCCGCTGTATGCCATCTCCGTGGCGGCCCAACTGGCGGGCACGGGTCAGCAGAACATCCGGCTGTACGAAACCCGGGGCCTGCTCACTCCCGTCCGCACCTCCGGCGGCACCCGCCGGTACAGCGATGAGGACATCGCCCTGCTGTTGCATATCGGCGAACTCCTGGAGCAGGGGCTCAATCTTGCAGGCGTGGCCAGGGTCCTGGAGCTCGAGGCAGCCAACGCCAGGCTTCACCGCGCGCTCAGACGGGCGCGGTCCCAGCCGGAAGAGTAGAGCCTGCAGGATTCGGGCCGCGCCACAGGCGCCCCGTCCGGCCGCCATCTTCCGGGATGCATGTTGCCACTAGTCTCCCGGGGCGTCCGCTTTGGAGAGTTCACCGGTGATCCGTTCACCGCGAACCCGGGCAGTGCGCCACGTATCCAGCGCCATGACCACACCCAGGATCAGCAGCGACAGGGAGACGGAAGCCACAGCGTCACTCAACCAGTGGTAGCCGAGGTAGAGCCGGCTCGCCACGGCAAGGACAATGCCGACGCCCGCACCCACGAAGCCGATCACAGCGGACCTGGGGTTTTCCCGGCGCGAGAAGACCAAAAACGTGGTCACCAGCAGAAAGTCACAGGCCCCCAGCACGTGGCCGGAGGGAAACGAGAATGTGTGGTCGGCACCGAAGAGCATCAGGTCAACCGGCGGCCGCGAGCGCCGGACGATCTGCAGGATGATCTGCGATATCAGTACGCCGCTGAGCATTGCCCCAGCGAGGACGAGGGGGCGCCAGGCATGCTTGGCCGCGAAACCCCACACCACAGTCACCACCAGCACGATGATGGGCAGCGCAATCGGGCCGAAGATGATGGCAAGGAAGATCATGACAACCGTCAGCGACTCGGACCGGAGCGACAGCAGCCAGTTGCGGGTGGACTCGTCGACCGCGGAGGGTCCGGTGTTGCTTTGCAGGACCAGGAGCAGCGTGAGGATGAACGCGGCAGCACCCACGGCCATAAGGATCACCGCGGTCCGGTACAGGGCTCTCCTCGCGGCCGGTTCCACGTAGCGTTCCTCCACCACGAACTTTTCGTGGAAGGTACGCCAGAGGCCGCCCTTCTTTCCGGAATTGCCTGACTTTCCTGATGCCGCCCGCTCTGTCACTATGATTTCCGCTCCGTGCGCCGTTGAGGATTTGCTTAGGGTGAAGATTATCCCGTCTGCAGGGCATAGGCCTCCACCCGCGCCGGGTAGCCTGACTCAATGGGCGTGATGAATGAGTTGATCAACCGGGAAAACGTGGGAATGCTGGCGAAAATCCTGGCCGAAGCCGCCCCGGGATCCCACTGGCCCCACGTCGTGGCCGCCGCCTCGGAACTGGACCTGCTGAGCCTGCGGGCCCGCACTGATGCGGTGAGCCGCGCGCTGCTGGCGGACCTCCGGCTGCTGCCGGACCCGGGATACCCGACGGCGGCCCGCGCCTTCCGGAGCGCCCTCACTGCAGCGGGATTCACCGGCTGGATCCTGTGGCCGGTATCGGAGGCCGCGGTGACGCTTGCGCTGGAGGCCGGTTCCGGCGCTGATCCCGGGAAGGACTTTGACGACTGCCTGGCCCTCCTGGCGGAACTGACGCCGAGGCTGACCGGCGAATTCGCCGTCCGCCGGCTCCTGGCCGCGGATCTGGAGCGTTCCCTGCAGGCAATCCAGGGCTGGACCGTGCACCCTGATGAGCATGTCCGCAGGCTGGCAAGTGAGGGAACCCGGCCCTACCTTCCCTGGGCGGTGCGGGTCCCCGGGATCGTCCTGGCTCCGGAGGCGACGATTCCGCTGCTGGATGCCCTCTACCGTGATCCGTCGGACTACGTGCGGCGCTCTGCCGCGAACCACCTCAATGACGTGGCCAGGCATGCGCCCGCGCTGGTGGTGGCGACGGCACAGCGCTGGCTGTCGGCGCCGGACAGCAACACCGCCCCGGTGGTCAGGCACGGCCTGCGGACCCTGATCAAGAACGCGCACCCGGGGGCGCTGGCGCTGCTGGGGTTCGTCCCGGCGTCGATCGCTGTGAACGGACCGCGGCTGGACCGGGACTCGCTGGCCCTGCCCGGCGAACTGGCCTTCGACTTCGAGATCTCCAACACCGGCCCCGCGGATGCCCGGCTGGCGGTGGACTATGTGGTCCATTACGTCAAAGCCAACGGCACCAGATCGGCCAAGGTCTTCAAAATCGGAGCGCTGACCCTGGCCGCGGGTGAGACCCGCTCGGTGACCAAGCGCCATGCCTTCCGGCAGATGACCACCCGCGTGCATCACGCGGGGGTCCATGCGCTCGAACTGCAGATTAACGGGATCCGGCACGGGCACACCGAGTTCCAGGTTCGCGTCTGAGCCGGGCCTCGGCCCAGGCGGCTAGCGTTGGGTGGTTCCGCTGGCCGTGGCGCCCAGCATTGCCAGTTCGTTCCGGCCCGGCAGGCCCTCCCAATCGCCGGCAGTACTGACAGCGAACGCCCCCATGATGGAGCCGCGCTGCAGGCGGCCGGCAACGTCCCCGCCGTCGAGCAGGGCAGAGAGGTAACCGGCCGTAAATGCGTCCCCGGCGCCCACGGTATCGATGCTTGTCACGGTGAGGGCCGGTGCCTCGATCCGGCCGGAGGCTGTGTGGACGCCGGCACCGGCAGCGCCCCGCTTCACCACGACTTCGCCGACACCCTGCTCCAGCAACGAGGCAGCGAGCGCTGTTTCGGCGTCGCCGGAGCTGCCGCCGCCCAAGGTGCCGGACGCAACAAGGTCCAGTTCGTCGTCGGACGCTATCAGGATGTCCGCGTGCCGCGCGAGAGGGGCCAGAACGGCCCGGGCTTCCCCGCGGGACCAGAGCCGGCTGCGGTAATTGACGTCGAGCGAGACCACAATTCCCTCCGCCGCCGCGCGCTTGGCAGCGTATTCCACGGCGTCCCGGGCTTCCGGGCTGAGGGCTGCGGTGATGCCGGTCAGGTGCAGCACGCGCGGGCCGGCCGATAAAGCACCGTCCACGTCCTCCCGCGTGAGGGTGGAGCCGGCGGACCCGGCACGGTAGTAGAACACCCGGCTGAGGTCTGCCGTCCTCTGCTCGAGGAACATGACGCCGGTGCTGCGGGCTTCGTCCACCCTGCACTGCGTGGCAATCCGTTCGGAACGCAACTGCCGCAGGATGTATTCACCGTGCGGATCGGCGCCCACCACTCCTGCCCAGGCAACACTGTGGCCCAGCCGGGCAACGCCCACGGCGACGTTCGATTCGGCGCCTGCGACGTGCATGCTCAGGCTGCCGCCGGCGGACAGGGGGCCTGTGGACCGCAGCGAAACCATGGATTCACCGAAGGTCAGGAGATCGGGGGCCGCGCTCACCGTGAGCCCGTTGCGGTGCTCCGGCTGGCAAAGGAGTCCGCCAGGCCCACAAAGGCCCTCGCCCGCTCACGCATCGGCGCGAGGTCACCGCCGGAGCCGGCGTCGCCGAACAGCGGTCCGCCAAGTCCGACGGCGATTGCGCCGGCTTCCCAGTATCCGCCCGCCTCGGCAAGGCCCACTCCGCCCACCGCGATGAAGGGGATCCCGGGGAAGGGATCGCGCAGTGCTTTGAGGTAGCCGGGACCGCCGATGGAGGCGGGGAAAAGCTTGACTGCCGTGGCCCCGCGGTTCATCGCTTCCAGCGCTTCGCTGGGCGTCAGGGCACCGGCCAGGACAGGGATTCCCCGCCGGGCAGACTCCTGGATGGACCCGGCCAGCGACGGCGTGACCACGAACTGGCCGCCAGCCTCCGCGACGTCGTCCACGTCCTGCACGCTCAGCACTGTTCCGGCACCGACAAAACAGCCTGTGGGCGCCGCAGCGCGGACCTCGCGGATCGCCTCAAGCGCACCGGGTGTGGTCAGTGCGATCTCGACGAAACGGAAACCCTCCTCCATCGCGGCCAGGGCAGCCCGCGCCGCGGCCGTCCCGTTGGTGCCGCGCACGATTCCCACGAGCCGGGTTTCCCTGACGCCGGCAAGCAGCGCTTCGGACGTCAGGTTGCTGCTGCGTTCGTCAGTCATTTCACTCACCATTCTGCAAAGGCTCCGTCGGCATGGCGCCAGACCGGCCCGCGCCAGGCGTGGCCGCGCTTGTCCGCCGCGCGGACCACTGCCTCGTCGATCTCGATGCCGAGGCCGGGTCCGGTCAGCCGTTCAATGTGGCCCTCCACGAACTTCAGCGGCGTCTTGTCCACCACGTAGTCCAGGACTTCGGCGCCCTTGTTGTAGTGGATCCCGATGCTCTGTTCCTGGATCAGGAAGTTAGGCGTCGCGAAACCCACCTGCAGGCACGCCGCCAGGGCGAGCGGGCCCAGGGGGCAGTGCGGAGCGAGCTGGACATCGTAGATTTCCGCGAGCGAGGCGATCTTGCGTACCTCGGTGATGCCGCCGGCGTGGGAGAGGTCCGGCTGGGCCACCGCGATGCCGGCCTGCAGCGCGGGCAGGAATTCCTGCCGGTTGTAGAGCCGTTCACCGGTGGAGACCGGCGTGGTGGTGGAGGAGGTGAATTCGCGCAGCAGGTGGGTGTTTTCCGGAACCACCGGCTCTTCGAGGAAGAACGGCCGGTACGGTTCCAGCAGCGGCGCCACCCTACGGGCGTTGGCGAGGCTGAAGCGGCCATGGAAGTCCACCGCGACGTCGCGGTGCTCCCCCAGCACCTCGCGGGCCGCGGCAACACGGCGGACGACGCCGTCGATCTCTGCCACCGAGGCGACCGGGCTCATCCGGCCGCTGGCGTTCATCTTGACGGCGGTGAGCCCCACTTCCAGCTGGGCGCTGATCTGGTCCGCCACCTCGTTGGGTTCGTCCCCGCCCACCCAGCCGTACATCCGGATCCTGTCCCGGACGTGGCCGCCCAGGAGCTGGTGCACGGGGGTGTTGAAGTGCTTGCCCGCAATGTCCCAGAGAGCCTGGTCCAGACCCGAGACCGCGCTGGCCAGGATGGGCCCGCCCCGGTAGAAGGAGCCTTTGGTCATGACCTGCCAGTGGTCCTCGATCCGGAGGGCATCGTTGCCGATCAACAGCTCGGAGAGTTGCTCGACGGCGGTGCGCACCGTCTCGCTGCGCCCCTCGCAGGTTGCCTCGCCCCAGCCGACGATCCCACTCTCGGTCTCGATCCGGACAAACAGCCACCGCGGTGCGACGAGGAAGGTTTCGATCCTGCTGATTAGTGTCATACCGGCCTAGCCCTTCGTGGCGCCGGCGGTCATGCCGGACACGATGTATTTCTGCGTGAAGAGCGCAATGATCATGATGGGGATGGTCACCACGGTGGCGGCAGCCATGAGCCCGCCCCAGTCGATGCTGGCGTAGGAGACGAAGTCGAAGATGGCCACGGGCAGCGTCTTGGTCTTGGACCCGGACAGCACCAGCGCGAACATGAAGTTGTTCCACGAGAAGATGAAGGACAGGATGCCGGCCGTGGCCATTCCGGCCACCGAAAGCGGCAGCGTGATGCGGCGGAACGCGCCGATGGGCGTGAGTCCGTCCACCTGGGCCGATTCCTCAAGTTCCAGAGGGAGCGAGTCGAAGTAGCTCATCATGATGTACACGATCAGCGGCAGTGCGACGAACATGTGGCTGAGGATCAGCACTTCGAACCCGCCGACCATTTTCAGGTTGGAGAACACGTAGTACCAGGGCACCAGCAGCGAAACGCCGGGGATGACGCGGGCCATCAGGACCACGAGGGCTGAACGGTGCATGGTGAACCGGCTCATGGCATACGCGGCAGGGACGCCCAGCACCAGCGACAGGGCTGTGGAGACGAACGCCACCCAGAAGCTGTTGAAGATGAAGACGAAGTAGTTGTTGCGCTGGAGGACGTTCGCGTAGTTCTCACCTGTGGGGGTGAAGATGATCGATTTGGCGGTGTCGTAGATGTCCACGTTGGTCTTGAAGGAGGCCATCAGCATCCATACCAGCGGGGCAATGAGGAACAGCACCACGGCGATCAGGGCGGCCACGCGGAACACCTTGTAGGCGCGCGTGCCCAGGGGCTTCCGGCGGCGGCGGACCTGCTGCTGTCCGGAGGACGTCCGGCTAACGGTGGTTTCGTTCAGTACGGTCATTTGCTTGCCGCTTTCTTGCGCATTGTCAGCAGCCACATGGTGCCGATGATGATCATGAAGAACAGGATCAGCACCGCGGAGGACAGCCCGTACTGGTTGTAGTCGAAGCTCAGCCCGTAGGCGTAGACGTTGAGGGTCTCCACTTCGTGGAAGGATCCGCCGCCCTTGCCCTTGGTGGCGTAGAGGATGTCGAAGGTCTTCAGTGCATCGATGCCGCGCAGCAGGATGGCCACGATCACGGTGGGCATCATGAGGGGCAGGGTGATGTAGAAGAAACGCTGGAACGCGTTGGCGCCGTCCATCCGGGCCGCCTCATCGGGCTCCTCGGAGAGGGACGTCAGGCCGGCGAGCAGGATGAGGACCACCATGGGGGTCCACTGCCAGACGTCCATGAAGATGGTGGTGCCCAGCGCCGTATCCTGGCCGGAAAGCCAGGGCTGCGGCGGGATGCCCACCATGCCGAGCAGCTGGTTGACGAACCCGATGTTGGGATCGAAGATCAGCCGCCACATCATGCCCACAGCAACCGGGGTGGCGACGAGCGGCAGCAGGATGGCGACGCGGACCCATTTTTCTCCGCGGAACGGACGCCATAGCAGCAGGGCGATGCCCATGCCAAGCACCACTTCGCAGACCAGGGCAATGCCCGTGAAGGTCATGGTGCGGCCCACTGCAGGCCAGAAGCGTTCCACGTCGGAGAGGACGGTGAGGTAGTTTTCCAGGCCGATGAACTCGGTGGCTGCCCGGACGGAGCCCTGCGAATCGGTGAGGCTCAGGTAGAGGGTCCAGGCAAGCGGGAAGATAATCAGGACGCCGACGAAGATCATCGCCGGGGCCGCGAAAAGCCATTTGCGGTGCGTGTTGGCCCAGTCGGAGAATTTGTCGCGGGCACCGGGAGCACGCCCTGCGTTCCGTGCTGCGCTGCGGGGAGGAGTCAATACAGACATGGTTCACCTAAAGAGTTGGGGGGTGAAGACCAGCCAGGGCGGGACGGCGGCGTCGCTGCCGTCCCGCCCTGGCTGTGTGGTGCACGGTTACCGCTCGGCGGCTTGGGGTGCACCGTGTGAACTACTTCTTTTCGCCGTCCAGGAAGGTCTGGAAGGCCGTGTGGGCCGTTTCGGCTGCTGCGGACGCGTCGGCGCCGGTGATGCTGGCTACGATCGGCGCGCCCACGATTTCGCGGGCCTTGCCTACGGTGACCACCTGGGGACGGTCGTGGCCAATGCCGTTTTTGGCACTGGTGGCAATGGCCTCGGCCAGGTCCTTCGGGTACGTGGAGGTACCCGCAGAGTCAGCCCAGACGGAGGCACGGGGTCCGGGGACGCCTTCCTTCTGTGCAGCCAGGGTGCGTTCCTTGCTGGTGGCCCACTGGATGAACTTCCAGGCGTTGTCCTGGTTGCCGGAAGCCTCGTTCACGGCCAGGCCCCACGACGGGATGTTGTACGGCTTGGAACCGGCGGGGCCGGCGGGCAGGGCGGCGAACCCGACCTTGTCGGCAACCTTGGATTTGGCCGGGTCAGTGGCGTTCTTGTACAGCGAGTCCGCCTCAGTGTAGAAGGCGGCTTTGCCCTGCGTGAAGATGGCCATTGCCTCGGGCCAGCTCATGTCCGTGCTGACGTTGGCGGGGCCGTAGTTCTTGATCAGGCCGCCGTAGAAGGCGTAGGCCTTCTTGGCAGCATCCGAGTTGACGGTGGACTTGCCGCTGGAGTCGGTGAAGTCGCCACCAAAGCTGTACAGGAAGCTGGAGAACTGCGTGACGGCGGCGGACTTGCCGGTGCGGGCCACGAAGCCGGCAGTGTCCGGGTTGGCTGCCTTGATGGCCTTTGCGGCGGCTTCAAGCTCTTCCATCGTCTTGGGAACGGCAACGCCGGCGGCCTGGAGCAGGTCCTTGCGGTAGTAAAGGACCTCCCGCTCGGTGATGATGGGGACGCCAACAACCTTGCCGTCAACCGTGGTGGCCTTGACCGGGCCCTCCTGGTAGTCCTTCCAGTCCCAGCCGGAATCGGAGGAGACCTTGCTGGTCAGGTCCGCGAGGTAGCCGTTCTTCGCGAAAGCCTTGCCCTCCTGGAGCGGCCGGTACATCATGACGTCGATCTCGTCGCTGCCTGCGTTGAGCTTGACGTTGTACTGGTCCGAGAGCTGGTCTTCACCAAGCTGGGTCAGTTCCACCTTGAGCCCGGAGCTCTTCTCGAATTCCGGAATGGCGGCCTTGATGCCTTCAGTCCAGACGTGGTTGGCCAGGGTCACCCGGACGGTGCCCGATTCCTTGGCGTCGCTGCTGCCGCTGCCGCCGCCGCAGGCGGTCAGCCCCAGCGAAAGTGCTGCGGCGACTGCCGCGTACTTAACTATTGAACGTCGCTTCACGACCGCTCCCTTACTTCCGGGCTGACGTCACTGTCCAGCCACTGACAAATGCCTCTTTACATCTGCTCTGGGGAAGAGCATAGAGAAATAAGACAGACTTAAACAACCCCTTTTGCAAAGCAGTATGATTTATCCATGAAGAACCCCATGGCGGTGTCCCCTACCGACCGGCATGCTGCGTTGGTCCAGAGTCTGGGGCTCGCTATTGCCGACGGGGCCCTGGCACCGAATTCCCTGGTGCGGCTTGACGAGCTGGAAACGCAGCACAAGGTCTCACGCTCCGTGGTCCGGGAAGCTGCCCGGGTTCTTTCGTCCAAGGGCATGCTGGCCTCCCGCCGGCGGTTCGGCACGGTGGTGCAGCCCGAAGAAGAATGGAACCTCTACGATCCCCAGGTGATCCGGTGGCGGCTCGCCTCATCCCGCCGCCTGGAACAGCTGCAGTCCCTCAATGAGCTCCGCGGCGCGATTGAGCCGCAGGCGGCCCGGCTTGCAGCCGAGCGTGCATCGTGGGACGCCGGCAGCGACCTTGTCTCGCAGGCGGCCCGGCTGTGGGCCGCAGGCCAGCGCGGCGACCGGGAAGAATTCCTGCGATTGGACGTGGAGTTCCACACCGCAGTGCTCCAGGCCTCCGGCAACGCCATGTTCGCCCAGCTGCAGAACCTCGTGGCCGAGGTCCTGACCGGGCGAACGCAGCACGGCCTGATGCCTAACCTTCCCCACCATGAGGCGCTGCAGCTGCATGTGGATGTGGCCAGCGCCATCCAGCGTGGCGAGGCCGCAGCCGCACACGCAGCGATGAGCAGGATTGTGGAACAGTCCTCCGAAGAGATGAGCCACATCTGGTCCGAGCATCACCACGGCGGCGCGGACACAGCCGAACGCCAGTCAGGAGAGTCCGACGGCGCCCCCCAATAGCCGCCGTCGGACTCCCTTCCCGCCCCTCGGACGCCTGACCGTCCGCCTGCCTGACCCGTCGGGAATGATCCGCTAGAACGAACCGGTGGTGAACTGCCAGGTCCTGGTGGCCAGCTGGTTGCCCGCGAGGTCGCGGATTGCCGCGGGGCCGCCGGTGACCGTGACCGTGTACTTGGTCTTCGCCGCCAGGGCCTGCTGCGGATCCAGGATCCACTGGTCGGTGGTGCCGTTGCGGAAGACCGCGGCAGGGACCACGGCCCCGGTGGCAGCGTTTTTCACCGTGAACGTGGCGTTGCCGGCGCCTTGGACTGCTTCGCTGAAGGTGACGGAAATGTTGTTGCTCCGCCGGACCAGGAGGGCGTTGCTGCCCGGCGTGAAAGCGGTGACCGTGGGCGGCGGACCGGTAAGGAAGGTCCAGCTGGTGCTGGCCAGCGGTGTCCCCGCGGAATCCCGGATCGCCGTGGCACCGCCGGTCAGCGTGGCCGTCAGAACGGCGTCGGCGGGAAGGGCGGAGGCGGGATCGAGGGTTGCTGTCCTGGTGGCAGCGTCGTAGCCCACGGCCGCCGGGATCAGCGCACCGGCGGCGTTCCGGAGCACAAAGGTCCCGGCGCTGACGCCCTGGACCGCCGTGCTGAAAGTGGCTGTGACATTGCTTCCTGCAGGCACCGCCGTCGAGTCCGCACCGGGCGTCCGGGACGTCACCGTGGGCGCCGGCGCGGCAGGCGCAGCCGGTGCTGTGCCCGCGGCATACAGCAGCCGGTTCGGCGTGCCGGTCCCGGCGCCGGTGATGACGCCGGCGGTGGCGTTCGAGGTAAGCGCCGAGGCCACCTGGGCGGGCGTGAGGGACGGGTTCTGGGAGAGCAGGACTGCCGCTGCACCCGCCGCGTGCGGCGTTGCCATGGACGTCCCGGACATGGAAGCGGTTGCCGTTGTTGATGTGTAGGAAGCGGACGTGATGCCGACGCCGGGCGCGTACAGGTCAACGCAGGAGCCGAAGTTGGAGAAGGACGCCTGGCGGTCGGCGGAGTCGCTGGCGGCCACCGTGACGGCGGCCGGCAGCCGCGCGGGTGAGCCGGCGCACGCATCCGCGGCGGAGTTGCCCGCCGCCACCGCGGCAGCGACGCCGTCGTTGATGACGCCTTGAAGGGCGGTGTCCACGGCCGCGCTGGCGGCTCCGCCGAGGCTCAGGTTGACCACCGCGGGGGTTCCGGCGGCATGGTTGGCGGCTATCCAGTCCAGGCCGGCCACGACGTCGGAGTTGTAGCCGGAGCCGGTGCAGTCCAGGACCCGGACCGGAACGATCGTCGCACTCTTGGCCACGCCGTAGGTTGACCCGGCGACCGTCCCTGCAACGTGGGTGCCATGGCCGTTGCAGTCCCCGGACCCGCGTCCGTCGGCCACAGCGCTCCAGCCGGCGGTAACCCGGCCGGTGAACTCGGAGTGGGAGGCCAGCACGCCGGTGTCCACCACGTAGGCGCTGACGCCGGCTCCCGCCGCCGTCCAGGAATAGGAACCTGACAGAGGCAGGGCCCGCTGGTCCACCCGGTCAAGTCCCCACGGCGCGGGCTGCTGCGTCTCGGTGATCCCCACCGGCGCATCCACCTCCACCGATGCCACACCGGCCGACCGGGAAAGCGCCGCGGCCTGGGCGGGCGTGGCAGTGACCACGGCGCCGCGCAGGGCGTGGGTAAAGGAGCGGCCGACGGCGATGCCCTGGGACTTCAAGCGCGTCACCTCGGCAGGGACATCCGCTCCCCCGGCGTACTGGACGATGTAACGGTTCCTTGCCCCGCCGTCGTTCCCGGCCCCGTCAGCCGCCACCGCCGGGAGGGCAGTTGCGGCCAGAACGACGGCGGCGATCAGGGTTGCGTTGGCGGCGGGCAGCACAAAGCGTCGGGTGCGCATGCGGGGTCCTAGAGTGGCTTGTGGCGGCTGTTTGTCGGAACGGGTACACCGTCCCGATAAAAAGCCTAGGAGCCCCCGCCCTGCGATAACGGAATCTTCCCTGATCCTGCGGGAATCCTTGGCCGGTTGCGCAAATCCGGGGTGAGAGCGGTGCCCCTCGCCGCCGGGTCAGTCTTCCGTAGGCGTGGTGCGGTTCGGGTGGTAAGTGCGCCAGGTGTGTTCGGGCTCAAACCCCAGCAGCCGCCGGGCCTTGTCGATGGACAGCAGCGTCTCGTGCTCGCCCAACTCCCTGGTCACCTTGACGTTGGGGAACACTTCGGCAGCAAGGCTGGCGCTCGAGCGGCTCATGACGGTGTCCGCGTTCGCGACGATGAAGGCCTGGAAGCCCGGTGTGCCCTTCTCCAGTGCACGGGCCACTGCCTGGGCCCCGTCGCGTCCGTCAATATAGCCCCACAAATTCCACTTGCGCTCCCTGGCGTCGGCGTCGAACGACGGGAAACCCTCGTAGTCCTCAGGATCCATGACATTGGAAAACCGGAGGCCGGTGATGCTCAGTTCAGGGTCCCAGCGGGTCATCTGGATGGCCATCTGTTCCTCGAGGTGCTTGACCAGCGAGTAGGTGCTTTCCGGCCGTGCCGGGTATTCCTCGTCAACGGGGATGTACGGAGGGTCGATGGCGAACGGAATTCCCAGCACTGTCTCGCTGGACGCGTAAACCACCTTCTTGATGCCGGCCCGCCTGCAGGCCTGGAAGACGTTGTAGGTGGAAAGCATGTTGTTCTCGAAAGTCGCAGCGTCCGGGATGATGCCGGGCGCAGGAATGGCTCCCAGGTGGACGACGGCGTCGAACCCGGAGTGCCTGCTGTCAAGGCTGAGGAGCACATCCAGGACCTCGCCGTAGTTGCGGAGGTCCACGATGGCCAGCCCTTTGCTCCTCTCTCCGGTACGGTCCAGGTTCATCACCTCGTGCCCTTCGTCAGCGAGCCTGCGCAGCACGTGGCGCCCGAGTTTTCCGCTTCCGCCCGTTACAGCAATCTTCATGGTTTTACTCCTCCTGCTAGGAACTTCTCGACGGCGGCGATGGCGCGCTCGGTGATGTCCCCGGGGTCGCCGCTGCCGTCGATCGATACCAGCATTCCCCTGCCGGCGTAGACCGCCACGACCTCATGCGTTTCGTTGTGGTACAGGTCAAGCCGGCGCCGGAACACTTCGATGGTGTCGTCCTTCCGGCCCTGCTCCTTGGCACGCTGGAGCATCCGTTGCTCCAGTTCGGAGTCCGGGGCGCGGAGTTCGACGACGGCGTCCAGCCGCTTGCTCTGGGAGGCGAGCATGTTGTCCAGTTCCGTCACCTGGGTGGCGGTCCGAGGATACCCGTCGAGCAGGAAGCCGGGCTGCAGGTCCGCTTCCAGGAGCCGGTCCTTGACCAGTGCGTTGGTCAGGTCGTCCGGCACCAGCGCGCCGTCGTCGAGGTACCTGGCGGCTTCCACGCCAAGCGGCGTCTCGTTGCTGACGTTGGTGCGGAAGATGTCGCCCGTGGACACCGCGGGAATGCTGAAATGCCGCGCTATGTGTACCGCCTGGGTGCCTTTTCCCGATCCGGGCGGCCCAATGATGAGCAGTCTGGTCATGTTCTGTCCCTCCGCGGCGTGAGAGCCGGCTGGTCTGGGTCCACCCCCGGCAGCGCCGACGGTGTGCTTCATTCTGCCCATAACCGTCACACAACGCCAGCCTCCGGCAGGGCCGGCATGGTCGCGTTTTCGAGGTCCCGGGCTTGTATATACTTCTGGTTATCGGTTTAGCAGCAGGCCGTTGGAGAGTTCGTCCGAACCAGCGACCTTCGCGGCTTCCTGCCACTGTGGCGGATTGCGGGGAGTCGATGGCTCGTTTAGACCTGAGCGAATGGCACCAAGAACCGTGGCCGGCGAGTCAACTGCAAACACAGCTACATCAATTACCGAGCACCTGCACGAGGAGTTGCTCAACAGCACCGATGTTGAGGAGTTCCTCGACGAGCTCGCGCGGGTAGCGGCCCGGAAACTCTCCGATCCCGGCGACGAAGTGCTGTGCTGCCTGGTACTCCTGCGCAAACGCAAGGATGCAGCGATTGCCGGCAGCGGCGCTGCTGCCCGGGCCCTGGGGCAGATCGAATACGAGTCCAGTGACAGCCCCGGCATGGCTGCTTCCGTGGACCGGGTGACCGTCCTTGTAGCCGACGCCGAAAAGGACTCACGCTGGTCCGAATACTCTGAAGCCGTGGCGGGCCAGGGTATCCGCTCTGTACTGGCCGTTCCCTTCCAGCTGCAGGGCGAAACCAAGGCCGCGCTGGTGACCTACTCCCCCCGGGCCGGCCGCTTCGAGCCCCGCCTCATCGACGCGGCGGAAGACTTTGTCCGCCAGACGTCCTTGGCGCTGCGGCTTGCTGTGCGCTTCGCCCATTACAGCGAAACCGCAGCCAACCTGCGGGCCACCCTGGAATCCCGCACGGTGATCGACATGGCGGTGGGCATCATCATGGCCCAGAACCGCTGCAGCCAGCAGGAAGCCTTCGAACTCCTCAAGGCGGCGTCCAGTACGCGCAATTCAAAGCTGCACAAAGTGGCGTCGTCAATAGTTGACGCCCTGGGCCAAGGGCCGGTCGAGACACATTACGACGGGTAGGGCCGGCCCTGCGCCCCAGCCCGTACACTGGTTCCAAGCTGGCTCCAGGGGGCTCACAATGAAAAACGAACGCGTCTGTCTGGTCATTGAGGACGACGACGATATCCGCATGCTGGTCACGGCGGTCCTGACCCGTGCCGGCTTTGACGTGCGTGCAGTTGCCAACGGCGCCGAGGGCATCGTTGCGGCAGCTGATCCGTCCGTTTCGCTGATCACGCTCGACCTTGGCCTGCCTGACATGGACGGTCATATAGCCGCCCGCGCCATCCGTTCCCTGAGCACGGCGCCGCTGTTATTCCTCACTGCCAGGTCCGAAGAGGACGACGTCCTTGCCGGGATGGCTTCCGGCGCGGCGGCGTATCTGACCAAGCCCTTCCGCCCGACGGAGCTGCAGGAGCTTGCCCTGAGCCTCTGCCCGCCCGTTGTCCATGCCCCGGCCACGGCCACGGCCACGGCCACGGCCACGGAGGATTCTGCCTCGCACCGGCAGCAGTAGCCGCCGCTTTCAGCAGGGCTACAACTGGTCGTACACAAGCCCGGCCACGTCGACCCGGACCCCGGACGTAGGCTGGTGGGGTGTGAGCTTTCCGCCCGGCATCAGGTGCTGGACGTCGACGCCGTCGAGCAGCAGCGCATGGTCGGCGATGAGCCGCCGGTGGCACCGCCACCACACCGTCTCGCTGCACATTATTGCCACGGACTGCTCGCCGGCCTGGCTTAGCACCCCGCCGAGGGCAGCCCGGAATTCCGGTGACCTCATGTAGGCGGCGTAGGCCCGGAATGACTCGTTGCGCAATGCTGCGTCAGGTGACTCAGGCGGCAACTTCCGGAAGCCGCCCAGCCGTTTCTCCCAGCGGTATTCCACCCCTGCCGCGGGCAGCCACTCTGCCAGGAGGTCCTTGCCGAAATGCGGAAACTTGCGGCTGCCGGGGGCTATCCGGACGTCAACCAGCGCCTGGACCCCTGCCGATGACAAAAGTTCCGCAAACCCGGCCTGGCTCGCCGTTCCGTGGCCCACCGTCAGCAGCCGCACGTTCCTGTCCGCGATGACCATGGTCCCCACCCTTTCACAGGCGCAGCACATTTCCGGCAAACCGGAGCGATAGCCTGGCTGCCTAGAAATGATGCATGACTCCCCTCAAGAACACAGAACGCAAGGGCGGCCGGGTACGGCGCGCCGTCGTCGCAGGGGCCGTTGCCCTCACGCTTTCAGCGGGCGGAGCAACCGCCTGGGCGCTGGACCGGTTCGTGGTCCAGCACGTGGAAATCCCGGACGTTTCCGCGTACGAGGCCAGCCAGGTGGGGACGAGCCAGACCGGCACCACCGGCACCACCGCGGACACCACCACCGGATCCGGCACCACTGCCGCGGTCACCACGGACACCTCCTACGTATCCGAGAGCTCGAACATCAGCATCTCCACGGTGACCACCGGCAGCGGCGACAGCACCGTCACCTACTACGTTGCCGACGTCGTGCTGGATGATGCCACCACCCTCAAATCAGCCTTCGCCGAGGACAGCTTCGGCGAGAACATCACTGAAACCACGTCCGCCATCGCCGAGGCCAACAATGCCGTTTTCGCCATCAACGGCGATTACTACGGCTTCCGTGACACCGGCATCGTGATCCGCAACGGCGTGGTTTTCCGCGATGAAGGCGCCCGCCAGGGCCTGGCCTTCTACGCTGACGGCACCGTGAAGGTGTACGACGAAACAGCTACCACCGCCGGGCAGCTCCTGGCCGACGGCGTCTGGAACACCCTCTCCTTCGGCCCGTCCCTGCTGGACAACGGCGAGGTGGCCGAGGGCATCGAGGACGTGGAAGTGGACACCAACTTCGGCAACCACTCCATCCAGGGTGAGCAGCCACGCACCGCCGTCGGCATCATCGGGCAGAACCACCTCGTGTTCGTGGTGGTGGACGGCCGCAGCCCCGGCTACAGCGCCGGCGTCACCATGACCGGCCTGGCGGAAATCATGCAGGGCCTCGGCGCCACCACGGCCTACAACATCGACGGCGGCGGCTCCTCCACCATGTACTTCAACGGGGACCTGGTTAACAACCCGCTGGGTGAAAACAAGGAACGCGGCACCTCCGACATCCTCTACATCGGGGAGTAGGGCCTGCCATGATCATCCTGATCCCCGCCTATGAGCCGGACCAGCAGCTGCCCGCCCTCATCCGTTCCATCCGTGACGCCGAGCCGTGGGCCACCGTGGTGGTGGTCGATGACGGCAGCGGGCCGGAGTACAAGGACGTGTTCGACGGCGTCAGGGCACTGGGGTGCCACGTCATCGGCTATGCCCGCAACCGGGGAAAGGGCTTTGCGCTCAAGACCGGCTTCCGCTTCATCGCGGACCACCTGCCGGAGCGGAACGTGGTCTGCGCGGACAGCGACGGGCAGCACACCATCGTGGACATTCTCCGCGTTGCGGCTGCGGTGCAGCCCGGCTCTGCGGCCATGGTGCTGGGTACCCGGAACTTCAGCGGCAACGTCCCGGCCCGCAGCAAATTCGGCAACAACGCCACCGGGCTGCTGTTTTCCCTGGCCACCGGCCAGCGCATCCCCGACACACAGACCGGGCTGCGCGGCTATCCGGCATCCATGCTCCCGTGGCTGCGCACGGTCCGCGGGGAACGTTACGAGTACGAATTGAATCTGCTGCTGGAAGCGAAACCGGCCGGCTACGCGATCCGCAGCGTGGACATCGCCACGGTCTACCTCGACCACAACTCGGGGTCCCATTTCCGGCCCGTGGCAGATTCGGTCCGCATCTACGCGCCGCTCCTCAAGTTCCTGGCCTCCTCCTTCGCGGCGTTCCTGGTGGACACGGTGGCGTTCCTGCTCCTGACCCTGGCCACGGACTCGCTCCTGCTGGCGGTGGTGGGGGCCCGGGTGGTGAGCTCTGCCGTGAACTTCCTGGTGAACCGGCGCGTGGTGTTTGAACATGGCCGGGACAAGCCCGCGGCTGCCGCCGGGGTGCGCTACTTCAGCCTGGTGGCTGTCCTGCTCGGCGCCAACTACGGGCTGATCTATGGGCTCGACGCACTGTCCGTCGCCGCCCTCCCGGCGAAGCTCATTGCCGAAGTTGCGCTTCTGGCCGTCAGTTACTCGGTGCAGCAGCGCCTCTTTGCCGGGAATACGGCTGCGGGGAACGCGGCCGTGGGGAATACGGACAGGGGGAACATGGCCAGGAACGCCGTACGGGAGGCTGACCACGAGGAGGCTCCGGACCTGGGACGCGGCCACCACCCCGCGACGTTGCGCCGGTAGCCGAGGTACTGCCCGCCACACGTGGCCTTATCCGGTGGCGCCCGTCGCCTCGGCGTAGGACACGGCCTGGTCGCGTACCTTGACCACGTAGGAATGGGACTGGTTGTAGGAGTAGACGGCCCCGGTCCACCCGGTTGCGGTGGTGAGGTCACGGCCTTTGGCGCACAGGTAGCCGGCCGCGCTGAGGGCGGCATCGTCCATGTTAAACGGGTCCGCTGTTCCGTCGCCGTTTCCGTCCTTTCCCGCATACTCCCAAGTGGCGGGAATGAACTGCATGGGTCCGACGGCCCGGTCCCACCGCGCGTCGCCGTCCAGGACGCCGCCGTCCGTATCGGCGATGGCGGCAAATCCGTTGCCGTCCAGGCTCGGACCAACAAGGGGTCCGCCTGCCTGCCCGGCGGGCGTCAGGTTTCCGCCGCCGTAAGCTCCGTGCGCGGATTCGATGAAGCCAATCGCTGCAACCGTATTCCACCCGATCCCGCAGTTCGGAGCGGAATGATTGGCCGCGCCGGCTGCAGCCACATACGCCTGAAGCGCGCGGGCCGGAATACCGGTTTGCACCGCGGCCCGCTCGAGCCACTGGGCATCCGCGTTCCGGGTGATGTTCACGGCAGGGGTGATGCCGGTGGACAGCGTTTCGAGTTTCGCCTCCGAGCGGGGCGGGGGCGAAAGGGCCACGCTGGCCTCCGTGGCGTCCGTGCCGGGCTGCCGGAGCGCCCAAAATGACACCGCGGTGATCACGCACGTCATAAAAACGCAGAAAACCATGAGTCGCCTCAGACCGAGTGCGAGGTCACGGGAAATTGTCACGGGTTTGATCCTAGCGATCGAAGTCCGCCGGGAATGCCGGCCCCGCGGCGCGGCGGTCCCGCTGCGCCGGAAAACACGAGATGAGCTCCCGGCCAACACTCATATTCGGACCTGGGTCCCGTCACAGCACCCGCACAGTTTGGCCGCGGATCGTAGGGAACAGCCCACCAACAGATTCCGGAGAATCCGATGACTTCCCTTATCTTCATCGCCGCAGACCTCGCGGCCATCAGCGTCCTGACGTTCGTCCTCTACCTGCGCCGCCACCGGCGCCGGGACCTGGTGGTCTCCTATCTGGGCATGAACGTGGGCGTCCTGGCCGTCGCCACCGCACTGTCTGGCTCCTCGGCAGGACTCGGCCTGGGACTTGGCCTCTTCGGCGTCCTGTCCATCATCCGGCTCCGCTCCACCGAACTGGCCCAGCATGAAGTGGCCTACTACTTCTCGGCCCTTGCCCTCGGCCTGATCGCCGGACTCGGCATCGAACCCATCTGGCTGACCGGCTCCTTGATGGGCCTGATCCTGCTGGTGATGTTCGTAGGTGACCACCCCCGCGTCCTGCCGGCCCACCGGCACCAGACCGTGATCCTGGACCGTGCTCTGGCGGAGGACGGCGAGCTGCACGCCCGGCTCGAGGAAGTCCTGCACGGCAGGGTCCACTCCGCCACCATCGTCGAGCTCGACCTGGTCAACGACAAAACCATCGTGGACGTCCGCTTCGCCTACAGCCCCGCCGTCGGGATTACCCCAGCCGGGCCGCCGGCAATCGAAACCATGACGATCGGAACCCCCGTTCACGCCTCGGCAGGTGCGGCATGAGCACCCCTGCAGACGCCGGCGTCGTCAGCTCGCTCAGCCGGCTGCCGTCCGTTGGCCTGGATGAGCTGAACGCCGACGCCGCGCTGCAGACCCGGGTCGACCGCAAATACGTGGTCCCCGAGACACTGGCCCAGGAGCTGCTGGCCACGTTCGACGCCGACGTCCGGGTCCTGGAAATGGACGGTTCCCGGTGCTTCGCCTACGACTCCGTCTACTTCGACACCGCGCGGCTGGACAGCTATCTGCTGGCCGCCCACGGCCGGCGGCGCCGCTACAAGGTCCGCACCAGGACGTACGTGGACAGCAACCTCAGCTTCCTGGAGGTCAAAACCGAAGGCGCCCGCGAAGCAACAGTCAAGGAACGCATCCCTTACGGGCTCACGGACCGTGCCCGCATCACCGCCGAAGGCCTGGACTACGTCAACGAAACCCTGGCGGCCGCGGTGGGCGGAGCCCCTGCCGGGCCCCTCGGACCGGTCCTCGAAACCCGGTACCACCGCACCACGCTTTACCTGCCCCAATCCGGCAGCCGGGCCACCATCGATACCGGCGTCACCTGGCAACGCCCCGGCGGGCAGGCCTGGGTGCTGGACGGCGCGGTGATCCTTGAGACCAAGTCCGGCTCGGCCGCCGGCCCGCTGGACCGGCACCTCTGGGCCCACGGCGTCCGGCCCTCCCGGATCTCCAAGTTCGCCACCGGCATGGCGGCGCTCTGCCCGGACCTGCCGGCCAACCGCTGGAACCGGACCCTCCGCCGCACCATGAACCTCGGCCCCGCCGCCTGACCCCCACCTCCCCCGAACCTCCGAAGGAACACACCATGAACCGCTTCCGCAACGCCCTCTCCGTCACCGCCCTCGCCCTCGCCCTCGGACTGGCGGGCTGCGCCACCGCACCCACCAGCACCGGAACGTCCCTGACGGGCACCACTTCCACCGGCAATTCGTCCAGCGGCACATCCACGACGTCCGGCACCGCCCAGGCCGCAGTATCGCTGGACACCCTTGCCGCTGATACGCACTACGACTCGGACGATCTCACGTGGGATGCGGCCTCCGAAGTAGCCGTGACACTGGCGGACGGCGCCAGCTCTGTGACATCTTCGTCGTCGGACGCCGTGAAGGTCGACGGCGACACCGTCACCCTCAGCGCGGCCGGCACCTACCGCCTGAGCGGGTCGCTGTCCGACGGCCAGGTGGTGGTGGCCGCCGGTGAGGAAGACGTGGTGCGCATCATCCTGGACAGCGCGGAAATCTCCAGCTCCACCGGTTCTCCGGTTGTGGTCCGGAGCGCCAACGAGGCAATCATTTACCTCGAAGACGGCACCTCCAACGCAATCAGCGACGCCTCCACTTACGCGGACACCGCCGAGGACGCCCCGAATGCCGCCCTCTACTCCCAGGCCGATCTCACCATCGCCGGCACCGGCTCACTGAACGTGGACGGCAACTTCAACGACGGCATCTCCTCCAAGGACGGCCTGGTGCTGGCCGCCGGCAACGTCACCGTAAACGCCACGGACGACGGAATCGTCGGCAAGGACTACGCCGTGCTCCTCGACGGCGCCTACCAGGTCACCGCAGGCGACGACGGCTTCAAGTCCGACAACGGGGAGGACGAAGGCCGCGGCTGGGTGCTCATCAACGGCGGCACCCTGAACGTCAGCGCGGCGGACGACGGCATCAAAGCCTTCAACACCCTGACCATCGCAGCAGGCGTCACCACGGTCTGGAAATCCGAGGAAGGCCTGGAGGCCCAGCACATCGTGGTGACCGGCGGGACGGCCAACATCACCGCGAACGACGACGGCGTGAACGCCTCGGGCGGGTCCACCTCGGCTGCCGGTGGCGGGATGGGCGGCGGGGGCGGCGAAGCCGTTGGCCCCCACACGGTGGAGGTTACCGGCGGCTCCCTGACCATCAACTCCCAGGGCGACGGCCTCGACTCCAACGGCAACGCCAGCATCTCCGGTGGCACCGTCGTCGTCAACGGCCCCACCAATTCCGGCAACGGCGCCCTGGACGTCAACGGTGAACTGACCGTCACGGGCGGGACCGTGGCAGCGGCAGGCAGCGTGGGCATGGTGGTCACGCCGGGCACCTCCTCCACGCAGTCCGGCGTCCAGGTGACCCTCGGCTCGGCAGTCCCGGCCGGCACCGTGGTGCAGATCGCCGATTCGGCCGGCACCGTGGTGGCAGCCTTCGTGACCACCAAGGCGACGGCGTCGCTGGTGTTCTCCTCGGCCGCCATCACCGAAGGCCAGAAATACACCGTCTACACCGGCGGCACCGCCACCGTCAGCGCAGGCCTCGGCGAAGGTTCCCTTGACGGCGCCGACCAGGTGGGCACTGTAACGGCCGGTGAATACACCGCCGGGGGCATGGGCGGCGGCGGCTTCGGCCCCCGCCGCTAGCCCTTCCAGCCACCTGTCCGGATTCCGGTTAACGGCGCATAATTGAACGCACAGGCGGCCGCGGTCCTAGGAGGACACCATGAAGTTGCTCGGAGCACTGATTGTCATCTGGCTCATCATCGGCGGACTGGCTGCCTGGCAGCGCGGCTACTTCGGCGGATCGCCAGGGTCCTGCGCCGAAGCGGGAACGGTGGCCGTGACCATCATCGCCGGCCCCTTGAACTACCTGGGGGTCAACCCGAAGGTCGACTGCGTTCTGCCTCAACCCTCCCAGTAGGCATGCCCTTGGTGCCGCGCCCGGCGTTCCCTAGAGTAAGGAATGCCGGGCGCAGGACACTGCTGCGCCCTGAACCTGATTCCGAAGCCTGGAAAGGACCGCCGAGATGGCATTTGTCACCGTTGGAACCGAAAACAGCACCGAGATTGAGCTCTACTACGAAGACCACGGCAGCGGCCAACCCGTTGTCCTGATCCACGGTTACCCGCTGGATGGCTCCTCCTGGGAACGGCAGACCACAGCCCTCCTGGCAGCCGGCTACCGCGTTGTCACCTACGACCGCCGCGGTTTCGGAAAGTCCAGCAAGACCACCAAAGGCTATGACTACGACACCTTCGCGGCGGACCTCAAGACCCTCCTGGAAACCCTGGACCTCAACAATGCGGTGCTCGTGGGCTTCTCGATGGGCACCGGTGAGGTGGCTCGTTATCTGAGCACCTACGGCTCGGCGCGGGTGGCCCGTGCAGCGTTCCTCGGTTCACTGGAGCCGTTCCTGCTGAAGACCGACGACAACCCGGACGGTGTCCCCCAGCAGGTCTTTGACGGACTCACCGAAGCCGTCACCGCAGACCCTTATGCGTTCCTCAGGGAATTCTTCAAGAACTTCTACAACAGCGACACCTTCCTCGGCACCCCGCGGCTCAGCCAGGAAGCAGTGGATGCCAGCTGGAACGTCGCCGCCGCGGCCGGTGCCACCGCCCTGGTCGCTGCACAGCCCACCTGGCTGACCGACTTCCGCGCCGATATTCCGAAAATCGATGTGCCGGCCCTGATCCTGCATGGAACCGCAGACAACATCCTCCCCATCGATGTGACCGGCCGGCGGTTCGCCAAGGCGCTGCCCTCCGCGGACTACGTGGAGATCGACGGCGCCCCGCACGGCCTGCTGTGGACGCACGCGCCCGAGGTCAACGAGGCCCTGCTCGCGTTCCTGAAGAAGCAGGCTGATGCAGCCGGATAGCTGCTCCGCCTAGGAAGCGGGATGGTGGTCCGTGCTGCGCATGCGCACGGCCACCAGAACGCCGGACGCTGCGGTCAGGCCCGCAACGACGCCCACCGCTGCCGGGATGCCGTACGCGTCGGCGATGATTCCCGAGAGGAGCGCGCCGACGGCGAACCCGCCATCGCGCCACAGCCGGTAGATGCCCACTGAGCGTGCCCGCCACTGCGGGTGCGCGACGTCGCCGATCGCCGCGAGCAGGGTGGGGTAGACCATGGCTGTGCCTGCCCCGAGCAGAATGACCGCCGCCAGCCAGATCCCGAAGTCCGCACCGACGGCCACCATGGCCAGCGCCGCGCCCTGGACGATCATGCCGCCGACGATCAGCGGTTTGCGGCCGATCCGGTCCGACAGGGCACCGGTGACCAACTGCCCCGCGCCCCAGACGGCCGGGTAGACCGCGGCGAGGATGCCGATGCGTTCAATGCTGAGCCCGGCCGTGGCGAACAGGACCGGGAACAGTCCCCAGGCCAGTCCGTCGTTGAGGTTGTTCACCATGCCCGCCTGGCTGACTGAGGACAGGGATTTGTCGCGGAAGCTGGTCAGGGTGAAGACCTCGCGGTTGGTCAGCCCTGCCTGTGCTCCGGCGTGGACGGAGACGTGGCTGGCGGCTTCGGCCTTCGCGTGGTGGTGTGTTTCCCGGATGGCCAGGACGGACAGCCCCAGTCCGACGGCGATGAATGCCGCCCCCAGCAGGAAGGGTCCCGGACGCAGCCCGTAGGTGGCGGCGATGTAGCCGGTGGCCAGGGCAGTGCCGGCGACGCCAAGATAACCTGCCGCCTCATTCAGGCCCATGGCCAGTCCCCGGCGCTCGGGTCCCACCAGGTCCATCTTCATCATCACGGTGGTGGACCAGGTGAGTCCCTGGCTGATGCCCAGGACCACGTTGGCGGCGACGATCCAGCCCCAGGAGTCTCCGAAGATCAGCAGGAGCGGGACAGGGAGGGCGATAAGCCAGCCGGCAACCAGGACGGGTTTGCGGCCGTACCTGTCTGAGAGGGTGCCGGCAAAGTAGTTGGTGGCGGCTTTGGCCACACCGAAGGCGAGGATGTAGGTCAGGGCGGACGTGTACAGGTCCAGGTGGAACACCTGTCCGGCGAGCAGCGGCAGCACCGTCCGCTCCTGGCCGAGGGTGCCGCCCACCAGGGCATTGACGGCCACCAGCAGGAGGAACTGCGCCAGGTTCTGGCGCAGTCCCAGTGCAATCAAGGGCATTGCCTTGGCTTACTTGCTGGACACGGACTGCCGTGCCTGCCGCCAGGCACTCCAGCCGGCGTAGCTGCCGTCGAGTTCGACGACGTCGTACCCGGCACGTCGCAGTGCGCTGGCGGCCACGGAGTTCCGGACGCCGCTCTGGCAGTACGTCACGATGGTGCCTTCGGTGGGAAGCTCGTCGAGGTGCCACATGACCCGGCCGCCGCTGAGCTGGTGGGATCCGGGGATGTGTCCGGCGGCGTGCTCGGTGCGGTTGCGGACGTCCAGGACCATGGCCGCATCGAAGTCAGCCAGGTCGGCGGGCTGGATGAGCTTTGGCGTGGACAGCGGCAGCCCGTCGAGGTTCGTGACGAAGCCGGCCACGTTGTCGATGCCCACCCGGATGAGGTGGTCCCACATGTCCTGGGCCTGCTCCTGGTCCGCGGCGAGCAGCACCAGGGGGTTCTCCGTTTCAGGGTTGACCACCCAGGCGCCGTAGCTGGCCACGGACTTGCCGGCCGGGACATTAAGGGAACCGGTGACGGTGCCCTGGTGGACCTGGCTGTTGGAGCGGGTGTCAATGAAGGTGACTTTGTCCTCGGCGAGCTCCCTGGCGACGTCGGCATTGTCCAGTTCCTTCAGCGGCGCGCGCCCGCCCAGGACGGCCGGGCCTTCACGGTTTTCGCGCTTCATGCGGCCGAAGTAGGCGTGGGCGTCGGGCTGGCCCTCGAGGAGTTCGTCGATGAAGCCCTGCTCATCGTTGCCGGCGAGGTAGGGGCCCCACCAGGCGTAGAGGCGTTCGTAGCCCACCGTGGAGGAGGGGATGGCACCCAGGGCCTTGCCGCAGGCGCTGCCGGCGCCGTGGGCGGGGTGGACCTGGACGTAGTCCGGGAGGGTCAGGAACTTGTCCCGCAGGCTGGCGAACAGCTGCTTTGCTCCCGCAAAGCGGGTGTCGATGCCGCCGGCCGCTTCGTCGAGCAGGTCCGGGCGGCCCAAGTCACCGGAGAAGACGAAGTCGCCGGAGAGAAGGTAGCCGGGCTGGTCGCTGAACGCGCCGTCGGTGACCAGGAAGGACAGGTGCTCCGGGGTGTGGCCCGGGGTGTGCACGGCCTGGATGGTGATGTTGCCCAGGGTGATCCTGTCACCGTCGAAGAGCCGCTCGCCGTCGAACCCGTACTGCCAGTCCGGTCCGCCCTCACCCGAGACGTAGATTGTGGCGCCGGTGGCGGCGGCCAGTTCGCGGGTACCGGAGAGGTAATCGGCATGGATGTGGGTCTCGGTGACGGCCACGATCTTCATGCCGTTCTTCTCGGCCAGCTCCTGGTAGACCGCGATGTCGCGGCGGCCGTCGACCACAACGGCCTCACCCTTGGCCTGGCAGCCGATCAGGTAGCTGGCCTGGGCAAGGTCTTCGTCGTAAATGCGCTCGATAAGCATCTGGTGCTCTCCTTCGTGAAGGGGGTGGAGGTTAAGTTTTCGTTTGCTCTACTGTCAATAATAATACCCTTGGGGGTATACAGCAACGGTGTTGCCGGGCACCTGCAGACCTCAGGCCGGCTGCTGGGCTGCATCGGCGCGGAGCTTGTTCAGGTCGAGGTTTTTCACTTCCTGGATGACCTCTTCGAACCCGGTGGCGTTGAGTGCTCCGGGCTGGGAAAAGACCAAGGTCTTGCCCTTGAAGGCCATGAGGGTGGGGATGGCGGTGATGTGTGCCGCGGCGGCCAGGGCCTGTTCCGCTTCGGTGTCCACCTTGGCGAAGACGATGTCCGGGTGCCGTTCGGCGGCGGTGCCGTAAATGGGTGCGAACATGCGGCACGGGCCGCACCAGGCTGCCCAGAAGTCAACGAAGACGATGTCGTTGTTTTCCAGGGTTTCAGCGAAGCTCTGTTCAGTGATGTCGATGGTTGCCATAACCAGGTTCGTTTCCTTCCGGGTGTGTTGTCTCAGGTGCTGGGATGGTGCGGGCCCTCGGCTGGAGGGTCAGGTGGTGGGTAGGCCTGCGCGGGTCCAGGCGATCATGCCGCCGGCCATGGTGTCCGCGGTGAAGCCCGCGCCGTTCAGGGCGTCAGCGACGCGGGCCGAACGGTTTCCGCTGCGGCATACGGCGATCACCGGGACGGCAGGGTCCAGCTCGGAGAGCCGCGCCTGCAGCTCCCCCATGGGGATGTGCAGCGCGCCCGGGATCATGCCTTCGGCGACCTCGAAATCCTCGCGGACGTCGAGGACCGTGGCGGTTGAACGGCGCTGGTCGGCCTCGGTGATGGTGATTTCTGACATGAGCTGCTCCTTCGGATGGTTCGGCTGTGTTGTTAGAGCTGTATCGGCACGGGGTGAGATGCGGTTCTGCGGATCAGCGGACGGGCTCGCCGGCCTGGCGCCAGGCGCCCATGCCGCCGCGGAGGGAATACGCCTCATACCCCTTCCCGGCGAGCAAGCGGGCGGCGGAGGCGGAGCGCACGCCGGACTGGCACATGGCGATGACCGGACGGGTCTTCTGGATTCCGGCCGTACCGGCCTGGAGCCTGTCCAGCGGGACATGCTTGGCCTGCGGCGCCCGCCCGGAGCGCCATTCCTGCGCCGAGCGGACGTCGATCAGCGCGGCACCTGCTGCCAGGAGTTCCTTGGCCTCGGCAACCGAGACGGTCTTATACGGCTTACTGAAGGCTTTCTTAAGGGAGCTGATGAGGCCCATGGAGTTCTCCTGTTTTTTCGGGTGAGGTGGTCAGGTGGTGACGGTGCTCGCAGTGACCCAGGCTGCGACGGCAAAGATGAGCATCGCGAACGAGACCCGGATGTGTTTTTCCTGCAGCCTGCGGGCGAGACGGGCGGCAAAGAGGGAACCGAGGATCGCCGGGACCGCGAAGCCCAGGACGGTGGGCCACTCGATGGTGAATCCCGCGGCGTGGGCGCCGAAGCCGGCCGCCGAGTTGATGACGATGATGGCCAGGGACGAACCAACGGCTTGTTTCATCCGCAGGCCGAGGAACAACGTGAGCGCGGGGGTGATGAGGAATCCCCCGCCCACGCCCAGCAGCCCGGTGAGGAATCCGACCATGAGCCCGACTCCTACGGCCTTGGGAGCGCAGGATCGGAACGCCCGGGTGGGGCCGATGCTGCAGGATCCCTCGGTTTCCGTGGTGCGCATGAGCATCCGAACCCCCGCGATCACCATAATGACGGCGAAGGCGAGCATCAGGACGTTCGGGTCCAGCAGCCGGCCCACTGCGGCCCCGCCCCATGCCGCGGGGATTCCCGCGGCACCGACGATCAGGACCACAGGCCAGTTGATGCCTTCGCGCAGTCGCGGGATAAGTGCCGCCAGGGACGAGATGCCCACCACGAGAAGGGAGGTGGGAATCGCGGCGGCCGGGCTCATGCCCACGCCGTAAACCAGTGCCGGGACGGCGATGATCGAGCCGCCGCCGCCCACCACGCCGAGCACGACCCCCACCAGGAGGCCCAGCGACAGGGCCGCGATCATGCTGCCGGGGTCTGCCTGGCTTCGGGCACCGGCAGCTGCATGATGGCGCTTTCGCGGGTTGGCTCTTTGGTGGACCTGTTCCACGGCATCGCCGAGATGGCCTGGCCCATGGCGCAGGTGTTGGTGGCTGCGGAGAAGGTCAGTCCAGCGCCGATCACGCCGGCCAGCGTCCGGATCCTGGGCGAAACGAACTTGCCGCCGGCAAGGCCCAGAACCACGAGGGATCCCGCTGCGAGGCGGACCTGGCGCTCCAGGTCCCAGCGGTTCTTGCCTTGGACGACGTCGCCGCCGGCAGCTGCGAAGCCCGGCGCGCCGCCGGTGAGCACGTAGGCGGTGTCAATGCCGGACTTGCCGAGGCGCTGACGGGCCTGCTCGGCGCGGGCCCCGGACTGGCAGACCAGGACGACGCGGCTGCCCAGGCGGGCGGCCAGTTCGTCGGTGTGCTCTGACAGCAGCGGCAGCGGCACGTTGTAGGAGCCCCGGATATGCATGGACTCGAACTCGGCGGCGGAGCGGACGTCAATGACCACGAGGTCCTGGTGCTCGGTGATCCAGCTGCGCAGGGTTTCCGGTGCAAGTGCGGTGACGGCTGTGGCGGTGGATGGGGAAGTCATGGATGGCCTCTCGACGGAAGGATGAATACCCCACCGAGTATTACAGATACCCCCGGGGGTAGTCAAAACACCCCGGTGGGTATATAGTTGAGTCCAGGAACACGACCCCTTGGAGACCCCCATGCAACTTGATTCAACCGAACTGACGCCCGTGGTCAACCGCCTCAAGCGGGCGCAGGGCCAACTTGCCGCCGTCACGCGGATGCTGGAGGAAGGGCGGGACTGCAAGGACATCGTCACGCAGCTCGCGGCTGTCTCCAAGGCCCTGGACCGGGCCGGGTTCGCCATCATCGCCAGCGGCCTGGAGCAGTGCATCGTCCGCGAAGACACCACCATGGACAGGAAAGAGCTGGAGAAGCTCTTCCTTTCCCTCGCCTAAAAAACACGACAAAAAAGTGGAGCCGCCGGGCATTTTGCCCGGCCACTCCACTTTTTTTTGCTTTGCTGTTTTAGCTCAGGCCTTCGCGGCCTTGGGCGGCAGCGCCAGCCTGAAGACCTTTGCCCAGGTGGAGCCCACCTGCTTCCAGATGGGGCCAGTGGTGTACTTCAGGCCATACCGCTGGCAGATCTCCTGGACCCGGGGGGCCACTTCCGCGTACCGGTTGGACGGCAGGTCCGGGAAGAGGTGGTGCTCGATCTGGTGCGAGAGGTTGCCGGTCATCAGGTGCATGAACTTTGAGCCGGAGATGTTGGCCGAGCCGATCATCTGGCGGACGTACCAGTCACCGCGCGTTTCGCCCTCCACCATTTCCTCGGTGAACGTGTCCGTTCCTTCCGGGAAGTGGCCGCAGAAGATGACGGCGTGGGCCCAGACATTGCGGACCGCGTTGGCAGTGAGGGTTCCGTAGAGTGCCTGCTTGCCGGAACCGGTCAGCATGGCAACGGCGGGGGTGGCGGCGTAGTCCTTGGTGAACTGGGTGACAACCTTCTTGCCCAGCGCCTTGAGGTCCTTGAGCAGCGCTTCCTTGGACTTCCGGCCCTCTTTGAAATCGGTGAGTTCGAGGTCGTAGATGGCGATGCCCCATTCGAAGAGCGGCGCCAGGATCGCATTGTAGAGGGGGTTGCCGAGGTTCATGGGCACCCACGGCTGGGACTCATCCATGCGCAGGAGGTTGTATCCGACGTCGTTGTCCTTGCCCACCACGTTGGTCCAGCGGTGGTGGAGGTCGTTGTGGGTGTGCTGCCAGGAGCGCGACGGCGTGACGAAGTCCCACTCCCAGGTGGTGGAGTGGATGTCCGGATCCCGCATCCAGTCCCATTGGCCGTGGAGCACGTTGTGCCCGATCTCCATGTTTTCGAGGATCTTGGCCAGGCTCAACAGCGTGGTCCCGGTGACCCAGGCTGCCTTGTTCTTGCTGACCAGCAACGCTGCCCGGCCGGAAATCTCCAGGCCGCGCTGGATCTTGATCAACCGCCGGATGTAGGCGGCATCCGTGGCACCGCGCTTGGCGAGGATCTCGTCGCGGATGGCATCGAGCTCCCGGCCCATCTCGGCCACCTGCTCATCGGAAAGGTGCGCTGCGGCGGGAGGGCGGACCGAGGGGCTGCCGGATTCGGCGAGTGCCCCGGGGCGCGTTCGGCTGGAGCCGGTCGAGGTTGCTTTGGCTGCTGAAACTACTGACATGCGGTGATTGCTCCTCAGAGTTCGAGGTTGACGGGTCCGGCGGCTGCCGAGACACACGTTTGGATTAGTTCGCCGGGTTCGCCGTGGACCTCGTTGGTGCGGAGGTCACGGACCTGTCCGGCCAGAAGCGGAGTAAGGCAGCTGTGGCAGATGCCCATCCGGCAGCCGCTGGGCATGAGCACCCCGGCGTCTTCGCCGACGTCCAACAGCGGGGTGTCGCCGTCGGCCTCGATCTCCCGGTCCGACGCCTCAAAGGTGACCAGGCCGCCGTCGTGCCCCACACCGCCGGCGAAGGCGGTATTGAACCGTTCGATCATCAGGTTGCCGGGATCACCGGCGACTGCGACGTCCGAACCCGGCGCCCCGGCTGTGAGGGACGCCTGTTTCCAGAGGGCTTCGGCGTCGTCCAGGAAGCTGTCGGGACCGCAGGCGTACGCGGCCCGCTCTTTCCAGTCGGGGCAGATTTCGTCCAGTTCGGCGGTGTTCGTGAGGTCCATGCGGCCCTGCTCGCCGGTGTACCAGTGGGCCAGCCGGAAGTTCGGGAACTGGTCCGCGAGTTCGGCAAGTTCTTCACGGAAGAGGCTGTCGCTGGGTGTGCGGGCGGAATGGACAAGCACGACGTCGGCATCCGGGCGGCGCGGGACAAGCGTGCGGATCATGGACATCACCGGCGTGATGCCGCTTCCGGCGGTCACCATCAGCAGCGGCCGGGGGTGCTCGGGCAGGATGAAGTCACCCTGCGGCGGGGCGAGGAACAGGACGTCGCCCGGTTTAGTGGTGCGGACCAGGGTTCCGGAGACTGCGCCGACGTCGGTGACGGTAATGGCGGGATCCTTGCCCGCAGGGGCACTCAGGGAATAGGAGCGCCAGTGCCGGACGCCGTCCAGCTCAACACCGATGCGCGCCCACTGGCCGGCCAGGTGTGAATGCCAGCCTCGGCCTGGGCGGAAGAAGATGGTGGCGGACTGGGCCGTTTCCTGGACCACCCGGGTCACCACGCCACGCAGTTGGCGGGCGGAGAAGACAGGGTTGAAGAGCGCCAGAATATCTTCGGGCGCCAAGGGTGTGGTCAAGACCGAGGCCGCCTGGGCCAGTTGACGTAGACGGTTCATGCAGTTGTACCTAAGGCGGCGCGAGCCATATTTCTCTCTCCTGACCGTTCCGCAGTCACGCTGGATTAAGGGTGGCGTAAAACCCCCCACGCCGCTACAAGCCTAACGGCTGTGACCGGGGAATAGTTCCTGTCCTGCTGTCATCAGTAAGCATACTGACGATTTTTCAACGGATGTCCCGCTCCTGGAATTCGTCATCGATGTCATGGTGCCTGAACTCAGTCTCGGGATTCGGCTCCCCCTCCCTGACGTACTCGTAATCGAGCTGGCGCTGGACCTGGCTGTCCAGAACCTGCAGTTCCCCGTCGGGAAGAGCGGAGAGATCGTCCGGGAATTCATCGTCAGGGGTGAGGTGGAGCTTCTCGGACATGGGGGTGCCTCTCTGGCCATGGGGGCCGGGCAACCACTTCGCCCGGCCCTCTAAGAATATTCCCTACGGCGCAGAACACCCAGCGGAGCTTTTCAGCGTGACTGACCGGGCTCCGGCGCCGCCTGCCCGGCCGGTGCCCATCCCAATGCGGGGGCAATGTAGCGGGCGATATTTCCGAGCATTTTGGCGTTGAAATCGACACCCAGCTGGTTGGGGACGGTGAGGAGCAACGTGTCTGCAGCTTGGACTGCGGCGTCGGCTGCGAGTTGTTCCGCCAGGGCATCAGGCTCGCCCACGTAGCTCTTGCCGAAGCGGGCCGTCACGCCGTCGATGATTCCCACCTGGTCCCGGACGTCCCGGAGCGCACTGCCGCCAAAATAGCGGCTGTCCTCCCCGTCCACGATGGGCAGGACGCTGCGGCTGACCGACACCCGCGGCTGATGCGCGTGTCCGGCTGCGGTCCAGGCCTCGCGGAAGAGCTGGATCTGCTCGGCCTGCAGCTGGTCGAACGGGACGCCGGTGTCCTCGGTCAGGAGGGTGGAGCTCATCAGGTTCATCCCCAGGCCGGCCGCCCACACTGCGGTGTTCCGGCTTCCGGCGCCCCACCAGATCCGTTGGTCCAGTCCCGGCGACTGCGGCTGGACCGGCAGCCGGCCGCTCGCACCTCCGGCGTACCGTGGGTCAGCCTCGGCCACCCCTGCGCCGCTGATGGCCTGCCGGAACTGTGCAGTATGCCGGCGGGCCATGTCCGCGTCAGATTCCCCGGCTTCCGGACTGTACCCGAACGCCGCTGCCCCGTTGCGTGCCGGTTCGGGTGATCCGCGGCTGATGCCGAGCTGCAGCCGTCCCCCGCTGATCAAATCGGTGGCGGCAGCCTCCTCGGCCATGTAGAGAGGGTTCTCGTACCGCATGTCGATGACGGCGGTGCCCATCTCGATCCGCCCGGTCCTCGCAGCGATCGCGGCCAGGAGCGGAAACGGGGAGGCCTGCTGACGGGCAAAGTGGTGCACCCGGAAGAATGCTCCGTCCATCCCCAATTCCTCGGCGGCGACAGCCAGTTCGATGCCCTGGAGCAGGGCTTCCCCTGCGGTCCGGGTGCGGGACCCTTGGCCGGGTCCCCAGTGGCCGAAGGACAGAAATCCAATCCGTTGCATGTCAGCACCAACCTCCCGGAAGCCTCCCGCATTCCCAGGCACCCTGCCCATCGGCGGACGCGGGCGGCACCGCGCCCGGCACCGCGCCCGGCGGCTAAACTGTCCCCGTGCCCAGCAACCAGACTCCGACCGAAGGTCCCACGCCGCCGTCGCGCGGGAAACTCGCCGAACGGCTGCTGCCCGGCGGCACCGAGCCGGACCCGCGTTTCACGCTGGCCAACGAACGGACTTTCCTTGCCTGGATCCGCACCTCGCTGGCGCTGCTGGCGGGAGGCATCGCTATTGAAGCCTTCACCTCCGGCCTGTTCGTGGAGCCGGTCCGCAAGGTCCTGGCTGTGCTGCTGCTTCTGCTCGGCATGCTCCTGAGCGGCGGGGCAGCGGTGCGCTGGATCCGCGTGGAGCGGAGCATGCGGAACAGCACGCCGTTGCCGCTGCCCCTGATTGTGCCGCTGCTGGCCGGTGCGGGGGCGCTGGCAGCCGCCGTCGTCGTCGTTTCCATCCTCTGGCGCTGACCATGCCAACCATTGGGCACCCGGACGGCCTTCATGGGGACCCGGGGCTCCAGCCGGAACGGACCACGCTGGCCTGGGGCCGGACCATGATGGCGCTGGTGACGGTCAGTGCCATCTTCCTGCGCTGGCTCCCCCACCACGGCTTTCCCATCCTGCTGCTCTTCGCCGTGTCCGCGGGCGCCGCCTTGGCGATCTACCTGACGCAGCGGCGCCGGTACCGCGCCAGCGCGCGGGGAATTCGGCACGAAAAGGTCGACGCCGACACCTCCGCGGTGCTGTGGACCGCCTTTGCCGGAATTGCCTTGGGAGCGCTGGGTATCGCGGTGGTGCTGGCCGGTTAGGCGTTCAGCAGGTCAGGCCTTCGCCACGCAACGCGGGGTCACTCCCCGCCCAATCTTTGCCCTTTATCGGGCCGGATGTGACTCCGCGTTGCTGGGTGGACAGTCTTGGATGGACCCCGCAGGACCACAGCGGTGAAGGCGAGGGCCACGAGTGCGGTGCCCACCAGCAGCAGCAGGCCGATGGAGTAGCTGTGGGTGGCGGCGTCGTACGTTGCGCCCATCACCAGGGGCGGGAAGTAGCCGCCCAGCCCGCCGGCCGCACTGACCACGCCGCTGATGCTGCCCACCTTGCCGGGAGGAGCGAGCACGCCCACCCAGGCGAAAACGCCTCCGGTCCCCAGCCCCAGCGCGGCCGCCATGGCCACGAACGTCAGGCCGGCGGGGACTTCGCCGTCGGGCTGCAGGTTGACCACCCAGGCGAGTACGGCCACCCCTGCCAGGGACGCGAGGACCACCGGCTTGGAGCCGAACCTGTCCGCCAGGACTCCGCCCAGCGGCCGGGCCAGGACGGCAGCGAGCGCGAAGCCTGCGGTGCGGGCGCCGGCGCCGCTGGGGTCGAAGCTGTAGACGTCCCGCAGGTAGGTGGGCAGGTACGTGGCAAAGGAGACGAATCCGCCGAACACGACGGCGTAGAGGAAGCACATTTTCCAGGTGATGGGTGTTTTGGCGGCGTCCAGGAGCTTGGGCAGGACGGGGGCGTTGTTGCGGGTCCAGCCCGGGGATTCCTTCATGAAGAACCACACGAGGGCCGCCATTGCGGCCAGGATGCCGGCGATGAGCAGGTGTGTGGGAAAGTACCCGATCCAGCCGACGAGCCGGGGGTTCAGGAAGGCGGCCAGCGCCGTTCCGCCCATGCCCGCGCCGAACACCCCGGTGGCGAAGCCGCGCCTGGACGGCTCGTACCACCCGCTGACGAAGGGGATCCCGACGGCGAACACGGTCCCTGCGACGCCGAGGATCAGGCCTGCCCCGAGCACCAGCGCGAAGGAGCTCAGGAGGCCGCCGACGGACACCAGCAGGATCGGCAGGATGGAGGCGAGGAGCACGAAGGTGAACATCGCCCGGCCCCCGTACCTGTCCGTGAGGGTACCGACGACGATCCGGCCCAGCGAGCCGACGAACACCGGCATGGCGACCAGCACGCCCGTGGCGGCCGGATTGAGATGGAGGTTCAGCGTGTAGAACGAACCCAGTGTTGCCACCGAGTTCCACGCCCAGAAACCCACCACCGAAGCGGACGTGGCGAGCACCAGATTCAGGGTCCGGCCCGCAGGGACGGGCCGGGCTGGAGCGGACGGCGCTGACGCGGCGGATCCGGCCACGGTGAACCTCTTTTCACTGTCAGTGGGCATGTTCCTGGTCCTGGTCCTGGTCCTGGGATGGCGGCTAGCGGTTTTTGGTGTCCCTGTCGCGGGTCCCGACGGCGGACCAGCCGCGGCGTGCAGCGGTGCCGGTGGTGCGGGCCGCGGAGGCTCCCTCCTTGCGCTTCGCGGTCACTGTGGCCCCCCGCGCCTGGTCCCGGTCACGGGAGCGGTAGACGATGTACGGCCGGAAAAGGTAGTGCAGCGGCGCCGTGAACGCGTGGACCAGGCGGGTGAAAGGCCAGATCACGAACAGTGCCATGCCCACGAGGGTGTGCAGGTGGAAGGAGAACGGCGCCGCCGCCATGGCGGCGATGTCCGGCTGGAAGACAAACAGGGAGCGGAACCAGGGCGCCACGGTTTCGCGGTAGTTGTGCCCGTGCTCGCCCTCGAAGACGCTGGCCAAAGTGGTCCAGAGCCCGAACACAATGGCGGCGGTGAGCACTACATACATCGCCTTGTCGTTTTTGGTGGTGGCCATAAAGACCGGGCCGGTGGTGCGGCGGCGGTAGATCAGCAGGAGGATGCCGCCCAGTGTCCCCACTCCGGCAATCCCTCCCACGAACAGGGCGTTGAAGTGGTAGAAGTCCTGGCTCATCCCCAGCGCCTGGGTCCACGCCATGGGGATGACCAGGCCGAAGAAGTGCCCGGCGATCACGGCCAGGAGGCCGAAGTGGAAGAGTGGTGAGGCGATCCGCAGCAGCCGGGATTCGTACAGCTGCGAGGAACGGGTGGTCCAGCCGAACTGGTCGTATTTGTACCGCCAGATGAGGCCGCCCACGAGCACCACCACCATGACGTAGGGCAGGACTCCCCAGAGGACGGTGTCCCAGGCGGTAAGTTCGACGGCGGCGCCGGGCTCTGTCTCGGAGGTCAGCATTCTCAGGCCCCTTTCACTGGCAGCAGCCGCGGATCGTAGGGGTCCAGCCCCACGGCTTCGGTGGGCGGGCCGTAGCCGGCCATCCGCATGACGGCCTGTTCATCCGCCGGTGACTTCCCGGGCAGGGTGCCGCAGACGGCCTGCAGGATCCGGGCATGGGGCAGGTCGTCCCGGAGCAGTCCGAACCTGAGCATTTCCAGGCTCGCCCGGTAGCGGATCAGCAAGTCACGCCCTGCATCCATGTCCACCAGGGCGGCATACTCCAGGACCATCGGCAGGTAGTCCGGCAGCTCACCGTGGGTATCCACCAGGATGTCGCTTTGCCGGTAGGTCTTCTTGAAGCTGCCCAGGACTTCGCCGCGGCGCCGGGTGTCCCCGTCCGTCCAGTAGCTCAGGTGCAGCGCGTGGCGGCGGCCAAGATCGAATTCGCGCACGTAGTAGGCCTGGATGTCCATCGGCTCCGACGATTCGAGCAGGTCCAGAACGCCGTCGAAGTCCTGGACTGCGCCGGGGAACTCAGCCAAACCGGCACGCATCAGCGGAACCCGGCCGATGAGCTCTTCATCCGGGTAGGACAGGCACCAGGCAGCGGCAATGTAGAGGACCTGTTGGCGGCGGCTCACGGCTGGTCCTCCGCCGCCGCCAGCGTGCCCGGCTCAGGCCCCTTGTCCGGGAAGAGCGCCTTTTCCGGAAACAGCCCCGCCGGTGCGCCGGTGCCGTCCCAGTTCAGCAGGTTCACCCGGCCCCGAAGGGACGTCTCACCGGGTGCCGATTCGGAGGTCTGACGGTCGCGGAGGGCGTTGAACGTTTCCACCGCCACCGGGACGGGCCGGCCGCTGGCCTCACCGAACGGTGAGGAATCCTGCATGCCCGGTCCGCCGTCGAAATCCAGCGAACAGCCCATTTCCTCAAGGTCGTGGGCCTGTTCCACGTGGGCCTTGGGAATCACATAACGCTCCTCGTACTTCGCGATCGCCATCAGCCGGTACATCTCGTACATGGTCTGGCTGTCCATGCCCACGGCTTCGGGGATGGAGTCGTCGGGGTCGTTGCCGAGGCTGATGCCGCGCATGAAGGAACGCATCGCCGCCAGCTTCTTCAGCACCGCGCTGACCCGGTCCGCGTCGCCGGCGGTGAAGAGTTCCGCGAGGTACTCCACCGGGATGCGCAGCGCGTCGATGGCGCCGAACAGGTTGCCGGCGTCCTCGCCGTCGTGGCCCTGGTCCCGCAGCAGGTCCACTACCGGGGACAGCGGCGGGACGTACCAGACCATCGGCATGGTCCGGTATTCGGGGTGCAGCGGCAGCGCCACCTTGTAGACCTTGGCCAGGGCGTAGACCGGCGAGCGCCGGGCCGCGTCGATCCAGTCCTCGGGGATGTTCTGCGCCCGGGCTTCCGCCTGGACTTCCGGATCGTTCGGATCCAGCAGCACGTCCATCTGGGCGTCGTAGAGCTCCTGCGGGTCGGTGACCGACGCTGCCGCGGTGACGGCGTCGGCGTCGTACAGGAACAACCCCAGATACCGCAGCCGCCCCACGCAGGTCTCCGAGCAGACCGTTGGGAGCCCCACCTCCACCCGCGGATAGCAGAAAGTACACTTCTCGGCCTTGCCGGTCTTGTGGTTGAAGTAGATCTTCTTGTACGGGCAGCCGGTGACGCATTGCCGCCAGCCGCGGCACTTGTCCTGGTCCACCAGCACAATGCCGTCCTCCACCCGCTTGTAGATCGCGCCGGAGGGGCAGGAGGCCATGCAGGAGGGGTTCAGGCAGTGCTCGCAGATCCGCGGCAGATAGAACATAAAAGTCTGCTCGTAGGCGAACTTGATCTTGTCCTCGGAGTCCCGCCGGACCTTCTCCACGATCGGGTCCAGGTGGCCGTACTCGGAAGAGCCGCCCAGGTCATCGTCCCAGTTCGCAGACCACGTGATTTTGGTGTCCTCGCCGGTGATCAATGACTTGGGCCGGGCAACGGGGAAGTCGTCGCCCAGCGGCGCGTCAACAAGCGTTTTGTAGTCGTAGGTCCACGGCTCGTAGTAGTCCTTGAGCTCGGGCTGGACCGGGCTGGCGAAGATCCCGAAGAGTTTCTTCACCCGGCCGCCGGCCTTGAGGACCAGCTTGCCGCGCTTGTTCAGCACCCAGCCGCCCTGCCACTTCTCCTGGTCCTCGTAGCGGCGCGGATACCCCTGGCCGGGGCGGGTTTCGACGTTGTTGAACCAGACGTATTCGGTGCCCGCACGGTTGGTCCAGGCCTGCTTGCAGGTCACCGAACACGTGTGGCAGCCGATGCATTTGTCCAGGTTCATGACCATGCCCATCTGAGCCATGACACGCATCAGTACTGCACCTCCTGGGAACGACGGCGGACGGTGGCAACCATGTCGCGCTGGTTCCCGGTGGGGCCAAGGTAATTGAACGCGTAGGCCTGTTGGGCGTAGCCACCGATGAGGTGGGAGGGTTTGACCAGCAGCCGGGTCACGGAGTTGTGGATGCCGCCGCGCCGTCCGGTGGCCTCGGACTTGGGCACGTCGATGGTGCGTTCCTGGGCGTGGTGGACGTAGACAATGCCGGCCGGCATCCGGTGGCTGACGATTGCCCGGGCCACCAGGACCCCGTTGATGTTCAGGCATTCCACCCAGTCGTTGTCCCTGACCTGGATGGACTCGGCGTCGGCCGGGCTCATCCACACCGTCGGGCCGCCGCGGGACAGCGAGAGCATCAGCAGGTTGTCCTGGTATTCGGAGTGGATGGACCACTTGGAGTGCGGCGTCAGGTAGCGGACCACCACTTCAAGCCGCCCGTCGCCGCCGAGTTTGGGCTCGCCGAAGAGCCGGTGCATGTCCAGCGGCGGCCTATAGATCGGCAGCCCCTCGCCGATGTCGGTCATCCAGTCGTGGTCGAGGAAGAAATGCATCCGCCCGGTCAGGGTGTGGAACGGCTTGAGCCGTTCGATGTTGATGGTGAAGGGGGCGTAGCGGCGGCCGCCTGTTTCGGAGCCTGACCATTCCGGGGAGGTGATCACCGGGACGGGCCCGGCCTGGGTCTGGGCGAAGGTGATGAACTTTTCCTCGGAGCCCTCGGACAGGTCGGCGAGTTTCCGTCCGGTGCGTACTTCCAGGTCCTTGAAGCCCTGCACGGACAGGGCACCGTTGGTGGTGCCGGAGAAGGCGAGGATGGCCTCCGCCATTTTCGCGTCGGTGTCCATCGCCGGCCGGCCGTCCGCGGCGCCGCCGAGCATCACGCCGTTGGAGCGGCTGAGCCTCTCCAGCGGGCCCGCGAGTTTGTAGGTGACGTTCTTGACCGTGAAGCCCAGCTTGTCGGCCAGCGGCCCGACGGCGGCGAGCTTGTCCGCGATGGCCGTGTAGTCACGCTCCACCACGGAGTAAACGGGCATGTTCTGGCCTGGCACCGCGGGGATGCCGGTCTCCCGCCAGTCCCGGACGATCCCGCCGGGCTGCGCGAGCTGGCCGGGGGTGTCGTGCTGCAGCGGAACGCTGACCAGGTCCCGCCTGATGCCCAGGTGGGTTTTGGCGAGCCGGGAGAATTCGCGCGCCAGCAGGTGGAAGGTGTCGAAGTCCGTTTTGGTTTCCCACGGCGGGTCGATCGCCGGGCTGAAGGCGTGCACAAACGGGTGCATGTCGGTGGAGGAGAGGTCGTGTTTCTCGTACCAGGTGGCCGCGGGGAACACGACGTCGGAGAGCAGCGTGGTGGAGGTCATCCGGAAGTCGGCGGAGACCAGCAGGTCCAGTTTTCCTTCCGGCGCCTGCTCATGCCACTTCACATTGGTGGGCTTGAGCCCCTCGGCGTGGTCCTTGCCCAGGACGTTGTTGTGGGTGCCGAGCAGGTTCCGGAGGAAGTACTCGTTGCCTTTCGCGGAGGAGCCGAACAGGTTGGAGCGCCACAGCACCAGGGTCCGCGGCCAGTTTTCCGGGGCATCCACGTCCTCGATCGCCGGGTTCAGGGTGCGGTTCTTGAGCGCGTCCGCGATGTAACTGGGGGTGTCCTTTGCCACCCCGGCGGCGACGGCGGCCTCCGCCTCATCGGCGAGGTCCAGCGGGTTGCGGTCGAACTGAGGGTAGAACGGCATCCAGCCCAGCCGCGCGGACTGGGCCAGCGCGTCCGCGGTGTGCAGGCCGTCCAGCGCCCCGGTGGAGAGCGGCGACTTCAGGGCGTCGGCGGAGTAGCCGTCCTGCCGCCACTGGTCCGTGTGCATGTACCAGTATCCGGTGCCGATCATGGTCCGCGGCGGCCGGGACCAGTCCAGGGCGTTGGCCAGCGACAGCCAGCCGGTGACCGGCCGGGTCTTCTCCTGCCCCACATAGTGAGCCCAGCCGCCGCCGTTGCGGCCCATGCAGCCGGTCAGCATCACCAGCGCCAGCACCGCCCGGTAAGTGGTGTCGCCGTGGAACCACTGGCAGATTCCGGCGCCCATGATGATCATGGACCGGCCCTTGGACTGCTCGGCGTTCCGGGCGAATTCGCGGGCCACCCGGATGCAGGCCTGTGCGGGGACGGACGTGATTTCCTCCTGCCAGGCCGGGGTATAGGGCGTGGTGGCGTCGTCAAAGCCGGCAGCCCACTCCCCCGGCAGCCCCTCGCGGCCCACACCGTACTGGGCCAGCATCAGGTCGAAAACGGTGGTGACCAGCTGGCCTTCGACCTCAAGGACAGGCACCCCGCGCCGGAGCACGCTGCCGGTGCCGTCAGCTTGTTCGAAGCAGGGCAGCAGGATCCCGGCGCTCTCACCGGAGACTTCACGCAGGGACAGCGCGGGATCGATCCCCTCGAGGTCCAGGTTCCACTTGCCCTCGCCGCTGCCCGAATAGCGGAACCCCATCGAGCCGTTGGGGACAGCGGGGCGTCCCGTCTTTTTGTCGAACAGCACGGTGCGGAACGCCGCATCCTCAGCCCCGGACTCTGCCGGGAGATCCGCGGCGGTGAGGAATTTCGACGGCGTCAGGGCGCCGTCGTCGGTCTTTATGAGCCTGACCAGGAACGGCAGGTCCGTGTACTGCTTCACGTAGTCGGTGAAGAACGGCACGTCCCGGTCCACGAAGAACTCCTTGAGCATGACGTGCCCCATCGCCATGGCCAGCGCGGCGTCGGTCCCGGCCTGCGCGGGGAGCCATTCGTCGGCGAACTTCGTGTTGTCCGCGTAGTCCGGGCTGACCGTGACCACCTTGGTGCCGCGGTACCGCACTTCGGCCATCCAGTGCGCGTCCGGGGTGCGGGTGACGGGGACGTTGGAGCCCCACATCATCAGGTAGCGCGCGTCCCACCAGTCACCGGATTCCGGCACGTCGGTCTGGTCGCCGAAGACCTGCGGGCTGGCCACGGGCAGATCGGCGTACCAGTCGTAGAAGGAGGTCATCACCCCGCCGATGAGCTGGATGAAGCGGGTGCCGACGGCGTGCGAGACCATGGACATTGCCGGGATCGGGGAGAACCCGGCGCACCGGTCCGGCCCGTAGGTCTTGATGGTGTTCACGTGGGCGGCGGCAGCGATCTCGATCGCCTCCTGCCACGAGACGCGGACCAGGCCGCCCTTGCCGCGGGCCTGCTGGTAGCGGCGCCGGCGCTCCGGGTCCGCCGCGATCTCTGCGAAGGCGAGAACGGGGTCACCGAGCCGGGCCTTCGCCTCCCGGTACATCTCCACCAGCACGCCGCGCGCATAGGGGAAACGGACCCGGGTGGGTGAGTAGGTGTACCAGGAAAAGGCTGCCCCGCGAGGGCAGCCTCTTGGTTCGTATTCAGGACTGTCGGGGCCTACCGAGGGGTAATCCGTCTGCTGGGATTCCCAGGTAATGATGCCGTCCTTGACGTACACCTTCCAGGAGCAGGAACCGGTGCAGTTCACCCCGTGGGTGGAGCGGACCACCTTGTCATGGCTCCAGCGGTCGCGGTAGAAGATGTCGCCCTTGCGGCCGCCTTCCCGGAACACCGCCCGGCCGTCGTCGGTCTGGTCCCATTTGGTGAAAAAACGGCCCAGCTTGAGCATTGCATCAGAGGCGGGTCCGTCTAACCCCGCGTTGGGTCCAGCAGCCATGGGCCTCACGCTAAGGAGGGGCCATCCTCACCGCCAGTGCCGGATGGCCCTAGCGAGCGGCCGGAACATCGGCGGTCAGAACATCGGCAGGAAGAATCCCACCACCAGTGCCGCTGCACCGATCCCGGTAAGGACACGGCCAAGTACGACGGCGGTGTGCCCCACCGTCTCCGGCGCAGCGGTCTGCCACTGGGTGGGACGTTTCGGATGGTAGTAGATCGGCAGGGTGTCGCCGACGGCAAGGTTCTTGATGTCGTGGGGGGACATCGGCGCGTGGTGGACCTGGAACTTGCGGTCAAACCAGCGGAAACCCGTCCCGCTGGCGTCCGCGTAGACCACCGCCTCCGCCACAGTCCAGGGGTGCACAAAGCGCCGGAGGATGCCCGCATAAAAGAGCAGGGCAAGCCCCACAGGAAGGGTCAGCCAGGTCAGCATTTCCAGGATGGGACCTGCCATGTCAAGCACAGTGGGCATGGTCACGATGCTACCGGTGGTTGGCTGTGCGCAGGCCTCTGGTGCGTTCCATTGCGACTCCTTACGCTGAAGGAAATGTTTCAGACAAAAGAGGTAGCCATGAACGACCACGACATTCTCGCCCGCATCAAGGCACTGGTTGAAGAAGAGCACCAGCTCCGGGATGCGACCGGCAATAAGGAGACAGACCACGCCAGGCTCAAGCACGTGGAGGAAAGCCTGGACCAGTGTTGGGACCTGCTCCGCCAACGCAGGGCCAAGATCAAGACCGGCGAAGACCCGGACGAGGCTGCCGTCCGTCCCGTCGACGAGGTGGAGGGATACCGGCAATAGCCCCGGGATGCGGTGGTGAGCGGCCGTTCACGAACAGGAAACCTACCGGCCGGCCCGGTCCCCACTGACCCGTTATGGCCCTCCCGTTTACATTGCCGAAACATAAAGGTCACGCGATCTTCACGCAACGGCGCTTTGCGTAACCTGCCTGCAACTTAGCGCGGCATTTTCGGAAACACGCGGCCGGGAACATTGATCGAGGGGATTGAGCGGGCCGGCAAGACGGGTCCCGCCTTCAGGATCAATGAGAAGGGACCCGCCGGTGGACATCACTGCGCAACATGTCTGGCTGATGATTTCGGCCGCGATGGTACTGCTGATGACCCCGGGTCTTGGCCTGTTCTACGGCGGCATGACGCGCGCCAAGGCCGCCCTGAACATGATTCTGATGAGCTTCATCTCGGCCGGCATCGTGGGAGTTGTCTGGGTCCTCTGGGGCTACTCCATGACTACCGGCGAGGGCGTGCTCGGCATTTTCGGCAACCCCTTCGCCAATTTCGGGCTGCAGAACCTCATGGGGTCCCCGGACCTTATCAAGGCAGGCTTCAGCGCCACCTTCGCCATTGTCACCGTCGCCCTGATCAGCGGAGCCATCGCGGACCGCGCCAAGTTCGGCGCCTGGGCCGTGTTCGTGCCGGTCTGGGTCACGCTGGTGTACTGCCCGCTGGCCTACATGATCTGGGGCGGCGGGCTCATGAGCGCCGGAGGTGCCATCTCCGTAGTCTTCGGCCAGGTCATTGACTTCGCGGGCGGCGCCGTCGTCGAAATCAGCTCGGGCACGGCGGCACTGGTGCTCGCGGTGATTGTGGGCCAGCGCCACGGCTTTGCCAAGGACCCCAACCACCGCCCCCACAATGTCCCCTTCATCATGCTTGGTGCAGCCATCCTGTGGTTCGGCTGGTTCGGCTTCAACGGCGGCGCCGCCACCACCGCCGAGCAGGCAGGCCTGATCTGGATCAACACCCTGGTAGCTCCCGCCGCGGCCATGCTCAGCTGGCTGGTTACGGAGAAGGTCCGCCACGGGCACCCCACGTCACTGGGCGCAGCCTCGGGTGTAGTTGCCGGCCTGGTGGCCATCACGCCGTCCTGCGCCAACATCAGCCCGGTGGCCGCAATCGGCCTGGGCCTCGTGGCAGGAGCCGCCTGTGCCGTCTTCGTCGACCTCAAGTACCGTTTCGGGCTTGACGATTCCCTGGACGTGGTGGGGGTCCACCTCGGCGCCGGGCTGATCGGCACTCTCGCCCTGGGCCTGATCGCACTGCCGGCGGATGGCCAGGGTGGAGGCCTCTTCTACGGCGGCGGCCTCCAGCAGCTTATTGCCCAGTCAGCCGCCGTCGTGGTCACGGTGCTGCTGTCGGGAATCGTGACCCTGGTGATCGGCACAGCCATCAACCGGACCATCGGTTTCCGGGTCAGCCATGAGGCCGAGACCATGGGCGTGGATCTCACCCAGCACGCCGAGACGGCCTACGCCTTCGGCGAGATTCTGGCCGGACACTTCAGCCCTGCGCCACGCCTTCAGCCGGTGCCCGAACGCGAGACTCAGTCGGCCAGTATCCGGTAGAGCGCCCGGCGCGTCTCGTCCAGCTTTTCCACTGCCGCGGCCCGCTGCTCTTCCGTGGCGGCTGACCGGAACTGATGAATCACGCCCATCAGCTTTCCAATGCTCTGGTGGAGTGCAGGACCGGAACCCTCTGCCTCGGTGTTCCAGGCGTTCTCCAACTGCTCAGCGTGCTCGGCGACGTACGCCTTGCCCGCCTCCGTGAGGGTGAAGTCGGTCCGCCGGCCCTCGCCGATGGGTTCGATCAGCTCCTCATCCACCAGTTGCTGCAGCGTCGGGTAGATGGACCCCGGACTGGGCCGCCATGACCCGGAGGTTTTCTCCGCAATGGTCTTGATCAGGCCGTAGCCGTTGGACGGAGCTTCGGCCAGGAGCGAGAGGATCGCCCACCTGACGTCGCCCCTGCTGGCCCGTCGCGGCCCTGGCCCGAAGCCTGGCCCGAACCCGGGACCGAAGCCTCCGCCGGGTCCAAAACCCGGGCCGAACCCGCCGGGACCGAAGCCCGGGCCAAATCCTCCACCGCGGTGACCGTGCGGTCCCCGATGCCCCCGGCCGCGCCCGAAACGTCCGCGCCCGAACTCCGGTTCCAAATTCTTTTCGTCGTGAATGCCCTTCATGGTGCATTTCCTTTCCTACGGGATGGATCCACTCTGTGAATCCGGTTGGCGTTGAATCCTGTCGTCGATGTCTTCACCGATACTTAACGATATATCGGTAAGTATCGGTAGACAAGAGCCCGATGAGATTCGGTCCGGAAAATTTCGGCTTGGCATCACTTGATCCAACATCTGGAGGAAGCAGGTCCTGCGGCGTATCCTGTTCACACGTCGCTAGCTTAAGGGCTGAAAAATGGCGCAGAAAAAGAAGAAGCGCAGCCACCGCGTGGCCGCAGCCCTGGGAAGGCTGCTTGGATACTTCACTGCGAGCGCGCTCTGCGGAGTCCTGGCTGCCACGCTGATAGCGCCGGCTGTTGCCGCCGTCGGGTTCGGGGTCAGCAGCTCCATCACCTTCTTCGACAAATTGCCTGAAGAACTGACGGTTGAGCCGCCGTCGCAATCCACCAAGGTCCTGACCTCGGACGGCCAGCCGATCGCGACGTTCTTTGCGGAAAACCGTGTGAAGGTTCCGCTTGACCAGATGTCCCCGTATATCCGCAACGCCATCGTGGCCATTGAGGACAGCCGGTATTACGATCACGTCGGCATCGATCCGCAGGGGATCCTCCGGGCTGCCATCTCCAATGTGACCTCCAGCGGACGGCAGGGTGCCTCAACCATCACCCAGCAGTACGTCACCAACGTGATCAACGAGGCGTTCCTGTCCAAGGACCGTCCGGACGAAGTGATCCTCAGCGGCCAGAAAAGCATGGGCGACAAGCTCCGCGAAATGAAGCTGGCCATCGCGCTGGAGAAACAGTTCAGCAAGGACCAGATCCTTGAGGGCTACCTGAACATCGTGTTTTTCAACCGGGACGCCTACGGCATCGAGGCCGCCTCCCGGTACTTCTTCAGCTCAACTGCCAAAGACCTCACGTTGCCGCAGGCGGCCCTACTGGCAGGATTGGTGAACAGCCCCAGCTTCTACAACCCCGCCCTGAACCCGGACAAGTCCATCGCCCGCCGCAACCAGGTCCTGTCCGAAATGCTCAGGCTGCGCAAAATCACACAGGCAGAACATGATGCGGCCGTTGCCACGCCGATCGAACTCAAACTCAGCCCGGCCCGGCAGGGCTGCGCCAACGCGGCGATGGCCCCTTATTTCTGTGATTACATCTCGCACCTCATCCTGAACAACCCGGCCTACGGCAGCAGCCTGATCGACCGGGAGCGCCTGCTGTACCGCGGCGGCCTGACGATCACCACCACTTTGGACAGCCGGCTGCAGGGACCGGCGCAGGCGCAGGTGGACAGCACGGCCGGAGCGAATCCAGACCGATGGGGAGCCGCCCTGGTGTCGGTGCAGCCCGGGACGGGCCGGATCCTGGCCATGGCCCAGAACACGGTGTTCCTGCCGGAGGAAGGAAAGTTCGACACCCAGCTGAATTTCAACGTGGATTCCCGGGACCCTCAGGGCAACGACCTCAACGGCGCGGGCGGTTTCCAGCCGGGTTCCACCATGAAGCCCTTCACCTTCGCGGAGTGGCTCAACGAGGGCAAATCGATGACGACGGTGGTGGATGCTTCCCGACGCGTCTACCCGCTGGGCTTCCCCTGGCGGTCCAGCTGCGGGAAGGTGATGGGGGCTTACAGCACGGCCCAGAACAACCCCGAACTGGGCGCCGCGGATGACCTGCAGAACGCTGATGAAGGCTACTACCGCCCGATGCCCGTCAACTACGGCCTCTACAACTCCATCAATACCGCTACCTTCGCTGCTGCCAGCCAGCTGGACTTCTGCGGCATCCAGAAGATGGTGGACGCCGTTGGCCTGCACAGCGGCCTGGACGGCGCGCAGATCAACATGCACCAGCTTGGCAATCTCCTCGGTGCCATCGGGGTGGCCCCGCTGCACCTGGCCAATGCTTTTGCCACGTTCGCCAACGACGGCCGCTACTGCACTCCGATCGCGCTGCTGGAAGTGACGAGTGTCAACGGCAGCAAGCTTCCCGTCCCTGTCCCCGAGTGCCGCAATGCCGTGAAGCCTGAGGTGGCCCGAGGGGTCAACGCGGTGCTTCAGGACGTCCTCAAGGTGGGTTCCGGCGTCTGGATCAACCCCAAGATCCATACCCAGATGCCAGTGGCCGCCAAGACCGGAACCTCCAACAACAACGGCGCCACCTGGGTAGCCGGGTACACCACGGGGCTGTCCACAGCGTCCTTTTTCGGTGACGCCCTTGAGGGCCAAAAACGTCCGGGCCAGAACGTGACCATCAACGGGACGTTTTACCCGCGCCTGGACGGGTACATGATCGCCGGGCCCCAATGGGTCAATTACATGCTGCAGGTCGCGAAACTCTACCCGGCAAACCCGTTCCCGCTGCCGCCGGAATCCATGGTTGCCCCACCGAAACCGTCTCCCGCGCCATCCGCGCCGAAGCCGGCTCCCGCACCGGCCCCACCAGCCCCCGCGCCGCCGGCACCATCGCCCGCCCCGGCTCCCCCGCCCGCGCCACCATCCACTCCGGGCGCCGCCGCCCTGCTGCCGGCGCCCAAGAGTCCGGGCCCAGCGCCTCATAACGGCGTCCCGCCCGGCAGAACCTGAGGCCCGACGACGGCGGGAGGCGTCCGCCGTCGTCCCGTCCTCCTAGGTGGTGCCGCGCCACAGCCGCTGCCACCAGGGGCGGCCCGTCCCCGGTTCCGGCTCGGGCGCCTCCGCCCTCCCCCGCGCGGCCCTGCGTTCCTGCCAGCGCGAAACTTCCGCCTCGACGTCGCGGGTTTTGGTGATGACCGGCGGGCCCCCCTGGAGCTGGCGGCGGGCGTCGATGACGCGGGCGTTGAAGTCCACGAGGATGTCGCGTACCTGCTTTTCGGTGAACTGGGCATCGAGCCGGCCGTCCAGTTCAGCGTCCTCGGTGCGGAGCAGGATGGCCTGGGGGCCCAGGCCGCTGATGTTCTCGCGCTGGATCAGTCCTTTGACCCACCAGTCCGGATCGTAGGCCTCACCCAGGCCGGGGATGGGCTTGCCCGCGTACTTGAGGTTGTCGAACTTGCCCTGCGCCATGGCGTCGCGGATCAGGTACTCCGCCCTTTTGGCGTCGTCCACCTTCTTGCGCTTCTGACGTTCACCCTCCTCGGCGGCGTCGAGCTCGGCCTCCTCCTCGGCGCTGATCCCCGCTCCCCGGTAGGAGCGCAGTTCCGCCGCCCGCTCCAGGCGCCGCTTGAAGTCGCCTGCCCCGCTCATGGCCAAACACCGCCTCCGCATCTGAAATCGAGCCTGTCTTCCAGTATTCAGAACGGGGGCCAGGGTTTCAACGGGGGGCCTCAGGCCGCCTGAGGCTCAGCCAAGCGCCAGCGGCGGGACCCCGGTGTCCGCGACCACCACGGCCCCGGTGGCCGTCGAGTCCGGGTTCAGCATCCAGCCCATCCGCTTGGCGCGGCTGAGGATCACGGCGCTTTCCACGAGTTCAATCTCCGGAATGCGCTGCTGGAGGGCCAGCTCGGCGGTCATCACATCGGCCAGCGACTTGAGCCACATCAGGATCACGAAATTTGTCCGCCCGCTGGTGGACGCATTGAGCCGGACTGTCCGCAGGCCGCGGAGCTCTGCGGCGGCAGCCTCATGCTGGCCCGGCGGCACATTGGCGAACCACTGGCAGCTCACCGGGTAGCCGGAAAGGTTCTGCGCGATGTCGCAGCGGAACGTCAGCAGGCCACTGGAAACCACCCGGTTCAGCTGCCGCTGGACCGTTGCCGGACTTCTGCCCAGGCTCCGGGCAATGTCAGCGGCGCTGGCCCGCCCATCGCGCGCGAGGAACGGAATGAGGTCCAGGTGGCTCTGCGGCAAGGGTGCCCCGGGCCGGGGCCCTGCCGAGCCGGCGGCCTCGTGGCCAACAACGGCACGCAGGGCGTTCTGCTGCGCGTTGTCCAAGGCGTTCAGCCGCCAGGTATGGCCGGCGGAATGCAGGCGGGTCCCCAGCGATGTCCGGTACTTCAGCAACCCCGGGATTTCCTTGAACCGCGGCAGCACGTGATCCGTGAACTGCTCCAGGGTGGGCGAAATGACCGTCAGCATGAGGTCCCTGTTGCTGGCAGCCTCCTCAACCGTGACCACATCCGGAATCGCGGCCAGCTCGGCGGTGACTTCGGCCCGCAAGCGCATTTCGCAGTCCACGTCCACCAGCGCCAGGCACATCTGTTTGGGATCGCCGATCAGATGCGCAGTGGTCCAGGCTGCCCCCGCGGCCCGCAACCTGTCCCAGCGCGCTGCCAGCGTGGTGGCATGCACACCCAGGACATCCGCCGCGTCCGCCCAGCTGATCCGGGGCGCAACCTGCAGGACGTTGATCAGGGCAAGGTCCTCCTCGCTGAGCATCACGTCGATCCGACCTTCCCCGCGTATGAATGATTCCTGCGTTTCCCAGCATACTTTTGATTTTTTCCAGCAACTTCCAGAGTTGTGAATCAGGTCACCCCACAATGGACAGCAGACCATCAACGGGCCAAGGGTCCAGAGGGAGAGCAGATGTCAATCACCGCCGACGCCAGGGAGCTGCAGGACGATATTGTCCGGCTGCGCCATGAACTGCACCAGGATCCCGAGATCGGACTCCAGCTGCCCCGGACCCAGGAAAAGGTCCTCAAGGCGCTTGAGGGCCTGCCGTTCGAGATCACCCTGGGCAAGAGCACGACGTCGGTCACTGCGGTCCTGCGCGGCAGCGCACCGTACGCTTCGGCCACCAAGCCCACCGTCCTCCTCCGCGCCGACATGGACGGCCTGCCCGTCCAGGAGCGCACCGGTGCACTGTTTTCGTCGAAAACCGACGGCGCCATGCACGCCTGCGGCCATGACCTCCACACCGCCATGCTGGCCGGAGCTGCCACCCTCCTGGCCGAGCGCCGGGACCAGCTGGCCGGCGACGTCGTCCTGATGTTCCAGCCGGGCGAGGAAGGCTGGGACGGCGCATCACACATGATCCGCGAGGGTGTGCTGGACGCGGCGGGACGACGGGCCGATGCGGCGTACGGGATGCACGTGTTTTCCGCCCTGGAGCCCCACGGCCGCTTCGCCACCAAATCAGGGGTGATGCTCAGTGCTTCGGATGCGCTCACTGTCACGGTCCTGGGCGCCGGCGGCCACGGCTCCGCCCCGCACGTGGCCAAGGATCCTGTGACCGCGGCCGCGGAAATGGTCACGGCGCTGCAGGTCATGATCACCCGCCAGTTCAACGTCTTCGATCCGGTTGTCCTGACGGTGGGCGTTCTCCAGGCCGGCACGAAGCGCAACATCATCCCGGAATCGGCCCGCATCGAAGCCACCGTCCGCACCTTCTCGGAGCCCGCCAGGGAACGGATGATGGCTGCCGTCCCCACCCTTTTGAAAGGCATCGCCGCCGCCCACGGCCTGGAGGTCGACGTCGACTACCGCCACGAGTATCCCCCCACCGTCAACGACGACGACGAAACACGTACCGCCGAGAAGAGCATTGAGAACCTCTTTGGCAGCTCGCGCCTCTCCCGCTGGGCCACCCCGCTCAGCGGCTCCGAGGATTTTTCCAGGGTCCTCGCGGAAGTACCGGGTACGTTCATCGGCCTCAGCGCTGTCGCCCCGGGCGCGGACCACACCACCACAGCCTTCAACCACTCCCCGTACGCCGCATTCGACGACGGCGTCCTGTCTGACGGAACAGCACTCTACGCAGAGCTGGCCGTTTCCCGCATCGCAGCCCTGGCCTCGGCCGCCAACTGACTTCCCTTCACCACTGGAGAACATCATGACCACAACAGCAGGCGTCCCAGCCGACGTCCAGGTCCACAAGTCCCACCTGCGCACCCTGATCGGCACTGGTATCGGCAACGCCGTCGAATGGTACGACTGGGCCATCTACGCCACCTTCTCGCCCTTCATCGCGAGCGCCCTGTTCAGCAAGGAAGATCCGGCGTCGGCGTTCCTTGCCACCCTGGCCATCTTCGCGGTCGGCTTCGTGGCCCGCCCCTTCGGCGGCTTCGTGTTCGGCTGGATCGGCGACCGGATCGGCCGCAAGACGTCCATGACGTTCGCAGTGGGACTTGCCGCCCTGGGCAGCCTGCTGATCGGCGTTGCGCCTACCTTCGAGGCAGTCGGAGCCTTTGCCTCGGTCCTGCTGCTGGTGGCCCGCCTGATCCAGGGCCTCGCCCACGGCGGTGAGCTGCCGTCGTCGCAGACTTATCTCTCCGAGATGGCGCCGAAGGAGAAGCGCGGGTTCTGGGCAACCCTCATTTACACCTCCGGCACCGTCGGTATCCTGGCCGGAACCATGCTGGGCGCTGTCCTGTCCAACGTCCTCAGCAAGGGCGACATGAACGCCTGGGGCTGGCGCATTCCCTTCCTGATCGGCGGGGCCATGGGCCTCTACGCCCTCTTCATGCGGGCACGGATGAAGGAAACCGCCGCGTTCGAGGCGGAAACCCCCAAGGAAAAGCACGAACCGCTGTGGCCGCAGATCTATAAGCACCGCAAGCAGGCGCTGCAGGTGATCGGCCTGACCGTCGGCCTGACGGTGAGCTACTACATCTGGGGCGTGGTGACCCCCAGCTACGCCGCCTCAGTGCTGAAGATGGACCGCGGCGAAGCCCTCTGGGCCAGCGTCATCGCCAACGTGCTGTTCATTGCCGCCCTGCCTTTCTGGGGAAGGCTTTCAGACCGGATCGGCCGCAAGCCTGTCATGATCATGAGCGCCGCCGGTGCGGCACTGTTCCACTTCCCCATGACGTGGCTGCTCAAGGATTCCCCGTGGCAGCTCGCGGTCACCATGTCCGTGATGCTGTTCTTCATCGCCGGAAGCGCCGCGATCGTCCCGGCCGTCTACGCGGAACTGTTCCCCACCAAGATCCGCACCGTCGGCGTCGGCATCCCTTACTCCATCTGCGTGGCGGCCTTCGGCGGCACGGCACCCTACCTGCAGGCCTGGCTCGGCTCGATCGGACAGGGGAACCTGTTCAACGTCTACGCCGTGCTCCTGCTGCTCATCAGCATCGCGTTTGTCTTCACCATCCCTGAGACGAAGGGCAAGGACCTGACGCACTGACACTGAGCGTTCGGAAGTTTCACTGAAGATGCCGACGGCGGGAGGTCCCGCCGTCGGCATCTTCTTTCGTGTTGCGCTGCCGCGCGGGCGTCTCAGCCCAGGTAGATGGGCTCCCCTCAACACCAACGCGGGGTCACTTTCGGTGCTGTAAACGCCCGTTATCCGGCGTGGAGTGACCCCGCGTTGGTGGGGGGAGGGCCGCGTAGCCCGTAACAATCGCAGGGTGCGCTTCGGCAAGGTCATCCTTGTGGGAGCGCGCCCTACCTTAAGGATCCGATGAACACCCATGCTCCCGGCAACGACGCCCGGCCCCTGATCTTTTTCTGTGCGTTTGCCCTCAAGCAGGCTGTGGAGGACGTGGTGCTGCCCGCATTCGCCGGGGTCAGCAGGACCCGGGTTGAAGCCGTCTACGAGCCCACCTTCCGGCTTCTGACGCGGATCGGGTCCGGCGCCCGCCCTGATGTCATGGCGGGCATCACCGGTTCGCTGGCGGACCTGGCTGCGGCCAACGTCGTGGCAGACGTGCGTCCGCTGGCCCGGACCGGCGTCGGCGTGGCAGTTCCGCCCGGCACTCCGGTGCCGGACATCAGCACCGTGGACGCGTTCATCAGTGCGGTGACGGCCGCCCGCTCGGTGGCTTATTCCCGCAGCGGCCCCAGCGGAATCTATTTCGCCGGACTGCTTGAAACACTTGGAATTGCGGATGCGGTCAAGGCGCGGGCCACGGTCATTGATGCAGGACCCACGGCACTGGCACTGCTCGATGGCCGTGCCGATCTCGCGATCCACCAGCTGAGTGAACTCATGCTGGTGCCGGAAGCGAAAATTGTGGGTCCCCTTCCTGAGGCCGTACAGGAGTACACGGACTTTTCGACGGCGGTGGGCCACGGTGTGCCCACCACTCCCGGTGCGGCAGAACTCCGGGAGTTCCTGCACAGCCGGCAGGCCCGGGCTGCCTATGCCGCCAACGGCCTGGAACCCGCCTGACCACAGGGACTTCCCGCCGTCGGCCTCCACAGGTCAGCCATACAAGCCGGCGAGCAGTTCCATGACCTCCCTGCGCTGGGCAGGCGGATCCTTCCTGGACCAGGCGGCGTAAACGTGTACGGGCGGAGCGTCCCGGACGGGCCGGTAGACCACGCCGCGGCGGCGGTACTGGTGGGCCGTGGATTCTGCCGTAATCCCCCGTGCCTTGCCGCTCCCGATCACGGTCAGCCAGTCATCGATGTCCTCGATGGGCACGGTGCGCTGGGGCTGCTCACCCTCGGGCCAGAGATCGAGCCGCGTGCTCCCGGTGCGGAGGTCCACCGCAAGGGGGCTGCGCGCCACCTGGGCCAGGGTCACGGACCGTTTGCCGGCCAGAGGATCCTCGGCCGCCATGGCGCAGTACCGCTTTTCGGTGCCCACAAGAACCAGCTCAAGCGCCGACGTGTCAGGGACCCGTCGCAATATGGCGAAGTCACTGGTGCCTTCCAGGAGGCCGGCCGTGGCGGTGTTCGTCTTGATGAGACGGAGCTCGCAGTCGGGGTAGGCGGCAGCCCAGCGGCGCTGGAACTCGGCGGTGTGTGCTCCCAGGGCAGACCACGCATAGCCAATCCGCACCGTATTTCCCGCTGCTTTGGCATCGCGTTCCAGCTCGTCCACAGCGCCGAGAATACGGCGGGCGTGCCGTATGGTCCGCTCCCCCGCCGCGGTGAGCTCCACGCTGCGGGTGGTCCGCTGGATCAGACGCACGCCGAGGGCTTCCTCGAGGGATGCCACGTTCCGGGAGACTGCGGCCTGGGAGACCCGCAGGTCAATGGCGGCGTCCGTGAAGCTGCCCGCCTCCATGACAGCGACCAGGCAGCGCAGCTGCCGCAGCTCGAGATTCATACCCGCAGTGTATTCATGCGTGCAGCGTATGGATACGTGTGTCTATGCATTGGGCGGATCCGGCCTCGGCGAGCACACTGCATCTATGGTGAACAACGGCAGGGCAGGCAAGGGAACCGGAACGGGCGCGGCAACGCTGGTGGCCAGCGCCCTGTCGAATCAGCTCGGGGCTGCCAGCGGCTCGTTGGCGTTCCCCGGGATGGGTCCGGTGGGGGTGGTGGCGGTGCGGCAGCTCATCGCCGCGGCAGTCCTGCTTCCCATCGTCCGGCCAAACATCAGGTCCCTGACGCGGCGTCAATGGTGGCCGGTCCTCTTGCTCGCTGCGGTCTTTGGAACCATGAACCTGGGCCTCTACACCGCCATCGACCGCGTAGGGCTGGGCCTGGCCGTAACGCTGGAATTCCTAGGGCCCTTGGCCGTCGCCCTGCTGGGTTCCCGCAGCAAAGCCAGTGCACTCAGTGCGCTGGCGGCCGGCATCGGCGTCGTGGCCATCACGCAGCCGAAACCCTCCACCGATTACCTCGGCATCGGCTTTGCCCTCCTCGCAGCCTGCTGCTGGGCTGCCTAAATCCTGCTCAACCGGACCGTGGGCCACCGGATCCCCGGAGTCCAGGGCACAGCCACCGCGACCGGGATTTCGGCCACCGTGTTCCTGCCGGTTGCCGTTGTCATCTTCCTCCAGGATCCGCCCGATGCGTTCACCGTGCTCTGCGCAGTGGGCGCAGGGGTCCTGGCCTCGGTGGTCCCCTACATTGCAGATCTCGTGGCGCTGCGGCGCATCACGCCGAACGTTTTCGGCATCCTCATGAGCATCAACCCCGTCTTTGCGGCGATCGTGGGAATGGTGGCGCTGCACGAGGAACTGGGCGCACTTCAGTGGACAGGCATCGTCCTCATCGTGGTTGCGAATGCGTGCGCCCTCCTGAGGGGCGTCAGGCCTTGCCGAAGCTGAGGACGCGCCCGGCAACCGTCCAGCCTGAGGCCACGAAGCGGTCCGCCTCGGCGGCTTCAAGGATCAGAATAAGGGTCTGGGCGCCATGAAGGTAAGCCTCTTCGGCCAGTGCGGCCAGCAGGGCAGGTTCGTATGCGTCCCTGTCCTGGGCCGTCTCCGCCTTGAGGTTGCCGATGACCGCCGCCGCCTCGCCGACGCTGATGCGCCCGCTGCAGACCGGATGGTCGAAGACCGAGATCTCGGCGACGTCGTAATCCTCCATGGGAGCCGAAGCAAGCTGGGCATTCTCCGGCAGGGAATGGGCTGCAGCGATCTCGGCTGTGTCCGCCGTCAGAAGGACGTGCTCTCCAGCAGGCGCGAGCCCCTGCGACTGCGCCTGACCCAGGGCGGCGTCAGCTGCGGCAGCGGCGTCAGCGACGGTTTCCTGGGCGATGAGGACGGAATGACCGTCGACGGCATCGTCCGCCCCGCGGACGCGGCCCCACAATACGGCCCATTCATTAAGGCTGTCCGGCAAATCGGTCATGTGGCGCTCCTGACTCTACGGCGGCGGTTCACGTTGATTCTTGCACTCTGCCCCCACTGCCGCTAACTGCGGCGGCGCAGCCCGGGCCGGACGAACCCGGGCGCGTCTCCTGATTCCACACAGCAGAATTAGTTAAGACTTCAACTAAAATGTGGGTATTTTTTATGCATATGCATGGATCATCCCGTTCTGTGCGCCGCTGACAGGAGAAGCAGGATGAGGAAAGGCACGTCGCAATGACTGCACTGGGCCTGATCGGAATCGTCGTCGGGCTGGCACTTCTGGTCTTCTTCATCTACAAGGGCTACAGCCTCGTCATTGCCGCGCCGGTGGCGACCATGGTGGTGGTCCTCTTCAACGGATTGCCGTTCATAGACAGTATGTTCGGCCCCGAGAGGTCCTACATGTCGGGGCTGGCGTCGTTCATCCTGGGCAATTTCCCCGTGTTCCTCTTCGGTGCCATCCTGGCGAAGTACATGGACAAGAGCGGCGCCGCCCTCTCCATTGCAGAGAATCTCATGGCCTTGGTGGGAACCAGCAGTCCCTACCGGGCACTGGTGTCGCTGTTCGTCATTTCATCCGTCCTCACCCTGGGCGGCATCAACGTCTTCGTGGTGATCTTCATCCTGATCCCCATGGCCAAGCCGATCTTCAAGCAATACAACATCTCCTGGGGACTGGTGGTCCCGCCGATCTTCGGCGGCGGCGCAACATTCACCATGACGATGGTTCCCGGCTCGCCTTCACTGCACAACGTTGTTCCCTCGAACGCTCTGGGAACCCCGCTGACGGCGGCGCCGCTGGTTGGTATCGTCACCACTGTGGCGGCCATTGCGTTCCTGCTCATCTACATGAAGGTTGCCCTGAACCGAAGCCTGAAGCGGAATGAGGTGTTTGAGGCCGAGATGGAGGGTACGGGCGCGTCGGACATCTTCGCCCGCGCAAGGCCGTCGTTTGCCGTGAGCATCCTGCCCATCGCCACACTGCTGACCCTTATCCTGGCTCTGAGCTTCGTCAAGCAGGTCATCATCTACGCGCTGCTGGTCGCGATCGTGATGAGCGCCGTTCTCTTCAGGCGGCATCTCAAACAGAAAGAGGTCATCAACCAGGGAACGGGAGATTCCCTGACATCCGTCCTTGCCACCGGCAGCACCATCGCGTTCGGCAGCTTCGCCGTCGGCGTCCCGGCGTTCTCTTCTGTGTTCGACGGGATCCTCTCGATTCCCGGAAACCCGTACATCTCCCTGAGCGTCGGGGTGATGGTCCTGGCAGGCATCACTGCTTCCTCTGTCGGCGCGGAAGGCATTGCGGTCAAGTCCTTCGCACCGACCTATCTGGACATGGGGCTCAACCCGGAAACAGTCCACCGCGCCATCGCGATCTCCGGCGGAACATCACTCCTGCCCCATAACGGGTTCCTTGCCGTGTTCAACGGGCTGGCAGGATTTACCTTGAAGGACTCCTTCATCCGCGGGTTCATCAGCTTCCATGTCCCCCACTACATCGGAATCGTCATCCTCGTCATCATGGCCAGCACCGGCCTCGCCTGACCTGGCAAGTTAGAACAAAGTGCATCAGCGCTGAGAATCATCCGGCACTATGGATCCCGCGCCAACACCGGGATCGGGCAACACAACGAAAGGATCTGATCATGAGCAGGAAAATCGGTTTCGTAGGACTTGGCACCATGGGACTTCCCATGGCAGTGAACCTGAACAAGGCCGGCTTCGAAGTCATCGGCTATGACGCCTTCGAAGGATCCCGCGAGAAGGCCCGGGCCGCAGGAGTCACCGTGGCCGAAAGCCTGCGGGAAGTCGCCGAACAGGCCGACGACACGATCGTGTCCATGGTCCGCGACTACGCCCAGAACGTCGATGTCATCCTGGGTGAAGGCGGCCTGCTGTCCGCCGGCCCCAAGAACGTGACCATCATCGTCATGAGCACGCTGGACCCCGACACCATGAACGAATTGGGCACTCAGGTCGAGAAAAACGGTTACGCGAAGCTCATCGCCGCAGCCGTCAGCGGCGGCGCCACCGGCGCCGAGGCGGGCACCCTCTCGATCATGGCATCGGGCGCGGAAGACGTGGTGACCGCCGCCCGGCCGTACTTCGACGCCGTCGGCTCCAACACCTTCTACTACGGCAGCAAGCCGGGCAACAGCCAGGCCGCCAAGCTGGTCAACAACCTGGTCCTCGGCATTACCATGAACGCGGTCGCCGAGGGGCTCAAGTTCGGTGCCCAGTACAACCTGCCGGAGGAAGAGCTGCTGAACCTGTTCAAGGTCAGCACTGGCGACAGCTGGGTTGCCCGGAACTGGGACTCCGTCTCGGAGTGGACTGCGGACACCGCCCTGGCGGTCCTGCTCAAGGACCTGAAGGCCGCGCACCTCAAGGGCCTCGAGCACAATGTGGCCATGCCCTTCAACGCACTGTCCTCCACGCTGCTGTTCGACTCCATGGGCCAGGAGAAGCCGCAGGCCAAGTAGCCCCAACGGAGGAACCCCTGCACCGCGCCCCTGGACCCGTGCAGGGGCCCTCCGCCACTTTTGCGCCTTAGGCTGGGCGAATGACTGACCTGGGCTCTTTCACCCCGACCCTGCTCGGTGTGGGGCTTTTGATGGTTTTGACCGTTGCAGTGCTGCGCGCCTACAAGGCTCCGCACAGCACGGCGCCGGCCGTGGCCATCCTGCGGGGCGCGGCTCAACTCGCTGTCATCAGCCTGGTCCTGAGCGGCATCATCACCGAGCCCCTTTTCGTGGCGCTTGCGCTGCTGGTCATGTTCACCGTGGCGGCCACGGTTGCCACCCGCCGCCTGGGCTGGGCGTGGCGGAAACTTGCTCTCGTCGGCTCGTCCATGGCCGCGGGCGTCACCTTGACGCTTGCCATCATTTTTCTCACCGGTGCCATCTCCTTGACCCCGCGGTTTGCACTGGCAATCGGCGGAATCATCATCGGCAATGCCATGACTGTCACTACCCTTGCCGGCCGGCGCTTCAGCGAATCCGTGATCGCCCGCTGGGAGGAGGTGGAGGGGTGGCTCGCACTGGGTGCCACGCCCCGGCAGTCGACCCTGGAACTGGCCCGGGGGGCTGTGTATTCGGCGCTGATCCCCTCCACTGACCAGACCAAGACGACCGGGCTGGTGACACTGCCGGGGGCATTTGTCGGCGCGATCTTCGGCGGGCTGTCACCGCTGGAGGCAGGGCGCTTCCAGATGGTGGTTCTTGCCTCGATCATGGCCGCCGGGGCCGTTACAGCCGTCCTGATCATCACTTTCCTTGCCCCGGTCCGCGTCAAGCCGGCCGCTTTAGGCTGACCGCGCCGGGCCCCTCGTCAGAGCTTTGAGAGTGAGGCCGAAACGCGGGCCAGCTGGGTGATCTCGCGCCAGTCCTCGTTCTCGATGGCCGCGCGGGGCGTGAGCCAGCTGCCTCCGACGCAGGAAACGTTCGGCAGGGCCAGATACTTGGGTGCCGTCGCAATGCTGACCCCGCCGGTGGGGCAGAACTGCACCTGCGGGATGGGCGCGCCGATCGCGGCAAGGTAGTCCGGCCCGCCGGCCGGCCCGGCCGGGAAGAACTTCATGGCGGTCAGTCCCCGCTCCAGGACCTGCATCACCTCACCCACCGTGGCAACGCCGGGCAGCACAGGTACACCGAGGGTCAGCAGGTGGTCCAGCAGGGACGGGGTGACCCCCGGGCTGACGATGAACTGCGCTCCCGCGGCCACAACGGCGTCGGCCTGGGCCGGAGTCAGCACGGTGCCCGCCCCGACGAGGATTTCCGGCACTTCGTCGGCAATGAGCTGCAGCGACGTCATGGCACTCTCGGTGCGGAGCGTGAGCTCGATGATGCCGACGCCGCCGTCGGCCAATGCCCTGGCCACCGGAACAGCGTGACGCGGGTCTTCGATGGTCACCACCGGGATGACGGGCGAAACGTTCAGGACGCTGGTGGCGTCAGCCATTGTTGATCTCATTTCTCAGGCCGTCCAGGCCCTGGGTGTCGATGATGCGGTACCAGTGAAGGAGGAGGTCGGTGAAGTCCTGATGCGAGGCGAGTCCGGCGTCGAAGATACCGCCGAAGCCAAGCAGTGCGGGGACCACCGTGGCTGCGGTGCGCGAGTCCGGGAGGGCTGCGTGCAGATCGGTTGCGAGCGGATCGTTCAGGTCCGCCGCAGGGGTGGAGGCTACGTGGTGCATCCACGCCGCGACGGCGAGTGCGGCCCAGCGGGGTTCGCGGCCGGCGTCGAGGTTGGCGCGGATGGTGGTCAGCAGCCGCAGGCCGATCTTCTGGGACCCGTCGCTTCCCACCTTCGCGGTGGTGTGTCCCAAGGCCGGATTGGCGAATCGTTCCAGGACCTGGGCGCAGTAGGCCGCACCGTCCAGCCCTGGCGGAAGGTCGATGGTGGGCAGGGCGTCCCCGGCCATCATGCGGCTGCATGCGGCACGGAAGGCGTCCTCTCCGACGGCGTCGCTGATGGTGGTTTTGCCGGTGGCCAGGCCAAGGTACGCAAGCATGGAGTGGCTGGCATTGAGCAGGCGCAGCTTGGCCGCTTCCCACGCCGCAACGTCGGTGCTGAACAGCGCGCCGGCTTTCTCCCAGGCGGGCCGGTCTGCGGCAAAGTTGTCTTCGATGACCCACTGCATAAAGGGCTCAGCCACCACGGCGGCCTCGTCCCGGAGGCCCAGTCCATGTTCGACGGCGTCGAGGTCGCCTTCGGTGGTGGCCGGGACCATCCGGTCCACCATGGTGGACGGGAACGTGACGTTGGCGTCCAGCCACGCCAGCAGCGGCCCGGACTCAGCATCGGGCAGGGCGGCGGCAAAGGCGCGGACCAGTGTTCCAGTCAGTTCCCCGTTGGCCGGAAGGTTGTCGCACGAGAGGACCGTGAGCGGACCGCCGCCGGTGCGGGAGCGCTGCTGGATGCCGCGTGCGATCTGCCCGATGGCCGTCTGCGGCGGATTGCCGGCGAGATCAGCCTGCACCTGGTCGTCAGTGGTGTTAAGTGATCCGGTCTGCGGATCGATCCGGTAGCCCTTCTCGGTGACGGTCAGCGTCACCACCCGGGTGGCGGCGGCGGCGATCCGGTCCACCACAGTGTCCGGGTGGTCCCTGCCGGAGATGGCCTCCACGATGCTGGAGACCACCCGGAGGGGCGCGGCTCCTGCACCCCGCTCGGCCACCGTGAAAAGCCCGTCCTGCGGGGCCAGCTGCCGTGCGACAGTATCGGAGCGCTGGGTGACCCCAACGATCCCCCAGCTGAAGTCGCCGGAAGCGAGCATGGCATTTTCGGTGAACACCGCGGTATGGGCACGGGCAAAAGCCCCGAGGCCAAGATGCACGACGCCGGCACGAACCTCTTCGCGCGGCAGCAGACTCTGGGGCTGCGCGAAGAGGTTCGTGCCGGGACCGGTGCCCAGCCCAGCGAGGGTGGCGTTGCTTAGGCGTGCGATGTCAGTTCTCCTTTGGCGGCCCCGGCAGCATGCGCGCGGGTCTGTTCGAAGGTGGGAATGAAGCCGGTCCCGCCCTTGCCGCCCACCACCAGGGACGCTGCCGCGGCACCATACCTGGCCGCTGCGGGCAGGGCGTCGCCCAGCACCAGCCGGGCGGCCATGGTGCCGACGAATGCATCGCCCGCGCCGGTCTGGTCCACAACAGCCGGGGCAGGGACCGAATCGATCCAGGCGCTGTCCAGGCCTTCGCCCTCCAGCTGGATCCCCTCCGCCCCGCAGGTCACGGCAACGTTCGCTGCACCGAGGGCGAGGAGCGTGGCAGCCGCTTCCGCCGGAGTGGAGGTGCCCAGGAGGGCTGAGGTTTCGCCGGGAAAGGAAGGAGTCACCAGGTAGCTCCGCGGCGCGAGCTGCAGGAGGGCCGCCGTCGCGTCCTCCACAGTGGTCAGCCGGGGGCGGAAGTTGGGATCGAACACGAACCGTTTGGCAAGCGCCGCTGCCTTGAGGACCGCAGCGCGGGACGATTCGGAAATGGCGCACGCGATCCCGCCGGCCACCACGGCGCCGGCTGCCGCGAACACTGCCGGGTCGACGTCGTCGGGGCCGAGGCTGGATCCTACGCTGCCGCTGCGGGCGTAGGAGAACTCGCGCTGGCCTTCCGGATCGGAGTGCACCAGGTAGACGCCCTGCTGCCCGGTCCGGAACTTCAGCAGGCTGGTGGAGATGCCGAGTTCCGCGATCCGGGCGGCAATCGCCTGGCCAAGGTCGTCGTCGGTCAGTACTGAGAGCAGGCCCACCCGCGCGCCCGCCGCGGCGGCAGAGGCTGCCACGTTCAGGGCATCGCCGGAAATGCCGAGCTGGGCCGGCACGCCATGGGCGAAGGCGACGTCGGTGGCCACCTCAACGAGGATCTCCCCCATCACGACGACGTCGAACGGCTGGTTTTCGCGCTCACGCGTTGCGTCGTTCACCAGTCATGCACCGATCCGTCGAGCCGCCGGTTGATGGGCAGGTATTTTGCGTCAAACGGGAAGCGGGCGGCAGCTTCCTCGTTGAACTCTACGCCGATGCCGGGGGCGTCCCCGGGGTGCATGTAGCCGTCATTGAAGCTGTAGGAGGTGGTGAAAACCTCGTTTGCCGGCTCCCGGTGCCCCATGTATTCCTGGACGCCGAAATTGGGGATGCTCATATCCACGTGCAGGGCCGCCGCGAAGGAAGCCGGCGAGAGATCGCCCGCGCCGTGCGATCCGGAGCGCACACCGTAGAGGTCCGCGAGGGAGAAGATCCTGCGCAGGTGGGTGATGCCGCCGGCGTGTGAAACGGACGTCCGGATGTAGTCGATGAGCCGCTCGGTGATCAGCTGCTGGCAGTCCCAGATCGAGTTGAACACCTCGCCCACCGCAATGGGGGTGGTGGTGTGCTGGCGGATCAGGCGGAACGCCGACTGGTCTTCCGCCGGCGTCGGATCCTCGATCCAGAACGGCCGGTACTCTTCCAGCGACGCGCCCAGCCGGCCCGCTTCGATCGGCGACAGGCGGTGGTGCACATCGTGGAGGACGTGGACGCCGTAGCCGAATTCCTCCCGGACGTGGGCCATCATCCTGGGCGCAAAGTCCAGGTAAGCGGACGTCTCCCAGGTGTCCTCCTGCGGGACGTTGCCGCTGGCCGGTTCGTAGAGCTTCCCGTCCACCGGGGCGATGCCGTAGGTCTTGTCCAGGCCGGGGACGGCCGCCTGCGCCCGGATGGCCTTGTAGCCGAGGTCCAGGTGGTGCTGGAAGTCCGCGCTCAGGTCCTCCAGGCTTGAGCCGCTGGCATGCCCGTAGACCATCACACCCTCGCGGGCGGCACCGCCCAGGAGCTCGTATACCGGCATGCCGGCGGCCTTGCCCTTGATGTCCCAGAGTGCGACGTCGATCGCGGCGATCGCCGTCATGGTCACCGGTCCGCGGCGCCAGTAGGCGCCTTTGTAGAAGTACTGCCAGGCGTCCTCGATCCGGCGTGCATCGCGGCCGATCAGGAGCGGGCAGAGGTGCTCGGACAGGTAGGACGCCACTGCCAGCTCGCGGCCGTTGAGGGTGGCATCGCCGATTCCGGTGATGCCGTCCTCGGTTTCAATAACGAGCGTGACGTAGTTCCGTCCGGGCGACGAAACCACTACCCGTGCGTCGGTGATCTTCACTGGTTGGTCCTTCAGGTGGTGATGGTCTGGAAAAGAGTGATGACGGGCCCTAGCTGAGCCGGAGCATGACTTTGCTGCTGCCGGACGCCGGATCGCCGAAAACCCGCATGGCTTCGGCTGCCTCGTCGATCCCGTACTTGTGCGTGATGACCGGGGAGACGTCCAGCCCGTTGGCCATGGCCTGGAGGGCGTCGCTGATCTCATCCACAAACCGGTACGAACCGATCCAGGTGATCTCCCGGGTCACCAGGTCCCCCAGGGCCGCGGGCGCCGGTGCGCCGGGCAGGTTCCCGACCTGGACCAGCGTTCCGCCGCGGGCCGTGGCCCGCAGGACACCGCCCAGGACTGCGGGGATCCCCGAGGCTTCGAAGACCAGCTCCATGTCCGCCGGAAGGCCGCCTGAGGACACGTTGACCACGCGGTCCGCGCCCATGGCCTTCGCAACCCGCAACGCAGATTCGTTGATGTCGGCGGCCGTGACGCTGCGGGCGCCGGCAAACTTCGCTGCCGCAACCACCAGCGAGCCGATGGGTCCGGCGCCGTTGACCAGCACGTCCTTGCCGGCCAGCGATCCTGCCCTTTTGACGGCATGCATGGCGACGGCGAGCGGTTCGGCGAGCGCCCCGTGCAGGGTGTCCACGCCCTCGGGCAGCACCCGGATCTGGGATGCCTTGGCGAGCTTGCGTTCGCTGAACCCGCCGTCGGTGTGCGGATCAAAGGCCGCGGATCCGAAGTACCTGATCTGCGGATACAGGTTGGTGCGGCCTGCCAAGCGCTCGGGCATGATGCCATCGCCCACGAGTTCCGCAGGGTGCACCGTGACCGGCTGGCCGACGTCGAGGTTCTGCACTCCGGCGCCCAGCCGGGCTATCCGGCCGGCCACCTCGTGCCCGAGGACCAGCGGCGATTTCAGCGCCGCCGTCCCCGAGGCTCCGTGGCGCCAGTAGGACAGATCGGAACCGCAGATCCCGCCCCATTCGACGTCGATGATTACTTCCCCGGGGCCCGCAACGGGCTCCGGCCGGTCATCAATGCGGAGATCGTTCGCGCCGTGGACGACGACGGCTTTCATACGGCGTCTTCCAGGCGGACCATGTCGCGGCCCCGGACCTCGGGTCCTACGAAGGCCGAGACCAGGGTAATCAGTGAGTAGCCGATGAGCATTGCGGCCAGCGGCCACCAGTGGCCGGTGATGGCGGTGAGGGTGGCGGCCAGCAGCGGGCCGATGGCGGTGGCCAGGATGCCGCCGATTTCCTTGGCCAGGGCGAGCTGGGTGAAGCGGGTGCGGGCTCCGAAGAACTCGGCCATGGTGACGCTTTCCATGGCGAAGAGGCTCAGCACACCGAGGTTCAGTCCGATGACCATGGCGACGGTGATCAGTGCGGTGTTTCCACTGGTGATCATCAGCATCATGGGAATGGCGAAGAGCGCTGTGAGCGAGCTCAGCACGAGGTACAGCGGACGGCGGCCGAAGCGGTCTCCGAGCAGGCCCATGACGGGGATGGTCAGGAAGCCGAGGATGGAGCCGTACATGATGGCACTGGTGCCGACGCTCTTGTCCACCAGGAGGACGGTGGCGAGATAGCCCACCAGGAAGGTCTGGACCAGGCCGGAGTTGCCGGCCTGCCCGAAGCGCAGGCCCAGGGCGATGAGGAATGCTTTGCCCTTGCGCTGGTGCAGTGCGGCTTCGATGGTGCTGGTCTTGACGAGCTCTTCTTCGGCGGCGATTTCCCGCTTGGACAATGCCACACCGTCCACAACGTCGGCACGCTGTTCAAAGACGGGGCTTTCCTTGAGGGAGCGGCGGACCCAGACGGCGAAGATCATCAGGACAAAGCTGAGGAGGAACGGAATGCGCCAGCCCCAGCTGAGCAGCTGGTCTTCGGGCAGTGCGGAGACCAGGATCGCCCAGATGGCGGAGGCGGCCAGCGTGCCCGAGTTCGTGCCGAGGCAGACGAGGGAGGAGATGAGGCCGCGGCGGCGGGCGGGAGCGAATTCAGCGAGCATGACGGTGGCGCCGGCGATCTCGGCCCCGGCACCAAAGCCCTGGGCCAGGCGCAGCGCAACAAGCATTATGGGAGCCCAGACGCCGATCATCGCGTAGGTGGGGAGCACGCCGATGAGGGTGGTGGACGCACCCATCAGCGCGATGGTGATGAAGAGGACCTTCTTGCGGCCGATCCTGTCACCCATGCGGCCGAAGTAGACGGCTCCTGCGAGGCGGGCCACGTAGCCAACGCCGTAGGTCGCCATGGCAGCGATCAGGCCGATGATGGGGCTGACGTCAGGGAAGAAGATCTTGTTGAAGACAATGGCTGCTGCCAGCGAGTACAGCTGGAAGTCCATGAATTCCATGGCGGTTCCCAGCCATCCGGAAACTGCGACTTTGGCGAGTTCCTTGGTGGGTTTTGCTTCCGGTTTGGTGATGGGCGGCGAGATGCTCTCAGTCATCTGGTGCTCCTTTGCAGGCGATGAAAAACAATGGGGAGGCTGAACGGAAGAAGCGTGCCGGCATTCAGGCCAAAGTGACCGCCAGCACCACGTTTACAACTACCATACAAGCACTACCATTCTAGTGTGTCAAGAGAATAGAATGAGTCCATGGCAACCGAGAAGAACGGCAAGGGACACGCGCCGCGACTGTCCGTCAGGGACCAGACCCTGGAAACACTGCGGCGTCGCATTATTTCCCTGCAGCTTCCCCCCGGGGAGCCGCTCTCGGAGAATGAACTGGCACAGGAGCTGGGCGTCAGCAGGACCCCGGTACGCGAAAGCCTGATCCTGCTCCGGGAAGAAGGGCTGGTGCAGGTCTTCCCCCAGATTGGTTCGTTCGTCTCCCTGGTGGATCTTGCCCGCGTCTCCGAGGCCCAGTTTGTCCGGGAGGCCATCGAGTGTGCCTCGATGCGCGATCTCTCCGTGGACAGTGAGGGCATCGCCGGACTGCGCCGGATCCTGCAAAGCCAAACGGACGCCGACGCCGGCGGGGACATTGAGGAATTCTTCCGCCTCGACGAGGACTTTCACCGCGAACTCCTCCGCCTGGCCGGCCACGAGTCCGCCTGGGCTGCGGTCAACTCCGCCAAGGCACATCTTGACCGCGCACGCCGCTTGAGCCTGCTGGACACACGGCCCATCTCAACCCTCATCGAGCAGCACACCGCCGTGGTGGATGCCCTTGAGGCCAACAGGCCAGAGGATGCCGACAGCTCGCTGCGCCTTCACCTTCGGGGCGTTTTTGACGATGTGAAACGGATTCAGGCCGCCACGCCGGAACTCTTTTCGGACGGCACGCTTCCGCGGCCCAGCCGCCGAAGCGTGGCCCGCCTCTCCTGACCGCGCCCAGGCAGTGGACACAACGGAGGAGTACGACGCCGGGACTTCCCGCCGCGGTACTCCTCCGTTGTGCGCTGTGGTTCCGGGACGTTACCGGGCCCGGGCGTGTTCGGCGAGGATGGCGTCGATCTGGCCCGCAGCCTCCTTCATGCCCTCCTCCATGCCCATCTGGACCATCTGCTCCATCTGCTCTTCGGATTCGAACGTGGACCTGATGGTCATCCGGGTGCGGCCGCGGAGGTCTTCAAGGTCCACGGTGGCGTGAGAGCTGCCCAATTCGTCTTGCGGGGCGCCATCGGCATCGGCGAAGCCATCGTCGAACTCAAGCTTCCGCGGCGCCTCGATTGCGGTGAACCGCCACCAGCCGCGAGGCTTGTCCCCCTCAGGTGTAGTCATGTAATAGTCTGCTTTTCCGCCCGGCTTGAAGTCGAACCGGTCAAACGTGGCCGGATAGTTGGGCGGACCCCACCAACGCTCCAGCTGGCGGGGATCCTCCCAGATCTGCCAGACGCGCTCGACGCCGGCGTCGAACTCCGCCACGAGGGTGAGGCAGAGTGCCTCGAGATTCTTGGTGGAACTGATAACAGGCATTGCGCAACCTTCCTATCCTTCAGCCAGAATGTCTGCGATCCGATCGGCGCGCTGCCGCCAGATCTGCTCATATTCGTCAAGCAGCCGGCGGGCTTTCTGCAGGCCTTCGTAGTTTCCCCGCACGATCTGCTCCCTTCCGCGCTTCTCCTTGGTCACCAGGGAAGCGCGCTGCAGCACCGCCACGTGCTTCTGGACGGCGGCGAAGCTCATGGCGTAGAGCGCAGCAAGGCCCGAGACGGAGTACTCTCCGGCTGTTACGAGGCGGACAATGTCCCGCCGGGTGGCGTCAGCCAACGCCTGGAACAAGCGGTCGACGTCCACATCACTGAGCTGATCTACAACCATTTGGTTGTAGATTACGCCCGGCAGGACATAGGTGTCAACGGGTTGCGTCAGAGCCGGAGCATTACTGCGGAACGCACGCTTCGTATGACCCCTCATGCAGCTGCGCCCCGAAGGAGACGAACTCTCCGAACGGCCCATCGCCGGCCAACGCCTTGTAGTTGTTCACGTCCAGCGTCCCCGCCGAAGCCTCCGTGGAAACAATAATTCCCACGCAACTGGCGTGGTCGTTAGCCGCTTGTGCAGCAGGGGCGGCGCTCAATGATGCCAGGATTCCCAACGCCGCTGCGGTCACGGCGCTCCGCGCAATTTTTCCCATTTCAACGTTCCTTTCAAAAGATCAGACCGCTGGCGGGGCCCGAAGCCCCGCCAGCGTTCCGTGGTGAATAGATTGTGGTTACTAGCAGCTGAGAGGCACAGCGCCCTTCAGGCCATTAGGATTCGAGGCACTGCAGCTGAAGATCACCGTTCCGGGGGGCTGTTCAATGACAAGCGAGATGCTGGTCACCGTCAGGACGGGATCCACACCTGTCCAGTTGTTGTTCGGGCATCCAGCTTCCGCGGCAGTTACGGTGTCCTTGGCCGTCAGGACGGCCGCGTTTGTGTCGAGCGTGAGGTTACCGTTCTTGATCGCGTCGCTGGGGATCAGAGTGGGCGCCGTGACGGGACCCTCGACGACTTTATTCTGTCCCGGCGCCTGCTGGCCGCCATTGTTTTCGCACTGATAAACGGCGAACCCTGAAACGGTTACCTTTGCCAGCAGGTCAGCATTACCCAACCCGGCAAGCACGGTATGGCACGTGGTGGAGGAAGTGGCCCCGTTCACCGAGACCGTACAGACCGGTTCACCGTTTTTCTTGAAGTGCGGGCTGGCGGCCTGTGCGGCCGAAACGCCCGTCATGAAGACGATCAGCGCAGCGACGAAGAGCATAACGAATCGACGGACATAGATTTTCATTGCTTGACCTCTTTGTGAAGCAACAGGGGTTTCCACGCTTTGGGTGCATGGAATTTTTTCGGCCGGGGCCGGCACGGACGCCGACGGCGGCACAACGGGCCTTCATTCCCCAGCGCGTGGACCCAAACGCGGCGCCCGATAAGATGTCGGGGCACCTTCGAATACGGGGCATTTCAGAGTGGTGCCCAGCTGAAAGATTACGCTTGGCGGAGTGCCGAGTCCACCATAATTTGGAACCTCGGCACCGCCGGTTTGACGCGGATGCCCGTCATTGACCACAGTGGGTCAGTGCCTGCAAATGTCCCCACCGGAACCAGTGCTCCGGCAGTATCCGACGGGCCTTCCTGGCCGTTGCAGCTCGCAGCCCTCCTCGGATTCCTGGCGCTGTCCTGGGCCGTGTCGCTGGTGGGTTCAATCCCGGTCCGCATCGCGACAGGCAGCTGGTACTCGCAAATGGAACTGGCGCCCTGGAGTCCCCCGGGCATGATGTTCACGTACGTCTGGCTGACGCTGTACGCGGCGATGGCCGTCGCTGCATGGCTGGTGTGGCGGCAGCGTCGCCTGCCGCGCAGGATCGCGCTCAGATTTTACGGGATCCAGCTCGCCCTGAATCTGCTCTGGCCCATGACGTTTTTCGGACTCTATCCCCTGCTGGGCAGCGCGGCGCTTTGGCTGGCGCTGGCGGTGCTTGCAGCACTCTTTCTCGCCGCGATCCTCACGGTGGCGCACTTCGGCCCCATCAGCCGGACAGCGGGTGTGTTGATGCTGCCGAACATTTCATGGCTGGTTTTTTCGGCGTCCCTGAACCTTTACGCGGCCGTCCGTAACTAAGGCCCGCGCCGGGGTGCCCGGGCGTGTAATCGCTCACATTTTCGCCTTTTCGGTTGCGAACGCGCCAGGCGAACCTGAACCATGATCAAGGGACTTCACTCCCGCACTACCAAGATCAGCAATCCTCACCGACGAGGATGCGGCTCCTTCAACGACGACAAGGGGCCGTCAACTGCATGAGCGAAAGTACTGACAATGACGTTTGAAACCACTGACTCCGTAACGCTGAAAATCTGGGACCGGTCTGCCATCGACCACACCCTTGAGGGGATCGTCAACGACCTCTCAGCCAGGGCAAACGCCCCCAAGGGCCACATCGCGGTCCACTGCAGCGGCCCCAACACCTTCACGGTCAGCGTCCGCGGCTAGCATCTCGGCCCGCGACGCCTGAACCGTTCAAAACAAAAGGAAGCGGACGACGCCGGAACCTCCCGGCGTCGTCCGCTTCCTTTTTGTGGTGACGCGTCCGGCTACTTCGCGTGGGCGCCTGCGGCCAGGCGCTCGGCGATATCCGCGCGGAGGTCCTTCTTGTTGATCTTGCCCACCTTGGTGGTGGGCAGCTCGTCCACGACAACCAGGTGCTCGGGGATCTTGAAGGCCGCTACACCGGTGCGGCGCAGGAGGTCCTGGATTTGTTCGAGGGTGACCTCGGTACCGGGTTTAACGGTGATGTAGAGGCAGAGCCGTTCGCCAAGGATCTGGTCCGGCATCGCAATGGCCGCTGCCATGGTCACGTCCTCAAGCCGGTAGACCAGGCTTTCGATTTCCTCGGCGGAGATCTTCTCGCCGCCGCGGTTGATCATGTCCTTGTCGCGGCCCTGGACAATCAGGTTCCCGTCGGGGCGGCGCTCCACGATGTCCCCGCTGGCGTACCAGCCGCCCGGAGTGAAGGCACGGGCGTTTGCTTCAGGAGCGCGGTAATAGCCGCGCGGGGTATAGGGGCCGCGGGTCAGGATGGACCCTGCGACGCCGTCGGGGAGGTCCTCCCCGAACTCGTCCACAATCCTGACTTCGTCGGCTTCGGAGACCGGGCGGCCCTGTGTGGTGCAGATGACGTCCTCCGGGTCATCCAGCCGCGTCGTGTTGATGAGCCCCTCGGCCATGCCGAAGACCTGCTGCAGTGTGGCGCCCAGGACAGGCTTGACCTTCCGGGCAATTTCGTCCGGCAGCCGGGAGCCGCCCACCTGGATTACCTCGAGGGTGGAGAGCCGGCTGCCGCCGGTTTCCTGCTGGTATTCAATCCACCGCTGGGCCACGGCGGGCACAGCGGTGGACAGCGTCACTTTCTCGCGCTCAATAGTGGCGAAGGCCTTGCGCGGCTCGGGACTGGGCAGCATGACTGCCCGGCCGCCTGCGAACAGGACTCCGAGGATGCCGGGGCAGGCCAGCGGGAAGTTGTGGCTGGCGGGAAGGGTCCCCAGGTAGACGGTGTCCTCGGTGACACCTGTGGGGATGGAGCAGGCTTTGATGTTGTAGGCGTAGTCGTTGTGGGTCCTGGTGATGAGCTTGGGCAGGCCGGTGGTGCCGCCGGAGAGCAGGAACAGGGCGGGCGAGTCCGGCGGCGGCGCCGCAGCGTCCAGCCTTGCCCGTGCGCCGGCGGCGTCCTGGCCCGGTGCCAGGACGTCGCCTTGCCCGTGCGCCGGCGGCGTCCTGGCCCGGTGCCAGGACGTCCTCAAGGCGCAGGTTCCTGGTGTTTGCCTCACCCGACACGAGGATGTACTCCAGTGACGGAATTTCTGCCGCGAGGCCTTCCGCAAGGGCCTGGTACTCAAAGTCCTTGATGACGTCCGGCACAGCAATGGCCCGCGCTTCAGAGAGTTCGGTGAGGAAGGACAGCTCGTACTGCCGGTGCGCGGGCAGGGCCATAACGGGGATGATGCCGGACCGGAAGCAGGCGAGTGTCAGGACGGTGAACTGCCAGCCGTTGGGCAGCTGGACCATGATGCGGTCATCCGGTTTCAGGCCCAGCTGGAGGAGCCGTTCGGCGGCGGCGTCCATTCTGTTGGCGAGTTCGGCGTAGGTGAGGCGGACGTCCCCGTCCACCACAGCGGTTTTCCCGGGAAGCCTGTCGGCGGTGTCCAGGACGTACGCTCCCAGCGGGCGGTCTTCCCAGTAGCCTTTGGCGCGGAATTCTGCGGCGAGGTCCGCCGGCCAGGCTATGGTGCCTTCACTGGTGTGGCTGGTCATTCCTTGTCCTCCTCGACATTGATGACGACGGCGTCAAGGGCTATGAGCCCGTCACGGGTCAAGCGTACGGGGTTGATTTCTATCTCTGCGATTGAGTCGTTGGAGACCAGTGCTTCGCCCAGCCTGACCAGTACCGCTGCGAGTTCGGCGGTTTCGAGCACCGGTCCGGAGCGGAAGCCGTAGAGCAGGTCGCGGGCCTGCAGCTCGGCAGGCATGCCCTCGGCCTCACGGGCGGACAGCGGAGCCGAGCGGATGGAAACATCGGCGTAGACCTCGGCGGCGGTGCCACCGAGGCCCACCACAACGATCGGTCCGAAGACGGGATCGCGGCGCACCCCGACTACCAGGTCCACGCCGGCAGGGGCCATCTTCTCGATCAGGAATTCGCGGGCACCGGCGGCCTCCAGCCCGTCCAAAGCCAGGTCCATTGCGGCGGTGGAGTCCACGCCCAGGTGTACTCCGCCGATCTCGGTTTTGTGCAGGACGGCGGCGTCGAGCAGCTTGACCGCAACCGGGCCGCCGATCTCGGTGAGTGCTTGATGGGCTTCCGCGCGCGTGGCGCAGCTGCGCCGTGCGGGGGTGGCGATATCGAGTGCGCCGAGGAGTTCCTTGGCCCGGTTCTCGTCCCAGGGCCCTTCGAGGTCCGGCCAGATGAATGTACCGGCCGGGACCTGGGAGCGCTGGAACCGGCCTCGGGCGTCGTTGACCAGGGCTGTAATGCCGTGAGCCAGGGAGGTCGGTCCACTGATCAGGGGCAGGCCGTGCAACTGAGCGGACTTGCGGGCGCTTTCAACGTCGCCGTCGGGTCCGTCCACGCCGATCAGGAAGGGCAGGTCCTGTGCTGCGCCGGATTCGGCAACGGACAGCGGCAGGTCGGCCACGGGCTCTGTCAGCCCATAGACGGCCACAACGTCGATGGCCGGGTCTGCGGCGACGGCCGCCACGATCTGTCCGTAACCGGGTCCGGGGCGGCCGGTGTCCACGGGGTTTGCCTGGAAGGTGATCGGCGGAAGCAGCGTGGCGATGGTGTCCTGGCTCGACTGGGCCAGCCGGGGCAGGGTCACGCCTGCGCTGTGCAGGGCGTCGGCAATGAGCAGGCCGGGGCCGGCCTGCCCGGTGATGAGTGCGACGCCGGGGTTGGCCGCGGGTGCAAGGCGGCGGCCGGCGAGTGCGGTGACGGCGGCAACCAGCTGGGTCTCGTCCTCGACGATGACGGCGCCGGCCTGTTTGAGGACCGACCGCGTAGTACGCCAGGACGTCGCCAACGCGCCGGTGTGGGACTGCGCGAACTCGGAAACGTCGTTCCGTCCAACGACCAGGGCCACCACCGGCTTGACGGCGCTGAGGCGTGCGACGGCATCGATCAGGGCCGGGCCGTCGGCGACGGTTTCCAGATGCAGGGCAACGGCCTTGGTCTGTTCGTCGGAGATCAGGTAGTCCAGGACATCGGGTGCGGTGATGTCCGTACCCGCGCCGATGCCCACGGCGAGGCTGACGCCCACTCCGGCGCGCTGCAGGTGGAAGGCCAGGACATGGTTTACGCCGCCGCTGGCTGCCACCACAGCCACGGAGCCGGGTTGCAGTTCGGCGACGCCGGGCACGAAGCTCGCGCGGAGATTCCGGTGCGGAACGAAGAAGCCGGAGGTGTTGGGTCCGAGGAGCCGGATTCTGGTCTCGCGGACAGCTGCCTCGACATCGTGGGCAAAGCCGATGCCGGGGCCGCCCGCTTCGGCGAAACCGCCGGCGCAGACCAAGGCGGCTTTCACGCCGCTGGCGGCACTGTCGCGCAGGGCCTGGGCGGTGGCCGAGGCCGGAACACAGAGCACGGCGAGATCGGGGCCGCCGGGGATGGCGGTCGCGGCGCCGGCGATGCTGGTGTGCATCCCGTTCTCGCCGCGATTATTCACCAGTTCCACTGGGGCAGGGAAGGCTGAGAGCGACTGCGCCATGACAGCGCCGAGTTTCTCGGGGCTGGAGGATGCGCCGACGACGATGATGCCGCGGGGCGCGAAGAGCGGGCTCAGGTTATGCATCGGTTTTTGCCCCCACTGTTGTGGCGACGGCGTCGGCCCGGCCGGAGAGAACCAGCGTCAGCGCGGACACCGGGCCCCGGTCATCGACGATGACGCTCGTCAGGCCGCGGCCCAGCCGGGCTTCCTCGGAAAGCAGGGTGCGGGTGAACGGGTTGCCGCCCTGGATCACAACCACCGCTGCCTGGGCAGGCAGCTGGTCAAAGGATGCGGCGAGGCCCTGCTCGGTGTCGGGTGCGGTGAGCAGCATTCCGGTGGTGGCGTCGGCGTCGGCCGGGTCGGTGACCAGTCTGATGCTTCCGCCGGGGCCGCTCAGTGCCGGCCGGCCGTTCTCCTGAGTCAGTGACAGCAGGCGCCCGCCGAGCCGCACGGATCCGGCGTCGAGCGGTGTGTCCAGCGGTGTGTGCCCGTGCCTGGCGAGCCAGTCCTGCTCGACTGCATCCACGAGGCCTGCGTCGCGCAGTCGGATCTTGTCGATGGTGATGCTGCGGGAGAAGAAGTGGAAGGTGAACTGGGCTGGATCGAAAGCGTCGTAGTACCTGCCGAAATGTTCCCACCAGCTCAGTCCGCCGCGTGCCTGGTTCTGGATCTTGGCGACTTGCGGCTGACGCTCGTTTTCGTAGTTGACGAAAGCGGTTTCAAGGTCATCCTCGTGGGCGGCGACTTCACGGACCAGGGTGATGGCGTCTTCCATGGCCATTTTGGTGCCGGAGCCGACGGAGAAGTGCGCGGTATGCACAGCATCGCCTAGCAGGACGACGTTTCCTTTATGCCAGGTCCGGGTGCGGCGGGTGCGGAAGTTGGCCCACCGGGAGTTGTTGGCCACCAGCGGCTCACCCGCGATGTCCTCAGCGAACAGCTTTTCGAGGAACCGCTGGGTTTTCAGGTCGGAGGCGCCCGGGGGCTGGCTGACGTCGAACTCGTCCAGGCCGGCCCTGCGCCAGGTTTCCTCGTCCGTTTCGACGATGAAGGTGCTCAGGTCCTTGCTGATCGGGTAGCCATGGACGGCGAAGTTGCCGAACTCGCTTTTGCGGTGGACGAACGTCATGCCTTTGAACCTGTGGCTCGTGCCGAACCAGATGAACTTGGCCGTGGCCATCTCCGCCGTGTGGCCCAGGTCTTCTCCGAGCTGTACGCGCGTGGATGAGTTGGCACCGTCGGCGCCCACGATCAGGTCGAAACCATCCAGCCCTGACAGATCAGGGACGTTTTCACCGAAGCGCATGTCGACGCCGGCTTCCGCCGCGCGTTCCTGCATCAGCTGAAGGAGAGTCTTGCGGTTGATGGCCGCCATGCCGTTGCCACCGAAGGACTTCTGCTCGCCTTTGAGCCAGACCTCGATGTCATCCCAGTGGGTGCCGAAGTCCATCAGCCCGTTGCGGACAACAGGATCTGGGACGGGCCTGCCAATAACGCCCTCCACGAACGCGCGGGCCTGGAGCCCCAGCTGTCCATGAACGCGGCTGAACAGGCTGAATGCTGCCGGGCCTGGCCAATCCGCGGGCTGCAGCTCAGCGGGCAGCTCTGGGTCACGGAAGGGAAAGCGCCGGAAATCATCGGTGATCCGGGTCCGCTCAACGAGCGCGAGCTTCCCATCCTTGGCGAGGTTGCCCTGCGCATTGTCCAGGTGCCCATATTCGGCCAGGAAGTCCGCATAGTCCCTCCGCAGCGATTCCAGGTCCCAGCAGCGCGCTGCCAGTTCCCGCGCCGCTTCCGCATCATCCGAGCCGCACCAGAGGACGTCGAGGCGTGCGCTGGTATACCGGACTGCAAGCTCACGGGCCTCCTGGGCGAGGTCGTGCGGGGCTAGCCATGTGGAAGGTGAGAGCTGGCCGAAGCCGGTCCACGCCAGTTGCTTTCGTAGCTGTTCACGTACCGAGCGGTCAGATTCCGGCACCTGGTAAATGACCATGGTCCAGCGCCCCCGCCAGGGCTCAACCTTGGGGCGGAAGATCCGGCGGCGGCCGTGGACCAGCAGCTCAAGCATGTGCTCACTCAGGACATAGACCGTCTCGCGGCCCTCCCGGCGGGTGGTGAACCACCCCTCCTTCTTCAGCCGGGACATACTGACCCTGACAGTGGCAGGCTCCATGCCGAACGCCACCATCAGCTCGGTGAGTTCGCCCAGTTTGATCTCGCCGCCGGCGTAACGAAGATAGTCGCCGAAGAGGTTCAGCACGAGCGACCGGGGCGTCTCCGGCATGGGGATTCCTCTGGTTGATGTGATATGTAACATCAAAGATAGCGCTACGCAGCAAGATGTTACACAGCACCAAGAGGGGCCATGCCCGCCCGGGCCCGCCAACCGGCCTTACATCCTGGCCTGGCGGCCCACCATCTCGTTGATCCAGACCGGCGCGAACGGCGACGTGCAGTTCGGCGGCGTGGGGTAGTCCTTGAGGACCTCAAGCCGCTCGCCAATATCGAGCGCGCGGGCCCGGTACTCTGCGTGCTCGATCCCGATGAAGGCCAGTGTGGTGTTCATCGCCCATTGCAGCCGGTCCGGGGCGTCCTTCATCTCCGCCTCGATGATGTCCAGCAGCTCCGTGAGGTTGAGCCCCTCCGGCTTCTTTACCACCCGCTCGCTCGTCAGAGCCCAGCCGGCACTTGCCACGACCGGATCCGGGTCAGCCGTCCAGGCCAGGCGCAGGTCCTCCGCATGCGGGCTCTTCTTCACCACGTAGTTGACGAGCCAGTCGTGCACCTTGGGAGAGCGTGCCTCGCGCAACATGGCATCCAGTTCGCCGCGGCCGAAGTCCTTCGGCCGGCAGATCAGCAGGGCGAGCAGTCTCGCCGAGGTCTCGTTCGTCGCCCACAGCGCCCGCGCAAGTTCCTGCTGCGTCTTCAGCCGCGTGGCCACAGCGCGGAGCCGGGACAGGTTCACCCCGTGGTCATCGCCGCGCTTCTCGTTCGCCGCGCGAACCTTCGGATCGTCCAGCCGGGCAAGTTCGGCCATTACATCGGCCAGCGCCCCGGCCATTGTCGTCGCGGACATGTTTTCCTCCCGGTTAGCTTGCATGGGTTCCAGCCTACGGCCGGCCGGATCGCCGCGGGACTGCTAAGCCACCACTTCCTCGCCTTGTCCTACCGGCTGCCCGATGATGCCGGAGACAAAGCCCGTCGCGGCGGGCCCGAGCTGGCGGTGCACTGCACCAAAAAGCTGATAAGCCTCGCTGCTCGGCCACTCAGCGGGCTGCAGCTCGAGCGGCAAGTACGGGTCACGGAAAGGGAAGCGGCGGAAGTCACCGATGATTCGCATCCGCTCCAGGAGGGCTTCCCGGCCATCCCTTCGGGCGTTCCCCGCTTCGTTATTGAAGGCTGAATAGGTGCGGATGAACTGCCGGTAGTCCGCGCCCAGCTGATCCAGGTCCCAGCAACGGCCGGCAAGCTCCCTGTCCTCCTGAAGATCGTCCGTCCCGCACCAGAGGGCATCCACCTTCGCCAGGGGGTGCTCGGCGGCGATCTCGCGAACCTCCAGCATCAGGTCATGCGGACTCAGCCAAGTAGAGGGCGAGAGCTGGCCGAACCCGTGCCACGCGAGCTGCTTCCGGAGCTGCTCCCGGACCGCACGTTCGGACTCGGGGACCTGGTAGATCGCCATGGTCCAGCGGCCCTCCCAGTGCTCGTCCCGCCGTCGGAAGATCCTTTCCCGCCCCTCGTCCAGGATCTCGAGCAGGTGTGGAGTCAGGGCATAGAGCGTTTCACGTCCCACGCGCCTGGTGGTGAACCAGCCTTCTTTCCGCAGGCGCGACAAGTTGACCCGGACGGTGGCCGCCTCGACATCGAAGACAGCCAGGAGCTCTGTGATGTCCGCAAGCCTGACCTCGCCCCCGGCGTAGCGGAGATAGTCCCCGAACAGGTCCAGGATCAGGGCCCTGGGTTTCCACTGCATGGCAGCTCCTCCAATTCTTTGTGCGGCGGCGCATCGACCGGCGGCCGGTAAACGTGAAACAAAATGATTGACGCGCAACATGTTTGTGTTACATTCAGTTGTGGGTCAGATCACAGCCGACCCGATCTCTGGCACAGCCACAACGTCGTGTATATCACCTGGAGTCCCCCAAATGGCTTTTAAATCGCCTGCTTCATCTCCGGTTCGCCCTCCCAAATCGGCAGCCGCAGTCATCTTCCTCTGCTTCCTGGCCATCGTCTTCGACGGATACGATCTGGTGGTCTACGGCGCAATCGTCCCCAAGCTGCTGGCCTACCAGCCCTGGGGCCTCACACCGGTGGAGACCGGCGCAATCGGCAGCTACGCGCTGGCCGGCATGTTCATCGGCGCCATCCTCATCGGGTACCTCACGGACATTGTGGGTCGCCGCAGGGTGATGATGGTGTCCATCGCATCCTTCTCGCTGCTGATGATGCTCACTGCCTGGGCGCCGACCCCGGAACTCTTCGGCCTGTTCCGCTTCCTGGCCGGACTGGGCCTCGGCGGTGTGATCCCGACGGCGATCGCCCTCACGGTCGAGTTCTCCAAGTCCAACCGCCGCAACTTCAACAACGCGCTGATGTTTTCCGGCTACGCGGTGGGCGGCATTCTCGCGGCACTCCTCTCGCTGGCGTTCCTGAACACCCTTGGCTTCCAAGGGATGCTGGCCTTGGGCGGAATCCCGCTCATCGCCGTCGTCCCCGTACTGTTCAAGTTCCTGCCCGAATCCCCTGCATACCTGGCTGCAAAGGGTGACCGGGCACGGGCCGAGCGCATCATCAGCGAGTACGGCCTGGAGCCCCTGCCTGCGGCGCCGGCCGAGGGCGCAGCACCTGCTGCGGGCCGCTTCCGCACCCTGCTGACCGGACGGCTGCTCGGGGCAATGATCCTCTTCTGCCTGGCCGGCATCTGTGGACAGACCCTCGTCTACGGGCTCAACACCTGGCTCCCGCAGCTGATGGTTATCGCCAAATACTCCCTGGCATCGTCCCTGACATTCCTGCTGACGGTGAACATCGGTGCCGTCATTGGCGTCATTGTGTCCTCACGCCTGGCAGACCGCTTTGGTCCCCGCCCGGTCACGGCTGTGGCCTTTGCAAGCTCCGGACTCGCCCTGGTCCTGATGGGCACGGGCATCATGCCCCTGCCGGCCATGTACCTGCTCGTCGCCGTGGTCGGGTTCGGCTCGGTGGGCGCCCAGATCCTCGTCAACGGGTTCGTCGCCACCTACTTCTCCGGCGCAACGCGGGCCACCGCTTTGGGCATCACACTCGGGATTGGCCGGATCGGCGCCGTACTGGCCATTTCTGGAGGCGGCATCCTGGTGGCTGCAGCCCTGGGCAACTTCATCAACTTCTCCGTATGGGCCATCGCCGCGGCAATCGGCGTAGCCGCCGTCCTGTGCGTCCCCAGGCTCCTGGCCGCCGAGCCGGTCGGCTCCGGTGCAGAGGCAACCGCCGGCGAGCCGGCTGCCGGCGTCATCTCACACTGACCCCAGCGAGAATGACAGAAGCGGACGACGCCGGGACCTCCCGGCGTCGTCCGCTTCCGTTTGCGCCACGCTTTGCCATTCATACTTTCAAAGTACCAATCAATCGAAATTAGATATTTTTCATTGACGAATGAATCCCTTACGCTGACTCACGTTACGGACGTGATGCCAGGCACACAATGATGTGTGCCGCTGGGTCACTGGCCGGAAGATTCATGGGCAACACAGCCCTCAATGTTGAAGGAGAGTCATCGGTGACTAAAGCGGCTTATAACGTCCAGGACGTTATCAACACCACGCCCATGGGGGTTAAACGCTGGTCCGTTGTGGTCCTGTGCTTCATCATCGCCCTGCTGGACGGGTTTGATACGCAGTCGATTGCCTTCATTGGCCCGGCTATTGCTGAGGACTTCGGCCTCCAGGCCACCGACATGACCTGGGTCATCACCGCGAGCACAGTTGGCATGTGTGCCGGCGCTATGACGCTGGGAACCTTCGGCGACAGGATCGGCCGTAAGAAGACCATCCTGCTGGCCCTCATCCTTTTCGGCGTTTTTTCCCTTGCGGGTGCCTTCGCACAGACGCTGGAGCAGATCGTCGTCCTCCGTTTCCTGATCGGATTGGGCATGGGCGGCGCCACGCCCGCCTTGCTTGCTCTCACCGCGGAATTCAGTCCAAAAGCCCGCCGCGGCACTTTCATGACACTGGTGCTGCTGGGGCTGCCTGGTGGCGCGTTGCTCGGCGGCCTGGTGGCCGCGGCCTGGCTTCCTGTGATGGGCTGGCGAGGCATCTTCCTGGTGGGCGGCGTGCTGCCGCTTGCCCTTTTGCTGGTCTGCCTCAAATTCCTGCCTGAATCACCGGTCTTCCTTGCAACAAAGCGCACTCCGGCTGCGCAGGCGGAGGCACGCCGAATCATGGAAGCCATCTCCGGCAAGTTGGTGGACCCGGAGGCCGAACTTGTCACCGGTGACAAGAAGGAAGAGCGGAGCTCCATTGCGGCCCTGTTTTCGGCGAGATATCGCATGGTTACCATCGCAGTATTTGCCACTTACCTGCTGAACTGGATCGCCTGGTACCTGCTGCTGTTGTGGATGCCCACCGCCCTCAAGACCTTGGGGTTGGCCGCCTCGCAGGCGGCCATGGGCACCGTGACCGTGAATGGTGCCTTCATCCTGTTTGCCATCCCGCTGTCCATCCTCCTGCCGAAGGTCAACGCCCGGAAATTGCTGTTGGCAATGTTTGGCGCGGGCGTACTGATTGCGCTGGGTCTGGGCATGGCCGGATCAAACTTCGCCCTGGTCTTCATCCTCATCGGCTTGGCAGGCTTCGGAATCGGTGGCCAGCAACTGGCCTTGAACTATTTGATCGCCAACGCCTATCCCACCCAACTGCGCGCCACGGCGACGGGCTGGGGAATCGGCATCGGCCGCCTCGGCTCGATCGTCGGGTCAGCCCTCGGTGGCCTGATCCTCACCAGCCTGGGCGCCTCCGGCTACTTCATGGCGTTGGCCGTGCCGCTGGTCCTGGCCGGCGTGGCGACGCTGATGGTCCGTAGCTCCGCAGCTTCCGCTGCGGTTGCAAGCAGCCCGACGATGCCCCTCGAGAATGAACCCGCCCGCTGACTTTCTACTGGACGCACGTGGAGCCGCCCGGGGCACAGAGGTCAGGCGGCGCCGATTTCGCGGTTTACCGCAGGCATGATTTCGGTGGCGAGGAGCTCGATGGAGCGCGCGGTTTCAGCGAACGGCAGGCCGCCAAGGCCGATCTGTGCCATGTAGCGGCTGTTGCCCAGGGTCTGGTGGATTTCCAGGAGCTTCTCGGTGACCTGCTGCGGGCTTCCCACCAGCAGCCCGCCGCCCGGCTCGCTCCAGTCGTCAAAGGTGGAGCGCGGAAAGTGGTCCACGGGGCGGGGCATGTTCTGTTCGAAGTAGGCCCGGTAGTGCGGGTAGAAGGTGTCGCGGGCCTGCTGCGAGGTGGCCGCAGCGTAGAAGTGGCCGCCCACCCCGACCGGCAGGGCCGCGGAGTCATGGCCTGCTTCGTCAGCGGAGTGCCGGTAGAGCTCCGCAAGGCGCCGGAACCGTTCCGGCCCGGACAACAGCGCGATGAACAGGGGCAGGCCCAGCCGTCCTGCCCGGGCGAAGCTTGCCGGGGTCCCGCCCACGCCCACCCAGACCGGGAGCTTTTCCTGCAGGGGCCTGGGCGCGATGTCCATGCCCGGAATGCTTTGGGTCAGGTCTCCGTTCCAGGTCAGGGTGGCGTTGTCCCGCAGTTCGAGGAGCATCCGGAGCTTCTCGTCGAACAGGCCGTCGTAGTCTTCGGTCCGGTGGCCGAACAGGGGGTAGGACTCAATGAACGCCCCGCGGCCGGCTATGATCTCGGCGCGTCCGTCACTGATGAGGTCCAGGGTGGCGAACTGCTCAAAAAGCCGGACGGGGTCCTGCGTGGACAGCACGGTGACGGCGGTGCTGAGCCTGAGGTTGGTGGTTTCCCGGGCAATCGCCGCAAGCAGTATCTCCGGGGCCGAGATGGCGAAGTCGTGCCGGTGGTGCTCCCCCAACCCCAGGAAGCTGAGGCCTGCCTGGTCCGCCAGCTTGGCCAGCTCAATGATTTCCTTGAGCCGCTGCTGCGGGGAGAGGGCGGTGCCTGTGGTGGTGTTGCGGGAAAGTTCGCCGAAGGTGATGATGCCAAAGTCCATGGTTATTTGAACATTCAATCTTCTGAATACATTCCTGAGGCGGGCGGACGACGGCGGGCGGATGCCGCCGTCGTCCGCTCACCATCTGTTGTTAACCCCTGAAGGGGACCTTATCCCAGGAGAGGACCTCGCTGCCGGCGGCGCTGTTCCCGGCCACCGTGAACCTGACGTAGTTGGTGGCGTTGTTGGAGCCGTCCACCGTGATGCGCTGCAGGTTATCCGCTCCCGAACCGCCGCCGTAGACCTGAAGCCAGGGTGAGCCTTCGGCAAGTGGCTGGTTCTGGGCGAACACGTGGCTGTCCCCGTTGATGAGGTAAACGGGCCCGTCAAAACGGTTGGTCTCCGCAATGATCGTCTGCACAATCTCCCGGAAACCGGACATCGTTTCGGGGTTGGCGAGGGCGGCGTCGAGCAGTGACGGGTCGAACATGTCGGCCTGGGTCATCAGGACCACCGCACGGTCGTTGCGGCGGGTGGCATCACTGAAGGTTTCGCGGATTTGGGCCAGGTCAGCCCCGACCCTGTGCTCCACTTCAGCCAACTGCTCCGGCGTTGGGGCCGTTTTGCGGAGACCCGTCCACGGCAGGAGCGAGTTGTTGCTGCCCTGGATGTTCACCACCGAGAAGGCCACGCGGTTCTGGGTGAAGCGGACGTTCTCCGGCAGTCCGAGGCTTTCCTGGGTCTTAACCGGCATGGTCTCGCCGAGGGTCTTGCCGGGTTCATTGAAGAAGACTTCGCGCAGCTTGTCCAGGCGCTCCAGGGGGTTGTATGCGCCGTTGTTGGTCCGGTGGCAGTCCACCCATTCGTTGTCGCCCGGAGTGAAGACCAGCGGGTGCTCGAACGTGTCGAACTCGGAGCGGATGTGCTCGAAGTATTCGTCTGAACAGACTGACGACCCGTTCTTGATGTCGCCCACATGGGCCACAAACTTCAGGTCACTGTCGGCGTTGATGTCCTGGATGCGGGCGGGGAACTTCGCGATCTCGGCGGCGCCGTACGGGATGTCGCCGATGACACCGAACGTGAAGGCCTGTTCGCCGGGGGCCTTGTCCTCGGCGGCGTTGGCGGGCAGGGCCCACGTGCCGATGCCGGCCGCGATGAGGGCCACTAGTGCGGCGGTGTTGAATCTGTTCAGGCGCATGGGGATTCCTAACTTCATGAAGGGGTGCGTGAACAGACTTCCCGCCGCGGACCAACGCCGGCCGACGCTCAGGTTGCGCGGCAGTGAACACTGTCGCCCCGGCAGTCCCAAGGTAGACGGGACATGAACACGTCCGGCACGCCCGTTCCGGTCCCACACACTTAGCACGTGCGTACATTCGGTGTTGAAGAAGAATTCCTGATCGTTGACCCAACCAGCGGCCGTGCCCTCCCGCTGGCCGGGGAGCTGCTTCGGCTCCACGATCCCGGCGAACACTCCGCCGGCCACACCTCACGTGTCCCCGAACTTGCGGCCGAACTCCATCAGGAGCAGCTTGAAGTCATCACCCGTCCCCACAGCAGCCTGCCCGCACTGGCCGGCGACATCCGGGCGGGCCGGAGCTATGCGGACTCGCTGGCACAAGGGATCGGAGCCAGGCTCGCGGCCTTGGCCACGTCACCGCTGCCCGTCACCACGCACGCCACGAGGAACGACCGGTACGACGCGCTCATGGACAAGTTTGCCCTGACAGCCCGGGAGCAGCTGACCTGCGGATACCACGTCCATGTGTCAGTCAGCTCGGACGAGGAAGGCGTCGCGGTCCTTGACCGGATCAGAGCCTGGCTGCCGTCGCTGACTGCCTTGAGCTCCAATTCACCGTTCTGGAACGGCACCGACAGCGGCTATGCCAGTTTCCGGACCCAGGCCTGGAACCGCTGGTCAAGCGCCGGGCCGGCTGAGGTCTTCGGCTCCGCAGGCGCCTACCACTCACTGGTGCGCGGGCTCGCGGTCACCGGAGTCGTTGCCAACCCGGATTTTGATGCCCGCTTGTCAGCACGTCACCCGACAGTCGAGGTCCGGGTTTCCGATGTCTGCCTGGACGCGCGGGACGCTGTCCTGATCGCGGCTTTGGTGCGGGCACTGGTCGAGACGGCGGCGAGGGAGTGGCAGGCGGGCCGGCAACCGGATATGGTCCCCGCGGCAATACTGCGCCAGGGTGCGTGGCTTGCCAGCCGCTTCGGTGTACATGGCCAGCTGCTCCATCCGCTGACCCACCGGCCCGCGCCGGCGCGAACCGTCCTCACCGCACTGGGCAACCATGTGCGGGACGCATTGGAGGACGCCGGGGACACCGGTTACGTTGCAGAGTCACTGCAGCGAATCCTCCACCACGGCACGGGTTCCACCCTCCAACGGCAGGCCTTCCCGCACGGCGGATTGGCGTACGTCGTCGCCAACGCTGTTTCCCTGACCCACCGTGATCCTGCCGATCACCTGGTCCTGGGCGGGGCAGCCGCCGCCTAAGCGGCCGGATGGGTGAATGAACTCTCCATGAATTCCCGGCTCTCCCGGAAGAAAAGCACCGGCTCGGCAACTGCCGGATCCATGGTTCTCAGATGGCTCCCAGGAAGCCTTCGACGAACAGGTTCGCCCGCTCGTTGACGTACTGCTCCAGTGGCACGAAACCTGTCGTGTTCTTGGCACGCCGGATGGAGGCAGCCGCGGCGATGTACAGCCGGGAGGTCTCGGCCACGAGCACAAAGCGCGGCGGCGGGAACCATTCAGTCGCTCCGTCCAGCGGCCTGGAATCCGCAAGATCCGGCTCATGGGCCAGCTGCAGATAATGCGTGATGCCCTCCTGCAGGGGGACGTCCCCGCTGGGGAGGGCGAGCTGGAGCGCCCCCTCGTGCGTGACGTTCAGGTACACGGCACCATGCGGATGGTAGGTGAAGGTCCCGCCCTCCCGAGTGAAGAGGGCGTCGGCCACCGGGTAGGCCGTTCCGGGGATGGCGTCGAGGATTCCTGCTGCCGCGTAGGTCTCCAGCGTCCGCAACCCCAGTTCCCGCAGGAAAGGTGCAAGCGGTTCAAGCCGTCGCCGCAGTTCCGCCTCATCAGCGTCCATCATGGGCCGATCGTACGCCCGCGGCGGGCAGCTTCCCAGAGCCGGCCCGCTCAGTCGCCAACGGCTTCCCGCGCCCGGCGCACGATGAGGGCGTCGGGCTCATAGACCACCGAGGTGTCCTTCTGGTCATAATCGAACTGGTTCAGGAACCAGCGCATGGCGTTGATCCGGCCGCGCTTCTTGTCGTTGGACTTGATGGTGATCCACGGCGCATGATCCGTGTCCGTCCGCAGAAAGGTCTGTTCCTTGGCCTGGGTGTACGCCTCCCAGCGGTCCAGGGAGGCAAGATCCATCGGCGAAAGCTTCCAGCGCCGGACCGGGTCAATCTGGCGGATCGCAAAGCGGGTGCGCTGTTCGTGGCGGGTCACGGAGAACCAGAATTTGTGGAGATGGACGCCGGAGTCGACCAGCATTTTCTCAAAGAGCGGCGCCTGGCCCATAAAGGTCTGGTACTCCTCCTCCGTGCAAAAGCCCATCACACGTTCCACGTTTGCCCGGTTGTACCAGGAGCGGTCGAACAGCACGATTTCGCCCGCGGAGGGCAGGTGCTGGATGTAGCGCTGGAAGTACCACTGGCTCTGTTCACGGTCCGAGGGTTTGCTGAGGGCCACGGTCCTGGCCGAGCGCGGATTCAGGTGCTCGGTGAAGCGTTTGATGGTTCCGCCTTTGCCGGCGGCGTCGCGTCCCTCGAAGACGACCACGTTTTTAAGGCCCCGGTCCTGGCCCCAGTACTGGAATTTCAGCAGTTCCACCTGCAGGCGGTATTTCTCGAGTTCATACTCCTGGCGTGACATCCGCTCGTTGTACGGGTAGCCCTCCCGCCAGGTCTCCACCGCCGAACCTCCGGGATCAATGAGCTCCGGATCCTCGCCCTCCCCGCCGCGCACGCTGTACCCCAGCTCCACGAGCTGGTCGATTGCCTCACGGAGGTTTTCCCGGACCCACGACTGGTCCGCGGGAGTCCACGGGCTGCTGCTTCCCTGCGCCATCAGGTCTCCCTCCGGACATGAGTGCCGTCGTCGGAATCATAACAAGCCGGTCCGGCCCCCACCACGGTGGCCGGACGACGGCGGGACAACCCGCCGTCGTCCGATTAAGTCAGCATACTTAGCATTAAGCCCGATTCGGGTTTACGATGAAAGAGTAAGCGGCGGGCGGATGCCCGCAGCAACCAATCGGAGGGAGTATCACCGTGGGTCTGGATGACAAGATTGAGAACACTGCTGAGAAGCTTGGCGGCAAGGGCAAGGAAGCCGCAGGGGAAGCCACGAATGATCCGGGCCTGAAGGCCGAGGGTCAGACCGACCAAAGCAAGGCGGACCTGAAGCAGGCCGGCGAGAAGGTCAAGGACGCCTTCAAGAGGGACTAGCCGGCTGTAGATACAGCAAACGGAAGGGTGCCACCCCAAGCGGGGTGGCACCCTTCCTGCTGTCAGGGACTTGTTGTCACGACGTCAGCGCCTCCAGGGCAGCCCGGGCTCCTTTGCCGTGCAGGTCGTTCAACGCCTTGGTGTAGGCGGCCACGAACACCGGGCTGTCGATCAGGTCACCGAAAACCTCACGGTTGGAAATGAACGCGAGCGGTTCCTCGTGCTGGCGTGCCGCGGCTGCCATCAGCGGCTCTCTCAACCGGTCGACGACGTCGATCGGGTTTCCCTGCTCGTCGATCCCCTCGTCATAGCGGGCCCAGCTGGCCACGATCGCGGCGGAGCGGCGGACCTCTCCCCCGTGTTCGAGATTGATGCGGATGACCGGGACCAGCCATTTGGGGATCCGGTCCGAGCTTTCGGCGCACAGCCGGGCCAGGGTGTCCCGCACGTGTTCGTTGGAAAACCGCTCAATAAGGGTCCGCTTGTAGGCATTGAGGTCGATGCCCGGGACGGGGTGGAGCGTGGGTGTGGCTTCCCTGTCCATGTAGCCGAGCAGGAACTGCGCGAACATTTCGTCCTGCGCCGCCTCGTGGGCGTACCGGTACCCGGCGAGGTAGCCGAAATAGCACATGCCCTGGTGGCTGGCATTGAGGAGGCGCAGCTTCATCAGTTCATAGGGTTCAACATCTGCCACCAGCTGCACACCGGCCTCCTCGAACGGAGGCCGGCCCAGGCTGAAGTTGTCTTCCAGTACCCATTGCTCGAACGGTTCGCACACCACCGGCCATGCGTCCTCGATCCCGAATTCTTCGCTGATGGCCGCACGGTCTGCGTCCGTGGTCACCGGCGTGATGCGGTCCACCATGCTGTTGGGGAAGGGAACATTGTTCTCTATCCAGGCGCCGAGTTCCGGGTCCTTGAGGTTTGCGAAGGCCGTGAACATCCTGCGGGCCACATCGCCGTTGCCCTGGATGTTGTCGCAGGACATCACGGTGAACGGGGCCAGCCCGCGTGCCCGACGCCGGGCGAGCGCTTCGGTGACCAGCCCGAAGGTTGTCCGTGGCGGATTCCCGGGCTGGAGGTCATGGACGACGTCGGGGGTGCCGGGGTCGAACTCTCCGGTGACGTGGTGGAAGTTGTAGCCTCCCTCGGTGACGGTTAGCGAGACGATCCGGACTGCCTCGGAGGCCATCTTCTCGATGACGGCTTCGGGATCCTCGGGGGCGAACAGGTACTCGACGATTGAACCGATGACCCGTCCTTCCCTTGTTCCGTCAGGGTTCTTCACCACCAGGGTGTAGAGGCAGTCCTGGCCGTCCATGACCTGCTTCATCCGCGCATCGCCGGGCAGGACGCCGACGCCGCAGATGGCCCAGTCGTGCGCCTTGCCGGCGTTCATCAGCCGGTCCAGGTACATGGCCTGGTGGGCCCGGTGGAAACCCCCCACACCGAAGTGGACGATGCCGGCGGTCAGGCCGGAACGGTCGTAAGCGGGTACCGCCACGGAGGATGACAGCCCGGAAAGTACGTTGGATTCGAGTGCAGGCATTGCCTAACCTTCCGGTGCAGTAAGGGAACCGGTCAAGGAACCGAGCTCCGCTGACGTGGGTGGGTTGGCTCCCGGCCGGGAGCAGGTGATCGCCGCGGCACGGTTGGCGTAGGCGGCGAGGTCATGCAGTTCTTCCCGGTCCAGGATTTCGAGCCGTTTCCTTCCGCCGGGTCCGAGCGCTTCGAGCTGGGCCAGGCCGGAGATGAGCGCGGCTATGAACGAGTCGCCGGCGCCTACGGTGTCCACCAGCGTGATGTCTTCGGCGGGCATTTCCACTCTCCCCCGCCGGGTCAGAACCACAGGACCGGAGGCGCCGCGCGTCAGTGCCACCAGGGCCGGGCCGAGCTCCAGCCATGCTGCCAGGGTTTGCTCCGGGGTCCGGTCCGGGTAGAGCCAGGACAGGTCCTCGTCGCTGGCTTTGACGATGTCGCTGGCCGCCACGAAGAGTTCCACCTGTGTGCGGGTTGCGGCGGTGTTCGGGCTGATGGCTGGCCGGCAGTTGGGATCGTAGCTGACAGTCGCGAAGTCCCGTGCCGCGTGCACCAGCGCCAGGGTGGCCTTGTCCCCCGGCCCCAGCATGGAGGCGATCGAGCCGGTGTGGACGTGGGCGGAACCTTCGACGGCGGCGAGGGCGGGCAGGGATGCGCCGTTGAAGTCCCAGCTGATGTCGAAGGCGTACCTGGCGGAACCGTCGGAACTGAGCGTGGCGGTTGCCGTTGACGTGGGTGCGCTCCCGCCCACGATCGCCGTGACACCGTTGGCCTGCAGGTGCTGCTCGATCATCCGGCCGTGCCGGTCATCGGCGTAGTGGGTCACGAGGCTGGTCTGCAGGCCCAGCCGCGCAGCCCCCACCGCCACGTTGAGGGGGCTGCCGCCGGGGTGTGCCTTGACAGACCTGGTCAGGGCGGGGGCGGCCTGGCGCGGATCGCTGATGATGTCGACGAGGGATTCGCCGATCACGGTGACGGCGGTCATCGGCCCGGGTAAACCACGGCTTTGAGCTGGCCGGGCTGTTTGCCGGCTTTGAGCGCATTCTCGGATTCAGCGAGGCTGAATTTGCCGGTGACCAGGATGTCCAGGTCCACTTTGCCGTCGGCGATCAGCTGGATCGCCAGCGGCCAGGTGTTGGTGTAACGGAACACGCCGGAGAGCCAGATCTCGCGGTTCTGGATGAAGGAGACGGGCAGTTCGACGTCGTCCGCCCCCAGCCCGACCAGTATGACCCGGCCGGCCGGGCCCACGGCCTTGATCCCGGAACGGACTGCCTGCGGTGCGCCGGAAGCGTCAATGAACGCGTCGACGTCGAGCCCTTCCGTGCTGTCCGTTTTCGCGTTCAGCGCGTGCGTTGCCCCGTGTTTGAGGGCGAAAGCGAGCCGGTCCTCGGCGATGTCGCTGATGTAGATCTCCGTGGCACCGAAAGCCCGGGCGGCCTGCGCGGCAATGATGCCTATGGGGCCCGCACCCGCGATCAGGACACGGCTGCCGGGTTTGATCTCCGCGCGCTCGCAGGCCCACAGCCCGACGGAGAGCGGTTCGATCAGTGCTGCTGCCTCGTCGCTGACACTGTCGGGGATGTCGTACGCGAAGTCGGACTGGATGGTGACGTATTCGGCGAACGCGCCGTCGATCGGCGGGGTGGCGTAGAACTCGATGTCCGGGCAGAGGTTGTAGCGGCCGGCCTTGCACTGCTTGCACTTACGGCAGGGCCGCTGGGGCTCGACGGCGACCCGTTTGCCGATGCGGACCGGGTCAACGGCGCTTCCAACGGCGGCGATCCGGCCGGAGAGTTCGTGGCCGAGGATCAGCGGGTGGTCCACCACGTACGGGCCGATCCGGCCGTGCTCGTAGTAGTGGACATCGCTTCCGCAGACGCCGACCGCGGCCACCTGCACCAGGACCTGGTCGGCGTCGAGCTGCGGCAGGGGCAGGGTCTCCATCGCCATGTCGCCCTGGCTCTTCAGGATGTTGGCGCGCATGGTGGCCGGCAGTGCGGGGTGTGCGAGCGTGCTGGACTGTGCTGTGGGGGTTGTCATCGAAGTACTCCTGTGGGAATCGAAAGGGGACGGCGCTACTTGACGGCGCCGAGGGAGAGGCCCTGGACGAGCTTGTCCTGGGCGGCGAACCCGGCGAACAGCACCGGCAGGGAGATGACGACGGCGGCTGCGCAGACCTTGGCGAGGAACAGTCCCTGCCCGGAGACGAAGCCGGTGAGGAAGACAGGGGCCGTGCCTGCCACCACGCCGGTGAGGACCCGGGCCAGGAGGAGTTCGTTCCAGCTGAAGATGAAGCAGATCAGGGCAGTGGCGGCGATGCCGGGCATGGCCACCGGAGCGATGATCTTGCGGAGGGTCAGCAGGAGGTTGGCGCCGTCGATCTGGGCCGCTTCGAGCATTTCCACCGGTACCTCGGCGAGGAACGACCGCATCATCCAGACCGCGATGGGGAGGTTCATTGAGGTGTACATCAGGATCAGGAACCAGATATTGTCCAGGGCGCCGACTGTCCGGGCGAACAGGTACAGCGGCAGGATCGCAGCCACCACGGGCATCATTTTGGTGGAGAGGAAGAAGAACATCACGTCGGTCCACTTCTTCACCGGCCGGATGGACAGTGCATAGGCCGCGGGGATGGCCAGGACCAGGACGAGGACCGTGGACAGGATCGAGGCGGTGGCGGAGTTGATCAGGGAAGGCCAGGGGCTGACGCCGGACGTTTCCCCGAAGAATTCCCGGTACGCGTCCAGGGTGAGGTTCGCTGCGATGGACGGCGGGTTGGTTGCTGCGTCGGTTTCGGAGTGGAAGGAGGTCAGGATCATCCACACGACGGGGGCGGCGAAGAGCAGGGCGAGCAGCCAGGCCCCGATGCCGGCGGCGGTGTTGTTGCGGGTGGGGTCCATGCGCGATTTTCCACGCCGCGGAGAGAGGCCGGTGTTCAACGCCGTGGGCCCGGACGGGGCGCTTTGGGGTGCGGCGGGGGTGAGGGTGCTCATCGTGCTGCCTCCTTCTTGAAGAGTGAAAAGACGGTGCGGAGTGCGAACGTGGCCACGATGATGGTGCCGATGACCACCACGACGCCGGCGGCGGATGCCAGGCCGTATTCGTTGGCGAAGTAGAACGTCTGGTAGATGGCGTAGGGCAGGTTGGCCGTGCCCAGTCCGCCGGCGGTCAGCGTAAAGACGGCGTCGAAGTTCTGCACGATGTAGATCGCCCCTAGCAGGCCACCCAGCTCCAGGTACTGGCGCAGGTGCGGCAGCGTGAGGTGCCGGAAGATGGCCCAGGGTGTCGCGCCGTCCATCTGCGCCGCTTCCACGGTGTCCATGGGGCGGGACTGCAGGCCGGCGAGCAGGATGAGCATCATGAACGGGGTCCACTGCCAGACAAGCGAGACGATGACGGCCATCATGGGTGCCTGGGACAGGAGGTCCAGCTGGGGTGCCGAGGCGCTGCCGAAGAGGGACCAGAGCCAGGTCAGGATGCCGTTGATCAGCCCGTAGGTGGGGTTGAGGAGGGCGTGCTTCCAGATCAGCGCCGCGGCTACGGGCACCACCAGGAAGGGTGCGATCAGCAGGGTCCGGGCCAGGCCGCGGCCGATGAACTTCTTATCCAGCAGCAGCGCCAGGCCCAGGCCGATGAGCAGGCTCACCAGGACCACGGAGACGGTCAGCAGGATCGTGGTGAAGATCGCCTGGCGCAGGTCCGGGTCGGTGAGGACCGTGGCATAGTTTTCCAGCCCGGCGAAGGCGGTCTTGTCAGGGCTGAGGCTGTTCCAGTTCAGGAACGAGATGATCAGGGTCACCACAAACGGCAGCTGGGTGACAACGATGAGGAAGATCAGTGCCGGAAGCAGTGGTGCCCGCCGTGCCCAGGCCAGGGCGCGTTCCCGCGTCCGTGCATTCTTGGATGGTTTGGCTGCGCTGTGCCCCGATCGGGAGATACGCGCCGTTGCGGTAGTCATGAGGTTCTCCTGCGGTTCGGTTGTTGCTACTTGTACTTATTGCCGATTTTTTGGGCCGCTTCCTGGCCCTTGGCCAGCGCATCAGCCACAGAACCCTGGCCTGCGATGGCGGAGCTGACTCCCTGGGACACATTGGTGCCCAGAGCGGCGAACTCCGGAATGCCGACAAACTGGATGCCGACGGCGGGACGTTCCTGGGCGCCGGGGTTTTTGGGGTCAGCGTTCTCAATGGCGAAGCGCTCGGCCTCAAAGAACGGGGCCGCCTTCTGGAAATCCGCATTCTCGTAGGTGGAGATGCGCTTGCCGGAGGGGACCTTCGCCCAGCCGAGCTTGGCGGCAACCAGATCTTCGTACTTCTTCGAGCTGGCCCACGCGATGAACTTGCCCGCAGCGTCCTGCTTCTTTGAGGCGGCCTGCATCGCCCAGGACCAGGTCCACAGCCAGCCGGAGGACTTGGTTTCCTTGATCGGGGCCTGGGCGTAGCCCATCTTGCCCTTCACCGGTGAGGCGTCTGCTTCCAGGGCTCCGGCGGCGGACGTGGCGTCGTACCACATGGCCACTTTGCTCTGGCTCATGTTGTTCAGGCACTCCGTGAAGCCGGCCTGGGCGGCTCCCAGTTCACCGTGCTCGCGGACCAGTTTGGTGTAGAACTCCACTGCCTCGGTGAATTCCGGCGAGCTGACCTTGGCGTTCCAGTCCTTGTCGAACCAGGTGCCGCCGAAGGTGTTGACCACTGTGGTCAGCGGGGCGAAGACCTGTCCCCAGCCGGGCTGGCCGCGCAGGCAGATGCCCTTCATTCCCGGGGCGGCACCGTCCACTTTCGCCGCGATGTCCGCGACCTCATCCCAGGTGGGCTTCTCAGGCATGGTCAGGCCCTTGGCATCCAGGATGTCTTTCCGGTACATCAGGAAGGACGATTCGCCGTAGAAAGGTTCGCCGTAGAGCTTTCCGTCTGCGCCGGTGAGGGATGCGGTGTAGGCGGGGAGGATGTCGTCCTGGTCGAACGCCGGATCCGCAGCCACCTTGTCCAAGGGAGCGAGCCAGCCGTTGGCGGAATAGAACGGGATCTCGTAGTTGGACAGCGACGCGACGTCGTACTGTCCGGCCTGGCTGGAGAACTCCTGGCTGATCTTTGCCCGCACGTCGTTCTCGGGCAGGATCGTGTAGTTGACCTTGATGCCCGTTTCCTTGGTGAAGTTATCCGCCGTCAGCCGCTGCAGATCCTCCATCTGGGGGTTGTTGACCATCAGGACGTTGATGCTGTTGGGATCGCCGGCGGAATTGCCTCCGCCGGCTCCCGCGCAGGCCGTGGCACTGAGGGCGACGCACAAAGCGCCGGCGGCGAGGGTCGCTGCACGCAATTTTGAGCGCATTTAGGACTCCTTTGTTCTTCGGGGGTGCGCAGTCACCGTGCATCAACTGCCATGTCGATGTACCGGGGACCGGAGGTGGGGCCGCTAACCGGGAAATCCGGTGTACCCCGCTGGTGTTCCTCAACGATAGGCCTGTGTCATAGGGCACAACTAGCGCCCTGGTTGCCGGTTTCTGATACTAATTTTCCCGCTTCGTGCAATTACAGGGTCTAATCTGGGGGAAGGCCCCCGAAAGTGCCGTCCGGATTTCATAACCGCCTGACCAACGGAGATCACCATGACTGCCGCCGATGTAACGGACGGAGCAACAGCCAGGCTGGCCGAGAGGCTGCTGGGGATGCGGGCCAACCGCGAGGTCATCCCGCCTGACCCCAACCACTCGGTCCGGTGGCACCAGCACAGCTACCCCAGCCCGGTGGCCCGGTGGAACTACCACCCGGAGTACGAGATCCACCTCATCCGCAAGGGCACCGGAAAGTTCATCGTCGGGGACCACATCGGCACGTTCGAGGCGGGCCATGTGTCCATCGTCGGGTCGGGACTGCCGCACGACTGGGTCAGTGACCTTGAGCCCGGTGAAGTGCTCGAAGACCGGGATGTCGTCATCCAGTTCGACGGGAAGTGGGTGGAACAGGCCGCGTCCCTGATCCCGGAGATGGCGGAGGTCAAGCCGCTGCTGGAACAGTCTGCCCGGGGAATCGAGTTCCTGGGGCAATCAGCCGAAACGGCGGCCGCGGCCATGGAGGCCATGGGAACCACCACCGGTCTCCAGCGCCTTGAGCACCTCTTTGCGCTGTTCGGAATCCTCGCCGGGGCCCCGCAGGAGGAGCGGCGCTACCTCGCGGACGAATGGTTCAGGCCGCAGCTGGACGGTCAGGCGGCCGCGGTCGTCGACATCGTTTTGGAGTATGTCTTCAGCAACCATGCGGGCAGCGTCTCGATGGCGGAGGCCGCTGCCCTGGTTGGCATGCCGGAACCGACGTTTTCGAAGTACTTCAAACGGGCCACCGGCCAGAATTTCAGCGACCTGGTCCGCAAGCTGCGCCTGGCCCACGCGCGGCGCCTGTTGGAGCGCAGCGACAAAGCCATTTCCGACATCTGCTACGAAGTCGGCTTTTCCAACCTGTCCAACTTCAACCGTCATTTCCTCAACGACGCCGGCGAAACGCCGCGGCTATACCGCCAGCGCCTGCAGGGCTGACCGGGACGTCAACCAAAGGGAAACGCCCGACGTCGGAACGTCCGCCGTCGGCACCGCCGAAGGACCCTACCTGCGCGCCCGGTGCGGGAGTACGTTTCGGGGATCCACCCCGTCCGGGGACGACGACGAATGGAAGAAGAGGCGCGTCATGCGTGCACCAAATTCAAGCCCAAGAACCCGCGTTGCAACGATCGCGGGCCTGCTCGCCGCCTTGGGGAGCGCCATCCTGGTGGCACCGCCGGCTTCTGCCGCCGCTGTCCTCCAGGTGCACTACAGCTCCGAGTTCGCGCAGGGCTATACGAGCGCCCTCTCAGCCGACGGCTGCACGTACAGCTCCACGGCGGCTGGCGCCGGAACCATGTATGACGGCGGCACCGCCATGTTCTACTCTTCTTCCACCTACAACAAGTGCACCGGTGAGGGCTACTCAACCTATGGCGAGGCGCCGACCGAACTCTTCGATTTCGCGCGCTCGTCGGTGCACGCCACCGCCACAGTGCCGCTCTCTGACGGGACCGAGATTTACCTTGACCTCACCTGGCAGGGAACGGGAACTGTCGAACGCGGGGGCAGCATCTCGAGGGATATCCTGCCCGGACAGTTCGTGCAGCGAAACTCCATCCGCGGCACCACCCAGCAGGCGGTGGTCACAGGGACGCTGTCATTTGAGAACGCCTTCATCTCAGCTTCAACTGGCTCCTCAATGCAGGTGATCATCTCCAACGTCTAAGGAGCGTGCCAGGGCCCCCGTGGTCAGCGCCGCGGGGGCCCTGCCGCGAGCGCGGCACGCCGGTTGCCGGCGACATGCACGAGGAGCGCGACCACCAGGAACGCAACCAGCACCTGAGCGATGACCAGCAGCATGGCCGACCAGCCGCCGTCGACCGTGGGATCGAGGAAGTCGTAGACGTACCAGCCATCGATGGATCCGCGCACCCAGGAAAAAACAAGGAACGCCGCCGGGTAGCCCAGCCATATGAGAGGCCGCCACCACGGACCGCGGACCGTCCTCGTGACCACAAGCCAGTCGAGCGCAACGGCCAGCGGAGCGAGCCGGTGGTGCACCAGTTGCGGCCAGTACATGTCCAGGCTCCACCAGGGCTCGTCCGGTGGCGCCACGAGGACCACGTAGATGAGTCCGGTCATCACCAGATAAACAACCAGGGCACCGAAAACGTGGTCCCACCACGCCGGCAACTGCGCCCTCGGCCACGCCGCGGATGCGATGAGCACCAGCCCGACCGCAAGGTTTGACTGGACCGTAAACTCCGAAAAGAGTTGCACGACATCGACGTCGTTGCCCGGCAGCGTCGCGTCGAACGTTTTCTGCATGAGGGCGACGAGCACGACGATGCCAAGCGAGAACCGGACGATACGGATCCAGAGGTTGTCAGGGTGCAGGGCATGGTTGGCGTCAAGGTGACGCTCGATCGGGGGGATCAACACCGGAGAGCCGTTCATTCGCCCAGTGTCGCAGGCAGAGGGGCGCGTCGGAACGGCCTTTCGGCCCGTGGCTGTCAGCATGGGATGTTGATCAGGTCAAGGGTCCGTTTCGGCGGCTCCGGCAACTGATCGAGGCACGCAACCGCCACCTTGCCGGGAACACCTGGCAAAAGTAGATACGGAATTCCTTAATGGACAGCATGGAAGCGGAACTGGAGCGGCTCGGTATCAAGACGCCTCAGTGGAAATGGCTGAACACCGGTTACAGCAATTACGAGCAACAACCCACTCGAGGATCGTCAGAGCAGGATTCGAAGCGGAAATCTGATTCCGGCAGGGGCCTGGCGTTCATTGTTCTCGTCGCCGGTTTCCTGTCGTTAATGGGCCTGTTGGGACCAGCGCAGGACAGCGGGGAAAGCGCATTGTTTCTGAACGTTTCCAGAGGAGCTGCGATGCTCATGGCCGCTCTTTTCATCTGGACCGGGGGAAAAGTCCTTGTTGTAATTGGCTCGGTGGTGGCTTCGCTGTTCGTGGCTGCTTCAGTCTGGTCGTTGACTAACGGGAATGTGAGCAGCGCCGTGGTGATGCTTCTTGGTCTGGCTTCCGCAGTGGGTATCGGCTGGTTCGGAGCGCCCATCTTCAAGGCGGGGGAGATTGTTCTTGCTCCCGGCCAAAGGCTCTATGGGATGCAGCCAACCGAGTGGGGCAGGGGCGCCGGCGATTCCACTCGGAGCAGTATCTGGGTCATCGGATTTCTACTGAACAAACTCGTGAGGATTCCCGGCGTGTACATATTCCATGGACTCAAGTCGCCGGGAGGCAGGCGGCTGGACGTGGAGCACGCAGTAACTCACGGGAGCAATGTCTGTCTGATTGACTCATGGTTCGGTCACGACACAAATTATGAGTGGGCCACGAACCGCAGAGGGCGGGCGATCCTGGTCAAGGGTGACGACGGTCACCGTCATACCGCGATAGCTGACGCCGCCGAACGCTACAGAGCCGTTCTGGGTCAAGACGTCAAGGTCATCCCCCTCATCACGATCGCATCAGGCACTGCGATTATCAGCGGCGGCAGATGGTCCCCTCGCGGCGTAGGCCTCTTCACGGCTGTGGACGTCATATCCTTCATCGGCGACGCTGCAGCCGAGAACCTCCGCACCTGGCATGACCGTCCCGACGTCCGATCAGCGATTGCCCCTACGGTCAGCCGGTTCGGGAAACAGTTAGACAGCTGAGGTCATCGTCGGCGCCCTGTCAGACCGCGCCGATGTCCAGCCTTCTGCGTGCAGTTTTTCGATGCCGTTCAGCAGGAGATCAAGGGCGAACTCGAATTCGAACTGGTCGTCGCACCCCTGCCCCACCACCCCGCCTTCATCGTGTGCGGAAGCCCTGGCAATCCGCACGAGATTCGGATATCGCTTCGCCAGCTCCTGGAGCATGGCCTGCTGGGCGGCACCATCCGCCCCGTTCATTTCGCCATCCGCTGGATCGCCAGGTTCATTGAACAGTTCCTGGGTGAAACCCCACATGCGGCTGCCCATGGCGTGCATGACGTGATGGGTCAGATCGTCCGAGAAGCCCCGGTCAAGGAAGATGCCGATAAACGAGTTCATATATGCGAGGACGCCAGGTGTCATCCTGGTTCGTGTTTCGAGGACCTGCCGTGCCCATTGATGCCGCTGCAGCACGCTCCTCGCGGAAAGGATCCTGCGCCGGACAACGTCCCTCCACCCTGGCTCATCAGCCGGCGGATCAATTTCCCTGACGATCACATCCACCATGCCGTCGAGAAGTTCATCCTTGTTGGCAACGTGCTTGTAGAGCGCCATCGGCACCACCTCAAGCTCCTGGGCGAGCCTGCGCATGCTCAATTCGCCGATGCCGAGTTCATCAGCCAATGAGACCGCGGCCCGGAGCACCCTGTCCCTGCTCAGACGCGGCCGCCCGGACGCGGCAGCTGGCTCGCCCATGTGAATTTCCTTCCCGATAATTCTTGACCCCTTGACCAGTGTACGGCGTACACCTAACCTGAGTCACAGGAAGGTGTACGCCGTACACCTTGAAGTGAACCGGCAAATATTTTGGACCAGACCCACAGGAAAAGGACCACCGTGAACGTCACCAGACAGATTGCGCCCCATCAGCCGCAGATCAAAGCTTCCCGCCGGCGTCGGCCGTCATGGCTGGTGCCCGCCGGCCTGATCCTCCTGAGCCTGATCCCTGTCATCGCCGGCGCTGCCAGGCTGACCGAATTATCGGTTGGCGCCGCCGTGACGGAGCGCAACGCCAGGTTCTTCGACTCGCCCGTCCCCGTGGTGATCCACATTGTCAGCGTCACCATTTACTCGCTGCTCGGGGCATTCCAGTTCGTCCCGTCCCTCCGCACGGGAAGGCGAAGCTGGCATCGGGTCGCCGGAATGATCCTGCTGCCCGCCGGCTTACTGACGGCCCTCTCCGGCCTGTGGATGGCAGTCTTCTACGAGCTGCCACCCAGCGATGGTCAGCTCCTCCTCATCCTCAGACTCATTGTCGGCTCGGCCATGGCAGTGAGCCTCATTCTCGCCGTCATGGCAATCGTCCGCCGGGACTTCATTCAACACGGGGCGTGGATGACGCGGGCCTACGCCATTGCGCTCGGCGCCGGAACCCAGGCCGTGATCCTCATCGTGCCGGAACTCCTGGCGAGCCCGCCGGACGCCACCACGAGGGCCGTCCTCATGGGAGCCGCCTGGGTGATCAACCTCGCCGTGGCGGAGTACCGCATCCGGAGGCGGCATGTGGCGTGATGGCCGGGACCCGGAGGGATAGTTTTGAGTCATGACGGAAAGCTTTAAGTACGACGTCGAGATCCTCCACCTTCTCGTGTCGCCGGCTCACGCCTACTTCGGCCGTGCCCGCGAAGGCGCTGCGGATGTCCCCACCTCAGATGCCGACCGGGTGGAACTGGTGGCCGGGAAAGGCATTGTCGGCGACCGGTTCTTCGGCAAGGCCGCGCATATGGATGCCGCGGTGACGCTGTTCTCGATCGAGGCCCTCGAAGCCATCGCCGCGGAGCTGGGGTCCGGCCCGCTGGACCCGCTGCTGACCCGCCGCAATGTGGTGCTCAGAGGCGCCCATCTGGCTCCCCTGATCGGCGAGGACTTCACGTTGGCATCGCGCGGGGAACTGGTGCAGATCCGGGCGGGACGGCCCGCCCATCCTTGCGCCTGGATGGACCAGATGCTCGCCCCGGGGGCGCACAAGGCCATGCGGGGGCGGGGCGGCGTGCGCTGCACTCCGCTCTCGGACGGCATCCTCCACCGGGGCCCGGCCGTTCTGACCAGCCCCGTTCCACTCGACCCCGCCAGCGCCGGAACACCCACCCTCCTGCGGCCGTCGAGGCTTCCTTAGGCCCCGCGGACTCCGCGCTTCCCGCCTTGAAGACGTCTCTGGCGGCTGCGTAGAAAAGTAGGTAGACTGGTCTACCTACCCACACCGCAGCAGCAGCCAAAGGACAGGCAGTGACCGAGAAACAGACCGTGGCCCCAAGCGCCCGTGCCCGCAGGCCTGCGCGCGATGCCCTCCTCGAGGCGGCTTCCCGGCGCTTCTACGCCAACGGCCTGACCGGCACGGGAATCGATACCATTACCGCCGAAGCAGGCGTGGCGAAAAAGAGCCTCTACAACAACTTCGCCTCGAAGGCCGATCTGGTGACGGCGTACCTTTACGCCCGCCATGAGGAATGGCTGGGGCTGTACCGTTCGAGGCTGGAGACGGCGGCCACCCCTGAAGAGCGCATCCTTGCCGTCTTCGACGCGTACGCTGACCACGCCGATCTGGCCTACGAGAACGGGTTCCGCGGCTGCGGCCTGCTGAACGCAGCCGCCGAACTGCCGGCCGGCGACCCCGGCCGGGCAGTGGTCCGGCGGCACAAGGAAGACGTCGAAGCGCTGCTCTCCGATCATCTGGAAGAGCTGCTGCCGAATGCACCCGGGCGGGTTGCGTCCATGGCACGGCACCTGGCTTTCCTCCTTGAGGGGTCCATGGCCCGCGCCGGGCTCGAAGGAGACGACAGCTGCATCCTGGAAGCCCGCCGGATCGCCACCACCCTGATCGATAATTTGTGAAGCCCGCGCGGTACCAGGGAACCACGTGGGGTGCGCTGTTTGTCCTCGCCGCCTCGGTCCTGTGGGGCACCACCGGCACTGCTGCGACATTCGCTCCGGAGGTCAGCCCGCTGGCAATCGGCGCGGCAGCAATGGGTTTCGGCGGCCTGCTGCAGGCGGCGATCGCCGCGCGGCCCATGCTGGCTTTCAGCCCTTCACTGCGCGGCAACTGGGCCACGGTGGGGTTGGGCGCACTGGCCGTTGCCCTGTACCCGCTTGCGTTCTACTCCTCCATGCATCTGGCCGGGGTGGCGGTGGGGACAGTCGTCTCCATCGGCTCGGCCCCGCTGGCTTCCGCCGTCGTCGAACGGGTGGTGGACAAGAGACCATTCACCCGGCGGTGGACCGTCGGCGCGGTGCTCGGCGTCTCCGGGGCTGTCCTGCTGTGTCTCGCCGAAGGTCTCGCAGAAGCAGGAAACTCCGGCGAGGCGCGGGCCACAGGTTCGGCCTGGGAATCGTCCGCGGGCATCGCACTTGGGCTGCTGGCCGGGCTCACCTACGCCCTGTATTCGTGGGCTGCCCACCGGCTGATCAGCACCGGGCTACCTTCGCGGGCGGTCATGGGTACGGTCTTCGGCGTTGGCGGCCTGATGCTGATGCCGGTTCTCGCAGCCACCGGAGCGCCATTTCTGGCGTCCCCGCAGAACTTTGCGGTCGGTGCGTACATGGCAATCGTCCCGATGTTCGCCGGTTACGTGCTGTTCGGCTGGGGCCTGGCCCGGGTCCGCGCCAGCACGGCCACCACCGTCTCCCTGGCGGAGACTGTGGTGGCGGCCGTCCTGGCAGTGGTGGTGGTGGGTGAACGGCTTCCGGCACTCGCGTGGGTGGGCGCCGCCCTGATCACCGGCAGCCTCTTCGTCCTGACGCTGCCCGTCGCGCCGTCGCGCAGGCGCCTAATGGCCGAGGTCGGCCGCTAACCCGGCCAGGCAGTAGTCCTTGAACCAGTGCCTGATGCGCCTGGGCAGCCGAGGGTAGAACACTGCCAGGCCGCGCATGGTGAGGTGGAACCGGCGGTCGTGGCCAGGGCTCCATGGCAGCCCGAAGTCCCGGCGGAGCTGATCGGGCAGAAGGCCTGCGGTCAGGAACCGTGCGAACGGCATCACGGCGCGGTACCACAGCGCCGCGCTGCCGGGATAGAGGAGGCCGCGGCCCACGCGTACGGCGGCGTCGTCTGCGCGCAGGGCCTGGACGCGTTCGTCCCAGTAGCGGCGGAAGGCTGCGCGGTCCGCGGGCCACAATTCCTCGGGGAGCTGCAGGGCTGTCCCGAGCTTCGCGTAGTCGCGGTACATCTCATCGGCAGTGCCGTCGTCGAACGGGCCATAGATTTTTTCGAAGACGGTGACGGCGGTGTCGTACAGCGTAGCGACCACCCACAGCTGCGCGTGCGCGTCGAAGGCGCTGTAGCCGGCGGAGGTTTCATCCGGAGCGCGGCGTACCGGCGCGTGCGCCCGGTTCACCCTGCGGCGGACCTCTTTCACCTGCTCGTCGGTGCCGTACACGATGGCGTAAACGTACGTGAGGGTGCCGCGGAGCCTGTTGACGGGGCGTTCGGTAAATGTGCTGTGCTCGGCCACGCCATGGCCCACGGCAGGATCGGCGAGCTGCATGAGGATAGCCCGCCCTGCCCCGGCCAGCAGGATTCCCTCCGCGCCCATGTCCGCAAGTCCACGCACCATTGCAACAGGGTACCGGAGCGTTGGGACGGCAGAAACCTGGTCACCTGTGCAATCGCACCCAGCGCGTCCTTCGTGCACCTTTAGCGTATCGATGATTGTCGATACACTGAGGGAACCATGACACCAGCCAAGGAGAGCCGCATGCCCGCCATCCGAATTTACGAGTCCGCCCTGTGCTGTGACACCGGCGTCTGCGGCCCCGATGTTGACCAGTCCCTGGTGGACGTGACCGCAGACGTGCGTCACCTCCAAGGTCTGGGTGCCGACATCGCCCGCTACAACCTGGCCAGCGAGCCGACCGCTTTCGCGGAGGAGGAGACGGTCCGTGGGTTCATGCACCTGGTGGGGTCCAAGGGCCTTCCGCTTATCGTCGTCGACGGCGTGACGGTCGCCGCCGGCACCTACCCGGACAGGAGCCAGTTACTGGCTTTCGCCGGCTTGGGCGACGCTGCGGTCGCGCCCGGGTCCCGGGCCCTGCTGGGCCTGCACGAAAAGTCCGGCGGCTGCTGCGGCGGCTCAACGGGCTGCTGCTAGGTCCAACTATGAAGTTTCTCGAGGACCCGCCACGGTTCCTGTTTTTCACCGGCAAGGGCGGGGTGGGTAAGACCTCCGTCGCGTGCGCAACAGCACTCGCCCTTGCGAGGAAAGGCAGGAAAGTCCTGCTGGTCAGCACGGATCCCGCGTCCAATGTCGGCCAGGTCTTCGGCCTGACCATCGGGAACTCCGTCACGGCCATCTACGACGTTGCGGGTCTGTCTGCGCTGGAAATTGATCCGGAACAGGCAGCCGAGGCGTACCGGGAACGGATCATCGCGCCCGTCCGCGGCCTCCTCCCCGAGGCCGAATTGGTCGGCATCGCGGAAAGCCTCTCGGGTTCCTGCACCACCGAGATCGCCTCCTTCGACGAATTTACCAACCTGCTCGCGGACGACAACTCTTACGGCCAGTATGACCACATCATCTTTGACACCGCCCCGACAGGCCACACCATCCGGCTGTTGCAGCTGCCCGGGTCCTGGACGGATTTCCTGGCGGCCGGCAAAGGCGACCCGTCCTGCTTGGGCCCGCTCTCAGGCCTCGAGAAGCACAAGCAGGTGTATGCGAAGGCAGTCCAGGCGCTAACTGATCCGGCCCGCACACGGCTCGTGCTGGTCAGCCGCGCCCAGACTTCCTCACTGAGTGAGATTGAGCGGACCTACCTCGAACTCAACCAGATCGGCATAGGCAGCGGTTACGTCGTGGTGAACGGCGTCCTGCCGCAAGCGGCCGGTGACGAGGAGTTGGCGCAGGCCCTGCGCGCCCGGGAAGCAGCGGCGGTCGCCGCCATTCCCCCGGGTGTCGCCGGCCTGCCCCGCGATGTCCTGGACCTGAAACCAAACAACATGGTGGGCATCCCGGCGCTGGAGTCACTGTTCGAGGGCACTTCCGACGCCGGCATCACCGGCAACGTAGCGCACGCCTCCGAGGTTGGGGATGCCGCCCTGGCAGCGCTTGTCAACGAGGTGGAACTGGACGGCCACGGTCTGGTGATGTGCATGGGCAAGGGCGGTGTCGGGAAAACTACTGTCGCTGCTGCGATCGCCGTTGCCCTGGCCAAACGCGGGCACGAGGTTCACCTGACCACCACCGATCCGGCGGCACACCTGGCCGAAACACTCCAGACGGCCGTTCCAGGTCTGAAGGTTTCACGCATCGATCCGGAAGCAGCCATCCAGGAATACCGAAGCCACGTGATGGAAACCAAGGGCCGGAACCTTGACGATGCAGGACGCGCGGCGCTGGCCGAGGACCTGCTGTCCCCCTGCACAGACGAAGTGGCCGTGTTCCGTCAGTTCTCCCGCGTGGTCCAGGAATCCCGTCGGCACTTTGTGGTGATGGACACCGCCCCCACCGGCCACACGCTGCTGCTGCTCGATGCCACGGGTTCGTACCATCGGGAGATCTCCCGGCAGGTCGGCGACACCATGGGTTTCGTGACGCCGCTCATGCGGCTTCAGGACCCTGCGCAGACGAAGGTCGTCCTCGTCACCCTCGCTGAAACCACCCCCGTACTGGAAGCTGAAGAGCTGCAGGACGATCTGGTAAGAGCCGGGATCCACCCGTGGGCCTGGGTGATCAACAATTCAATCGCCGCTGCCCACCCCCGGACCCCGTTCCTGCGGGCACGCGCCGGGAACGAGACCGAACAGATCATCAAGGTGCGCAATCTGGCGGACCGGGTGGCCGTGATCCCACTTCTGCCCGAAGAACCCATCGGGGAGGCGAAGCTCTCGGCGCTGACCGCGTTCAGCACCCAGCCTGCCTAGCTGCCGTTACGGGTGAGGATCTCTCCGCTGCTGGCCAGGTGATCTGCCACGTCGCGGAGTTTGATGTTGGTTTCGGAACTTGCCCTGGTCAGGATATGGAACGCCTGCTGGGGACTGATCTTGAACCTTTCCATCAGGATTCCCTTGGCCTGGCCAATAAGGTCACGGGTGCCCAGCGCCTGGTTGAGCTGGCTGATTTCCTGCGCACCGGAGAACGCGACGGCGGCGTGGGCTGCCACCAGCAAGCCCACCTGTTCGGATTCCTCGTCAAAAATGTTGACGTCGTCGCCGTACAGATTAAGGGCACCCAGGGTGTCCCCCTCGACGAAAAGCTGAAACGACAGCATGCTCCGAGCCCCGGCCGCGTAAGCCAGCTTGGCAAACTTTGGCCAGCGCGCCTCGTGGCCCATGTCCGGGACCCGGACGATCCGCTCGTCGTAGGCGGCATCAACACAGGGGCCCTCCCCAGCGGCGCTTTGAAGGGCATCGATTTTCCGGGGAAGCTCACCGGAGGCTGCCCTGGACTCCACGGTTCTCCTGCCCATCACCAGGCTGACCGAGGCATCGGCAACGTGCGGGATCAGATCCAGCGCGGCGTGGACAATGTCCGTCAGGAGAGCTTCAGTGTCCTGCTCCTGCTGAAGCTCCCTGGCCAGATCGCCGAGTCTGCTGGCCAGGCCACCGACCACTGCTGCGTCACGATTGGCCGTGCCTTTGGGACTTCCGCTGCCGGGAGTCATGGGTGCGCCCTCCTCTGATGCGGCTTCGAAATTCCGCCGCCGTGAAAATCCGCCGTCGTACTGAGTATCCCTCTATCCGGCCGCTCGCGCTTGGGTTTTTGCGGTGCAAAATAGGGGACTGCTTGAGGCCCAAATACCCTAGCCCGTATATGCCCGGCATCATAGCCTTGGCCCGGCAGAGGAGGCCGAACATGTCCGCTGGCGGAGCTGAAAAAGGCTGTGGGTTCAGGATAGGCAAGGACAGCAGAAGGCTGTTGGCGTGCGCCGTGGCCGCCCTGCTGGCGATGGCCGGCTGTTCGCCGGGGAGTACGACGACGAGCCCCACCCCATCGGACGCGTCACCGTCCGCGTCACCAGAGTCGCCCTCCCCCACCTCCTCAGGCGGATCTGCAGCTACCGGATTCCCGGAGACCGTCTTCACGGATGCTGAACTCGTCGCGATCATCAACGGAGTGGCCCAAAGCCGGAACCTGCAGTACCCCACTGCCCGGGACTCCTCCTCCCAACGCAGCGGAGCATCCAGCGGGACCTTTCCGCAGGTCAGCACCGACGCGACGCCCGCCGAATGCGTGGTCTTCGTCCCCGAGAACCCCTTCGTCAGGTGGGCGGACAAGAGCGTGAATTTTGCCGAGGGGGCCATGCCCATCGCCGGGCAGTCCGGACCCACCACCACCATCATGATCACGCTTCGGAGCGCCGGGAAGGACGCCATTGCCAAGGCTGATTTCGACTATACGGATGATCTCGCGGCCCGTTGCGGGCAGTTTGATCTGGCTGCAACTGAATCCGGCCGGACTTCCACGTACGCGGTGCAACTGCTGGCTGCTCCCCCGATCGGAGAAAAGCAGCACGCCGTGACACAGACCACAAAGCCGAAGGGGCCAGGGGATTACGGCTCGGCCGGGCTGCGGGTGCTGGCGGGAACGCTGTCCATCACGCTGAGCCTCGCGGTGGCGGAGCTCAACTCGGAGGCCGATGCTCAGCCGGCCCTGGACTCCATGGCCGGCCTGGCCAAGGAGCTAATCGACCAGGCCACGAAGAATCCGCCGACTGTGGCCCCGCCGCCGCCCAACCCCCGCACCGCTGACGATCTCGTCGCGCTGGTCAAGGACATCACGGGACCTGACGGGAGTCCCGTGACCCTGCGTGGTGCTAACGTCATCGGCCCCGCGCCCGGTTTCACCGCCGCTCCCCCGCCGCAACAGCCTGCGGCTCCGTGCACCTACAGCGACGAAGCATATTACGGATCGCTCACGGGCGCGGTGCTCGGCCAAGGGCAGATCGGGGGCGCGAACAAGATGGCCTACAGCGATTTCACCGTCATCAGCATGCCCGCGACAGCCGCACCGCCGTATCCGTTTGACACCCGGGCCGCCACCCTCAGAACTTGCGGCACCATCCAGGAGGACATGATGGGCAGTTCACGTCCATGGTCAGCCATCTCGCAGCTGAACACCGCCCTGGCCGCCGATGCCAGCTACGCGGTCGCATATCAGTTGTCCGATGGCACGGGCGAGTGGCACGTCCGCGCCGGCGCCCGCAAGGGGACGCTTACGGTGGAGGCCAGCAGCCAGCGATACTCGCAGGCGGAAGCCCAGGCCACCGCCGACGGCTTCGCGGCATTTTTCGGCAGCGTGTTCTCCCGTGCCGGGCTGTAGCGGTTTCCGCAGCGGTTTCCGCCGTGGCCGGTTGGTCACGGGCGCGATGGCGGTGCTGATCCTTGCCGCATGCTCTCCGACTCCCAGCAGCCCGGCCCCCGGCAACCCGTCGGCGTCGTCCGCTTCACCAACGTCACCATCGCCTTCGTCCGCCGTTCCGACATGGATCTACAGCGACCAACAGCTCGTGGACATTGCAACCACCGTGGTGCGTTCGCGGAACCTGAAGGCGATGGTGATCGATACCCGGAGCCTCCGCAGCACGGCCGGGGTGGCCCCGGGGGCGGAGGCCACCAATGCCACCATCCCGGACCGGTGCACGCCGTTCCGGTTGCCTGGCGGCGGGGAAACCGGCGCCTGGATGACGGACACCGGGGTGAGTTTTGCGCAGGGGCGTCTCCCGCTGGGCCCCACTGAGTCTCCTCAATCCACCGTTGTGTTTACGGTTAAAAGTGCGGCGGACGGGAAGCTGGCAGCTGACTTCAACGGCACCGATGATCTGGCGTCGCAGTGCGCCGAATTCGAACGGTCGTCCACCATGTCAGTGCCGGGCGGACCTGCCGGGGGTTTGACCACCACTTACCTCGTCCGGCTGGTCACCCCGCCGCCGGTTGGCCAGAAGGCCTACGCAACCGTACAGAAGGCGAAAGGCCTGGGCACGGCGGACATGGGAACCGCGGGGATGCAGGTGTTGGCCGGGACCGTCTCGATTGACCTGGCCCTCGGCCTCTGGCCGGTGAATGCGGAGACGACCGGACGGGCCCTGGATTCCATGGCTGCCTTCGCCCGCGAACTCATCGATCAGGCCGTGAAGAACCCGCCCAGCTCCCCGCAGCCGAATCCTGCCGGCGCCCGCACCCCTGACGAGCTGGCCCGGCTGCTCGCCGGGGTGACAGGCCCGGCTGACACGAAGTACTACGTGAGCCCCACCGAAGCCCGGGCGATCACCGGAGCGCCGGGCTCGCCGGCGCCGTCCCAAACCGGCTGCGCCTATGACGACGCCACCTACTTCGCAGCGCTGGCGGGCAATGCCGCCATGGCCCAGGCGATAGCCTCCACAGGCGACAAGGCGATCGCATTTGACCTCAGTCTCATCAGCATGGGCACGGCGATCCGGCAGCCGTACCCCTTCGATCACCGGACGTTGGCCATCAAAAAGTGCACCACCGTCCAGGCCAATATCATCGGCCAGGGCGCGATCACACTGGAGCCGGTGCAGCCTTTGGACGTGAAGCTCGACGGCGACTCCAGCTACGCTTTCCGCTACCAGACCGCCGGGGAACCCGGCCACTGGCAGATCCGCCTGGGCGCCCGAAAGGGAACAACGTCAATAGAGGTTTCCAGCGTGAAGTGGCGGTCGCTCGAGGAGAGCGAGGTCCAGCCGGCCGCCGACGCTGCGGCGACCATCATCGGGCAGGTTCTCGAGAAGGCTGGCTAGCGCCGCCGTCCGTTTGTGTTTGTGCCTACGCAGATCGCCCGTTCATTTCCCGGTTTTGCAGTGACTTCACGAACCTGGCAAGTTCGTCCTGCAAAGTTTGCCAGCCCCGGACGTCCACCTCCGGCGGGAGGGCGTGGGCCTCGGCCTCCTGCGCAGCCTTAAGTGCCTCGCGGCCCGCTCCGGTGAGTCCGATGATGAGTTGGCGCCGGTCCTGGGGGTGCCTGCTCCTGCTGACAAGCCCGGCCAGCTGCAACCTCGCCAGGATTTTGCCCATGGTCTGGCTTTTGGCGTGGACGGAACTGGCCAGCTGTTCCTGGTTCAGAGCGCCGGGGGCGAGACCCTCAAGGGCTATGACCGCGGCGCGGGTGAGCCCCAGTGGTCCGAGGACGTCATCCTGGCGGCGCTGAACCAAGCGCGCGGCCTGCGAGAGGAGCTGGCAGAAGTTCCGGAGTTCGCGCTCTGATTCAGTTGTCATGGCAAGCTGTTCCTTCCCTAGAGAGCCTCCGGCATGCAACCCACCATAAGCATGCTTAGTATCCATTTGGCAAGCAGGCCTGGCGTCAGCCGCAAATCCCCACGCCGCATTCATCCATGCACGTCGGCCCAATTAGAGGCAGGCCTTGCGCATCCAATAGCAAGTGTGCTTAGTATCTAGTTAGTAACCTTGCTTACTATTGCGAAGCCAGTAACGCTGGCAGCTCCTGTCAGCGAACCCTTCACGAAAGAGAGAGCGACCATGACTGAAAACCAATGGCCCCAGACGGGCTCCCCGGCCGGCGTCGACCCTTACGGAAACGTTGACCAGTACGGAAACCAGGTCCCGGCGACTCCCGTCAGCACCAGCGCCAACTCCGGATCCAAGACCGACACGGCTAAGGAAGAGGCCTCACAGGTTGCCAGCCAGGCAGCCGGCGCGGCCCAGAACGTCGCCGAGACGGCCAAGGCCGAGGCTTCCAATGTCGCCGCCGAAGTTTCAACCAGCGCCCGGGAACTCCTGTACCAGGCCAAGTCGGACCTCACCAGCCAGGCAGGCACCCAGCAGCAGAAGGTCGCAGAGGGCATCCGCACCATCTCCTCCGAACTGCGCACCATGGCGGACGCCTCCGACCAGCCCGGTGTTGCCTCCGACCTCATCCGGCAGGCTGCCGAGCGTTCACAGTCTGTGGCGTCATGGCTTGACGGCCGCGATCCGGGTTCATTGCTCACCGAGGTCAAGTCGTTTGCCCGGCAGCGTCCCGGCACTTTCCTCCTGCTTGCGGCCGGAGCCGGCATCCTTGCCGGACGCCTCACCCGGGGCCTGGCCGCCGGTGCACCGGAGACCCAGGGCCGCGCCACCGGCCAGACCCTTCCTCCCGTTCCGAGGACTGCCCCGGTTCAGCATGGCGCCCCCATCCGCCAGGAGACAGTTTTCGCCGCAGGGGATGACCGCGGCCTCTTTGACGAACCGGTCATCGCCGCAGGCTACCCGAATTCCACCCAGTCCCTGCCGACCGGCACCGCCGCAGACACTCCGTTGCGGTACGACGATGAGCCGTTGCGGTACGAGGACGATCCGTTCCGCAGCCAGGCTGAACGCGACACGGAAGGGCGTCACCTGTGAGCAGCCAGATTCCCGAGTCGCCGCCAAGTGCGGCGCACGTGAAGGCGGACAACACCTCCCTTGGTGACCTGCTCGGTGAGGTGACCCGCGACCTGTCCACGCTGATGCGCCAGGAAGTGGAGCTCGCCAAGGCCGAACTGAAGCAGTCCGCCACCCGGGCCGGCAAGGGCGGCGGCATGCTCGCCGGCGCCGGCGTCGCGGGGCACTTCGTCCTGCTGTTCCTCTCCATCGCCCTCTGGTACGCCCTGGGCGCGCTGATGGGCCTGGGCTGGTCCGCCGTCGTCGTCGCCCTCATCTGGGCCATCATCGCCGCGGTCCTGGCCTCGGTGGGCCGGAAGAACCTCAAGCAGGTCCAGGGCATGCCCCAGACCGCCGAAACACTCTCAGAAATTCCCCCAACCCTGAAACCCGGTGAGGTAAAACGATGAGCGAAAACCCGGACGCAATCCGTTCAGACATTGAAGCAACCCGCGCCCGCCTGGGCACCAACGTGGACGCCGTGGCCGACAAGGTCACCCCGTCCAACATCGTCCACCGGCAAACGGACAAGGTAAAAGACGCCGTCTTCGGCGTGAAGGAGAAAGTCATGGGAACAGCCGACGACGCCACCACCGGCGTCCACAGCGGTGTCCACGCCCGGACCGACAGCGCCGGGAACGCCCTGCACGATGCCGGCGAGGCCATCGGCGACGCCCCGGCCCAGGTCAAAGCCAAAACCCAGGGCAACCCCCTGGCCGCAGGCCTGGTCGCGTTCGGCGCCGGAATGCTGCTCTCCTCCCTGATCCCGGCCAGCGAAAAGGAACGCGAAGCCGCGGACGCCCTCAGAACCGCCGCGGAACCGATGACCACGGAACTGACCGAGGCCGCCAAAGACATGGGCCAGGGACTGAAGGAACCAGCCCGCGAGGCCATGGAAAACGTCAAAGCCACCGCCACCGACGCCGCCGAACACGTCAAAGCCGAAGGCCAGGTCGCAGCAGCAGACGTCAAAGACCGCGCCACAGACGCCAAGGACCACGTCCAGAACACCTGATCCCTGAGCTCTGAGAGGGCCGTCCTTCCTCAGGGAAGGGCGGCCCTCTTGGCTGCTTTACGGCACCTATGCGTTCATCACTTCGAAGGAACCCACCGTCATGAAGAAACTGCTTTTCGCTGTCCTCCCGGCCATCATCAGCCGCATCCTGCGTGCCCGCCGGGCCAAGCAGAACCCCACGGCGGCGCCGACGCGCAGCCGGAACCGGTACTGACCCTGCCAGCTATGCCGCACGGAGACGCTCTGCATGAGCCGAAGACTCTTTAGGAGCGCAATTGCACATCCCGGAACCGCGGGGCCCCATCAGCGCCGCCCTGCTCGCAATCCTGGCCGGCCGGCCTGAAGACATCCCTGAGGGCCTGGCCGGCCTTCCGTCCCTCGTCACCGCCCGGCTTGCCGAGGCTGGGGACGTGGTCGAGGACGAGGACGTCCAGCTGGCCCTCTTCTGTCTTTACGAGCTCCACTACGGCGGGCTGGACGGCGTGGATGACGGCTGGGAATGGCACCCTGGCGTGATCACCGTCCGCCGGCTCCTTGAGCAGCCGTTCGAACAGGCCTTGCGGGCGGCGTCCTCGGCGGCGGTTTCTGACGTCCCTCAGGTGCCGGCTGCAGGTCCGGTGAGCGACGGCGTTGCCACGGTCCTGTTCGCACTGGCAGCTTTGGACACCGGACCCAGCCTCTCAAAGCATGTGGCAAAGAAGGCCACCGTCTCCCAGCTCAGGGAGTTCCTTGTCCATAAGTCCATCTACCAGCTGAAGGAAGCGGACCCGCACACGTGGGCCATTCCCCGCCTGACCGGCCGGGCAAAGGCCGCGCTGGTGGAGATCCAGGCTGACGAATACGGCGGCGGCCGCGCGGACCGGATGCACAGCGCCCTGTTCGCCCGCACCATGCGTGCCCTCGGACTCGACGACGGGTACGGCGCGTACGTAGACACCGTGCCAGCGATCGCCCTCGCGTCCGTGAACATGATGTCGCTCTTCGGGCTGAACCGCCGGCTCCGCGGTGCCATCGCCGGGCATCTGGCGATGTACGAAATGACGTCCTCCCGGCCCAACCAGCTCTACGGCAACGGGTTCCGCCGCCTCAACTTTGACGCCGCAGCAACGGCCTACTTCGACGAGCACGTCGAGGCAGACGCTGTCCACGAACAGATCGCCGGACGGGACCTCGCAGGCGGCCTGGTGGAGGCGGAGCCGGACCTGCTCCCCGATGTCCTGTTCGGCGCGACGGCGGCCATCGCCGTGGACGCCCGGCTCACCCTTCGCATGATGGATGCGTGGGAAAACGGGCAGTCGTCGCTCCGCTCCGGCCTCGCCGCAGCCGGAGCCGCAGCCGCATGAGAACGCCTCAGGACGGCCAAGCGGACCGGGAACCCGCCGACGGGGAAATCATCGTTTGCCCGGACGGCCCGCTGCTGGTCCGCGGAAACTTCGAAATCCTCACGCCCTCAGGGGAGCCGGTGCCGCGGCAGCGCCGGACCGTTGCGCTCTGCCGGTGCGGCGCGTCGGCGATCAAGCCCTACTGCGACGGGACACACAAGCTGATCAAATTCCGGACCGAACCGCCCGGCCCTGCAGGGCCTGAAGCCTAGCCAAAGCAAACACTGGGCAAACAGCGGGGGAACAAAAGCCGGGAAAGCCTGATCCGCTACTCGCGAGTAGGAATACTCGAATAATGCCTAACTTAACTCGTCGTCAAATACTGCGTTCTGCCGCAGCTGTCACTGCCGCAGGGGCCGCGGGCTCCGCGTGGGCAGGAACTGCGCTCTCCCCTGCTGCCGCTGCCAGCGCCGGAGCGTTCGGTCACGGTGTTGCCTCCGGTGACCCGATGGCTGACAGCGTGCTGCTCTGGACCCGTGTCACCCCGTCGCCCGAGGCCCTGCCCGGAAGCGGACTGGGCAAGGATGTTCCGGTGGGCTGGGAAGTTGCCGCTGATGCGGACTTCAGGAAAATCGTTGCCCGGGGTAAGGCCACTACAGGAGCGGCCCGGGACCACACGGTCAAGGTCATCGCGGGCGGCCTCACGCCCGGCACAAGGTACTGGTTCAGGTTCACACTTGATCAGTGGGTGTCCCCTGTGGGCCGCACGCGAACGGCCCCGGCGGCCGGGGCCGCGGTGGACCGGCTGAAGTTCGGAGTCGTGTCCTGCGCCAACTGGCAGGCAGGATACTTCTCCTCCTACCGCCAACTTGCCGCCCGGGGAGACCTCGACGCCGTGCTCCACCTCGGCGACTACCTGTACGAATACGGACCCGGCGAATACCAGGCGCGCGACGTGGTGGTCCGTCCGCACGAGCCCGCCCACGAAATGACCCAGCTCGCCCACTACCGCCGCCGTCATGCCCAGTACAAGACGGATCCCGACCTGCAGGCACTGCACGCCGCCGCGCCGTTCATCGTGACCTGGGACGACCACGAATCAGCAAACGACGCCTGGAAGGGCGGCGCTGAGAACCACACCGAGGGCGCCGAAGGTGCCTGGAGCGAACGGTTTGCCGCCGCGCACCGGGCCTACGCGGAATGGATGCCCGTCCGCTACGAGCCGGGCGGCCAGATTTACCGGCGCCTCGACTTCGGCTCCCTGGCCAGCCTGTCCATGCTGGACCTGCGGTCCTACCGGGACCAGCAGGCCGTCAACGGAACGGACGCTGCGGTTAAGGATCCCAACCGCACCATCACCGGTGCCGCGCAGATGGACTGGCTGCTGGGCAACCTGAAGTCCGCCGGGCCGCAGTGGAAGCTGGTGGGCAATCCGGTCATGATCGCACCGGTCAGGGTTCCTTCGACCCTCAGCACCGCGGAACTGGGCGGTGTGCAGAAGCTGATGGGCGGGACGAGCATCAGCGGCGTCCCCTACAACGTGGACCAGTGGGACGGCTACGAGGCGGACCGCAACCGCGTGGTCCGGCACCTGCGGGACAACGCCGTCAAGGACACCGTTTTCCTCACCGGCGACATCCACTCCGGCTGGGCCTGCGACATTCCCGCGGATCCGGCCGCGTACCCGCTCACGGGCGACTCCGTGGCTGCGGAACTGGTCTGCACCTCAGTCACCAGCGATAACCTCGACGACATCCTCAACGTTCCGCCGCGCACCGGGTCCCTTGCCGTCGAGAACGCCATCAAGGCAGCCAACCCGCACGTGAAGTACCTTGATTTCGACTCGCACGGCTACTCAGTCCTGGACGTGACCCCTGCCGGTGTCCGGATGGACTGGTACGTGCTGGCCGAACGCACGTCCGCGAGTTCGGGCTCCAGCCTGTCCACATCGTTCACGGTGCCTGCCGGCACCAGCAAAGTTACGCCCACTCCGGGAGGACTCCAGTGACCTATTCAGCATCCGCACGCCCGACGCCGGGACGCCGGCAGTTCCTGCAGTTCGCCGCTGCCGGGGGCGCCGCCGTCGTACTTTCCGCCGCGCCGGGAACGGCGTGGGCCGCCCCGGCGGCGGGACGCACCCGGACCTATGTGCTGGTGGTGGACGGCTGCCGCCCGGACGAGATCACCACCACGCTGACACCCCGGCTGGCGGGCCTGCGTGCGGCGGGCACGAACTTTCCGGCCGCACGATCCCTCCCCGTGATGGAAACAATTCCCAACCACGTGATGATGATGACGGGCGTGCGTCCGGACCGCTCAGGCGTTCCTGCCAACTCCGTATACGACAGCGCCGAAGGAGTGGTCCGCGACCTCGACCGGCCCACTGACCTGCACTTTCCGACCCTGCTGGAGCGGCTCCAGGAGCAGGGGCTGACCACTGCTTCGGTGCTCAGCAAAAAGTACCTGTACGGCGTCTTCGGAACCCGGGCCACTTACCGGTGGGAGCCCCAGCCGCTCCTTCCGGTGACCGGTCATGCGCCCGATGCGGCCACGATGGACGCCCTCCTGGCGATGGTGGGCGGGCCGGACCCCGACTTCGTGTTCACCAACCTGGGCGACATTGACCGCGTGGGCCACTCCGACCTCTCCGGTACCACCCTGCGGGCGGCCCGGACGGCCGCCCTTGCAGACACCGACACCCAGGTGGGCCGCTTCATCGACCACCTCAAGGCCACCGGCAAGTGGGAGTCCAGTGTGGTGATGGTGCTCGCAGACCACTCCATGGACTGGTCCATCCCCACGAACGTGGTTTCGGTCGACCTGATCCTGCAGTCCCGGCCGGAACTGCAGTCGAACATCAGGATTGCGCAGAACGGCGGGGCGGACCTGCTCTACTGGACCGGGCCGGACGCAGACCGCGCGGCCGGTTTGGCCGCCGTCGAACAACTGGTCAGTGCGCATGAGGGCGTGCTCTCGGTCAACAGGCCGGGCGATCTCCGCCTGGGGGCCGAAGCCGGAGACCTGGTGGCTTATTGCCGGGCCGGCTGGCGCTTCTCCGACCCGTACGTGGCCTCCAACCCGATCCCGGGTAACCACGGGCACCCCGCCACCGAGCCGATTCCGTTCTTCATCTCCGGCGGCAGCCCGTTGGTGGTCCCGGGGGCAGTGTCGTCGGAACCGGCAAGGACTGTGGACGTGGCCCCGACTGTCGGCGCCGTGTACGGACTCAAAGATCCCCGCGGCGGGTACGACGGAACTGCCCGCTCCGGGGCCCTGCGGCTCTGACTTCGGGCCCTGGACAGCTAACGGACGACGGCGAGGCCCACCAGGGTGGCACCCTCACCGTTGGCGAAGGCAGACAGCGACGTGCTCGTTTCGCTGGGGAAGATCTGGTCCGTGATGGTGGCCAGCCCGTCCTGGGCGAAGACTTCCACCGAACAGCGGTCCAGGAAAACCTGAAGCCGCAACCGGCCATTCTCCAGCTCCACGGGGACCCGCTCCACGGAGGCAAAGTCCTCGTGGAAGCGGGTCTCCCCGGACGCTGCCCGGTCCAGGCGAAGCACCCCTTGGGCGACGTTGTAGGCCAGGACCGTCCGCTCGCCGGTGCCCTCGCGCAGCACCAGGCCAACCTCGTCCGCCGTGCCAGGCACAAACTCGGCATCAATCCGCAGCACCTCTGCGGGACCATCCAAAGGGATAGGGAAACAACCGGAAAGCTGCCGCAGTGGTAGCGAGCACACCACGTCACCGGTTACCGCAAAGGGATCAACCGGCTGCTGCTTCAGCACCACCTGCCCCGACTGCCGGATAAGGGTGACTTCGCGCACCAGGGTCATGGCGCCCCGCCAGCCGCCGGTGGGTGTCAAGGCACCGTACTGCCAGTTGTTCATCCAGCCGATCATCAGCCTGCGCCCGTCCGGAGCATTGCTGAAGGAGACGGCGGCGTAGTAGTCCCGGCCCCAATCGAGCCAGCCGTACTCCCCCATCCTGCTGCCGTCCTCCTGCATCCCTTCCGTGACCGTACTTTCGGAACGGAACCGGACGCCGTCGAACTCCCCGAGGAAGTACTGGCCGCCGGAACCGCCGGCGATGCCGCCGGGGTTCAGGTTCACCACCAGCATCCACTTGGACGTGCCGGGTTCCCCGTCGACCGGCAGTTCAAAGAGGTCCGGGCACTCCCACACGCCGCCGGTGGCGTTCGCCGGGCCGAAGGTGCTCAGGTAGTCCCAGGTCTTCAGGTCGTGGGACTTGTAGAGGAGGACTTCCCGGTCCACCGCCTCGACCGCCACCATGACCCAGTAACTCTCCACGCCGCCGTCGTACCAGAAGACTTTCGGGTCACGGAACTCGGCGGAGGCCCGGTCAAGCACGGGGTTCCCGGCGTACTTCCGCCACGTGGCGCCGTCGTCGGTGCTGTACGCGAGGGACTGCGCCTGGCGTCCCGCCAAAGGGGACCCGGCGGAGTAGGCGCTGGTGTAAATGGCAACCAGCGGGGCGGTGCCCCCGGTTCCGAATCCGCTGGTGTTGTGGACATCAACGACGGCGGAACCGGAAAAAATGGCTTCCTGCGCGTCGCACATGATGGCTACCGGCTGCTCGTCCCAGTGCACCAGGTCCGCCGAGGTGGCGTGGCCCCAGGACATGTTGCCCCAGTCCACGCCGTGGGGGTTGTGCTGGTAGAAGAGGTGGTAGACGCCGTTGGAGTAGAGCAGCCCGTTGGGATCGTTCAGCCAGTTGCGGGCGGCGGTGAAGTGGTACTCCGGCCGGAACCGGGAGTCTACGGTGAGGGCTGCTGCCATGGCTGCGTGTGCTTCTTTCGAACTGAGGGCTGAGGTCATGAGGGCATCAGCCTTTGACGCCGCTGGAGGCGATGCTGTTGATGAAGGACTTCTGGAACGCGATGAAGAGGATCACCACGGGCACGGTGATGAGTGAGGCGTAGGCCATGACTTCGCCCCAGGAGACGTTGAGCTGGAAGAAGTACTGGATGCCGATCATCACGGGGCGCAGCTCCTCGGACTGGACCACCATGAGCGGCCAGAGATAGGAGTTCCAGGCGGGCAGGAAGGTCAGGATGGCCACGGTGGCCGTGGCCGGCCCGGCGAGGGGCATGACCACCTGCCGGTAGATCTTGAACCACCCGGCGCCGTCGATCCGGGCCGCCTCATCCAGTTCCTTGGGAATGGACTCAAAGTACTGGTGGTACAGGTAGATGGAGAAGGCATTGGCAATGAACGGGATGATCTGGACCTGGTAGGTGTCCAGCCAGCCCTTGGAGAACTCGAGGCTGAAGCCGTCCAGCTCAAAGTAGGGCAACTGGTTGACCCACCACACCAGCGGCAGCGCCAGGGTCTGGAACGGCACAATCAGGGTGGCGAGGATGGCGCTGAAGACGATCCGCTTGCCGCGGACCTCCATGCGGGAGAGTGCGAAGGCGCAGAGGCTGTTGACGAAGATTCCCAGCACCACCGTCACCGCCGAGACCCCGATGGAGTTGACCAGGAAGCGGGCGGCGGGGACGCGGTCGAACACTGCGGCGTAGTTATCGAAGGAGATGTTCCCGATCGGCAGGAAGGCCGCCACGGAGGACATGTCACCGAAGATCTGCTGGTCCGGCTTGAGCGAGGACACCAGCATGAACACGATGGGGAAAACGGCGACGGCGGCGAACAGTACGCGCACAGCCATGGTCCCCAGGCTGGTCAGGTTCGTGGAAATGAGGGTCGGTTTCACGTCAGTCCTTCTCTCGGGTCAGGTAGCGCTGCACTGCGGAAACCAGCAGCACGAGGACGAAGAATACGAGCGAGATGGCCGAGGCGTAGGAGGTTTCCTGCTGCTTGAACCCGGACCGCACCGCCTCGTAGATGATGGTGGTGGTCGAATCCAGGGGACCGCCCTGGGTCATCACGCTGACCTGGTCAAAGAGTCCCAGCGCCTGGATGGTGATGGTCACCAGGACCAGGCTGCGGGTGTGCTTCAGGCCCGGCCAGGTGACGAACCGGAACTGCTGCCAGTGGCTGGCGCCGTCCAGCTGTGCAGCCTCGTACAGCTCACCCGGAACGCTTTGAAGCCCGGCCAGCCAGATGATCATGTGGAAGCCGGCTGCCTGCCAGATCGACAGTGCGATGATGGCCGGCATGGCCGTGGCGGGGTCGTTGAGCCAGTCGGCGCCCTGGATCAGGCCGAAGCTGAACGTGGAGAGCAGCTCGTTGATCAGGCCTTCACGGCGGTACATGAACATCCACAGGAGCGACACCACCACCATGGAGGTGACCACCGGCAGGAAGTAGATGGTCCGGAAGAAGTTCACGCCGCGGAACTTCTTGTTGATGAGCAGGGCCATGGCCAGGGCAAGGGCGGACTGCACCGGCACCACGATCACCGCAAAGTAGGTGACGTTGAGCAAAGCACGCCAGAACGTGGGATCAGCGAAGAGCCGGGCAAAGTTATCCGCCCCCACAAACTCCACCGGCCGCGGTGAAATCAGGCGGGCGTTGGTGAAGGCCAGGCCGAAGCCCATGATTGCGGGCAGGAAAACAAACAGCAGGAGTAAAGCGGCCGCGGGGGCGATCATGCCCCAGCCGCTGATCTGCTCGCGGAGGAAACCGGGGCGGGTGCGGCGGGAGCGGGTTGGGCCGCTGGCCTGTGCCGGCTCGGTAGCGGCCCGGGGTGGACGGGTGGGGAGTGGGCTGAGTGTCATGCGGGTCTCCTTGACAGGACCTGGGGTACGGACGAGGGCGGCGCGTGCCCGCCGTCGTCCGTACCCTCTGATCGCTGGCTATTTCTTGTAGCCGCCGTTGGATTTGATGTTGGCGTCAATCGCCTTGGCGGCCTTGTCCAGCGCACCCTGGGGATCAGCTCCGGCCAGGACGTCCTGGGCTGCCTTGCCGAATTCGGTGGCGATGAACGGATAGGCGGGGGTCTCCGGCCGCATCACGGCGTAGTTGCGGGAGAACTCCATGAAGATGCGGTTGGCGCCGCCTTCGGCGAAGGCCGGGATAAGTGCGGCGGCGTCATTGGTCGCGGGGATGGTGCCGGTGGCTTTGGCCACGGCGGCGAGGTTCTCCGGCTTCAGGGAGTAGGAGAGGTAGTCCATGGCGGCCTCGGCGTTCTCGCAGCCGCTGGTTACGCCCCACTGCCAGGACGCTCCGCCGATTTTCGGGCCGTTGCCGAGGTCCACGGTGGGCATGACCACCAGGTCCTCGCCGAGGGCGGTTTTGGCTTTGTCCGCGGCCCAGGACCCGGTGTACAGGATGGCGCTCTTGTTGTTCAGGAAGTCCTGGGTGGAGTCCTTGCCGCTCTTCTGGGCCATGAAGCCCTGGTCCACAAGGCCCCGGAACCAGCCCGCCCACTCAACGGCCTTGTCACCGTTCAGGACGCCGTCCGCTGACTGGAATCCGTCGCGGTTGATGAGGTCCCCGCCAAAGGACTGCAGCAGCGGCGAGTAGGCGTAGGGCAGCCATTCACCGGTGCCGGCTGTTCCCATGTCCAGCGGGTGCTCCCATTTGCCCAGGCCTTTGAGCTTGGTGAGGGCGTCCTGGAACTCGTCAGCGGTCCACGGCTTCTCGATGGTGGCCACGCGCACCCCGGCTGCTTTGAGGTCCGAGGCACGGGCCATCATGGCCAGGGCGACATCGTAGTAACCCACTGCATAGGTCTTTCCGTCCCACTTGGCCACAGTGCTGGGGAGGTTGCCGGCAAGGTCTGCGGACAGTTTCAGCGGCGTGAGGTATTCCGCCCAGGCCCAGTTGGGAACGTTGGGACCGTCGATGTCCACGATGCACGGGAGGTTCCCGGCGGATGCGGCGGACACCACGGAGTCGTTGTAGGAATCCTGGGGGAAGGCCTGGACCTTGACCTTTGCCTTCGCGCTGCTGCTGCTGTTGTAGGCGGCGACAACGTCCTCGATGGCCTTCAGCTCCTCGGGATTGCCTGCATTGTGGGTCCACATGGTGATTTCGTTGGCGCCCTCCGAGGAGGATGAGGCGCTTCCTTTGCTGCAGGCGCCCAGGGTGCCGAGGAGTGAGGCTGCGGCTAGGCTGGTGGCCAGGATACGGGTGAATCGCTTGTTCATGGTTGAGTCTTTCTGCTGATTTCGTGCATGGATGAGTAGCCCGTTTCCGTGAGGGGCGTAGCCGGTGCAACGGCTGCGTCCCTTCTTGCTGGCGGAGGCGGGGTTCGTGACGTGTTTGGGGTTTGAGGGCTGGAACCGCCTTAGAGCGGTGGCGGGCCAACCGAACCGCGGTGGACCACCGGGCAGTCGAGTTTTTCCTGGACCGCCGGTGAGACTGGGCCTTCGATATCGTTGAGGAGCCGGACCACGGCCCAACGCCCCATTTCGTAGTGCGGAAGGGCCACAGTGGTGAGCCCGGGCCACAGGGCGTCGGCGATGAGCTCAAGGTTGTCCATTCCGACAATCGAGACGTCTTCCGGGATGCGCAGCCCAAGGGCCGAGGCCGCCTGGTACACGCCCATCGCCACCCTGTCGCTGAAACAGAACAGGCCCGACGGCCGGTCCCGGAGCGCCAGCAGATCCATCGCCGTTTCCCGTCCACCCGCTGTATCCGCCACTCCGGCGGTGATATGCCGCGGATCAGGCGTCAGGCCGTGCCGGCGGAGGGCGTTCTGGAATCCCGCCAACCGGCCATGGGTTGCCGGGATGTCGTCCACGTTGTTGATCATTCCGATCCGGGTGTGGCCGGCATTGATCAGGGTTTCAACTGCCGCCTCGGCAGCGGCGGTCTCGTCCGGCACCACCGAGGAGACCGACGCATCGGTGGAGACTGCGTCGAGGAGGACGGTGGGCAGCCCGTCCAGTTCTTCCGGCAGCATCACGCCCTGGTGGTACATCTTGGCGTAGACAATGCCGTCCACCTGGTGCTGCTGGAGTATGCGGATTTCGCGTTTTTCCAGCTCGCTGTCCAGCCCGGAATTCACCACCATCAGCACGTAGCCGCGTTCGTAGGCGGCATCCTGGGCTCCGCGGATCATCGCGCCGGCAAAGGGGGTGGTGGTGATTTCGTCACTGACAAGGCCGAGGATCTGCGACCGCTGGTTGCGCAGTCCGCTGGCAAGCCTGTTGGGGGCGTAGCCGAGTTCCCTCGCCACGGCCCGGACATGCTGCTGGGTCTGCTGGTTGACCCGGGCGCTTGTGGCGTCATTGAGGGCGTGGGAAACCGTTGTCACTGAAACTCCGGCGGCCTTGGCCACTTCCCGGATGCCGATCTTTGTCGCCATTGACTGTTCCTTTGCAAAACGTTTTGCTTGTTGTGTTGATCACAGTAGCCAAAACGTTTTGCAACTGTCAAGCCCTGACGCTTAATCTTTGCGCCGGCCAGCCGCCGTCGGATGCAAGAATGGCGCCGTCACTGCAAATCTTTACCGGTCGGTACACTCCGGCCCTTCTGGGCATTTCACTGGGATCAGGACCATCGGCCCTTCTCCATCGCCGCAAAATCAGTGACGCTTGCCCCAGTGCGTCACTCACGGATGGTGGGAATCGCCAGGCCCTGACGGGGAGTGATTTCGCGACCCCTGCGGCCGTTGAATTCGTGGAGGCGTGGATGCCATGGGCTACTTATCGGACAGCCGAAGCCCTGGTGCGTTGCGCCGGTCCGTCGTGGCAGCCGCCGCGGCCGGGATCCTGCTGGTGCTGCCGGCATGCACATCTGAACCAGCCACCAGTCCAGCGTTAACAACCAGTCAAGCGTCACCGAGCAGCAGCTCTTCGCCCGCCGAAACGGACGGAATGCCTTCGAAGGTCTTCACAGACCAGGAACTCATGACGATCGGTAATGCCGTACTGCAGCAACACGGCCGCCCGATGGCAGACAGCGAACAGGTCCGGAAATCGTACGCCCTGATGCCTTCACCGCCACCAGGGTGGTACCCACGCCCAGCTGAACCAAGCGAATGCGCCGTATTCCATGAGCCCTGGCAGCATGAACCGCAGCTGGACCTGACGATGGGATTGGCCCTGGGCCTCGTGCCGATTGGTGGCTGGCCGGGCCCGGGGTTGATCCTGCTCGACCTGCGCAGCGCCCCGAGGGACGTCCTCGCCAAAGCTGACTTCGACTACACCGACGAGCTCCTGTCCCGCTGCGCGACTTTCGACACCACAGTTACCGATACTCGTGGCCCCGAGGTCTTTACCGTCCATCTGCTGCCCTCGCCCAAGATTGGAGAGAAGGCTTACGCCATGAAGACATCGTGGCAGGGGAACGACATCAGGCTCGGGCTTCGCGTCCTCGCCGGGACCCTCTCCATTGACATGGGCTCCAACAGGGAACTTGGGGTGTCCGACGCAGACGCGCTCGCCCTCATGGAGCAGGTCGCGCAGCAGCTCGTCGACGAAGCGGGTAAATCTGCTCGCGGGTAATCCCCGGGGCTTGCCCGCTGTTGTTAAGTGCCGCTCCCCTACTCTGCCGCTCCCCTATAGTGCCGCTCCCCTACAGTGCCGCTCTCCTACAGTGCCGACCAGCCGCCGTCGGACGCCAGGACCGCGCCGTTGAGGTTGGTGCCGTCGTCGCTGAGCAGGAAGGTGATCGAGGCAGCGAGCTGTGCCGAGGTGGCGGGCGTGGGGATGTTGACCTGCATCAGCGGCCCCAGGCGTTCGGCCGCCAGCTGCGATCCCCAGTTCGCAACGATATTGGTAATGGTGGCGCCGGGTGCAACGGCGTTGAAACGCAGTCCCTTGGGCCCGTACATCACGGCCGAGTTCTTGGTCAGGCCGATAACGGCGTGCTTGGAGGCGGTATAGGCGGCGCCGGCGGCCGAACCGCGCAGGCCCGCCTCGGAGGACACGTTGACCACGGAGCCGGTCCCGGCCTCGAGCATCAGCGGCACCACGGCGCGGGTGAGGCGCATTAGCGCAGTGACGTTGATCCGGAAGACGCGGTCCCAGGTGTCGTCGTCCACTTCATGGACGGGCGCGAAACTGTCCATGATGCCGGCAACGTTGGCCAGGGCATCAACCCTTCCGCCCGCGGCAGCCACGACGGCGGCCACCGTCTCCTCGGTGGAGATGTCGCCGGCCACGGGGACCAGGTCCAGTCCGGCGTTCGCGGTCATCAGATCGTCCAGGCGTTCCTTGCTGATATCGGCGGCGATGACGCGCCCGCCCTCCTTGGCGATCCGCAGGGCTGTGGCCTGACCGATGCCCGACCCCGCGCCGGTGACGATGACCGTCCTGCCGGAAAAGCGGCCGCTGGTGATGGCTTCTTGCCAGGTGGCTTCGGTGCCCATGGTGTCCTCCCGAACGTTGTTGGAGCTGATGCCAACTACTTTATGACACCCTGTGTCATTATGTAAGGGTGAATACTGATGCGATGCCTTCGGATGCTGCGAAGACCTCAGTTCCGCGCCCCACGGGCCGCCCGGCGACCATCGATCCCGATGCCGTGGCCGCCATCGCCCTGCGGCTTTTTGCCGAGCGCGGTTACGAGCAGACCTCCATGGAGGACATCGCCCGCGAGGCCGGCGTTGGCCGCAAGAGCCTGTACCGGTACTTCTCCAGCAAGGCGGAACTCATTTGGGGCGGGATGGAACCCGTGGTCGAGGCGTCCGGCCGGATTCTGGAATCAGCACTCGCGTCAGCGGACGACGGCGGCATCCTGGCCGACGGCAGCATCCTGGCGGGATTGCGCGAGGCAGCTGTCGCCGGGGTTGCGGTTCTGCCCGATCTCGCGGTGACCCGCGGCCGGCTCCGCCTGATCGCCGAACACCCCGAACTGGGCAGCCAGAGCTACGCGTCCCTTGCACCGCAGCGCGAGGTGGCCCGGACCTACCTGGTTGCGGCGGGGGTCCGGGAAGATGCGGCCGGGTATCTCTGTGCCGCGTACCTCGGGGCAACCTTTGAGGCGTGGATGCAGTGGGCCGCCGGAACTGATCCCGATCCGGCGCCTTACCTGGAGGCAGCCGTCAGGGTGCTCCGGGTGCCTGAGGCTTAGTCCTCAGACGTGCTGGTCGAACAGCACCGGGTTGCCGTCGGGGTCCGCGAGCATGAAGCTCGCCGGCCCGGAGGTTCCCTCGTCCGCCTCGGAGAGGAACTCCACGCCCTTGGCTTTGAGATCCCGCTGGAGTTCGCGAACATCGGTGAACGACTCCACGGCTTCCGCGTTCTGGTTCCAGCCCGGATTGAACGTGAGCATGTTCTGCTCAAACATCCCCTGGAACAGGCCGATGACCGTCTCGCCGTTCTTCAGGATCAGCCAGTTCTGCGTGATGTCGCCGCCGAAACTGCTGAAGCCCAGCTTCTCGTAGAACGCAGCGGACGCCGCGATGTCCTTGACTGTGAGGCTGATCGAAAAAGCGCCGAGCTCCATTGCTTACTCCACTCTCAAAGGGACGGATGCGTCCGATGTTACGTGGCTGCAGACCGATGACTCCCCCGCCCTGCTGCCAGCGCAGTGCTCCTGCAGCCTCTATCAGAGGTTTGCGGCTTCTTCCTGCGCCAGCCTGATCAGCCGAAGTTCGTCCTCCACCGCACGGGTTGGCCAGTATTCCTTCGCCAGCTGGCTTGCCCGGACCCGGTCTGCTGCCGGGAAGAGCTTGCCGAGCAGCCCGGCCGCCTGAAGGAGGGCGATCAGCGCCTTGGTCCTGGCGTCGGGTGCCTTGGCAGCCGGCTTCGCTGCCTCAGCGGCTCCCGCATCGGGCGCTCCCGCATCAGCCGCCCCAGCACCGGGTTCACCAGAGTCAGGCGCACCGGCGTCAGCGGCCGGAGAATCGGCCGTCCCGGAATCAGGGGCCACGAGATGGGACGCCGGACCGCTGAGTGCGGCCTGGATTTTTTCCAGGAGCGCGGCTTCAGGAGCGTGGTCCTTCTCCGGGTACCGCACGGCCCGGAACCGGCCCAGGCGCTTTTCGCCGACATGTTCAATGATGCCCTGCGCCGCCATCCCCTCGTAGAAGCGCTGCACTTCGGCCCGGCCCTCCAGCATGGAGACCCAACGCTTGGGCGTGTGGGGCCTGGATTTGCCGCGGATGAGCTCCAGCTCGTGCTGGAGGTCCGTTTGCGGGGCGTCGCCGGTAGCCCTGACGCGCTTTCCCTGCAGCTCTATTGCACCGATGAGGTCCAGCTCGGCGAGTATCGCCCCTGCCAAGGTGGTCCTGAGTGCGAACACCGGCACTTCAGGTTTGCCGTCTTTGTCATTCGTTGCCAGAAGGAGGAAGGCCTGGGGAAGGTTCAGCTCCGCCGCCTTCGGTATGTCAGCGTTCATATCAACATGGTGGCCCTGTTGGGCACCCATCACAATGAGAATTTGCAAGGGACTGACGGAGCCGTCCGCGTCCACGCTATTTGGAATCCGCCAGGCGCTCGCGGGGATCAGCAGGCATAAGCTGGTACCAGCACGTCTCGTCCAGCGCCGGGAGGTTCATCATGGACACTGAAACCGCCGAAGTGGTGGATCATGATGTCACCACCATCACCTGCGTGTGCGGCAACACCGTCAGCAAGGACGGGCTGATCCAGGCCAATTCACAGGGCGTCCCCGTGTACATCGGCGAGAACACCGCGGTCCCTTCAGGGCTGGCGGAATGGCCTGCGGATGAGGATCTCTACACCCTGTGCCCCTCCTGCGGCCGCGTGTACCGTGACGCGGTCATCGAAGAGACCGGGACAGCGCCCGTTGCTTTCCGGGTGGACGCCGCCACCGGCCCCATTGCCGAGGCAATCCGAGTCCACTGGGACCTCAGCACCTAGGCTGTACGAATGAATGAGGCCGTCCCACCTTCCCGCAGGCCCGGCATCCGCGCCGCAATGTTCGTTGACTTCGACAATGTCTTCACCGGCCTGCAGGCTCTTGACCCGATGGCAGCGAAACGGTTTGCCGAAGACCCCAAGCACTGGGCCGATGCGTTGTCCTCGGGGGGATCGGGCGAGGATGCCCGCCGCTTCCTGATCCGCAACTGCTACCTGAACCCGGTGGTCTACTCGAAGTACCGGACGTACTGGACCCGCGCCGGGTTCCGGGTGATTGACTGCCCGTCCCTGACCCAGCGGGGAAAGAGCAGCACGGACATCAATCTGGTGCTCGATGCCATGGATGCGCTCTCGGGCAACGTTGGCATCGAGGAGTTCTTCATCGCCTCGGCCGACGCCGACTTCACCTCCCTGATCCAGCGCTTCCGGGCCGCCGACCGGATGACCACCGTCATCGCAGCCGGCGCCGTGGCCTTCGCCTACCGCGAGATGGCTGACCATGTGGTGGAATCCCACGACTTCGTCGCCATCCTCAACGGGACAGCGGTGGAGCCTGTTCATGCGGTGGCCTCCGACAAACAGCAGAATGCCCCCACGGTTGCCAAGACCAAGGCCAAGAAGGCCTCGCCCGGGGTACGGGAGGTCCTGGAGTTCGTCCGTACCGCTCCCGGGCCGGTGGTGGGCGCGCTGGTGGCCCACCGCGCACTGACAGCGGACCCGTCCCTGAAGACAGACTGGGGCGGCCACGGAAAATTCGGCACCTGGGTCTCCCAGATCGGCCAGGAAATCGAGTACTCCCCGGCTCAGGGCGGCTGGGTCTGGGACGCGAAGAGGTTCTCCGCCGAGGATCTTCCCTCCCCGGCCGAACTGCAGCCCGGCATCGAGGAGCAGGTCACGCGGGTGACAGACGTACCGGCGCTTTCCGCGGCGCAGTTCCGGCAGATGTTCCAGGCAATGGAAGCCAGGCTCCGTGAGCATCCGGCCAACCGCACCGAACTCTCCCGGACGGTGCGGGATGACTGCGTCAGTGCCGGCCAGCCCGTCTCCCGCAACGCCGTGAGCTTCGTCCTTCAGGGCCTCGCCTACGTCAATTTTCCGCTCAATGACGAGCCGACGGCGGCGGAACTGGCGGCGGCGTGGACCGCGAACGTTGAGGAACTTTGCCGGGTGGCTCTGCTGGAGTTCGACGCCGGCGAGAAGCTCGCGGTGCGCCGCTGGGCCAGCGGCGGCCTACTCGGCGCGTAACAACGGAAGTCCCGCAATCCAGCCGCCGAGCTCCGCCAGCGTCTGGCCGGTGATGCCATGCCCGCCCGGGTCGCGGCGGGATGAGACGGCTGCACCGGATTCACCGTGCAGATAGTCCCAGGTGCGCTGCAGCAGGTCCGCGGGGATCACCCGGTCCTGCTCGCCATGGGCAACGAAGACCGGAACGCCCGCCAAACGCGCAGGCGTAACCGGCACGCCGGCGTCGAACGGCAGGGTGCCGTACAGGATGGCGGCACCCGCGAAGCGTGACGGGTCCGCCAGCAGCAGGCCGCCCGCGAAGGCTGCCCCGCCGCTGAACCCGACCAGCACCACGGGCCGGCCGGCCGGAGCCGCAGCATCAAGCCAGGTCCGGAACCAGGCCATGGTCTCGGCCAGTGATTCCACGGTGGGGCGGCCGATTCCCCGGTTGGCGAACCAGGCGTAGCCGCCGCCTTCGGCAATCGGTGCCCGCACCGCGGCGTAGGCGGGGCCTTCCGGCAGGTGGTCGGCGAGGCCGATGATGTCACGTTCGTTGGAGCCGCGGCCGTGCAGCAGAACCACCAGTGGCTTGGCCGGATCGGTGGATCCTGCGGTGGCGACGACGTGCCCGGTGTCGGTGGTTGCCATCTACTTGGTGACCTGGAGTCCGGTGTCCCAGTTGAAATCGGCGAACTCGGGGTTGGCCTGCATTGTCATCAGGACGAACTGGAAGCCTTCGAGTTCCCGGGCCCGCTTGAGCGGTCCCACCACCAGGGGCCGCATGCCTGCGGCGCTGGCGAAGCTGCCAACGGCATTGGTGGAGTCGGCGTTGTCACCGGCGATGAACACATCCAGGGGCTGGCCGCCGGATTCGCCGGCCACCAGGGGGCCTGCGAAGGTGGTGTTGAAGGCCTTGACCACGTGGGCGCTGGCGGGGGCGAGCTTGGCGAGCTCCTCCGCGGCGGACGTTCCCGGCGCCACGACCAATGAGTCGAAGGTTTCGAAGTTGACCGGGTTGGTGATATCCACGATGGTCTTGCCGGCCAAAGCCTCACCGTAGGTGGTTATCAGGGATTTCGCGGCATCGAACGGGACGGCCAGGACCACAATGTCGCCTTTGGGGGCCTGGGCGGTGGTGCCGAAGGTGACTCCGGCGCCGAGCTCGCTGGCGAGGGCCTGGGCCTTGCCGGCCTCCTGGCCAAGGATCTCCACGCTCTGGTTGGCGGCGAGTGCGCGGGTGGCGATGCCTCGGGCCATGTTGCCGTTGCCGATGATGGTGATGTTCGTCATGGGATTCTTCTTTCCGAATATGCGTGCCAGGAGGTTCTTCATCAGGTTCTGTTCTGTCTGCTGGTTGGTTACTTGAAGCTACAACTAAATATAGGCGTCGAAGGTTGAAGTGTCAATAGTCTTCTTTCCCCTCCACATCGGTCCTCTGGAACTCTGCCCGAGGAATTGCTCTGGTTCCCGTTTCCGCCTGACTGAGACAATGGCCCAATGGACATCGCGCTGGGACTTCTGGCTCTCGTCGCGGTGGTCTGCGCCGGGAGCGCCGTGGGCAGGAAGCTCAACATTTCCGTTCCGCTGCTGCTGGTACTGGCCGGCGTCGCAGCTTCCTTCCTGCCTTTCGTTCCGCGCATCGAGCTGAACCCGGAACTGGTCCTCGTGGGCTTGTTGCCGCCGCTGCTGTATGCCGCGGCGCTGCGGACGTCACTCTTCGATTTCGGTTCAAACCGCCGGGCCATCGGGTTGCTGTCGGTGGGCTATGTCATCTTCGGCACCGTCACCGTGGGCCTGGTGGTTTGGTGGCTGTTTCCTGAAATTCCGCTGGCGGCAGCCATCGCGCTCGGTGCCGTCGTGGCGCCGCCGGACGCCGTGGCCGCAACCGCGATCGCCCGGAAGGTGGGGATGCCGCGCAGGATCGTCACCATCCTCGAGGGCGAGTCCCTGGTCAACGACGCCACCGCACTGATCTGCCTCCGGGCCGCGATCGCCGCCATCGCGGGGGCGGTGTCAGCCGCGGAGATCGCCGGTGGATTCCTGCTCGCAGCCGGCGGCGGGGTGGTGGTGGGCCTGGCCGCCGCCTACATGCTGACCGAGCTTCGCAAGCGGATCAGGAACGTCCCGATCAATACCTCGACGTCGCTGGTGGCCCCCTTGGTGGCGTATCTTCCGGCGGAGGCGATCCACGCGTCCGGCGTGCTCGCCGTCGTCGTGACCGGGCTGGTGATGGGCACGAAGGCGCCGTCCATGCCCAACGGCGCCGCCCGGCTCAGCCAGCGCAGCAACTGGAACACCGTGCAGTTCCTGCTGGAAAACACGGTGTTCCTGCTGATCGGCCTGCAGGTGCGGACCATCATCGACGGCGTCCAGGATGACTCCCTCGGGGCAGGCCGGATCTGGGCCGGCTGCGCCATCATCCTGCTTGCGGTGCTGGTGCTCCGGCCGGTCTGGGTGTTCCCGGCGACGTACCTGCCCCGGCTGATCCCGGCGGTGCGGCGGCACGACCCGGCTCCGCCGTGGCAGTACGCCGCGGTGGTTTCGTGGGCCGGGATGCGCGGCGTGGTCACCCTGGCAGCAGTGCTGGTGCTGCCCGAGGACCTGGAGCACCGTTCGGTGCTGATCCTCGCTGCCCTGGTAGTGGTGGGCGGCACGCTGGTGCTGCAGGGTTTCACGCTTCCGGCGCTGGTCCGGGCCCTCCGGGTCCAAGGTCCGGATCCGCGCGAGGACGCGCTGAACCAGGCTTCACTGATGCAGCTTGCCACCGCGGCCGGCGTGGCCCGCCTGCAGGAACTGCGCACCGAGGACGATCCTCCGGAGGTGGTGGCCATGCTGAAACGGCGCACCCAGGAGCGCGGATTGGCGGCCTGGGAGCGGCTCGGCCGGCCCACTGCGGAGGCCGCGACGCCCAGCCAGCGGTACGCCCGGCTGCGGCTCGCCATGCTGGAGGCGGAGCGGGCCAAGGTGCTGGAACTGCGGAGCGGCGGCGAATATGCGCAGGAGGTCCTCAGCGAAGTGCTCGACCGGCTGGATATTGAGGAATCCATGCTGGACCTGTCGCTGGACGAGGTGGACACGTCCGGCGAGGGCGGCGGGGAGGGGATCGCGAGGCCCGGCGGGGTGTGCGCCCACCTCGAGTCAGCCCGGTCCCGGGAGGTGCCACGCGACGCGTACTGCGACGACTGCCTGAGGGAAGGCACGACGCCGGTCCACCTGCGGATGTGCCTGGGCTGCGGGAAGGTGGGGTGCTGTGATTCCTCCCCCGGCACCCACGCGTCCAAGCACTTCGGGATCACCCGGCACCCGGTGATGCGCAGCATCGAACCCGGCGAGGACTGGCGCTGGTGCTACCAGGACGACCTGCTGGGGTGACTCTCCCGGCGTCGGCGGGTGGGTTCTGGATCCGCAGTTACCGGTGTATGCGCTCCCGCCAGTCTGCGGGTACCTTCTCTGCCGGTGCAGGTGAAGGTTGCTCCGGCGGCCTGGACTGAGGATCCGGAAGCCTCGGGCCGCGGAAGAACTTCTTCGTGGTCTGTTCGTAGAACCAGTCCTCCCCAGGTTCAAAGGACCTCATGACGGGGTGACCTTCGGTACGTGCGTGGGCACTGGCATGCTGTGAGGGTGATGAATCGCAGCATCCGATGTGGCCGCATTGGGCGCAGCGGCGAAGATGCAGCCACCATCCCGGGCCGTCACCGCTAAGGCACTCCAGACACCCTGTTCCACTGGGCGTGGCGGCGAGGCTGATTCCCGGAATAGGGCGATCTTCCATGGGCTCCTCCTGTTCCGTAGGGAGCAATTCTGGCAGAATCTCCGCGTCCTTGGAATGTCAGGACGGAGGCGACAAACAGCCCTTGTCCCCACTGTCCCAGCGCGAGTATCGTGATCGCCACCGAACCATTGAACCGGAAAGACGGCGGCCATGGATGACTCGGTTCCGATCTTGCTGATTGCCACCACAGACCCGGATTCCCGGCGGATTCTCGAAGATGAGTTACGCCGACGCTACGGGGCCGACTACGAGGTGGTGGCCTGCGCCGGCTACGCCCACGGACGGGCAGCACTTGAGGGGCTCCGGCGCTGGGATCGCCCGGTCGCGCTCATCCTCGGGTGCTACGGACCGGCTGACCGCGGTGGCCTCGATTTCCTCCGGCGCGCCTATGGCTTTCACCCGGCCGCCAAGCGTGCTGTTGTGGTGACATGGGGTGACTTCGCCAGCGCCCCCACCATCTTCCGCGCGATCGCGCAGGGCCACGCCGAGTTGTTGATCATACGTCCCGAAAAAACGCGCGACGAAGAATTCCATGGTGCGATTACCGACGCCCTCGACGACTGGCACCTGGCCCAAGGGGTCGGATTCGAGGCGGTCCGGCTGATCGGGGAGGTGGGCGACGAACGGACCCATATGTTGCGTGACAACCTGAACCGGAACCACATCCCGGTGGGCTTCCACGCTGTGGGGACCGAGACCGCGGAACGGACGCTGGAGAGCCTGGGCCTCCGCGACCCGGTGCTACCGGTCATGGTGCTGCAGTTCACCGCCGCACCGGTTGTCCTCCAGAACCCCACCGACCTGGAGATTGCCGAAGCGATGGGTGTCACGCGGCCGCCACCGGCAGACAAGATCTTCGATGTGGTGGTGGTGGGCGCCGGTCCCTCCGGTCTCGCGACCGCCGTGTACGCCTCCTCCGAGGGCCTCTCCACCATGGTGGTGGAGGGAGAGGCTGTGGGAGGCCAGGCCGGCACCAGCTCGTTGATCCGCAACTACCCCGGCTTCTCCCGGGGTGTGAGCGGCGCCCACCTGGCCTACCGCTCATTCCACCAGGCCTGGACTTTGGGCACGGACTTCCTGTTTTTGCGGAAGGTGGAGGGGCTCGGCGCCGACGGAGTACTGCACACCGTGGCCATTTCCGATGGCAACGTGGTGAAGTGCCGCACCGTCGTGGTGGCCACCGGGGTGGACTACCGCCGCCTGGGCATACCCCAGCTGGAGAATCTGGTCGGCAGAGGCGTCTTCTACGGGGCCACGGTCTCCGAAGCGCCGTCGATGGCCGGAAAACACGTCTGTGTTGTGGGTGGCGGCAACTCGGCCGGACAGGCGGTTCTGCACCTTGCGAAATTCGCAAAGGACGTGACGCTGCTGGTGCGCGGACCCACTCTGGCGGCCAGCATGTCGGAGTACCTCATCTCCCAACTTGAGGCCACCCGGAACGTAGCCATCCGCTATAGCACCATGGTTGTGGGGGCCCGCGATCAGGACGGGTTCCTGGCCGCCGTCAGGCTCGCCCCATCGGGAGCCACTGATGCAACCCCGAGCGATGAGATCGAAGCGGTCGGCTTGTTCGTGCTGATCGGTTCGATGCCGCGGGCCTCCTGGCTGCCCGACACCGTAGAGCGTGACCCAGCCGGTTTCCTGCGCACGGGCGTCAGCCGTGATGTCCAGAAGGCCGGGTCTTTTGGGCCGGACAGGCCGCCATTGGCCCTGGAGACCAGCGTGCCCGGCGTTTTCGCGATCGGCGACGTGCGGGCCGGTTCGATCAAACGGGTGGCTACCGCCGTGGGGGACGGCGCCACCGTGGTCTCGATGCTGCACACCTACCTGGCGGAGAACCCCCTGCCTGCCTCGCCCCCTGCCGCTGCCCCTGCCCCTGCCCCTGGTCAGGCAGCCGCACCCGAAGAGTCGCCCAGTGATGTCCCCTTTAGCTGAGGTCACACCGTTGATTCCGCCGATGCGGTGGCTGCTCTACGTCGCTGCATTCCTCGTGTTTCTTGCCGGGCTGGTGCTGTTCGTGTTTCCGCTCCGGACTGATGAATTCTTCGCGTGGACAGTCAATCCGCCCATGACGGCGGTCTTCCTCGGGGCGGCATATTGGTCGGCTGCCGGTTTGGAGGTGACGGGGGCCCGGTCATCGAGCTGGGGTTCAGCGAGGCTGGCGGTCTGGCCGGTGTTCATCTTCACGACGTTGACCCTCGGAGTCACCCTGCTTCATCTCGATCGCTTCCATCTGTCGCCAAACACTGCCCCCACTGCCCAGATAGCCACCTGGGCGTGGCTGGCAATCTACGCCATCGTGCCCGTGGCGATGCTGGTCATCGGCTGGATGCAGATCCGGTCGCGGCGTCCTGGCCCCCAGTCTGTAACGGCGGGACGGCCAGTGCTGCCCCCTGCACTCCGGCTGCTCATGGTGGGAATCGCCGGAGTACTGCTGTTATACGGAGTGGCGCTCCTGGCAGTACCCGTTCCAGCCGCGACGTGGTGGCCGTGGCAGCTGTCCGAGCTCACGGCGAGGGCGGTGGGAGCGTGGCTGGTCGGTCTGGGGTGGTCGGCCGCCCAGGGCCAGTTCAGCCGCGACCTCCGCACCGTCCGCCCTGTGGCCCTGACCTCCGTGGCCTTCGTCATTCTGCAGGCGCTTGCCCTGCTGCGGTATGGCAGCGCCCTGAATTGGCCAAGCGCACAGGCGATCGGCTTCGTCACCGTACTGCTCGCCATTGGAATGGCCGGCGCATGGGCACTCGCACTGTCCCGCTCGCCGGCGGCCCGGACCGGAATGACGTGAGCGGCCTACCCGCAGGGGATTAATCCTCCGGTCCGATGGAAACCCGTTCTGCGTCGGCAGCCCGGAAGGGTCAGGACACCTCGGCGAGTAGCCCGTCGATCCGGTTCAGCAGGCCCGGCCAACCGTTGCCCATGCCTTCAAGGGCCTGCCGCCCCATTGGCGTGTCCAGACGGAAGCCGGCATGCTCGAAGTGGAGGACGGTCCCGTCTTCGACGGACTCGAGCCGCCACGTAATGGTGGTGTCCAGGTTGCCCTCGGAGAACAGGAAGGTGATTGAACTGCCCGGTTCCACGGCCAGGACTTCGCACTGCTGCTGGCCCCAGGCGCCCATGTCCAAGGTGAAGCGGTGGCCCACCACCGGCGCAATATCTCCAGGCGCCCACCAGCGCGCCAGCAGTTCGGGCGTAGTCAGGGCGGCCCACACAGCGGGCGTCGGGTGCGGGAAGCGGCGCTCGAGCCGGATCGCGTTTTCGGTCATGACGGTTTCTCCTCGTCCAGAAGTTCTGCCAGCGCGTCGAGGCGCCGGTTCCAGTAATGCTCAATGTGCTTCACCCAGCCGCTGACCTCGGCGAGGCCTGCAGGCTGGAGATGGTACAGCCGGTTTCGGCCATGCCGCTCTTCCCGGACAAGCCCGGCTTCGCGTAGCACAGCCAGGTGTTCGGACGCCGCGGAACGGCTGAGATCCAACAGCCCCGTAAGTTCCCCTGCCGTCCGGGGCCCATTGCACAGCTCGTCGAGAATGATCCGCCGGGCGGGGTTTGCGACAGCGCCGAACACATCAGGAAGCACCAAATCAGTATACGTCGGAAATTTCCGACATATCGACCATCGGCGTGAGAGTGCACGAACGACGCCGGCACGTTCCGCCGTCGTGCGTTCGCGTGCAAATGCCCACTATGCTGAGCGGACCATCAGGGGGATGGCTGGGCAGCACGGGGGGCATTGGTGGTATCGGGTTTTGAAAGGAAGGACCCGACAGGCCTGCCTGCCCGGGCGCGCACATGGAAGGGGCGGTCGGCCACTGTGCTGGGCCTCGCCCTGTTGGTGGGCCTGCATTTCACGCCGACCCTCTTCAACCGCTTCGTGTTCTCGGCTGCCCTGCCCCACCCGCCCGGCCCCGAAGTCCCTTCCCCGGGGTTTCGAATCTGCGTCGTCGCCTCTCGGCCTCCCGCCCACCGTCAGCGGATCAGGTGCCTACGTCCTGCAGGAGTCGCCGGACCCGGCCCAGCCGTTCGTTGCCTACGACCCGTGCCGTCCGGTCCATTACGTGGTCCGGCCGGACCACGCGCCGCCCCGTTCAGATCAGCTCATCCGGGAGGCCGTGGCCGCGGTTTCCACTGCGCCCGGGCTGCAGTTCGTGTACGCCGGCGCCACCTCCGAAACGCCAACAGTAGACCGCGATGCGTACCAGCCTGAGCGCTACGGCAAGAAATGGGCGCCGATCCTGATTGCGTGGTCCACTCCCGAGGAAGCACCCAGCCTGGCGGGAAGGGTTGCGGGCACCGGAGGCAGCGCATCCATCCAGATCCAGGGCGAACCGTACGTTTACGTCACTGGCCAGGTGCAGCTTGACGGGCCGGCCCTGGCCGAAACTCTGGCCTTTCCCGATGGACCAGAACGGGTCCTATCCGAGGCGGTTCCCCGACGGCGTGTCCGGTTTAGGACACCCTGTCGGGGCTGCTTGAGCGTTAGCCGGTCCCGGTTCTAAGGCGCTGTGTCGGATACTGAGGTTTCGATTGTCGTCAGCGTGATGGCCGTTCCGGCTGGCATGATCCCTTGTGCCTGTGTGAGAACCTGGCGTTCTCCGATGAGCAGACCAGTTTGGGGGTCGATGATGATGTCCTGCCTCGTGTGTGAGACTTCTTCCACGCGGCCGATTGCGATGCCTTTGCGTCCATTTAGGGTGGCTTGTTCGTCGGTGACTGTAACTCCTGGGATAAGTGCTGCGGCCTTATAGAGGGCGGCTCGGAGGTCCGCGGGAACGACGCCTGCACGGAGCAAATCGGCAATGAAAACCAATGCCTCACCATCGATGGATTGACCGTGGCCTATGGTCTTTTTGAAGATGTTGTTCAAGAGCAGGTACGGGTCTCTGGGGAACGAAGCCAGATATTCGGGCGAAGGAAATCCGGACTGATCAGGTGCCGAACCATAGAAGGCTCCATTTGGTCCTCGAAGCACGTGTTCCTTCGGACCGTCGTATTGGAGAGTCTGCTCGTGTTCTCTCGATGCTTCATCAAAAAAGACTGTTGGGATTCGGCCCGATCGTTCCCAAACCCACTCGTCGCTTCGGTTGGCGGGGATGTACATGGTCATGTTCTCGGTATCGAGCCACTGGTACTGCTTGCCGTCTTCGTCTGTGGAAAAGGTGCCCCAGAGGTTGCTGCTTTGAATCTTCAGGTATTGGCCTGGGTTTACTACCGGGTCGGCCGTTTTGATGGTCGTTTGAGCGGCCTCATTGAGCACTTGCGCGGCTTGGGCTGTTGCAGCGCCGCGCCAGCCCGTGGGGCCGAGCACGTCGCCGGCCACGAGGGTGGCCACAAGGGCTGCCGTGGCCAGGGAGATTATGCCGACCCTCCTGGCGGTCCGCGAACGATGTGCGGGCCGGGCGATTGGCACGGATGGGTCGATGTGGTGGAGGAGTTTGCGACGCCCATCTTCTACTGCGGCGTCAGTGGCGACAGGGGTCTTGTCACGCATTGCTTGTAGGAGCGTTAACTCGTTCATCATCAATCTCCTTATCATCGAATTGGTTAAAGGCGGCGGCATCGCGAAGAGTGCGCCGGGCCCTGTTGAGGCGTGATCTGACGGTTCCCACCGGCACGCCGGTAGCCAGAGCAATACCCTCATACGTGAGGTCTGCCCACGCGTAGAGCAAGAGACATTCCCTGTCGGCGGGCGAAAGCTTCCGAATGGCCGCGGCAAGCATGGCGGTGCCGGCCGCGGCGTCCAGACGTTCTGCTACTCGATCGGTTCCGTCACCGTAGCTGTCCCGGCCGGCGGCCCTAGCGAATGCTTTGAGTCTTCTGGCTTCGGTGCGATGGTGACGGCGAAGCAGATTTGTGGCGATGCCGAAAAGCCAGGGCCTCGCATCTTCCCACTGATGGTCGAAGGACTCCCGGCTTTCGAATGCCACCAGGAAGGTTTGCGCCATAACGTCATCAGCAACGGATTCACCCGCCCTGGTAGCGGCATACCGATGCACCGAACGGCAATACTTGTCGTAAAGCAAGGCGAAGGCCTGAGGATCATCGCGGGATCTACGTATTAGTTCGCTGTCAGTCGTCACAAGATGTATTGCCCCCATGAGAGAAAAGAGTTCACGGAAGCTTAGCTGGGGTCAGTCGAGGCTCCGCCCGCGCCAGCGTTATCGGCGGCACGAGGAGAACAGCGGGCAGGTCGACTTTGGGGACGGCGACCGTGCCGGTCTCGCCCTGCTGGGAACGGGCAGGTGCGTCCCGCGGTTATGACGGGGTGTGCGGGAAGACAGGCCGGGAGCCCCGGCCGGCTGAGCTGGCCGGGGCTCCCGGATTTGATGATGGGTTCAGCGGGAGGTCACACGCGGGCGGGGACAGCCACCTTAAGCGGTTCGATCTTGCCCATGACGAACAGGTAGTTCGCCGCGCCGATGAGCGAGACGGCTCCGATGACGGCAAGGGGTGCCACAAAGGATCCGGTCTGGTCCACCAGGACGCCGATCAGGATGGGGGTGAAGATGCCGGCCAGGTTGGACGCGAAGTTCTGCAGCCCACCAATGGAGCCCACGTGGCGTGAACTCGGGGCAACGTCCGCTGGCAGGGACCAGATCCCGGTCGCCGCGACGGTCAGGCTGGAGTACGCCACGGACAGGAGGGCCAGGGCCATCCAGGCCTCGGGCACCAGAGCAGCGAACATGATCACCGAACCGCCGGTCAGGCCGCCGGCGATGGCGGTCTTGCGGACGCGGGTCACCGAGATGCCGCGTTGCACGGCACGGTCGGCAACATAGCCGGCGAGCCAGCCGAACGCCACGGCGCAGATGCCGGGAATGGCACCGAACATCCCGAGCTTGAGCAGGTCGAAGCCCCGCTCCTTCACCAGGTAGCTCGGGAAGAACGTGATGAAGAAGTAGATGGCACTGTTCAGGCAGAAGAAGCCGAACATCATGCTCAGTACAGTCCGGTACTTGAAGAGCGACCGCCACGGAAGCTTCGCGGCTTCCGCGTCATCACTGGCCGCGCTCCGGGCGCCGCCTTCCTGGATGTAAGCCACCTCGGCGGCGTCGGCGGTGGGGTGCTCTTCCGGGCTGCGGTAGACCTTCCACCAGACGGCAGCCCAGATGAGCCCGGCAATTCCGATGATGATAAACACGGCATGCCATGAGGTGAACGCAACGATCAGGGTCACGATGGGCAGGGCGATGACCGCACCCACGCGGGATCCTGAATCCCAGATGCTCGTGGCAAAGGCGCGCTCGCGGACGGGGAACCAGGTGGCAACCACTTTGGCCGCAGTACTCGGGGCGGGGCTTTCACCGACGCCGAGCAGGAACCTGGCAGCAAAAAGGGACCAGAAATTGGTGGCCGCCGCGGTGACCATGGTGAAGACGGACCACCAGAGGGCCGCCAGCGAGAACGACCGCCGCGGACCCACCTTGTCGACATACCAGCCGGCGGCCAGCTGGCAGAAGTCGTAGGCCCAGAAGAACGCCGCGAAGATCAGGCCCTGCTGGGTTGCCGAGAGCTCGAAGTCCTTGCCCATGAACGGCAGGGCCACACTGAGGCTGGAGCGGTCCAGGTAGTTGATGCTCAATCCGATGAAGGCGAGCCAGATAATCATCCAACGCTTGCGGGTCATGGTGCGGGGAGCCTTGGGGGAAGTTTGGGGGGCGAGCCGGCTGTCGAGGACAGTCATAGCGTCTCCTTTGACGTAAACGTTTGCTTTTTCCGTGAAACACGGGCGGGGAAAACGCCGAGGATCCCGGCGTCAAAATCATGTAGGAATCGCAATGATCATATAGTAGATGTGATCCAGAGCAAGTTCTGGACGAGATACGCCCCCACCCGACCTTAGCCGCCGGTGGCTTATGATTCCCACTAGTGACTCCGTCCAACCAGCACAAAGAGGTAGCCGCGTGCCCCCACGTCAATCATCCGATGCATCAAAAGGCAAGGCGGCCGTCAGCGACGTCTACGCCTCCATGCGGGCCTCCATCCTCAAAGGCGAGATCGAACCGGGCGCACGGATCAACATTGATGCGGTTTCCCGAAGCCTGGGCGTCTCGCAGACGCCGGTGCGGGAAGTTCTTCAACGGCTTGAGGGTGACAACCTGGTGGTTTACAGCCCCGGCCGGGGGTACAGCACCACGCCGCTGCTCGGTTTGGACGAGCTGCGCTCCCTGTTCGAGTTCCGGCTGCTGGTTGAGCCGTGGGCCGCCAGGGCGGCAGCCGTGGATCGGCTCGCAAACCCTGCCCGGGCGCTGGAAAAGGAACTGGCCGCGTTCAGGGGCGTCATGAGCGGCGGGGGCGACCTGCGGCAGGACCTCGTGGCGCATGACACCCGCTTCCACGACACCATCCTGCTCGCCGCCGGAAACCCGGTGGTGCAGCACGCCTTCGCCCAGACCCACTGCCACCTGCATACGTTCCGCCTCTACCCGGCAGATATCGACGGCGCCATCACCATTGCTGAACACGCCACGGTTCGGGACGCCATCGCAGCATGCCAGCCGGACCGCGCCGAGGAAGCCATGGCGGAGCACATCAGGAATTCCTACTCGCGTTTTGCCCAGGCCTTCGAAGGAAAGGCGGACCTGCCGCCCCTGGACAGCGGCGGGCCCCCGGGAAGGCATATCGTCAACTGAAACTGGAGCTCCGGCCTACTGGCCGGGGCTTCTTTTATTTTCTCCGACACTTGATCTGCGTCACTCTTCCTATATGATTGTGGAACTTCATATAGGAATCGTGTCCACTCATTTGAATTGATCGAGAGAAGAAAACCATGAGTTCCATCATTTCCATCCACACCCAGGACGTACGGTTCCCGACTTCCCTGGAGCTTGACGGGTCCGACGCCGTCAACGTCGACCCGGATTACTCTGCTGCCTACGTCGTCATCCGCACCGATGCAGGCGACGAGGGCCACGGGTTCGTCTTCACGTGCGGACGCGGCAACGAAATCATCACCCACGCCATTGATGCCTACGCCCGCCTGCTCCTGGGCCGCGACATCGAAGAACTGATCTACGACCTGGGCGGCGCCTCCAAGAGGCTCATCCACGACTCCCAGTTCCGCTGGCTCGGTCCCGAAAAGGGCGTCACCCAGATGGCGGCCGGCGCCCTGGTCAGCGCCCTCTGGGACATCCGCGCCCGCCGGGAAAACAAACCGCTGTGGCTCCTTCTCAGCGAGATGCCCGCCGAAGAGATCGTCGACGTCGTCGATTTCACCCACATCCGCGACGCCCTGAACCCGCAGCAGGCCCTGGACATCCTCCGGGCCGGCGAAGACGGTAAGGCAGCCCGGATCGCCGCCCTGAAAGCGGACGGCTACCCGGCTTACACCACCTCTCCAGGCTGGTTGGGCTACAGCGACGAAAAGCTCGTCCGGCTGAGCAAGGAGGCGGCCGCGGACGGCTTCTCCATGATCAAGCTGAAGGTGGGCGGGAACATCAATGACGACCGCCGCCGCATGGCCCTGGCCCGGAAGGCTGTGGGCGATCTTCCCATCGCCATCGACGCCAACCAGCGCTGGGAAGTGTCCGAAGCCATCGAATGGGTCAACCAGCTCGCCGAGTTCAACCCCTACTGGATCGAGGAGCCCACCAGCACGGACGACATCCTGGGCCATGCGGACATCCGCAAGGGCGTTTCGCCTGTCCGGGTGGCCACCGGCGAAGCCGTGGCCAGCCGCATCGTGTTCAAGCAGCTGCTCCAGGCCGGCTCCATCGACGTCCTCCAGCTGGACTCCACCAGGGTGGGCGGCGTCAACGAGAACATCGCCAACCTCCTGCTGGCTGCCAAGTTCGGTGTTCCGGTGTGCCCGCACGCCGGCGGGGTGGGGCTCTGCGAACTCGTCCAGCACTTCTCCTTCTTCGACTACGCGGCAATCACCGGCAGCCAGGACGGCCGGATGATCGAATACGTGGACCACCTGCACGAGCACTTCGCCGAGCCGGTCCGCATCATCAACGGCCGCTACGCCGCCCCGGAACTCCCGGGCACCGGCGCCGAGATGCTCAGCGCCTCGCGCTCCCGTTGGGAGTTCCCCGCCGGAGCGGGATGGCTCGAGGTGGGCAACCGCGCAGCCGTGACGGGCGCATCCGTGACGGGAGCGGGTGCACTCCGATGACCACCACTGTTGATGACCTCAACCTGAGTGTGGACGCCGCCCACGCCGCGTTCGAAAAGGGCCGCACCGCGGACCCAGGCACCCGTGCGTCATGGCTGGAGGCCGTGGCCGCGGGCCTGGAGAACGACGCCGAGGCACTGGTGGCAACCGCCGTTCAGGAAACCCACCTCGGAGAGCCACGGCTCCGGGGTGAACTCAAGCGCACGGTCTTCCAGCTCCGGCTCCTCGCCGACGAAATCGGGAGCGGTGAGCACCTGGACGCCACCATCGACCGGGCGGACGCGGACTGGGGCATGGGACCGCGGCCGGACCTGCGCCGGCTCAACGTGCCCATCGGCGTCGTCGGTGCCTTTGGCGCCTCCAACTTCCCGTTTGCCTTCAGCGTGATGGGCGGCGACAGCGCCTCGGCACTGGCCGCCGGCTGCGCCGTGGTGCACAAAGCACACGACGGACACCGGAACCTCGCCGTCCGCACCGCCGAGACTGTCATCGCCGCACTGGACGCTGCCGGAGCACCTTCCGGGCTGTTCTCGCTGGTTACCGGCCGGGCCGCCGCGGAGGCCCTGGTTGACCACCCCCTGGTCAAGGCCATTGGGTTCACCGGATCGACGGCGGGCGGCCGCGCCCTGTTCAACCGCGCCGCCGCCCGGCCGGAGCCCATCCCGTTCTTCGGCGAGCTGGGCGGCATCAACGCGGTGTTCGTCACCGGAAGTGCGTGGACGGCACGGCGCGACGAGATCCTCAGCGGATATGCCGGCTCCTTCACCCTGGGGATGGGACAGTTCTGCACCAAGCCCGGGCTCCTGTTTGTTCCCGCCGGACAGACCGACGGCGTCCGGCAGGTTCTCAGCGGCGCGCTGGCCGACTTTGCCGCGGCGAAGCTGCTGAGCCCCCGCCTGCATGAGGGCTACCGGCAGTCTGTGCAGGACCTGCGCGGCAACACGGGCGTGGACGTTCTTGTCGAAGGCGACTTCGACGAGGCCCCGGCGCCCACAGTGCTCCGCACGACCTCCGCCGAGGTACGCAATGATCCGTCCCTTCTGCGGCAGGAAATGTTCGGACCCGCCAGCCTGGTGGTGGAGTACGGCGACGAATCGGAACTCCTGGAACTTGCCGGACTCCTGGAGGGCCAGCTCACCACCACCGTCCAAGCAGAAGAGGACGACGACGTCTCCGACCTCGCCGCACGGCTGGCGGACATCAGCGGCCGGGTTCTCTGGAACGGCTGGCCCACCGGAGTCACGGTCAGCTACGCCCAGCACCACGGCGGACCGTATCCCGCCACGACCTCGGCCACAACGTCCGTGGGAACCGCTGCCATCCGCCGCTTCCTCCGGCCCGTGGCCTACCAGTCGTTCCCGGCAGGACGGCTGCCCGAACCCTTGCAGGATGCCAATCCCTGGAGCGTTCCGCAGCGGGTGGATGGTGTGTGGCAACGGCCTGTCCGGCCGGGACAATCCGCCGAAAGCGCGGACCAGGCATGAGCGCGGCGCCGGACATCAGCGGGGCATCGGTGCTCCCCGACGACGCCGCACAGGCCCTCCTGATCGGCCGCGTCTGGGATGTCGAAACCGGCGGACCACGGGTGGTGGCCGTCAAGGAGGAGGACGTCTTCGACCTCCAGCACCTGGCCGGCACCGTCTCCGAGCTTTTGGAGCGGCCCCACCTCGTGGCGGACGTCCGCGCCGCCATGTCGGTTCCCCGCTGGAAGACCCGCGAAATCGTTCACGCCTCCATGACGCAGGATTCCGCCCGCCCGCATTTCCTGGCTCCCGTGGACCTTCAGGTCATCAAGGCCTGCGGCGTGACGTTCGTGGACAGCATGATCGAACGGGTCATCGAGGAGCGCTGCGCCGGAGACGCCGGCCGGGCGGCCGGGATGCGCGAGCTGGTGGGCCGCGCCCTCGGCGGCAGCCTCGGCTCGATCCGGCCCGGCTCCCCCGAGTCAGCCGAAGCCAAGAAAGTGCTCATCGCCGAAGGGCTCTGGTCACAGTACCTGGAGGTCGGGATCGGGCCGGACCCTGAGGTCTTCACGAAGGCGCCGGTGCTCTCCTCTGTGGGGCTTGGTGCGGGGGTCGGGATTCCTGCGTTTTCCTCCTGGAACAACCCGGAGCCGGAACTGGTGCTCATTGCCACCTCGGACGGCACGGTTGTGGGCGCCACGCTGGGCAATGACGTGAACCTCCGCGATGTGGAGGGCCGGAGCGCCCTGCTGCTCGGGAAGGCCAAGGACAACAACGCGTCCAGTGCCCTGGGCCCGCTGATCCGTTTGTTCGATGACGGCTTCACGCTGGAGACCCTGCGCCAGGAGGAGATCCTGCTGCGGGTGGAAGGCCAGGACGGCTACTCACTGGAAGGCAGCAATTCGGTAGCCCGGATCAGCCGGCCGTTCGAGGAACTCGTGGCGGCCACGCGTGGAAAGCACCACCAGTACCCGGACGGGTTTGCCCTGTTCACCGGCACGCTGTTCGCCCCGACCCAGGACCGCGACCAGCCCGGCCAGGGCTTCACCCACCACCCGGGCGACACCGTGACCATTCGCAGCCGCCACCTCGGTGCCCTCATCAACGTCGTGGGGGCGGCCGAAGAGCTGCCGGAATGGTCGTTTGGCCTGCGGCAACTCTTCGGCTATCTGCATGGTCAGCGCCAGTTCCCCGAAGCAAAAAGTCCCGAAGCAATCAGTAAGGAATATGCCTCATGAAATTCGCCCAGACCGGCGCCCCGGGCGCCGAACAGCCCGTGCTGATCCACGGGGACAGGCACTACTCGCTGCGCAGCATCACACCGGCCATCAACGGTGAGTTCCTCGCCAACGGCGGCCCGGCCGCTGCCGCCGCCGCCCTGGCCGCAGGCACGCTGCCGGAGGTCAGGTCCGACGGCGTACGGTACGGCGCCCCCGTGACGCGCCCGTCCGCCGTCGTCTGCGTTGGTCTGAACTATGCCGCCCACGCAGCGGAATCAGGTGCCCGGCCGCCTGAGCACCCGGTGATCTTCCTCAAGACGCCCAACACCGTCGGCGGACCGGACGATGCCGTAAGCATCCCGCGGGGATCCACCAGGACCGACTGGGAAGTGGAGCTCGGGATCGTCATCGGGAAACGGGCGTCGTACCTGGACTCCCCCGAAGCCGCCCGCGAACACATCGGCGGCTTCGTGGTGGTGGATGATCTCTCCGAGCGTGACTTCCAGCTGACCGTTTCCGGCGGCCAGTGGTCCAAGGGCAAAAGCTCCCCGGGGTTCTGCCCCACGGGCCCGTACCTGGTCACTCCCGGCGAGGTGGACGCCGGCAATCTCCGGCTGCGCAGCTGGGTCAACGGAGAGGGCCGCCAGGATTCATCCACGGCGGACATGATCTTCGACGTGGAAACCATCGTCTGGAGTCTGAGCCAGTACATGGCGCTCGAGCCCGGTGACCTCATCTGCACCGGCACCCCCGAAGGTGTCGCACTGTCCGGGCGCTTCCCGTACCTGCAGGCCGGGGACGTCGTGGAAATTGAGATCGACGGTCTGGGCCGCCAGCGCCATGAGTTCACGGCATGAGCGCAGACCCGGCGATGGAGTTTGACGGCATCCGTGTCATCGTCACCGGCGGCGCCTCCGGCATCGGTGCCGCCACCACGTCGCACCTGACCCGCCGCGGAGCGAGGGTTGCCGTGCTGGATCTGGACCCGGATTCGGCTCGTGACGCGGCCCTGTCACTCCAATGCGACGTGGCCGATGACGCCTCGGTGCGCGCCGCCGTCGAACGGGTCGCCCGGGAATTCGGGGGGATCGACGTGGTGGTGAACAACGCCGGGATAGGTGCCCAGGGCACTGTCGCGGACAATGACGACGCCGAGTGGCAGCGGGTCCTGGACGTCAATGTGATTGGCGCTGTGCGCGTGAGCCGGGCGGCGCTGCCCTATCTCCGGGAGTCCCGCGCCGCCGCAATCGTCAACACTTCCTCCGTCGCTGCCACTGCCGGGCTGCCTGCACGGGCACTCTACGCGGCAACCAAGGGTGCCATCCGGTCGCTGACGCTCAGCATGGCGGCGGACCATGTCCGGGAGGGCATCCGGGTCAATTGCGTCAATCCGGGCACGGCGGACACTCCGTGGATCACCCGGCTCCTGAGCCAGGCGGAGGACCCGGTGGCGGAACGTGCGGCGCTGGAGGCGCGTCAGCCGCATGGCCGGCTGGTGACCCCGGCCGAGGTTGCAGCAGCGATTGCCTACCTGGCCAGTCCGCTGGCGGGCTCCACCACGGGCACTGAACTGGCGGTCGACGGCGGGATGCAGGCGGTCAGGCTGCGCCCCGCGACCTAGAAGGTGAGGCGGCGAGAAAAGCCTTGACCTGCATCACATCCCCTATATGATAGTTACTATTCCTATATGATCCACGACGGCGAGCAACCGGCCCCCGGACTCCGTCACCCCTCCCGTATCCGATCCGCACCATAATTTCCAGGAGACTCCCATGTTCAGAGCAACACCGAAGTTGCTTCTTATTCCGGCTATCGCGTTGGCCCTTACGGTGGGAGGCTGCTCCTCAGGGGGCACCTCCGCCGGCGGCACCAGTACAACCGGAGCCGTGGCCGACAGCCACCTCGCACAGATCCTCAAGTCGAAGACGATCAAGATCGCCGTCAGTGCCGACTCGCCGGGATATGGCGTCATGACCTCATCGGGCGAGCATGAGGGTTTCGACATCGACGTCGCCAACGCCCTCGGCGCCTCGCTGGGCGCAAAGATTGAGTTCGTCACCGCCACGAACGAAAGCCGCATCCCGCTGCTGCAGACCGACAAGGCGGATGCAGTCATTGCCACGTTCACGGCATCCGACGCCAGGGCCCAGGTGGTGGACATGTCCGAGCCCTACGCCGCCAGCTCCACGGTCTTCATGGTGCCTGCCGGAAGCGCGATCTCAAGCTACGCGGACCTGGACGGGAAATCCGTGGCTACTTCCCGCGGCAGCGTGGGCGAGCAGATCCTCAAGGCCACCTTCCCGAATGCCAAGATAGCCGGATTCAATACAACGGCCGACTCCATCCAGGCCCTCAAGAGCGGCAAGGTGGACGCGCTGATTGAGAACAACGCGATCGTCGGTGGGCTCGTGAAAAATGAGCCGTCCGCATACCAGGTGGTCAAGGGCGACCCGATCAAGCCGGCGCTGTTCTCCATCGGCGTCAAGCAAGGCGACCAGACGTGGCTTAACTACCTCAACAACTTCATCCGGAACTACAACATCTCCGGACAGAACGAGGCCTCCCTGCAGAAGTGGTTCGGGCTGAAGCTTCCCCCCTTCCTCGCCCACTAACAGTATTCGGACGCACTCTCCGGTGTGGGTGGAGGCGCCGCAGTCATTCACCCACACCGCCGTTCACCGATAGGACCCCTTGCTCATGGCTTTATATTTCGGAGACCTTCTCCCGTACAGCTCTCTATTGCTTGAGGGGCTCTGGACGGCCCTGTACATCACGCTCGTGGCCATGGTGGCGGGAAGCGCCCTCGGCGTCTTCCTGTACCTGGGGAAGGCCGGGCCGGGAAAACCTCTCAGCATCTTCTGCACCTGCTATATCGAGGCCGTCCGCAACACGCCCCTGCTGGTGCAGCTGTACCTGATCTACTTTGCCCTTCCCGTGCTGGGCATCAACCTCGAGCCCATCTGGGCGGCCGTCATCGGCCTGACCCTGAACAACGCTGCATACACGGCGGAAATCTACCGGGCCGGGTTTGAATCGGTGCCGCACGGGCTGCGTGAGGCCGGCAAGGCGCTGGGCATGAAGCCTGCGCAGATTGTGCGCTACATCGTCCTGCTGCCTGCCACCCGCAACGTTTTCCCCGCACTGACCAACCAGCTGATTCTGCTGTTCCTGGCCTCGTCGATTGGATCCATCATCTCGCTTCCTGAACTGACCAACGCGATCATGAGCGTCAGCAACACCACGTACCGGACCGTCGAGGTGCTCGCGGTGGGCGGGCTGCTTTACCTGGGCGTCTCCGCCCTCCTGTCCCTGGCCTCCAAGCGGGCCGAAACAACGCTGTTCCGGTGGGCGGTGGGTGCACGTGTTTAGGGCCTTTGACTGGCAGGACCTCCTTCCGCTGGCGAAGGGTGCCTGGCTGACCATTCAGCTCTGTGCCATGTCCGGCATCCTCGGAATCATCTTCGGACTGATCCTTGGCATTGCACGAACCTCCCCCAGCAGGATTGCCCGGTGGATCAGCACTATTTACATCAGCTGCGTACGCGGGGTACCCATCCTGGTCATCATCTTCTTCATTTTCTTCGGGATCCCGCTGCTCTTCTCCGGCCTGGAACTCGAAAAGTTCGCCTCGGCCGTCGTCGCTCTGACCTGCTTCGCCGCCGCATATGTGGCCGAGATCGTCCGGGGCAGCATCGAGGCGGTTCCCAGGGGGCAGAGTGAAGCGGCAGCCGCCCTGGGCCTCAACTACTGGGAGAAACTCAGGTATGTGGTCATGCCGCAGGCCAGGAAGGTCATGGTTCCCCCTGGCATCGGCTTCCTGATCGGGCTGGTCAAGGACTCGTCCCTGGTCACGGTGACCGGACTGGTTGAGCTGACGCATGCGGGAAACATCGTCACCAACCTCACCGGCGATCCCATCCTGACGTTCCTGACGGTCGCCGCCATGTACTTCGTCATTTGCTACAGCATCTCCCTGCTCGGACGCCTGTATGAGAAGCGGACCGGCATCCAGGTGGACCCCCTCAAACTTCCAGAGCCCGCGGCACTTTAGATCGGAATATGACTGTGATTTTTGTTGAGAATTTGAATAAGAAGTTCGGGCCGAACCACGTGCTCAGAGGCGTTGACTGCCATATCCGTGAGCGCGAGGTGGTGTGCGTCATCGGTCCGTCGGGTTCGGGCAAGAGCACGTTCCTGCGGTGCATGAACGGCCTGGAGTCGATCACGTCCGGCAGCATCGTGATCAACAAGCACAGGTTGGATGATTCCAAAACGAACATCAACCTGGTCCGCCAGGAAGCGGGCATGGTCTTCCAGCATTTCAACCTGTTTCCGCACCTGAAGGTCATCGACAACGTCATGCTGGCCCCGTTGAAGGTGGCCAAGGTCAACAAGGACGAAGCCCGTGCCAAGGCCGAGATGCTGCTGGCAAAGGTGGGCCTGGCGGAAAAGATGGACGCCTTCCCCGGGAGCCTGTCCGGCGGCCAGATGCAGCGCGTCGCCATTGCGCGCGCGCTTGCCATGGGCCCGAAAATCATGCTCTTTGACGAGCCCACCTCCGCCCTGGATCCCGAAATCGTGGGTGAAGTGCTGACGGTCATGAAGGACCTCGCCAACGAAGGCATGACCATGGTGGTGGTTACCCACGAAATGGGCTTCGCCCGGGAAGTGGCCGACAGGGTGCTCTTCATGGACCAGGGGCTGATCGTCGAGGAAGGCTCGCCCGATGACATCTTTTCCTCACCGCGGAACGCCAGAACCCAGGCGTTTCTCAGCAAGGTTCTCTAGCGGGACATCAGGAGAGCGGACGACGGCGGGACCTCCCGCCGTCGTCCGCTTCCCTGTCGCATCCGGAGGGCGGCTGAGCGTCCGCCTACGGTTCAGAAGGCGTCGGCCTCCGCGTTGAGGTCCCGGCCCAGCGTCTCCGGGGCGAAGAACCCCGCCGCCCAGCCAATCGCTGCGTAGCTCATCAGGATGGCGGCGACCGGGACCCAGCCCGGACCTGTCGCCGCGACGACTGCGGCGGCCAGGATGGGTCCGAGGCCGCCGGAAAGCACGGCGCCGACCTCCTTAACCGTGGTCATAAAGGAGAAGCGGCGTTTGGACCCGAACATCTCCACCAACCAGGTGGATTCCACGCCATACATGTTCGGGAGCGGACCGCCGACGTAGACAACGAATACGAGGGCCACAAGCACAGGGTCCCTGGTCTCAATCATCAGCATCGCGGGGATGGTGAAGGCGAACTGGAATCCGGACAGCCAGAGCCAAACCCGCCGCCGGCCGAACCGGTCGGTGAGCTTGCCGGTCAGCAGAACTGTGATGATGCCAAGGATCGAGCCCAGTGTCACGCCGGTCGTGACAAGGTTTGCGTCCATTTTCACCACAGACACGGTCCAGCCAATAAGGAAACCCTTGACGAGGTAAACCGAGCCGTTCTCGCCAAGCTTGATACCCAGCGAGACGAGAAACGACTTCCTGGCGTCCGCCACGTCACGCCAGACGCTCTGCTGCCTCGCCTCGGCGCGCGCCGCCGCGCGCCGCGCTTTGATCGTCTCGAAGACCGGCGATTCGCTGACCGTGCGCCGCAGGTACAGCGCCACCAGGGTGGTAACCACGCTCAGGAGGAAGGGTATCCGCCACCCCCACGCAAGGAACTCCTCTTTCGGCATCTGCGAGAGCAGCAGCCACAGCCCGCTGGCGAGCAGCACGCCGGTCGCCGTCCCCAATGCCACCACCGCGCCGTAGAACCCGCGCCGGTCAACCGGGGCGGATTCCACCAGCAGCAGCGAGGCCCCGGACAGTTCGGCGCCCGCGCCGAAGCCCTGGATGAGCCGCAGGAGCACCAAGAGGATCGGAGCGATGACGCCGATTTGGGCGAATGTGGGCAGGAGCCCCATCCCAAGCGTGGCGATTCCCATCATGCCGACGGTGACGACCAGAACCGTCTTGCGGCCGTATTTGTCCCCGATATAGCCGAAGTAGATCCCGCCCAGCGGCCGGACGAGGAACCCTGAACCATAGGCCGCGAAGCTCGCCAGCAGTGCCATTGCCGGGTCCGTGTTGGGGAAGAACAGCGGCCCGAACACCAGCGCGGCGGCCAGTGTGTAAAGCGTGAAGTCCATGTATTCCAGGGCAGACCCCAGCCAGGACGAGATGGAGGTGCGGCGCAATTCGGCCGGCGATACCACCGGGTGGGGCGCGGCGCCATGAGGTGCCGCACTGGCGTATTTCAGGTCGAGGTTTTCATTGACCACGGAGTTTCTCCCTTGTAAAGAGCCTGCAGCCAGGCTCGGCCGTAACGTCGTCGTTCGGATGGTGGTGCGAGGTTGTGGCGGAGTCCGTTCAGCTCCGAAGGAGGGAGACGGTCTCCGCGGTGCAGGCCGGCTTTTCGGAGCCGTCAAGCTCGATCAGGTGCCGGAACTGCAGCTGCTTTCCGTTGGCCGTGTCGGTTACCGAGGTCAGGGTCAGCCGGTCCCTGATTCGCGAGGCCACCCTGGCCGGCGCCGGGAACCTGACCTTGTTCAAACCGTAGTTGATGGTCATCACCGCCCCCTGCACCCGGTAGATCTGGGCCGCCAGGTAAGGCAGCATTGACAGGCTGAGGTAGCCGTGGGCCACCGTGGTGCCGAATGGTCCGACGGCGGCCCGCTCCGGATCGGTGTGGATCCATTGCTGGTCAAGGGTCGCATCCGCGAAGGCCTGGATCTGGCTTTGGTCCAGGGTGTGCCAGCCGCTCACCCCGATCTCCTGTCCCGTCATGCCTGCCAGCTCGGTTACGTTCTCGAACAGTCTCATCTAAACCCTTTCCAGCAGCATGGCAACGCCCTGGCCCAGGCCCACGCACATTGTGGCCAGGCCGCGTGCCGCGTTTTCCCGTTCCATCCGGCCCAGCAGCGTAACGACAATCCGGGAGCCCGAGGAGCCCAGCGGATGCCCGAGGGAAATCGCGCCGCCGTCGTTGTTGACTGTGCCGGCGTCCATGCCGAGCAGCCGCATGCAGGCCAGCGACTGCGCCGCGAAGGCCTCGTTGAGCTCGATGGCGCCCACGTCATCCAAGCTCCAGCTCGCCTTGGCCAGCGCCTTCCGCGTTGCCGGGACCGGGCCGATCCCCATTACTTCCGGGGCGACGCCGGCGGCCTGGCTGGCCACAATGCGCGCCCGCGGCTTCAGGCCATAACGCGCCACGGCCTCTCCGCTGGCCACCACCACCGCCGAGGCACCGTCGTTGAGGGAACTTGAGTTGCCCGCAGTGACCACCCCGCCTGGCTTCACAATAGGCCGCAGACCGGCCAGCGCCTCGGCGGTTGACCCGCGCCGCGGGCCTTCGTCGGTGTCGACGAGCGTGTTTTCACCGCGGCGACCGGCGACCGGGACCGGGACGATTTCATCCCGGAAGCGGCCCGCATCGATCGCCGCCAAGGCCAGTTCGTGGGAGCGCACCGCGAAACTGTCGGCATCAGCGCGGGAGATCCCCTCCCGCCCGGCCACTTCTTCGGCGGTTTCGGGCATCGAGAACCCAGCGCCGGCTCTCATCCGAGGGTTCACGAACCGGGCACCGATCGACGTGTCCGCCAGCTCCCCCGGCTTGGCGAAGGGCTTCTCCGGCTTGGCCAGCACCCACGGCGCGCGGGTCATGGACTCAACGCCGCCGGCCACCACAAGGTGGGCGTCGCCGTTCCGCACGGACTGCGCGGCCATACTGATGGCGGTCAGGCCGGAGGCGCAGAGACGGTTGACCGTGACTGCGGGGACGGCGTCGGGCACCTCGGCAAGCAGCATCGCCATCCGGGCCACGTTCCGGTTGTCCTCCCCTGCCTGGTTCACGCAGCCCAGGATCACCTCGTCTAGGGCGGCGGGATCGACTCCGGCCCGGGCCACCGCGGCCTTTAGCACAAGGGCGGCGAGGTCGTCGGGGCGGACCGTGGCGAGCGCACCTCCGTAGCGGCCCACCGGGGTGCGCACCCCGCCCACCAGGAAAGCCTCGGGCATCAGCGCGCCCCGCCGTTGATGTAGAGCGTCTGGCCGGAGATGTAGGAGGAGTCATCGCTGGCGAAGAAGGCCACCGCGGCGGCCACTTCCTCGGGTTGCCCCACCCGGCCCAGCGGAGTGCGGGCGGCCGCTGCCTCCTGGTGTTCGGCCGGGCTGCTGCCCACGCGCTCGGCCGTCGCTGCCGTCATCGAAGTGGCAATATAGCCCGGGGCCACAGCGTTGACCGTGATGTTGAACGGGCCCAGTTCGATGGCGAGGGTCGCCGTCAGCCCTTGGATTCCAGCCTTCGCGGCGGCATAGTTTGCCTGGCCGCGGTTTCCCAGCGCGCTGCGGCTGCTCAGCGAGACAATCTTCCCGTATTTCGCCGGAACCATGTACCGCTGGGCGGCGCGGGAGCAAAGATAGGCGCTTGTGAGGTTGGTGGTCAGGACCGCGTCCCAGTCCGGCCGTCCCATTTTGAAAAACATGTTGTCGCGGGTGATGCCCGCATTGTTGACCAGGATGTCCAGCTGGCCGAATTCCCGGTGGATGTCGTCGAAGACCCTGTCCACGGCTGCCTCATCCGTGACGTCGCAGGTTGCTGCAACGGCCCGGCCGCCGGCCGCGAGCACCTGCGGGTGGTCCGAGATCCGCTGGGCGCTGTCCTTGGCGGCGTCTTCGTTGAGGTCCAGGACGACGACGGTGGCACCTCCGGCGGCCAGCTTCAGCGCAGTGGCGGCGCCTATCCCCTGCGCGCCGCCGGTGACTGCAGCCACCCGGTTGGTGAAATTGCTCATGGTTTTCCCTTTGTTTGCGTGGAGCTCATTGGTTCGTGTGCGGCGCCGGCGGCGCCGGATCTAGCTGAAGGCGGAGATGCCGGTGATCTCGCGGCCGACCAACAGGGACTGGATGGAGTCGGTGCCCTCGTAGGTGGAGACGACTTCCATATCGGTCATGTGCCGGGCGACGTGGTTTTCCAAGAGCACGCCGTTGCCGCCGAGCATGTCCCGTGCCTCGGAACAAATCCATCGGGCCTTCCGGGCTGTGTGCATTTTTGCCAGCGATGCCATGGGGCCGGTCATCCGGCCGTCCTCGGCCAGCACGGCAAGCCGGAAGCAGACCAGTTGCATGGCCGTCAGCTCGGCGAGCATGTTGGCCAGCTTGTTCTGCACGAGCTGGAAGCTGCCGATCGGTTTGCCGAACTGCTGCCGAGTCTTGGCGTAGTCGACCGCGATCTCATACGCCGCCGTGGCGTGGCCGAGCGATTCCCAGGAGGCTCCGCTGCGGGTGGAGGTGAGGACGCGGGTGACGTCCTTGAACGAGTGGCAGCCGGTGAGGCGGTTGCCTGCCGGAACCCTGAGGTTGTCCAGGGTGATGTCCGGCTGGAGGATCGCCCGTTTGCCGATCTTGCCGGTGATGACGTCGGTGGTGTACCCGTCGGGGTAGCTGCCGTCGTCGTTGCGCTCCATCACAAAGGCTTTGACCTTGGCGTCCTCTTCGTCGCGGGCGAAAATGATGACGACGTCGGCCATGCTGGCGTTGCCGATCCACCGCTTCCGGCCATTGAGGATGTAGCTGTCGCCTTCCCGCCGGGCGCTGGTCTCCAGGGCCACCGAGTCCGAGCCGTGATCCGGCTCGGTCAGGGCGAAGGCGCCGATTTTGTCCAGGGTGGCCATCGATGGAAGCCAGCGTTCCTTTTGCTCATCGCTGCCAAGCATGTTGATGGTTCCCATCGCCAGGCCCGACTGGACGCCGAGGAACGTGTTGACCGAACCGTCGCCACGGGAGATTTCCGCCGCGACAATCCCGGCAGCGCGGCGGCTCAGCCCGGGGCAGCCGTATCCGCTGATGGTGGTTCCCACGATGCCGAGGGCCGCGAGTTTCGGGATCAGTTCAAAGGGAAACTCGGCGCGTTCCCAGTAGTTGTTGATAACGGGCAGCAGATCCTTGTCCACGAAGTTCCGGACCCTCAGCCGCAGCGCCCGGTCCTCTGCGGTGAGGAGGTCGTCCAACAGGTAAAAGTCGGTGCCGTGTTCGGCCGTTTCAGGTGTCATTGGGCTAGCTCCAGGGGTATGCGGTGGGGAATCTGTGGTTCACGGGCTTCCGTGCGTGCCGGCGGGTGCTGGAACCGGGCGAGCCAGTGCCGCTCGTGCTCTGCCAGGGAGCGGGCCTTGCCGGTTTCGGGCCAGGTCGAGACGAGCACTGTCCGGCCTTCGACGGCCAGTGCTCCGTTCTGGGCGCCGCTGAATTCGAGGGTGAAGGAACTTGTGCCGATCCTGCTGACCGCAAGTTCAATGTCGAGGTCGTCCCCGTGGTGTACCGGACGCCGGTAATTCAGCTCGAGGGCGGCCACGACGGTGGGGGTGGCCCCGGCCTGGTGGTTTTCGGGCATCTCGGCCCGCCACTTGATCCTCGATTCCTCCAGCAGCGTGACGACGGCGGCGTGATTGACGTGTCCGTTGAGGTCCTGGTCAGACCACCGCGGAGAGATGCGGGTCCGGTACGGTTCAGGCATGGGTCAGCGCTTTCTGGTGCGACAGCCAGCGGCGGACCAGTTCGGAGCTTTCATTGAGCTCCGGCGGCGCGAGCGAGTAGTCCACGGGGGTCCGGGAGTACTCAACGGGATGCCGGACCGTTGGAATCTTCCGCGTCCCGCTGCCTGCCAGCACCACGGGCTGCAGCCCCAACTGTTCGGCGAAATCAACCCCGCCCCGCACATCCTGGATGGGGGCACACGGCAGCCCCGCCGCAGTCAGCTCACTGAACCATTGGGCGGCGGACTGAGTGGCCAGGCGGGTGTGGAGGATCTCGCGCAACTCGTCCCGGTTCGCGTTGCGCTGCCTGGTCTTGGCGAACTTCGGGTCCAGGGCGATCCCGGGGATTCCGAGTGCCGCGCACAGCCGGACGAACTGGGCATCATTGCCGGTCGCGACAATGAGCATGCCGTCGCCCGTCTGCATCGGCGCGTACGGGTACATGCTGGGATGCTCGTTCCCCATCCGGGTTGGTACCACGCCGCCGGTCACGTACGCCGCGGACTGGTTCACCATACCGGACAACGCCGAGGTCAGGAGGTTCAACTCAACCAACTGGCCTTCGCCGGTCTGGTTTTTATGGTGGAGGGCCCCGAGGACGCCGATGGCCGCGTGCAGGCCCGTAATGACGTCAAAGAGCGCTATGCCGGCCCGGTAGGGCTGCGTGTCCTGGTCCCCTGTCAGGCTCATCATCCCCGAGGCGGCCTGCACGAGCAGGTCATAGCCTGGGATGTGCGCACCACCACCGGTACCGAACCCTGTGATGGAGGCGTAGATGATGTCCGGGTTCAGCTCGGCAACGGAAGCGTAGTCCAGGCCAAGCCGCGCCATGCTGCCGGGCTTGAAATTCTCGATCAGGACGTCCGCGGAACGGATCAGCGAATGCGCCACGTCCAGGTCCTGCGGGTCTTTGAGATCCAACGCGATGGAATGCTTGTTGCGGTTCACTGCAAGGAAGAACGTGGCCTCACCGTCCCGCACGGGGGGCATATAGGTGCGGGTGTCGTCGCCGTCGGGGCCCTCTACTTTGATTACTGTGGCGCCCATGTCAGCCAAGAGCATCGTGGCATAGGGGCCGGCAAGCACGCGGCTGAAATCCGCTATGACGACGCCGGCGAGGGGACCGGTACCTTCCCGGCCCAGGACGTCAGCACCCCGCCGGTCTCCGGATCCGGCGGTGCGGTTCTGTCCGTCAGCCGCCGGCTCACTGCGTTGTGCCATTTTGCTCCTCCAATGTGTGGTCTGCATCACTAACCCTCACAAGGGGACAGCTTCGCGTCCAATACTCATCCGGTACCGGACTGATACCCGGGCCGGTTTCGCCGCGTTGGGTATCTTGGGCCTATGAAGAATGACGCTAGCCCGAGTGGGAGCTGACGGGCTTGGAAATCCAACAGATCCGGGCCTTCCTGGCCGTGGCCGAGGAACTGCACTTCGGCAGGGCCGCACTCCGGCTCCACATGGCACAACCGCCCCTGAGCCGATCCATCCAGAGACTGGAGCATGAACTGCATGCACAGCTCTTCATCCGAGGCACACGCAGCGTGCAGCTGACGGCTGAGGGGGAGGCGCTGCTTGCTCCGGCGCGGGACATTCTGGAAGCCTGCCGCCGCTCGAGCCTCGCCGTCGCCTCGGCGGGCCGCGGCGAAACCGGGCGCGTGCGGGTTGCTTTCGCGGGCATGTCCTCGCATGTGATGATAGGCAGGCTCGCCAAGCGCGTCCGGGAGACCCACCCCGGAATCGATTTCGAGCTGTCCAGCTCCAACTTTGCCCTGCCGGCCATGGACAAGGTCCTGAGCGGCGCCATGGAAGTGGGTCTGGGCCGCTGGAATTTCATCCCCGCGGTCCTGGACTCCCGGGTTGTGGCGATGGAACGGCTGGTGGTTGCCCTTCACGAGAGCCATCCCCTGAGTGGTCAGGGCAGCGTGTGGATGTCCGAGCTTGCGGATCAGCCGTTCGTCACCCTGCCGGAGCATCCGGGAGCGATCCTCCACGACCATCTCCGGCGACTTTCCAGCGCGGCTGGCTTCGCGGCCGAGATCATCCAGGTGGCCCCGGATTCCATGACGCTCATGGCTCTCGTGGCGGCCGAAATCGGTGTCGCCCTGACGGTCTCCTCCGTCCCGGATAACTTCAGCCACCCCGGTATCACCTTCGTGCCGCTGGCGGACCCTGTCGATGTCATCGAGTTGCGGCTGGTCTGGCGGAAGGACAACGCCAGCCCGGCGTTGCGGGAGGTCCTGCGGATTTCGGAAGACGTACTGCCGTCCCCGGGTTTGGCGGTTCCCTGATACGCCTGTGACATCGCAGGGTGTCGATCTTGGTATTGGATCTGGCGCGATCCGGCTGGCACAGTGGTCGGATACCACCGGCATTCAAGCCGGGAACATGACGATCCAGCCACATGACATCCCAGGAGAACAAGCCGTGACAGTAGCCACACCCGACCTGGTCCTTGACGACGTGCTCAACCTGGACAGCCTGCTGAGCACGGATGAGCTGCAGCTGCGAAACACTGTCCGGGAGTTTGTGAACGAACGTATCCGACCCAACATCGCAGGCTGGTACGAGGACGCCCACTTCCCCTTGGAACTCGTGGCGGAACTCGGAAAGCTCGGAGTCCTCGGGATGCACCTGAAGGGCTACGGCTGTCCAGGCCGCAGCGCCGTCGAATACGGTCTGGCAGCCATGGAACTGGAAGCGGGGGATTCCGGGCTCCGGACCTTCGTCAGCGTCCAAGGATCGCTGGCCATGAGCGCCATCCACAAGTGGGGGTCCGAAGAACAGAAAATAGAACACCTCCCGGCGATGGCACGGGGAGAAATGATCGGCTGCTTCGGGCTGACCGAGCCTACCGCCGGTTCAGACCCGTCCAGCATGGCCACCTTCGCGGAGCCTGACGGTAATGGCGGATGGGTCATCAACGGCGCAAAACGCTGGATCGGGCTTGCCTCCGTGGCCCAGATCGCGGTCATCTGGGCCGCCACGCGCGACGGCGTCCGCGGCTTCATCGTGCCCACGGACACACCCGGTTTCACCGCGACACCGATCGGCTCAAAGCTGTCCATGCGTGCCTCAATCCAGTGCGACGTCAGCCTGGACGACGTCCGGCTGCCGGCTACGGCGTTGCTCCCCGGCGCCCGCGGACTCGGCGGACCGTTCGCCTGCCTCAACGAAGCCCGCTATGGAATCGTGTGGGGCGCAATGGGCGCGGCCAGGGACTCCTACGAAGCCGCGCTCGCGTATTCCGGCGAGCGGCAGCAGTTCGGCAAACCCCTCGCCGGTTACCAGCTGACACAGGAGAAACTTGTTAACATGCTGCTGGAAATCCAGAAGGGCACCCTCCTGGCGCTCCACATCGGGCGTCTGAAAGATGCGGGGACGCTGGATCCGGCACAGATCTCCGTGGGGAAGCTCAACAACGTCCGCGAGGCTATCGCCATCTGCCGCGAGGCCCGCACCATTCTTGGCGGCAACGGCATCACTTTGGATTATTCGCCGATGCGCCACGCCAACAACCTCGAATCCGTGCGCACCTACGAGGGCACGGACGAGGTCCATACCCTCATCCTGGGCCAGCGCATCACGGGAATCTCCGCGTTCCGTCAGGGATAACGTTGAGCTGGTCCGGCGGACTACGTTGCCCCGAACGGCCGACTATAATTCAAGTATGTGAACAAGAGGCGCATGCAGGTAACACTCCGGACCACCATTACGGAAGAGCAAACATGACGGACGACCGCGGCAACCCTACTGTCAAATCAGCGGACCGTGCGCTGACTGTGGTGGAGTTCGTAGCGGGAAAGGGCTCCGCCAGCTTTACCGAAATCCTTGAGGGGCTAGGCCTTCCGCGTTCGAGCGCCCACGGGCTGCTCAATACGCTGTGCGCTGCCGGCTGGTTGGACCACAACAGCGCGAACAAGCAGTACTCACTGGGGCTCCGGGCATGGCAGGTAGGGCAGCTCTACACCGGGCACCAGACGTTGGCCAACGTGGCCAAACCCGTCATGGACCGCCTCTCCGCCTCTCTCGGCGAGACCGTTCAGCTTGCCCTCCTGGACGGCGTCGAAAACGTCTACATCGCCATCAGCCAGGCACCCGGAGGCATGCGCCTGGGCTCCTCCGTGGGCATGCGGCTGCTTGCCCATGCCACTGGCATCGGCAAAGCCCTGCTCAGCATGCTTGAGCCCGACGAGTCGCGCAGGCGCCTGGAATCAGTGGCGCTTCCGAGGCTCACCGAGAAGACGGTGACTGAGGTCGAGGACCTCACGGCGCTCGTCGCCGCAGCGAAGACGAACGGATTTGCCCTCGACGATGAGGAATACCTTGACGGCTGCCGCTGCGTTGCAGTTCCCCTGACCAGTAAGTCCGGCGGGGGGATGTACGCCGCCCTCTCCGTGACGATGCCCACTGCAAGGACCGACGCCGAGTGGCCCGGCAGCATCCTGAGGCCGCTGGTGGCCGCCTCCCAGGAAATCCGCGCCCTCCTGGGGGTCAGGGAACCGGACGTGATGATCCCCGCGGACAGTTCCTATGCCGCCGATCGGGACAGTTCGAAGCGCACTGCGTAGCACTCAAATTCTTGCTTGCACCCTCCTGTGAGCTGTGCCATACTCATTTCGTTCACATCCGTGAACAGCAATTCATAATCATGAACTCGATGAGGAGTTAGTGTGTCACTTCCAAGGACAGCTCCCACCAGCGAAGCGCTGGCGCCGATCGTCAGGCGTGTAACCCGCAGGCTCATTCCCGTACTCCTGCTGATGTACATCCTGGCCTTCCTGGACCGCGCCAACCTGGGATTCGCCAAGGCCGCCTTCCAGGCGGATACCGGCCTCTCCGATGCAGCCTATGCACTCGGGGCGGGCATCTTCTTCCTTGGCTACGCGGCCTTGGAAGTTCCCAGCAACATCCTCATGCGCAAACTCGGCGCCAAAATCTGGCTGGCCCGGATCATGATCAGCTGGGGCATCGTCTCGGCACTGATGATGTTTGCCCAGACCGAGTGGGCGTTCTACGTTCTCCGCGTGCTCCTCGGAATCACCGAAGCCGGATTCTTCCCCGGCGTCATCCTCTACCTGACCTACTGGATCCCCACCCAGTTCAGGGGCCGCGTCAACGGTCTGTTCTACTTCGGCGCGCCCCTGGCGTTCATCTTCGGCGGTCCGCTCTCCGGCATGCTTCTCGACCTTGACGGCCTGGGTGGGCTGCAGGGGTGGCAACTCATGTTCATCGTCACCGGCGCACTGACCGTGGCCGTCGGAATCTGGGCCTTCTCCTACCTCGACAACGGACCCGCCGACGCCAAGTGGCTGAACGAAAGCGAGCGCGCCACCCTGACCGCCGCACTCGATGCGGAAGACCAGGTCAAGGCCGACCACTCCCCGAAGGGCGCCCTTCGCGCCTTGGCGAATCCGAAAGTCCTCTACTTCTGCGTTATTTACTTCACCATCCAGATGAGCGTCTACGGCGTCACGTTCTACCTGCCCACCCAGATCGCCAAACTGGTAGGCGCGAAGGTGGGCCTCGGCGTCGGGCTGATGACGGCTGTTCCCTGGGGAATCGCGATGCTTGCCACGTTCCTGCTGAGCCGGCTCGCAGACAAGACCGGCAAACGCCGGCTGGTGGCCACAGCATCACTGACTGCGGCAGCACTCGGCATTCTTGGCTCCGCACTGACGGACAACCCGGTCATGGGACTGGCGGCGCTCTCCCTCGGCGCGGCCGGCTTCATCTCCGTGCAGCCTGTGTTCTGGACGCTTCCCACCGGCATGCTGGTGGGCGCCGCCGCCGCGGGCGGAATCGCGCTCATCAACTCCATCGGAAGCCTCGGCGGGTTTGTCGCACCCATTGCCAAGACCTGGGCGGAGGCCTCCTTCGGCCCCAACGCGGGGCTTTTCCTCCTGGCCTTCACGGCACTCCTGGGAGCAGTCCTGCTGTTCAACAGCCACCGGATCAGCAAGATCGCCGACAGCAATCCACTGACCCAGCCCATCGCCGAAAAGGTGCACTAATGCGAGTACTTGAACTGAAAAACTTCCGGCAGCTGGTGTTGGCGGACCGCAACGAACCGGCCGTCGGCCCGGGCGAGGTGCTCATCGACGTCGTCGCCACCGGCATCTGCGGATCGGACATCCACGGATACACGGGGGAAAACGGACGCCGCGTGCCGGGACAGGTTATGGGCCACGAAACAGTGGGCCGCATTGCCTCCCTCGAAACCGGGACGGACAGCTTCGGCTTCACCGTCGGGCAGCCGGTGACCTTTAACCCGCTCATCAGCTGCAACTCCTGCGAAGCATGCGACGCCGGGCAGCAACAGCACTGCCCGGAGCGCACCGTCATCGGCGTGAACCCCGCGATCGTGTCCGCCTTTGCCGAACAGGTTGCGGTTCCCGCGGAGAATGTCGTGGCGCTGTCCCCCCGCACGCCCATTGTTTACGGGGCCCTGATCGAGCCTCTGGCAGTGGCCTTCCACGCTGTCCGCCGCGCCAGGGTCCAGCCTGGCCAGAAAGTCCTGGTGATCGGCGGCGGCCCCATCGGCCAGTCCGTCATCCTCGCGGCACTCCAGGAAGGCGCGGCGCAGGTCCTCGTATCCGAAATGGACCCCGCCCGGCGGGCGCTCTGCGAGCGCCTGGGCGCCACAGCCCTCGACCCCGCCGCAGGCCAGCTGGATGAGCAGGTCAGGAAACACTTTGGCCGGCTGGCCGATACAACAGTGGATGCCGTCGGCATCAAACCCACGATGGCCAGTGCCCTCGACGCCACCAAGTTCGGCGGCATCGTCTCGCTGGTCGGCATGGGCTCGCCCGAGCTGGCCTTCAGTGCCTACCGTGTGTCAACGGAGGAACGGGAAATCGTGGGCAGCTTCTGCTACAACAACCAGGACTTCCGCGATGCAGCCGCCTGGGTGGACCAGGGCTCCACGGTACTGGCGGAACTGATCAGCCGTGAGGTCTCAATGGAGGACGCCGACGCCGCGTTCGCCGGGCTCGCGGCAGCCGACGGCACAGCCGGCAAAGTACTGATCCGCCTCGATTCAGCAAGGAACAGCCAATGAGCATCGAAAACCGCATCCGCCACGTCCGCGCCTACACGCTGCGCGGAGGCGGAGCCGACTACCACGACCAGGATGCCGGGCACTGGATCGATGACCACATCGCCACGCCCATGTCCGTCTATCCGGAGTACCGGCAGTCCCGCCAGAGCTTCGGGCTGAACGTCCTGGGCACGCTCGTCGTCGAGATCGAGGCCGACGACGGCACCGTAGGCTTCGCCGTCACCACGGCAGGCGAACTCGGCGCCTTCATCGTGGAGAAGCACCTCGCCCGGTTTGTCGAAGGCGCCCGCGTCACGGACATCGAAAAAATCTGGGACCAGATGTACAAGTCCACACTCTTCTACGGCCGCAAGGGCGTGGTGCTCAACGCCATCAGCGCAGTGGACCTGGCGCTCTATGACCTCCTCGGGAAGATCCGTCAGGAGCCCGTCTATGCCCTGCTTGGCGGCCCGGTCAGGGATGAGCTGACGATGTACGCAACAGGCGCCCGGCCCGACGTCGCCAAGAAGCTCGGCTTCATCGGCGGAAAGATGCCGCTGCACCACGGGCCTGCCGAGGGTGAGGAGGGGCTGCGCAAGAACCTGGAGATGATCCGGGACATGCGGGAGAAGGTGGGTGACGATTTCTGGCTCATGCTCGATTGCTGGATGTCGCTTGACCTCGAATACGCCACCCGGCTGGCGCACGGCGCGGCGGAGTACAACCTCAAATGGATTGAAGAGGCACTCCCTCCGGATGACTACTGGGGCTACGCCAAGCTCAAGAAGCAGGTCCCGCCGAAGATGCTGGTGACCACCGGCGAGCATGAGGCGACCCGCTGGGGCTTCAAGCTGCTGCTGGACATGGAGTGCGCGGATATCCTCCAGCCCGACGTCGGCTGGTGCGGCGGCATCACTGAGCTGACCAAGATCTCAGCGATGGCCGACGCAGCAGGGGCACTGGTGATCCCGCACGGATCGTCCGTGTACTCGTACCATTTCGTTGTCACCCGGACCAACAGCCCGTTCGCCGAGTTCCTCATGATGCACCCAACGGCTGAAGAAGTGGTGCCCATGTTCTCGCCGATGTTGCTCGGCGAGCCGGTACCGGTGAACGGCAAACTGAAGGTCCCGGAGACGCCGGGCTTCGGCGTCGAGCTGAATCCCGCGCTGGAGAAGCTTCGGCCCTACACGCACTGAACCGCCATACCCCGACAGTCATTACAAGAATTTTGCGAACAGGAACACACTCAATGGAAATCATGCGCCTCGGCGAACCCGGCCAGGAAATCCCGGTAGCCACGCAGGACGGAAAATACTTCGACCTGCGCTCCATCACCGCGGACATAGACGGCGAATTCCTCGGCGGCGGAGGCATCGCCAAAGCCCGGGCCGCCATCGCATCCGGCCTCCCCGAACTCGTCGGCGCGGCGTCGCTCCGCGTCGGCGCGCCGGTCGCCAAGCCCGGTGCCGTGCTGTGCATCGGCCAGAACTACGCCGCGCATGCGGCGGAGTCGGGCGACGCGCCGCCGTCGGTCCCCATCCTGTTCTTCAAGCACCCCAACACCCTGGTGGGCGCGTTTGACCACCTGGTCATCCCCCCGGGAGCAGAAAAGGTGGACTGGGAGGTGGAGCTCGCCGTCGTCATCGGCAAACGGGCCTCGTACCTCGCTTCACCGGAAGAGGCGCTGGACTATGTTGCCGGCTATGCCGTCAGCAATGACGTCTCCGAACGCGCCTACCAGGTGGAGCACTCGGGCGGCCAGTGGTCAAAGGGCAAATGCTGCGCCACGTTCAACCCTTTGGGCCCCTCGCTGGTCCCGGCCGAGGAAGTGGGAGATCCGCAGCAGCTGCGCCTGCGCTCAGCCGTCAACGGCGAGACCAGGCAGGATTCCACGACGGCAGACATGATCTTCTCCGTGGCGCACATCGTCTGGCATCTTTCCCAGTACCTGGTCCTGGATCCGGGCGACATCATCAACACCGGAACCCCGCAGGGTGTGGCGCTGTCCGGCAAGTTCCCCTACCTGCGCGAAGGGGACACGATGGAAATCTCCATCGAGAAGCTGGGCAGGCAGGAGCAGAAGCTGGTCAGCCACCAGCGGTAGCGGCTGAGGCGCGACGACCGGAGCGGACGACGGCGGGTGGGTTCCCGCCGTCGTCCGCTCCCTGTTGAAGCCGCTCGAGTCAGTTCTTTGCGACGTCCAACTCAATCACGGCCCAGGACAGCGCCGGGAGCGTTGCCCGGAGCTCCGAGCCTGTCGCCTTCGCCCCTTCCAAGGGCTTAAGCCCCACCTGGTCCGGCCGGCTTTGGGTGTTGACGGTGAAACGGTCCCCGCCGTCGGGAATTTCCAGGACCTCCGCGCGGAGCACCTGGCGGGCATCAAACCCGCGCAATGAGACTTCGATGTCCGCCGCTTCCTCAAGGCCGCGGTTTGCCAGGAAGAGCGCCACGCGGCCCGTCTCCTCGTTCCATGTGGCACTGACATCCACGAGGTCGGTGTCGCCGAAGCGGGCGTTCTCATACTTGTCCGAGTCGACGGACAGGCGCAGGATCTGGCCCTTGGCCAGCTCAGCCATGCGGGCGAACGGGTGGAAGATCGTCTGCCGCCATGCGGGACCGTTTTCCTCGCTGAGGATCGGCGCGATGACGTTGACCAGCTGCGCCTGGTTGGCGATCTTGACCCGGTCGCCGTGGCGGAGCAGCGAGTTCAGCAGGGTTCCCACCACCACGGCGTCCGTCACGTTGTACTTGTCCTCGATGACGCGCGGATGCTCGCGCCAGCCGGCCTTGGCGACGTTGTGCGGCTGGTCCTCGGTGTCCAGGCCGCGCTGGTACCAGACGTTCCATTCGTCGAAGGAAAGGTTGATGTGCTTCTTGTGCTTTCCCTTCGCCCGGACGGCGTCGGCGGTGGCGATGACTGATTCGATGAAGTAGTCGGTGTCCACGGCGCTGGCCAGGAAGCTGCCCACGTCGCCGTCGTGTTCCTGGTAGTAGGCGTGGAGGGAGACGTAGTCCACCTCCTCGTAGGTGTGGGTCAGGACAGTCTGTTCCCAGGCGCCGAAGGTGGGCATGCCCGAGTTGGAGCTTCCGCAGGCCACAAGCTCGATGTCCGGGTCCACGAAGCGCATGGCCTTGGCGGCTTCCTGCGCCAGGCGGCCGTATTCCTCGGCGGTCTTGTGGCCGATCTGCCACGGCCCGTCCATCTCGTTGCCCAGACACCAGAGCTTGATGTTGAACGGATCCTTGTGGCCGTTCTTGGCGCGGAGATCGGACCAGTAGCTGCCGCCGGGGTGGTTGGCGTATTCCACGATCTCGCGGGCCGCGTCCACTCCCCTGGTGCCCAGGTTGATGGCTTCCATGATTTCCGTGCCGGCCAGGCGGGACCAGTCAACGAATTCGTGCAGACCGAACGCGTTGGACTCCACGGTGTGCCAGGCGCCGTCCAGCCGGCGGGGACGGTCCTGCCGAGGGCCGATGCCGTCCTCCCAGTTGTACCCGGAGACGAAGTTGCCGCCGGGATACCGGATGACGGTGGCGCCGAGTTCCTTCACGAGCTTGAGGACGTCACGGCGGAAGCCGTTGTCGTCCGCTTCAGGGTGGCCCGGCTCGTAGATGCCGGTGTAGACGCAGCGGCCCATGTGCTCCACGAAGGAGCCAAAGAGGCGGCGGGGTACTTCGCCGATGGTGAAGTCGCGGTCGAGGGTGATCCGTGCGCGGGACATGTTCAGCACTCCTAGGTTGTTTTTCAGGTCTGTTCGTGGCGTTGGTTGGCAGGCGGAAGGTGCCGGTTCAGGTTCCGGCGAGGCCCGTCGTCGCGACGCCCTTGATGATCTGGCGCTGGAAGAAGAGGAAGACGAGGATGAGCGGCAGCGCCGCGAGCAGGGCGGACGCCATGTTCTGTGCGTACTGGATGCCATAGGCGCTCTTGATGGTCTGCAGGCCCACCGGAAGGGTCAGGAGCGCGCCGTCGTTGGTGGCAATGAAGGGCCACAGGAAGTTGTTCCAGGCGCCGATGAACACGAAGATGGCGACGGCGGCGAGGATGGGCCGGGACAGCGGCAGGATGATTTGGGTGAAGATCCGCATGCGGCTGGCCCCGTCCATCACCGCGGCTTCTTCAAGTTCGCGGGGAATCTGGTCGAAAAACTTCTTGAGTACGAACACCATGGCCGGGTGGATGACCTGCGGCAGGATGATGGCCCACGAGGTGTCGATCATGTGCAGGGCGAGCATCTGGTAGAAGAGCGGGATGATCAGGACCGGCGGAGGGATGATGATGGAGGCGATGATCACCGTCATCAGCACCTTCTTGCCCCTGAAGTCGATCCGGGACAGGGCGTACGCCACCAGTGCCGAGATCACCAGGGTGATGGCCGTGATGGCCGCCGAGGTGTAGAACGAGTTCCACGTCCACAGAGGGATGTTGCCGTCCTGGAAAACCTTCACGAACGCTTCGGCAGTAAAGCCCGACGGCGGCACCCAGGTGATCTTGGGTGCTGCGGCATCCGTTTCGGTCTTGAAAGCCGTGGCGGTTGCCCAGGCGAAAGGGATCAGCCAGAGGACTGCGATCAGCGCGGCGACTACGACGGCGGCGATCTTGCCTGCCGTCATCTTCTTGCGGGGTTGGCGTAGTTCCTGGCTGGTGCTTGTGCTTGACTCGGCGCGGTCGAGGGTCTGAATTGCCATGGTTATGCACTCCTGCGGCGGGTGATGACGAACTGCATGACCGAGACGAGCACAATCAGTCCGAAGAAGATGTAGGAGATGGCTGCGGAATAGCCCAGCCGGTAGCCGGTGAACCCGGTTTCAAAGATGTACTGCACCACGGGGCGGGTTGATCCTGCGGGGCCGCCGGCGGTCATCTGGTACACCTGATCGAAAATCTTGAGCGAGGCCAGGATCTGGAGGAGCACGATCATCACGGTGGTGGGTGTCAGTTGCGGCAGCGTGATGGAGAAGAACTGGCGCCAGGCGCCTGCGCCGTCCAGGGATGCTGCCTCATAGTGCTGTTGCGGGATGTTCTGCATCGCGGCCAGGTACAGCAGGAAGTTGAACCCCACGGTCCACCAGAGCGTGGCGATGACGATGGCCCACATGGCCACGTTGGGGTCGTTCAGCCAGGCGACTTTGGGGATGCCGATCTTGGACAGGGAATCGTTGATGAGGCCAAGCTGCGGGTTGTACATCCACGTGAAGAACAGCGAGACCACGGTGGAGGCGAGCAGGTACGGGGCAAAGTAGGAGAGCCGCCAGAGCCATTGGGCGGGCAATCCGACGTTGAGCAGTGCGGCCATCACCAGGGCAACCAGTACCAGCGGGACCGTGCTGATCACCGTGAAGTACAGGGTGTTGCCGAGTGAGCGCCACATGCCGGCGTCGGCCAGGGCTTCGGCGTAGTTCGCGAAGCCGATCAGGCTGTCGTTGGCTCCCGTGAGGGACTTGCCGGTGAGGCTCATGTAGACGCCGTAAAGAAGGGGCCAGACAAGGAAAACGAGGAAGAAAACCAGGAAGGGCGCGGCGAACCCCCAACCACTGAGGTTGCTCCTGGTGAGGCTCCCGGGGCTCCGCCGGGCTGCTAGTGAAGAACTCATGAAGGACTCCTTTGTCGCTCGGTGCGGTTAGACGGGGTTGGGCCGGGAAAGAAGGTGGTTGGTGCGCTCTTCGAAGGCGTCCCAACCTGCGGCCGCCTTGTCGCGTCCCAGGAGGACGTTCTGGACGTTCTCCGCGAAGAAGGTCTGCCAGTCGGAGCCCGAGCCGCTGAACCAGGATTCGGGATCGTAGGCAATGACGTCTGCTGCATTGGCGTAGTGCGCCTGCGGCATGAGGTCCTTGTAGGCCTGCGACTTCACCACGGGCTGGTAAGCGGGAATGTGGCCCGCCTCCGCCCAGGAGATTGATCCCTTGAGGACGTCGCTGACGAACTTGTAGACGTCGCGGCGCTTCGCTTCGTCCACGTTCAGCTGCCGTGGAAGGACGAAGGAATGCGAGTCTGCGTAGGCGGCCGGGGTGCCGTAGAGCGTGGGAATGGTTGCGGCGTCCACCGGCAGGCCCGCCTTCTTCATCGTGGGCAGTTCCCAGACACCGCTGAACAGCATTCCCGAGCCGCCGCGGGCGAATTCCGCGATGCCTGTGCTGATGTCGCCGCTCTTGGCCGCGATGGTGTCATCAAAAAGCGATGCCATGAATTCCAGTGACTCAATGGCTGCGTCCCGGTCAACCTGCATGGGCTGGCCCGGTGTCAGGGTAATGTCCGCGCCGTGCTGCTTGTAGAGTGTGTAGAAAAGCCGCCACATCTGGGATCCACTGCCAAGGTAGCCAAAGGACAACCCATGGGCCTGGGTGACTTTCTGCATTTCCCTGGCCAGGGCCATGAACTCCTGCGGGGAAGCCACTTCCTGCAGTTGCCCGTTGCCGGCCAGGACGCCGGCCTTGCGGGCAATGTCCGTGTTGTAGAACATGACGAACGGGTGTGAGTCCAGGGCGATGGAGAACACCTTGCCGTTCTGCTGGCTCTTCTCCCAGATCCGCGGTGCGAAGCTTGCGTCCGTCACGCCGTGCTCTGCCAGAAGCGAAAGGTCCCAGGGGTCGATCAGGCCGCCGGGGGCGTAGCCCGGCACCCGGCTGGCGTGCATGATCGCCAGTTCCGGCGGCCGCCCACCTGCCGAGGCCATGGCCAGCTTGGTGTAGTACGGCGGCCCCCAGGCCAGCACGGTGGGATGCACCTTGAAGTCAGGATTGGCCTGGTTGGCGGCGCTGATCATCGCCTGCATTTTGATGCCGTCGCCACCGGAGAGCAAATGCCAGAACCCGATGTCCCGCACGCCGGCAGCCTGGGCATTTCCGCCGCAGCCAGTCAGTGCGCCCGCTGCCAGGACGCTGCCAAGGGCTGCCGTTCCCGTCAATAACTGCCGCCGGGACAACTGCTTCCCGGGCAAAAATTCAAACTGCTTCACCAATCACTCCTTTGGATGGGTCCGCTGAAAGGTTGCTACGTGCTGTTTCAAAACTCCGGTTCCGGCGCGCTTCGCTCCCGGCAGTGCCTCAGAGGAGGTGACGCAGGTCTCACATTACATCGATGTAATAGCAGGCGGCAAGGAAAAATTGTTAGCGTAAACAATTTGGTGGCCTGCTCTCGTTTCAGCCGCGGCTGCTGTCGCGCTCCACAACCGTGTAGTCAATGGAGACCACACGCTGCTCGTGCCCCCTGTCCGCCATCCGCTCCGTCAGGAGGCGCAGGGCTTCGCTGGCAATGGCGCGCTTGTCAAAGGAGACAGTGGTCAACGAGGGCAGGGCATAGCGGCCGTCGGCGATGTCGTCGAAGCCGGCCACCGCAATGTCGTCCGGGATCCGCAGGCCCCGCTTCCAGAGCACGCTCAGGGCGCCGATTGCCATGGAATCCGTGAAGCAGAACAATGCCTCCGGAAGCGGATGTGAGTCCAGGTAGTCGGTCAGTGCATCGGCAGCAGTCTGCGGCGTCCATTTTTCGCAGGGAATCAGCAGCGAGTCGTCCCGGTCAATGCCGAGGATCGCCAGCGCCTCTTCATAGCCCTGCGTTCTCTGGATCGCAGCGGCCGATCCCCGCCCCTGGGTGGTTCCCAGGACGGCAATTCGGCGGCGCCCTGGTTTGGCCAGGGCAAGGGTCATGTCCCGCGCGGCCCCGACACTGTCCACGGACACGCGGTCGGCAAGCTTTTGCTTGACCTCTCCGAGCAGGACCACGGGCGGCAGGGCAACGCCCACCTGGACAGCGCTCTCGTCCAGCACCACGGGGTTCAGGATCAGCCCGTCGATCAGGTTGGAGCGGGCGCGCACCATAAGTTCGTGCTCGCGCTGGGGATCCGAGCCGGTTTCCTCGAGCTGGACGATCCAGCCCTGCTCGTGTGCCACTTCGACAACATGGTGGGCAATTTCTGCCGAGTACGGCGTGCCAAGGTCAGGCAGGGCCAACGCAATCACCCCGGACCTTCCGTTCCGGAGCCCGCGGGCGGAAAGGTTGGGCACGTAGTCCAGTTCGAGAATGGCCTGCTCCACCTTGGACCGGGTGGCCCCGCTCACCGGGACGATCCCGTTCATCACGTTCGAGACAGTCTTGGGTGAAACACCGGCGCGGCGGGCGACATCCTTGACCGTTGCGCGCAATGCTCCCCTTCCAAAACTTTCCGTGCCAGGCCGGCAGCCAGATTGCCGCCGCGGGTGGCCTGCTGACGATGTTACCTCCAGTTTGGGCGGGCGGCGGCAGCGGCGATTTCGACGATTGCCTCTACTTCCACCGCGAAGCCCAGCGGAAGGGAACTGACCCCGATAGCTGATCGGGCCGGCAGCTGCTCCGCGCCGAACGCAATGGCCAGCACTTCGGTGGCACCGTTGGCAACAAGATGGTGCTCGGTGAACTCGGGTGTGCTGTTCACAAAGATGAGGGCCTTCAGGACCCGGGCCACCCGGTCCAGTCCGCCGAGGTGGTTGCGCACAGTGCTGAGCAGGGAAAGCATGACGGCCTGCGCCGCTTCCTTTCCTTCCGCCGTCGTCAGGTCCGCTCCCAGCTTGCCGCGATGGATCGGCGCTCCGTCCGCGAACGCCCCGTGCCCGGAAACCTGGAGGATTTCCCCGTGCTGTGCGACGAGGGCAAAGGTTCCCACCAGCGGGTGAGGTGGCGGCAAGGTCAACCCGGCCGCGGCGAGCTTCTGCTCGGGTGTCATGTATGCATCCTTTCCGGGCTGCCCACGCGGCGAGGCTACTCCAGTGAGACCACAAGCGGAAGCGGACGACGGCGGGAGGATTCGCGCCGTCGTCCGCTTTCTGTTTGTTGGGACAGGGCCATGCCTCTTCTAGAGCTGCCCGGTGGGCCCGCTGTCCTTGACGTCGCCACGCCAGGCCCCGGTTTCGGTACCGCGCGATTCAATGAAGTCCTTGAACTTCCGCAGGTCGGCCTTGACCTGCATCTCGTCGATCTTCAGCGCGGCGCCTGCCTTTTCAGTGACGGTTTCCGGCGCCCATTCGAAATGGACTTTAACCTTCGTGTGATTGGCATCCAATGGCGTGAACCTGATGATGCCGGCGTGGGACTTGCCGTCGGTGCTGCGCCAGGCGATCCGGTCGTCAGGCTCCTGGTCGACTATTTCCGTATCGAACTCACGCTGGACGCCGCCCACCTTGGTGACCCAGTGGTTGGTGGTGTCGGTCAGCTGGGTTACGGATTCCACCCCGGACATGAACTGCGGAAAGGATTCGAACTGGGTCCACTGGTTGTACGCGACCCGCACCGGAACTGCGACTTCAACGGTCTCTTCAACGTGTTCCATCTGCTTCCTCCTGTCATGACGGACGGCCGCAACAACGGACCGGCAGCACGTGCCATCCTGCCAGTCAGGCAGCCGCCACCTCTGGACGATAAGCCCGGCGGCCACCTGTGTCCAGACGTTCGGAATCCCCGGGGACGTAGGCTACTGAATAGGCCGGACGCCTCATGACCGGCCCCGCCTCCCGAAGGGAACATCAAGTGGACAGTAATCCAGGTACTTGGTTCTTAAGCGGCAGCGAGCGGGGGAACTCCGCCACCCATGTGCACGCGGAAGGTGCAGGATCGCCGTCGTGGTCGGAGGGCAACCTCGTCAAGCCACTCGTTCACGGCGCCACGTACTTCGCCCGGCTGCATGAGGAGCTGTCTGCCTTGCAGGCCGGAGACCGGGTGTGGTTCACCGACTGGCGCGGAGATGCGGACGAGCGGCTTACGGAGGACGGACCGGCGATCGGTGACCTGCTGGCGGGGTTGGCCCGGGCGGGAGTGGAAGTTCGCGGCCTGATCTGGAGATCCCACGGGGAGCGCGTGTCTGCCCCGATGAGTTGGCGGTCCAATGAGCTCCTCAGCCGCAAGATCAACGACGCCGGCGGCGAGGTGCTGCTGGACCAGCGGGTGCGGCTTTTCGGCTGCCATCACCAGAAACTGTTCGTCATCCGCCGTCGCGATGACCCTTCGCGGGACGTCGCGTTCGTGGGCGGGATCGACCTTTCGCACAGCCGCCGGGACGACGCCGACCACGCGGGAGACCCGCAGGCGGTGGCCATGGATCCGCGGTACGGGAAACAACCGCCGTGGCACGATGCCGCGCTCGAACTCCGCGGCCCGGTGGTGGCGGACGTGCTGGAATTGTTTGCTGAAAGGTGGAACGACCCCCATCCCCTGGACCGGCGCACGCCGTACCGGATGCTGCTGCAGCGCATGGCCGATATGCCCCGGCACCCCGAGGCCCTGCCGGAGACTGCGCCGCCGCCGCCACCGGCCGGCCCGCACGCCGTGCAGCTGCTGCGCACCTACGGTGTGAAGCATCCGCCGTTCCCGTTCGCGCCCGGCGGTGAGCGGAGCGTTGCCCGGGCCTACACGAAGGCTTTCGCCCTGGCCCGCTCCCTGATTTACATCGAGGACCAGTACCTGTGGTCGGCAGAGGTCGCAGACGGAATCGCAGCTGCCCTCGAGCAGAACCCCGGGCTGAACGTTATCGCCGTGGTGCCGCGGTACCCGGACTCCGACGGCGCGTTCGGAGGCCCACCCAAGCGGCTCGGGCAGCTGCGGGCCATCGAGAGGATACGCCGCGTTGCGCCGGACAGATTCGGCGTCTTCAATCTGGAGAACAGGGCCGGGACTCCGATCTATGTCCATGCCAAGGTCTGCATCATCGACGACACCTGGTTCACGTGCGGCTCGGACAACTTCAACCGGCGGTCCTGGACCACGGACAGCGAGCTGACCTGCGCGGTCATCGACACTACAGCCGGCCTGGGGGAAGCGACCGGCGCAGACGCCGATCCGGGAGCCGCCCGGCCGTTGGCCCACAAACTCCGGCTACAGCTCTGGGCCGAACACCTGGGCCTGGACCAGGATGACCCCCAGCTGCACGCCCCGGGGGCCGCGCTGAAACTGTGGAACGCCGCCGCCGACGCTCTGGACGATTGGCACACCACCGGCAGCAGCCCGCCCCGCCCGGCGGGCCAAGTCCGCCACCACACCACAGAACCGGTGACACGCCTCCAACGGCTCTGGGCGGATCCTATGAACCGCTTCCTGGTGGACCCGGACGGGCGCCCCCGCAAACTGCGGGGTACCACCCGGTTCTAGGCAAGCCAGTCCAGGACCTGCCCGATCCCGAACTCGCCTACGGCGTACATCCGCGGGTTGTCGTCTGAGTTGCTCAGCAGGGCCGTGGACAGGATGAGGGCCCAGCCGCGGGCCCGCACAGCCGGACGGCCAGATGGTCGCCCAGCCGGAAGGTCGCGTTGTCCCAGCCGTTCGCAACCCGGGCCAGAGGAAGCCCGCCGAGGTCGGGCTGCTGGTCCCGGAGGAGGCCCCGCACGATCGTGTCATCCACTTCCACCGTGGCTGGTGGCATGACACCCATAGGGTCCGCCTTCCTGGTTCGCCGTTGCGGACTGTTCGCCGTGGCGGACAGGACGTACGACGGTGGGACGTCCCGCCGTCGTTCGCTCACCTAGTGGTGGGCACTGAGGATCGCCGAATCCCTAGCCCGCCCCTCACGCAGGCTGGCCTGGCACTCAGCCGCCCGCCCGGCGACATCGCCGTGGACGGCGGACGTTATGGCCTCGACAACAGCGATTTGGCCGGTGGTGTCAGGAACGCCGGGAAACTGTACCTGCGGAGCTTCGGCTGCAGCTGCGGGCGCCTCGTTCGTGGTGCGCATGCGGAGGATCGCAATGGCCGAGATCAGGCACCAGGCGATGTTGGTGACCACTGAGGGCCACGCTTGGTGGACTGCACCATTGATGATGAACGCACATGCACCGATGAGGTTGGCCACCTGGAAGCGTTTGCCGGCCTTCAACCAGCCCATGGAGACCGACAGGTAGGCCGACAGGATCAGAACCGCCCCTGACCAGCCCGCAATTTCCCACAGCAGTTCCATGATGTCCCTTTCAGAGGTGATGTGGTTTAACAGCAATTATGAGCACGACGCACCTTTAGAGCAATTGCATTCCACTGAAGATATGGTTTAGAACTGCTTAACATGGATATCGATCCGCGCAGACTCCGCGTCCTCCTCGCGATTGCCCGCACCGGCGGGGTGCTCGCCGCGGCTGACGAACTGGGAATCAGCCCGTCGGCCGTCTCCCAGCAGCTCACCAAACTGGAGGATGAGACGGGGCACGCATTGGTGGTGCGCACGCCCAAGGGCTCGGTACTGACACCGGCAGGCCTTGCCGTGGCGGAGGCCGGCGAGGAGATTGAACGCGCACTCAACGTCGCCCGGGCCCGCATCGAAGGCGGTGCCAGGATCGCCGGAGTGGTCCGCGTGGGCGGATTCACCAGCTTTATCCGGACTGTGGTGATCCCCCGCCTGCCTGAATGGCGCGCCCTGTACCCGCAGTTGCAGATCCGGATTGTCGAGGACGATCTGCCTGCCATGATGCGGCTTCTCCGCCAACGCCAACTCGACGCCGTGGTGGTGGAGCTCGATTCGACGACAGCCGGGCAGCGTTCGCTTCCCGCCGGACTGACCGAGGAGCCCCTGCTGGACGAGCCATGGAAACTGGTGGTTCCCGCCGGGGCCCTGCTCACCACAGACAACATCGATCTTGCCCGGCTGCCGCTACCGTGGATCGGCGTCGAGCCCACAGCCGCGAACGCCTCGGTGCTCGGCCGCCTCCGCCAGTCCACTGGCACCCAGATGGAAACGGTGCATCAGTACCAGGAGACGCTCACGGCCCTCGCCCTCGTCGCCGCGGGAGAGGGTATTGCGATCCTGCCTACCTTGGCACTGAGCGGCGTCGTCCACGACGGCGTCGATGTCCTGGACGTCCCCGGCCTCGGAACGCGGCGGATCGTGCTGCGAAGGTTCGACCGGCGAAGGTCAACCAGCACCCCGGTGGACACCGTCGCACGCCTGCTGCGGGAATCGGCCGCCGCGTTCGACACCCGCGCGGCATCCTGAGAATGCGGCGCACTGTGGGGAGCACGGCGGATGTGCGGGATGTTGTAGCGGCGCATCAGGAATCCGAGCAGCCCGATCCCATGCGCGTCAAGCAGCGAGGCTGGTCAGGATTGCCTGTTCCAGGAGGCTAACGGTCATGGGCTGGCAGCCTGGCGGCATGAGTGGCGACTCCCGGTCCGGGTGCTCGGCTGGATAGTATCGGCCGGTTGGTGAAATCCAACCGGGTGGCTCATTTTTGGTAGCCGCCGCGGGTGTCCAGGGCCGCCGGTGTTTGAGGCGGTGGTGCTTCGGGCATACCTGCCCAAGGTTGCTGATCCCGGTGGTCCCGCCGTGCTGCCAGGCGGTGAGATGATCCACGTCATTGTCGAGGGACTGGTTGCTGCAGCCGGGGAAGGTGCATGTGCCGTCCCGCATCTTGAGCCAGCGCTTCAATGCTTCCGGGAGCCGGTAGCTGGTGCGCCCGATTTCCAGCGGTGCCCCATTCCTCGGGTCTATCAGGACGCGGTACAACGAGCTGGCACCGTCAGCAACCAGCCTGCGGGCCACGGATGGCGGGACCGGACCCAGCCCGTCGACCTCGGCGGGTTCGTCTGTGATGCCGAGGAGGGCGAAAACCGGGACGGTGACAAGCACATCAGCCTTAGGCGTGGGCATGTCACCGGCGTCCCGGTTCGCGCTGCCCAGCAGCAGCCCTGCTGCGGTGTCGGCGCGCAGCTGGGTGAGGTTGCGTGGTTCGTGCGGGCCTTGGAGGCCGCGGGCGAGAGCGGTCGTTTTGTTCCAGATGGCGCAGGCAGTGACCCCGGGAAGATAGAGCGAGATCCAGGCCATGCCATCCCGGTCCGGGCTGTACTCCATCCGCCGGTCCGCCATGCTCATCGCGTGGCGCGCCTCAAGGGACTCGGGGTGGTGGCGTTCGCGCCAGGCCCGGACCTTCCGGCGGAACCGGGCGGGCACCATCTTTCCGGGCCCGGCAGCGGGGACTAGGTTGGTTTCGTCCGGGTCCGGTGCGTCCTGGCCGAAGAAGTGTGCCTCCAGGACAGAGACTGCTCCGGGGGTGAGGCCGGCAGTTTCCTCGACCATGATGCGGGCATGCTGCCAGGCGATGGTGCCAGTTTGGAGTGCATCGAGTGCCGCCGGCAACGAGGTGGTCAGCGCGTGGGCTTCTCCAAGGAGGGCGGATGCGGCGCGTTCACCGACGGTGAGCACGCAAGCGACTTCTGCCACCAGGCTCATCTCCCGCGCGGACGCCTCATACGCACCGACCATTGGGGCCTCCATCCCGGCCACGGCCTCCGCGTAGGCGGCCACCAGCCGGATCTTTACCGCCGCCGTCGCGGCCTCGACCCGGGCCAGCACGCCTAACCCGTCCAGGCACGCCTCGGAAAACTCCAGCATCGGATCAGTATCGGCATCGGGATCAGCACTGGGACCAGCTTCGAGATCGGGAACACGCAGAGGCCCAGCCGGGGAGGCCGGCGGCCAGGCACAAACACCGGCAAGCTCATCAACCAGCCCGGCCACCGACGCAATGGCAGCCGCAACCGCGGCCCTGCCTCCCGCATCGACAACCACATCGGTTTCCATAACCAAAGCATGGCAGGAGGGTCCGACAATAAGGGAAGTTCCGGTTTGTGCTACTGCTGGGAGAGCCAGCACAGGTGGCACCGCGGCGCTGTGCGTCACCGCCCGGAGACTTTACGTCACACAACGCGACGGCATCCCGCTCAGGGCAGGCAACGCCCTACCCTTGACAGGTGACTTTGACTACGATCCGCACCGCCGCCGCGACTTCCCTCGCCGCCGCCGGTCTCCTGTTTACTCTCGCCGCCTGCTCCGCACCGGTCGCCTCCCAGCCCACCATCTCCGCACCGGCCTCCTCGGCAACGGCCCCCTCCAGTGACTCCGGGCCGTGCGCCGGCGTGAAGGTCGTCGTCGATTCGGGCTCCCTGAAGCAGGATGCAGCTGATCAGTCCGTGTGCGTGCCTGTGAACGCCCCCACCGCAGCTTCCAAGGTCCTCGACGAGGCCAAGATCAAAACCGAAGGCACCACCCAGTACCCCACCGAACTTGTGTGCCGTGTGAACGGCGTGCCCGCCGCAGACTTCGACATCACCCACAAGGCCGGAACGTACAAGGAAGAGTGCAAGGGCATGCCCGCCGCCTTTGCCTACTGGTCCCTCTGGGTTAAGCCAAGCGCCGCCGGCGCCTGGGAATACGCCCAGGAAGGCCTCGCCACCCTTCAGGTGAACCCGGGCCAGAGCCTGGAACTGCTCTTCACGATCGACGGCGAACCGGCCGCCCCCGCGGCATGACCTTCCGACCCGCGCCGTTACGCGCGGCGGCAGTCCTCGCCGTCGTGTTCATCGCGGCGCGGGTCATCTACCGCGTCCTCTTCAACGGCGCGGGCATTGGTGAACCGCTTCTGCTCGACCTGCCGGGGATCCGGCTACCCGCACCGTATGCCCACGTGGTCTTCCTCGGCCCGGTCACGGCGCCCGGCCTGTGGGCGGCGGTCCTGTCTGCCCTGCCGATTGCCGGGATGTTCGTCGCTTTCGGCCTGCTCAACTCGTTTGTGGACGTGGCCCGCGGCTTCGTGCACCTGGCCCGCCGCGGCCCCATGCAGGGCCTGGCCCGGACACTCGTGGTGGCGTGGGCGGCCCTCCCGGCACTCGCCGACGCCGTGTCCTCCGTCCGCCTGGCCTTCCGGTTGCGGGGCGAACGTTTCGGACCGCGTGCCCTGGTGCCCGTTCTCGAGCGCACCCTGGAGCACGCGAGCCGGGTCGCCGCGGCCCTGGAGCTGCGCGGCTTCGGGAGCCGGGCAGCACACCACCCCGTGCGCGACGACGGCGGCCCGCTCCTGGTGCGGGACGCCCAATTCCGCATCGGCGACGCGCAGGTCCGCGTCGCCGGCTTCACGCCGTCGAGCGGTTCCATCACGGTCATCACCGGCCCAACCGGCTACGGCAAATCCACCATCCTGCGGGGCATCGCCGGCCTCCTCTCCCACGTTGACGGCGGCGGAATCTCCGGCACCGTACGCGTCGCCGGAACAGACCGCGCCACCACGCCGCCGCGCGACACCGCCCGCCTCATCGGCGTCGTCCTCCAGAATCCCCGCGCAGCATTCGCCAGCACGCGGGTCCGGGACGAAATCTCCCTTGCCCTTGAGCTGCGCGGCATAGCATCCGGCACGGCCAAGGCCCGGGTGCTGGAGGTTGCAGAGCGGATCGGGGTCTCGGAACTGCTGGACCGGAATATCAGCACCCTCTCGGCGGGTGAGGCAACGCTCGTGGCCATCGCGGCCGCGGTGGTGGATCATCCGGCCCTGCTCCTGGTGGATGAGCCCCTGGCCGACCTCGACCCCGCAGCCCGCGGGCACGTCATCTCCGTGCTCAACCAGCTCGCCCACGACGATGGTGCCTGCGTGATTGTGGCGGAGCACCGGGCGGCTCAGTTCGTCCCGGTTGCCGATTCGTGGTGGACCATCGACGACGGCGCCCTGGTACCGGGTGCCACCCCCTCCCCTTCTGTGCCTCTTGAGGTCCGCCCAACGCCGGCCCGGCCAGCTGAGCACGCGCCCGTACTGACTGCTACAAACCTCGCGGTGTTCCGCAAGGGCAAGCCGCTGGTGCGCGAGGCGTCCCTGACCCTGCACCGCGGCGAAGTGGTGGCCCTGGTGGGGCCGAACGGGGCCGGGAAGTCGTCCCTCCTGGTGGCTCTCGCGCTCGGTGGAGGAACGGCAGCTGAGGGGACGGCCGACGGCGGTACGCTCGACGGCGGCCGGGTCGCCCTCGTGCCGGACGCCTCGGACGACCTCTTCACCAGGGACACCGTGGCGGGAGAGCTCCGCGCGGCAGAACGGCGCCAGGCACGCGCCCAGCGCAACGCAGACCGGTCCACCGACCGTGGCACTCACCAATTTCCCCCAACGCCTGCAGCCTCACACCTGGCCCGTCTGCGCGGTGACGTTCGGATCCCGACCGGGCACGAACATCCCCGGGACCTGTCGGCCGGCGAGCGCAGGATCCTTGCCATTGCGCTGCAGACCATGGACCACCCCGAGGTACTCCTGATCGATGAGCCCACCCGCGGCCTGGATCCCGCGGCACGCACAGCAGTCTCGGCGGCGCTGCGGGCGGCAGCGGACTCCGGCGCGGCGGTCCTGATCGCCACGCACGACCTCGACTTTGCCCACGGCCTCGGCGCCCGGATCCTCCCGATGCGGGACGGCGTCGCGCCTTCCTCCGTCCCGGCCCATACACCGGAGCCAGACCTCCTACTCACCCGGCAGGCACATGCCGGACCAACACCGAGGGCCAGCGAACCAACAGACATCCAGAACCCGGCAAGGCAGCACCGCCTCCGGATGCCGCGGGGCGTCGAGCTTGCAGTCCTCGCTGCCGCAAACCTTGTGGCCCTCGCGGCGTTCTGCTGGCCGCTGCTCGCCGCCGCCCTTCCACAGGATGCCGCCGCGGCGCTCCCCTACGCGGCGCTGGCCATCGCGCCGCTCGCCGCCGTCGCCGTCGTCGTGTCCCTCGACGGTTCCGTGCGCTCCGCGCACACGGTGGCGCTGCTAGGTGTCCTGGCCGCAGTAGGTTCCGCGGTGCGGGTGGCGAGTACCGGCGTCGGGGGCGTTGAAGCAGTGTTTATCCTGCTGATCCTGGCCGGCAGGGCCTTCGGTCCGCGCTTCGGCATGCTCCTTGGCGCCGCCACGATCGCCCTCTCCAGCGCCCTGTGGGGCGGCATCGGGCCGTGGACACCGTTCCAGATCTTCGCCTGCGCGTGGGTGGGCGCGGGGGCCGGCCTGCTCCCCCGCAGCGTGCGGGGCAAAGCCGAACTGTGGATGCTGGCCGGCTACGGGATCGTGGCGTCCTACCTGTTCGGCCTGCTGACCAACCTGTGGTTCTGGCCCTTCGCGGTGGGCGCCGGCACCGGCATCTCCTACATGCCCGGCGCGCCGCTGGGCACCAACCTCAGCAGCTTCCTGCTCTACTCGCTGGTGACGTCGACGGCGGGCTGGGACACCCTGCGTGCTATCACCACCATCATCGGAATCGCCGTGGTTGGCCGGGCCATTCTCGCCGCCCTCCGGCGGGTGAAGCCGGTATCCAGCACGGGCGGGCAGGCCGCGCAGGATCACTCCGATCAGGCCCGGGACCGGCTACATCTCGGAGTCTGAGGACACCTTCCGTGAATACCTTGACGGTCACAGTGGGAGGATCCCTAGGATTCGCTGTTTCCCGTGGATAGTCTGGGACAGGACGCCACCCAATGGAGGGTCAGTGAGAACGTGATCGAAGCAGTTGCTGCGGTAATCGGCCGGAACAACGTCACCATATCCGGCCGGGATGATGGGCCTGTGATGATGTTTGCCCACGGTTTTGGCTGCGATCAGGCTATGTGGCGGAAGCTGCTGCCCTATTTCGCTGATGATTACCGGCTGGTGCTTTTTGATCATGTTGGTGCAGGGCACTCCGATATCAGCGCCTATGACTGGGAGAAGTACGGGTCCCTGAATGGGTACGCGTCGGACCTGCTGGAGATTTGCGCCGCCCTTGAACTGGAGGACGTCATCCTGGTGGGCCACAGTGTCAGCACGATGATCGGGGTGATCGCCGCCGTGCAGGAGCCCAACCGTTTCTCCCATCTGGTCCTGCTTGCTCCTTCGCCCCGTCATACGGATGACCCGTACGACGGCTACGTGGGCGGGTTTTCGCGGGAAGACATCGAGGGCATGCTGGCATCTCTGGACAGCAACTATTTCGCCTGGGCCGCGGCCTTGGCGCCCGTGGTCATGGGCAACCCGCAGGAGCCGGAATTAGCGGAGGACCTGCGTGCCAGCTTCTGCCGGACAGATCCGACCATCGCACGGCACTTCGCCGGGGTAACCTTTTTCTCCGATACCCGCCCTGCACTGAAAAAGTTGCACACCAACTGCCTGATTCTGCAGTGCTCCGACGATCGCCTTGCCCCGCCGGAAGTGGGCGCCTACCTGCACACGAATCTGGATCACAGCACCCTGGTGCAGCTCCACGCCACCGGGCACTGCCCCCACGTCAGCGCTCCGGAGGAAACGGCCCGGGCGATTCGGCACTACCTCGACACCCGCTCGTGACAGGCGGCACTGGAAAATCTGCTTCGCGGATGAAGGCTCGTCGCTGGATGCCATGGGCATGTATCAAGGATTTGCCCGGCCGATTTGCCGAGCAGCTCTAGATGCGCACAGCAACCGCATTGGGATGCCGTGGGTGCTGCGCGTACCAGGGTCATCGTTTGTTTTTGTCCAGTTTCTGCTGCAGGTTAGCCACGAATTCGGTGGAAGAAATGGAATAGATCCGGTGTCTGCCCCTGGCTATTGAGGTGACGGTGCCGAGTCCGTGAAGGGCGGCCAGATGATTTGACGCCGTTGCCGGTGCAACTCGGAGGGCCACGGCGAGTGAGCACGGTGTGGCCGGGTTTTCCGCCAGCAATTGAAGGATGCGGATTTTTTGCGGGCTGACCAGGATCCGCTCGGATACGTAATCAGGGTAGTCGTCCAAAGAGTCCTCCATTGTCGGGATCGATCGCTGTTGCGGGCATAGATTGCCGCAGGGGTCGGGGCCCGTCCGTCCATGCGGTTCCCGGGGCTGAGGCGGGCCGGCTTGACGTTGCCAGCTCAGGCGGCAGGCCCGGCGACAATTACCCGGACGGAGGCCCGTTCGAGTGCCTTCGCGATCGCGGCGGGGACCGGGGCGTCTGTGACGAGGACGTCGACTGCGTTGAAGTCCATGAGGTGAACGATTGCAGAGTGGTTCATCTTGCCACTTGTTGCAACGACGATGACCTCGTCTGCCGCCTGAATCAATGCTCTCTTGACCGGTAGTTCCAGATCCCTGTCCACGTACAGTCCGTCTGCATGCAGGGCGGCGACCCCCATGAAGGCTTTCTGGGCGCGAAGGTGATTCACGGCGGCGAGTGTCATTTCGCCCGCGAAGGCATGGCTGTCCTGCAACAGTTCACCGCCGAGGCAGATGGTCCGCGCTGATCTTAGGCGTAGCCCCTGTTGGATCACCGGTGCGGAGTTGGTGATGATCGTGCCGCGAAAGTCGTTAGGCAGGCAGCGCGCAACCTCGAATGCGGTCGTCCCCGCGTCGATGATGATCGTCTCACGAGGGGAAATGAGGGCCTGGCAGGCCGTTGCTATAACCTCCTTGGCCAATGATTCGTGGTCGGCGCGTTCCGCGAAATCGGTGGTGTGCAGCGCCCCATGGAGCAGACTGACGCCCCCATGCACGACCCGGACGATACCGCGTGCCGCCAAGTCACGCGTGTCACGCCGGATGGTCATGTCAGAAACGGCGAGTGAAGTCGCCAGCTCGGCGGTTGAGACGAAACCGTTTCTGCCGAGGCGGTTGATGATCTCGGTCTGCCGGGAGCTTAGTCCAACCGTGTTGCTCATACTGACGCTCCGTCTCGTGTGGGTATTAGTTTTAGGATAGCCGGATCAACAGGAAATGTTCGGTATGCAACATTCCCTGTTGATCGGCCGTTACGTCGCAAGGGTGTTCTAGCGCGAAAAATTGAGCTCCACTGCTTTGCCTTCACGTGCTGACTGCTCCGCGGCAAGCCCCATCCGAACGGCACGGAGCCCGTCCTGGACGGTCACCTCAACTCTCCCTGCACCGAGGACTGCATTGCGGAACCCGAGGTGCTCGTAGTAGGTCGAGCCATGGTGGCCGCCGGCGGCGAGGATCTTCGCGTCCACCTCAATGGCCTGGCGCACCGGGTTCAGGGTGCTGCGCGGACTGAGCACGACTTCGGCTGGCACATCCTCATGGCCGGGCCAGTGCTCGGGGGATACAGGGACGAAGCATTCGACTTTTGCCCTGTCTCCAATGATTGACAGGTGCTCCTGGAATTCCGAACCTTCTGCAAACATGCAGAGGTCGAACATCGCACGGGCGCCGTGTTCGAAGTCTACGATCACGTAGGCGTTGTCGATGATGTCAGGCACGCGGCCGTCGTAGCTTTCGTCCTGATGGTTAACGTCGGCGGAGCCGGAGGCATAGATGCGAACAGGCTCGTCGCCAAGGACATAGCGCATCAGGTCGAAAAAGTGGCATGCCTTTTCGACCAGGGTGCCTCCGGTTCGCTCGTTGAAACGGTTCCATTGTTCGACCTTGTCAAGGAACGGCTGCCGGTGCTCGGTAAGGGTGAACATGCGGACTTTTCCGACCTCACCTTTCTTCACGGCTTCGAGCATGGCCTGGACCGGGGGCATGTAGCGGTACTCCATGGCAACCCATACCGGCGCGTCATACCCCTCTACGGCCCTCTCTAGGGCATCGCAGTCCTCTGTGGAGGAACACAGCGGCTTTTCGATGAGAATCGGGAGCTTCTTGCCGCTGGCGAAGATGTCCTTCAAGATTCCCCAGTGGGTGTCGTTTGGAGTTGCAATGACGATCGCGTCCACAGCTTCGGAATCCAGCATCTCCAGATGGCCGGAGTACTCAGCAACTGGGTGGCCGAGCTGGCGGACTGCCTCAGCCCGGGATGATTCGGCGGGATCCGCAACCGCAACAACTTCACTACCTGGAATCAGTGCCAGATTGCGGATATGTTCCTGCCCCATGTTTCCGACGCCGATCAGGCCGTACCTCAGCGTTCGCGCCTGTTCCTCAGTTTTGGGTGCGGTAGGCATTGCCATTCCTGTCTCCTTGGTTGTCGGCTGGCGTGGTCCAGCTCACATATCTAGATATACACAAAAAATGTTGGTTCTCCAACACAAAGTGTGATATTCATAACTTATGTGTTGCAGGTCACGCGTCGAAGCGGCTTGAGATACGCATTGCTCCCAGTGAGCGGTGCGGCACACTCACACTCCGTCGCGACTGAACTGTAGGTGTATGTCCGTGCTCCCGTATGTAAGGAATGACAATGAAGTCTCGATTAGCGTTCGTCGCGGCCACTGCCGCTCTCTCCATCTCGTTGGCCGCCTGTGGAGGCGGAAGTTCTGACTCCGGGGCGTCGTCCACGCTGGAACTTCAGACCGGAGTCGCTGCCGACACCAGCGAGATGACGACCTTGAAGTCCATTGCCGCTGATTTCGAAAAGGCTAATCCTGGCAAGAAAATCAACCTCGTTGCTGCCGGGACCAACTACGAGAATGACATCAAGGTCCGACTGTCATCGGGAAACGTGCCCGACATCTGGATGACCCATGGGTGGTCCTTGCTTCGTTACAGTAAGTTCCTTACTCCCCTGCAGGACGAGCCCTGGGCCAAGAACGTCGTTCCGGCGCTGGACCCCGTCATGAGGGACAAAGACGGATCCCTGTATGCCATGCCCACCAACGTGGACATCACGGGCATCATGTATAACAAAGACGTCCTCGAAAAGGCCGGGTTCAAGCCGGAGGACATCAAGAGCTGGGATGACTTCATGAAAGCGTCCTTGAAAGCAAAGGCAAACGGGGCCTCGGCCATTTACGCAGGCGGAAAGTCGATGGCCGGCACGATCCTGGATCACGTGATTTCGGGCGCTTACAGTGAAGACGATCTGTCGAAGATGAAGTCCGGGACGTTCGTTGGTGACAAGTACGGGAAGGCTTTGGAGCTGATCGCCCAGTGGCGCGATGCCGGACTTTTCAACCCGGACTACTCCTCGGCCACCAAGACGGACATGTCCAAGGCCCTGGCACAGGGCCAGGCCCTGTTCGAGTTCGGGCCCTCACCGATTGCCAACGACGCACTGAAGTTCAACCCCCAGGCCAAGGTCGGGTTTATCCCGATTCCCACGCTGAACGGCGGGCCGTCGTACCTGGACACCGGGGAAAGAACAGCTTATGGCGTCTCCAAGACCACCAAGGACCCGGCGGGGGCGAAAGCCTTCCTGGCGTTCCTGGCCAAGCCCGAGAACGAAACCAAGATGGCGGCCGCGTCTGCTGCTCCTCCGGGACTGGCTGATGCACAGATGTCAGACGGACCCCTCAACTCGAGCTATGACACTTACGTAACCCAGGCCAAGACGCCGGCAGTTCCGTACTTCGACCGGGTTTACCTGCCTAACGGCGCGTGGAGCACAATGGGCACCAACTCGGATTCCATCATCACGAAACAGTCGGACGTCAACGGGGCGGTCCAGCAGATGGAAGCTACCTATAAGAGCCTCTACGGTCAGGGCAAGTAGGCTCAGTCTCTCTCCTGGCGGGAAGGGGCGTCGGGCGACGTCCCTCCCCGCCGTGACCGATCATTCGAAGGAAAGTCGCATGACTCAAGTTCTTGCCGCACGAACCCCTCAGGACCATCAGTCTGGCCGCGCTCCCCGGAAACCGCGTCGGCGCGGCGGGCTGGTCAATCTTCTGTACGCGCCCGTCCTGCTTCTGTTCGCCGTCTTCACGGTCTACCCCTTGTTTCGCGGTGTCGGCCTGTCTTTCACGAACTGGGATGGGTACAGCCCCGACCAGGCCTTCGTCGGCATGACCAACTATTTGCGCTTGCTTAGTGACTCCACCTTCCACACGGTCTTGTTCAACACCCTTATCTACGGCGTGGGCAGCACGATCATCCAGCAGATCCTGGGTCTGGCCCTCGCAGTCGCCCTCGACCGCCCATCACGAAGCCGAAACGCAGCAAGGGCGATCATCTACCTGCCGGTACTGGTCTCACCGGTGATCATGGGCACGATGTATTACCTCCTCTTCCAATACAACGACGGCACGTTCAACGACATCATGGTTGCCTTGGGGGGTCAACGCACCGCCTGGCTGAGCAACCCCGGCGTGGCGACCGGCATCATCGTGGCGGTCAACAGCCTTCAGTTCACCGGGATCTCGATGATCATCTACCTGGCCGGTTTGCAGTCCATCCCGGGAGAATACTACGAAGCGTCCAGCCTGGACGGTGCCACCGGCTGGAAGCAATTCACAAATATCACGGTACCTCTACTGCAGCCGGCATTCGCTGCCAGCATTGTGCTGAACCTGATCGGCGGCCTGAAGCTTTTTGACGTCATCAAGGTCCTGACCTCAGGCGGCCCAGGGTATTCCACCAACTCAGTCTCGACACTGATCAGCGTCGCCTACTTTGAGGACCAGACAGCAGGCTATGCCTCCGCGATGGGGGTCGTCCTGTTCATCCTGATCATCCTGGTCAGTCTCAGCGTTAACGCTGCACTGAACCGCAACCGAGTGGAGGCATGATGCAGCTCACCAAAAAGCGTCTCGGCGCCGCGGCAGCCGTACTTGGCCTGCTCTTAATGGTTGTCCTCCAGCTTCTGCCGTTCTGGGTAGCCCTCACCACCGCCCTCAAACCGATGACCGACCTGTCCCCGCAGCTGTTCATGCCCGCCGAGATCTACCTCGGCAATTTCTCCACCGCAATGGCGGAGGGCAACATCGTGCAGGCGGTACTCAACAGCATCCTCGTCACCGGGATCTCGACGGTGCTGGTCTGCTTCCTCGGCGCTCTGGCGGCCTATCCGTTGGCCCGCAGGCTGACCCGGCTGAACAAAGGGGTCATGCTGTTCATCCTCAGCCTGCTCATGATCCCTCCGCTGAGCATCATGGTTCCGCTCTATGCCATGTTGACCCAGCTGCACGGGGTAAACACTTATTGGGGCATCATTCTCGTCATGGTCACGGGGCATCTGCCGCTGAGCGTCTTCCTGTATTCATCCTTCCTCCGCAACATTCCTCTGTCCCTCGAGGAAGCGGCGACCATCGACGGTGCCAACCTCATCCAGACCCTGTTTCGGATCGTGTTCCCCCTGCTCAAACCCGTCACCGCAACAGTCGCGATACTGGCAGGAGTGTCCATCTGGAACGACTATTCCCTGTCCGTATTCATCCTGACCGATCCGGCGGTCCGCACCATCGCACCTGCGGTAGGAGCCTTCTTCTCCCAGGAAAGCAGCAACCTCGGCGCGGCTGCCGCAGCCTCCCTGATGGCGCTCACCCCGGTACTTATCGCCTACTTGTTCCTCCAGAAATTCTTTATGAAAGGTATGGTCGCCGGTGCGGAAAAATAGATCCCATGGTGCAAAGTCCTCGTATCGACAGGACGCTGCCCTGACATCGATGCCGGAGCACAGCTGATGGGCGCCCCGACGGCACGGGACCGCTCCGCCCTCGTCACCGGCGGCGCGGCCGGCATCGGTAAGGCGGTTGTCGAACGGCTCTGCCACGACGGATGGGCCGTCTCGTTCGCCGACATCGACAACGGGGCAGGAACCGAGTTGGCGCGCAGGATCAATGCCGGGGGAGGGGCCTGCCGGTTCCACCATGTCGACCTGGCCAACCGTGCCCAGCGGGGAACACTCGTCAGCTCGGTGGTAGAGGCGTGGGGTGGCATTGATCTTCTGGTGAACAACGCCGCCGTGGTCGGCACACGCCTGAGTCTTCTGGAGCTCACCGAGGACGACTGGGATTCGGTCATCGAAACGAACCTGACCGCCACCGCGTTTCTCAGCCGGGACGCTGCCCGGGAGATGACAGCAGCCGGCAGCGGTGCCATCATCAACATGGCCACCATCCAGGAACGCCTGCCGTTGCCCGCCCATGTCTCCTATATCTCCAGCAAGGGCGGCATAACGGCCCTCACCCGTTCCCATGCCATCGAACTTGGACCCTTCGGGATCCGCGTCAACGCCGTGGTGCCCGGTGTGATTCAGACTGAAGGAATGGCCGGGGAGCGCCTGCACGTCGGCCTGCAATCAGACCCAGGCTCCGAGAGCGCACCGACCCTGCTGCCTCGTACGGGACTGCCTGAGGACGTTGCCGCCGCCGTGGCGTTCCTGGCTTCCGATGAAGCGTCCTTCATCACCGGTTCGACACTCACGGTTGACGGTGGCCGAAGCCTGAGCCGTAAACCCGATCCCTTGGCCGCCGGCCTGTTCAACCGCCCGTCCCCCAGCCGGCAGCAGACGCGGCCGGCAACGCCCCAAGGAGCCGCCCAGTGAGCGCCGACCAGATCCTGTCCGTTGAATGCCACCCCGTGGCCCCCCGTTGGATCTTCATCCGGCTCGAGACGCAGCAGGGACTAGTCGGCTGGGGAGAAGCCATCGTGCCCAAGCGAGCCCGCGCTGTCGCAGGCGCAGTCGCCGACCTCGCTGACAACATCGTCGGTTGCGATCCCGACCGGATCGAGGAATTGGCCCTGCGGATGCGCAACGGAGGGTTCTTCCGGGACGGTTCCGTCCTGGCAGCCGCCTCCGCCGGCATCGAACAAGCACTCTGGGATATCAAAGGCCACCGCTACGGACTCCCCATCTACGAGTTCCTCGGCGGCGCTGTCAGGGACCGGACCCGGCTGTACGCATGGATCGGTGGGGACCGCCCCAGCGGGGTTGTCGAACATGTGCACCAGCGGATCGACCAGGGCTTCACCATGGTGAAAATGAACGCCACGGAAGAACTGGACTTCATCGAGACGCGGGCCCGGGTCTCAGAGGTGATCGACCGGGTCGGGTCCATCCGGGACGCGGTCGGCGATAAGGTCGAGATCGCTCTGGACTTTCACGGCCGTGTACACCGTGCCATGGTCAAGGTCCTGATCCGTGAGCTCGAGCCGTTCCACCTGGCATGGATCGAGGAGCCGGTCGCGCCCGGGTATGAAAGCGAACTTGTCCACCTGATCTCGCCGGACTGTTCCATCCCCATCGCTACCGGAGAGCGGCTGACCCACAGAACTGAGTTCCGCCGACTCCTGCAGCAAGGCGTTGTGGATATCATTCAACCCGATGTCTCGCTCACAGGGATCTTCGAACTGGCGAAAATCGGCCACATGGCCGAAGCCTACGACGTCGCCGTCGCCCCGCATTGCCCCAACGGTCCCATCTCCCTGGCCGCTTCCCTCCAAGTAGGTTTCGCTGCCAGTAACGTCGTCGTTCAGGAACAAAGCGTGGGCCTGCACTACAACCAAGGCTATGCCGGTCTGCCAGCAGCGGAAATGTTCGATTACCTCTCCGACCCGGCACCTCTGACACCCCTCGATGGCCACCTGGCCCTCACCACCGGCCCGGGCCTCGGGATCACCGTGAATGAAGCGGCCGTCAAAGACTCCCGACCGTGGTCGCTGCGCGACCCGGACTGGCGCCACGCCGACGGAAGGACAGCAGAATGGTGACCTCGACCCTGCCCGCAGGAGCCATGGTGGCCCTCGCCACGCCAGTGACCCAGGACGGGTCACCGGATCCGCAGGGCCTGGAAAGGCTCCTGGACCGCGTCATCTCCGGCGGGATCGCAGGAATCTCTCCTTGCGGCTCCACCGGCGAAGGAGCACGGCTTACTTCAGACCAGCGCCTGCGCATCACCCGGCAGGTCACGGAACATGCCCCCGGGCTGCCGGTCATCCCTGGGGTGGCCGTCACATCCCTGCCCGAGGCCCACTGTGAACTTGCAGCCATCGCCGATCTCGGTGCTACCGCAGCCCTGGTCGCACCGCCATCGTACTTCCCCTCAACCGACGCTGAAACCGAAGACCTGTACGTCCGTTTGGCGGACCAGTCCCCGATCCCCCTTGTGCTGTACAACATCCCGGCTTTCACCAATGCCCCCGTAAGTCCTTCCGTTGTTGGGCGGCTCATGCGCCACCCGAACATCGTCGGCCTCAAAGACAGCAGCCGCGACCTGGAATACCTGCAAAACATCATCCATGCTGCTGAGGATGCGCGGATGACCGGTAAGTTCCGCATCTACACGGGAACCGATACGCTGCTCGTCGCCAGCGCACTGGCCGGAGCCGACGGAACAATCGCGGCCAGCGCCAACCTCGTCCCACAACTGGGCGTCCGCATCCTACGCCTCGTCTCCACAGACCTGCCCCAGGCGATAATCCTCCAAAAGCAACTTGCGATGGTCGTGGCAGCCTGCCGGAAAGGAAGCCCGCCCGCAGGATGGAAGACGGCGCTCTCGCTTGCCGGCATCTGCGGCCGCTCGCTCGTTCCCCCTGCGGCGGCCCTTGACGATGACCAGGCCGCGCAAATCTGGGAGGACCTGCAACGTGCCGGTGTTTTCGAACCTGATCTAAGGAACATCAGTTGATGGAGGCATTGGAGGTCGCCCTCGACGCACACGCCATTCTCGGTGAGTGCCCTGTGTGGGACGATCGTACCGGAACACTGGTATGGATCGACATCCACCGCCACGAAATCCACCGCCTCTGCCCCACCACCGGAGCCGACCGGCGCATCGTCCTGGACCAACCTCCCGGCGCAGTCGCCCTTCGGAACGGCAGCGGCCTTGTCGCCGCCGTCGGGATGGGTTTCGGCGAGTTGGATGAAGACTCCATGCAATACACCGAGTGGACCGCAGTTGCCCACGGAGACCGCATGAACGACGGAGCCTGCGACCCTGCCGGGCGGTTCCTGGCCGGAACCCTCACCAACGGACTGGTCCCCGGGGCGGCATCCCTCTACGTTCTGGACCCCGCATCCCGCCAAACACGCGAAATACTCCCCAACGTGACCCTCTCCAACGGACTGGCCTGGACCCCGGACGGAGCCATGATGTACTTCGTGGACACGGTACTTGAACGGATCGATGCCTTCGACTACGACATCACCACCGCAACCCTCACGGCCCGGCGCACCATCGTGGACCTGAACGAAATTCCAGGCCGGCCGGACGGGCTGACCATCGACGCCGACGGCAACCTATGGGTCGCGATGGCTCAAGGCAAAACCATCCGCTGCTACGACGCCCACGGCCGCCTGAAGCATCTCATCCCGATCCCGGCACCCATCGCCACCAGTTGCACCTTCGGCGGACCAGACCTCGCCGACCTTTACATCACCACCGGCGAATGGCCCGCTACAACAGACCAATTGGACGACTACCCCCACGCCGGAGCCGTCTTCCGGGTGGTCGGTACGGGCGCCCGAGGTCTCCCAGCTCACCGCTTCGGCGGTTGACCACTACAGAATGCACGTTTTTCAACACTGATTGTTGATATTCGCACATTTTCTGTGATACTTCTTTCTAGTAGCTCTAGCCCGACTCCATGAGGGGATTCCCATGAATGCGCCGAAGTCAGACGGACCGCCACTTCTGGTGTTCGTGGGCGCCGCCACGACCGATGCCATTGCCCTGGTTGAAAAATATCCGCACCCGGACAGCAGGACAGTGGCGGAAGAACTCGTCCACGCCGGCGGCGGTCCGGCAGCCACCGCCGCAGTGGCCGCAGCCAGGGCAGGCGCACGCGCCGCTTTCATCGGAAGTGTTGGAGCCGACGCGGACGGGGACCGCATCATCGCGGACCTCTCAGCCGAGGGCGTCGATGTGAGTGCTGTCAGCCGTTCAACCGGCCATCCGTCCGGGACGAGCATCATTGTCGTTACCCGGAGCGGGAGCAGCAGGGCGATCATCACCCGCCCGGGACCTCCCCTGGACCTGGGTGGGAACAACGCCCGGGCCCTGTTGTCCGAGGCCGCCTGGGTCCATGCAGACCATATGGGCTGGCCCGCACTCAAAACCCTCCCAGACGGCGCCGGAGCCCTCCGGCTCAGCGTGGACGAAGGCAACCCCATCCCTGAGCTCAACCTGCGCGGCGTCGACCTTTACGTCCCGTCCCTTGACCGGTTGGCGGCAAGATTTGCGGACAGCCGCTCTTCCGATCCGGATGTTCTCCTTCGTCTCGCCAAAGACGCCGGCGCCGCGATGGTGGTGGCCACGCAGGGTTCCCGAGGCTGCTGGGGACTCGGTCCGGACAAAGCCGTCATACACGTTCCGGCGTCCGCGGCAAATATCCGTTCAACCCTTGGCGCCGGGGACGTTTTTCACGGGATCCTGCTCACATCGCTGGCGGCCGGGACCGGCTTGCAGGAGGCGATGGAATACGCGGGCGAAGCTGCCGCCAAATCCTGTGAGGCCCTGGACGGACGCTCCGGGATACCGCGCCGGACACCCGCCGGAATGTCGTGGACGGTCCCGACCAACAGAACGCAGGGGCAGACCCATGCTGAATAATTCACACCTGGCGCAGCTGACGCGACCCTCCGGAGCCTTCGCGATGCTGGCAATCGACCAGCGCGAAGCGCTGCGGAACATGATCGCCGCTCACCGCGGGACGCCAGTGACCGACGAGCAGGTGCGGGCATTCAAGCTCCAGGCCGCGCGCACATTGACGCCATTCTCCTCGGCAGTGCTTATCGATAAGCAGTTTGCCCTCGACGAAGCCATTGACCAGGGCGCCGTCTCACCCGGGTGCGCCCTGATCGCCGCCGCCGACCGCTTCGAGAGCGCACACGGCGAACTTGTCGGTCGAACACACATCGATCCCGCCGTGGACCCGGCGGGCTACGCCGCCCGGGGTGTAAGGGCTCTGAAGCTCCTCGTTATCTTCAGGCCTGATGAGAACCCGGAACCCCGCGTCTCAATGGTCGAAACTTTTATCCGCCAGTGCCGAAATGCCGGCCTGATCAGCATCATAGAACCCCTCTCGCGCAGGCCACTCAACGGTGCCGGCGTCGACCTGGACGCAGGCATCATCCAAACCGCCGCCGAGCTCGGAAGCCTGGGCGCCGACCTATACAAGTCGGAAGTCCCCCACCACGGACTGGCCAGCGAGGGCGAAGTCAGGAACGCCTGTGCCCGGCTCACCGAACTGATCTCCAGCCCCTGGGTAGTCCTCTCCTCAGGCGTTCCGGAACCGCTATTCCCCAAAGCTGTCCAGTGGGCGTGCGCCGAAGGCGCTTCCGGCTTCCTGGCCGGACGCGCCGTCTGGGCGTCCTGCCTGGGAAGCCCGGACATCGCTCATTCACTGTCAACGGACGCCGTCGACCGCCTGAAAAGACTGTGCGAGATCGTCGACGAAACCGTAGTCGCCTGAATCCGCGTCAACGAACATTCTTCTTGCCACTACCTCTGGGACAGGTCAGCAGCAGCAACCTGACTGCCCTTGACCCGACTCGCTAACTTATCCAAACGAAGGAAACACGATGGTCTACGCCAACCAACTAATCGAAGGCCGCTGGGAACCAGCCGATGACGCGCGGGCCGTACTGGACCCTGGCAACGGTTCCCAGGTAGGCGAAGTCGCGTGGGGCGGCTCAATGGACGCCCAGCGAGCCGCGGATTCCGCGGCCAAAGCGTTTGATTCCTGGTCTCGCACCACGGCCAAAACGCGAGCCGATATTCTCCGGGACGCCGCCTCCCTCCTCTCCGACCGCCGGAACTCGATCTCCCTGCTCCTTGCCCGCGAGGCGGGAAAACGGCTGCCCGAAGCCCAGGGAGAAGTCGACTTTTCCGTCGAATATCTCCGCTGGTTTGCCGAGGAAGCCCGCAGATCAAACGGAACAGTGCACGCTCCCGAGGCGGACGGCCGCCGTCATCTCTCGATCCGCAGGCCCTCGGGCGTCGCGCTCAGCCTCACGCCGTGGAACTTCCCGGTCTCCATTCAGGCGCGCAAGCTGGCACCGATGCTTGCCGCCGGCTGCACGGTAGTCGGCCGGGTCGCCGAGAAAGCGCCGCTGGCAGCGACAGAACTCTTCCGTGCCCTCGTAGATGCCGGCGTTCCCGCCGGCGTCCTAAACCTCGTACACGGGCCATCACGGGAAATCACTGCCACCCTCTTGAACCACGAGGCGACCCGTGTCGTGAGCTTCACCGGATCCACCCATGTCGGGGCTGCTGTCATGGCTCAAGCCTCCAAACGGATCATCCGTCCCCTGTTGGAACTGGGCGGCAACGCGCCGTTCATCGTATTCGACGACGCGGACCTCGACGCCGCAATCGAGGGCGCCGTCCTGGGCAGGCTAAGGAACACCGGCCAGTCCTGCGTGGCCGCAAACAGATTCCTCGTCCACGAATCCATCGCCGAAGAATTTGGCGCGCGGCTGGCCGCCAGATTCGACTCCCTCACTATCGGCCACGGAGTTCCCGGCGCCGGAGAAGACATGCCCGACCTTGGACCGATGATCGATGCAAGCAGGGTATCGGAGGTCGGCGCAATCGTGACGGATTCCCTAGAGCAGGGAGCACGGCTTCTCACGAGCGACCGGGCCGTCCCCGCTTCAGGCGCCTATATCGCCCCCGCACTCCTTGCCGACGTCGCCCCCGGCTCCCGACTCGCAAAAGAGGAAGTGTTCGGACCCGCAGCGGGAATATTCACTTTCCGCAGCGACGACGAGGCCCTTGCGATGGCCAATTCAACAGACATGGGGCTCGCCGCCTACGTCTGGACCTCGAACGCAGCTCGTGCGTGGAAATACAGCGACCTGCTTGAAGCAGGAATCGTCGGCATTAACGACCCGTTGCCGTCCGTTGCGTTCGCACCAATGGGCGGGGTTAAACAGTCAGGCCTGGGACGCGAAGGAGCCTCTATCGGACTCGAAGAATTCCAAGACACCCGTTACCTCGCCTGGCGCCCCTGATCGCGGTGACGGGCACGCTCCTCATCCTCGCCGTGTTCATGGGCTCCGCCATGCAAAGGCTCACAGGGCTTGGCTTTGCACTGGTTGCAGCCCCGTTCCTGGTCCTGCTCATCGGTCCGGTCGACGGGGTGATACTCGTCAACATCTGCGGGGCGCTGACATCGGCCTCCGTCATGGCCCGGGTCTTCAAACAAGTGCAGTGGCGTAAATACGTCGTCCTCGTGCCCTCCGCGCTTATCGGAATTATTCCCGGCGCGATACTCGTACAGTACGTGCCCACTGCATGGCTTGAACTGTCCGTTGGGGCTCTGGTCATCATGAGCCTCACAGTCGGACTCACGCTCCGCTCACCGCACCAGCGCAAGGGCCTGTCACCGCTCGTGCTCGCTGGATCCGTGAGCGGACTCATGAACACCACGGCAGGGGTCGGCGGACCCGCGCTCAGCGTCTACGCAATCATGACCCGCTGGGAGCAGATCCGTTTCGCCGCCACGATGCAGCCCTACTTCCTCACCATCGGAATAACCTCCGTAACCGCAAAACTCCTCGCCAACCCATCCTCGATGCCCCAACTGCCGACATGGATATGGCTGTCGATGGCGGCAGCCATCATCCTCGGACTCTTCGCAGGCGAAGCACTCGCCAAACGAATGCCAGCACCATCGGCGAGACGGCTCATGATCGTCCTTGCCTACGTGGGATCAGTCGCCGCAACAGGCCGCGGCATGTGGGAGCTAATCGGGCTCTAAAGCGCGAGAGCAAATCGACCCGACTTCAGTTCGCTACGGACCGCTTTCCCCTTGGCAGTACTTTTCGTGGCGAGGCGAAGTCGGAGCGGGGACACGCAGGGATAAGCCTCGGGCTGGAAGGTTGTTCGCCGTTTTGGGTGCTGCCGGGCCATTGCCATCGCAGCTCGTGGCTACGAGCATGCACGCCGGACACGGACAAAGCTATTGGAAAGCGCGACGGAGGGGCCGTGACGAGGTCAAAATGCTACCTCCGCGATACAAGACTAGTCTTGGTCTAGTTAGGCATGCTGTTAGCGACTGAGTTATGGGGATACATTCGCTGCAGCTCAAGAGTCCGGCCTTCAACCACACAACCAGAAATTCCCCGGGAGTGGGACCGCGGAATTTCCAATCAAAAAAAGAAAAACAACGAGTAAATCAGTTACTCCATTAATTGTTAGTCTTATTCCTCAATTGGGAAGGACTCGGGTCTTGAGGGTGGGGCCTGTGAGTTCAGACAAGCCTGCTGCTCAGCTCGTCGCCATCAGCGCCTTCGCGACTTCTGCCACGACATTCCAGACTTCCGGACGGTCCGTTCAACAGGTTGATCAGGTGTCCCGTTTCTTGGTAACGGGAATCGGCGGCTCTCTGCTCCTTGAACCGGGTAGCCCCACACGGTTGGGGGTTGAACACACCCCCGACCATCTATTCGGGCTTGGCGTATGTGGCCGCACTCATGATTTCGTACCCCACGAAAGTCTCGTCGTTTTCAACCCAGGCATCGTGGCCGGGAGGAATGGCGTAGGCGTCACCGGCGTGGATTGTGTTGCGCGTCCCGTCTTCCAGCTGGACTGTGAGTGTGCCGGCGGTGCAGAAGCCCAGATGGTTGCTTTGGCAGCTGTCGGTTTTGGCAACGGTCTTAACCGTTTCGGACCAGCGCCAACCGGGCTCGAAGGTGAACCTGCCTAGCGTGGTGCCACCAATGGTGACAACGTCGACTTCTGTCTTTGGCGGACGGCGCTTTTCATCCGGTTCATTGAAGGACTTTGATTCAAGGGTTGTGACGGTTACCGCGGGCATTTTCAGTTCTCCTCCCAGGGAGTGGGTAATAACTGCTCCTTCGCAAGCGCGATGAGCGCTCCGGGAATGCAGGTCGGGCAGGCCCCGGACGGAGGTGCAGTAGGGGGCTGACCCAAACTTGCGTTCGAGATTCTCAGGTTGCTCTTAGCCGGAGGCACTGTCAATAGGTGCCGTCAGTGACCCCGGCCGCTCCTTTCGGGCGCCGTGCAGGTTTGGGCGGAAAGCCATCGCAGGAGTCACTTTGCTTGGCCTACGGCCCGGCTGTACGGTGCCGTGTCCGTATGCAATCTCCATCATTCCAGACCAAGATGTCGGTCCAATTGGGGCACACCCCCGGCCTGACGTCAGTAAGCTCCTGCAGGGACGTCAGGATAGGGTCGAAAACGTGTTCCCTAATTGCTTTCTGATGACGGCTTAGATTCCAACCTGACACGTGGCAGCATTACGTCCGCCCAGGCGTTTAGGCGTCAAGACACTGGCCGAATCAGACCCCCAGCTCACACCTTGAAGTACTTGGCCTCCGGGTGGTGGAACACGAACGCGTCGGTGGACTGTTCGGGGTGCAGCATCAGCTCGTCGCTCAGGACCACGCCCATCCGCTCGGGCTTCAGCAGCTCCACCACCTTGCGGCGGTCCTCCATGTCCGGGCACGCGGGGTAGCCGAGCGAGAATCTCGCACCGCGGTAGTCGAGCTTGAAATACCCTGCCGTGTCCTTCGGCTCCTCGGCCGCGAAACCCAACTCCGTGCGGATCCGGGCATGCCAGAACTCCGCCAGCGCCTCGGTGAGCTGCATGACCAGTCCGTTGAGCTCGTAGTAGTCGCGGTACTGGTTGGCAGCGAACATCTGGGAGGTGAATTCTTCGATCTTCGAGCCGGCGGTGACCAGCTGCACCGGCAGCACGTCGATCTGGCCCGATTCGCGGGACTTCACGAAGTCGGCCAGGCACAGGTGCCGGTCGCGGCGCTGGCGCGGGAAGTCGAAACGCAGCCGTTCGGTACCGATCGGGCCGCCCGAGCCGCCGTCGGGGGCGAGCAGGCCCGGGGTGCCCAGGACGCCGTCGCGGTCCTCCCCGTGGTGCAGCACCACCACCTGGTCCCCTTCGGAAACCACCGGGAAGTAGCCATACGCCACGGACGCGTCCAGCATTCCCTCACCGAGGATGCGGTCCATCCAGTACCGCAGGCGCGGCCGGCCTTCGCGTTCCACCAGTTCCTCATAGGAGGCGCCGTCCTCACCGCGGCCGGGCTTGAGCCCCCACTGCCCCATGAACGCGGCGCGCTCGTCGAGGAACGCCGAGTAGTCGTGGAGCGAGACGCCGCGGACGATGCGGGTCCCCCAGAACGGCGGCGCGGGTACGGCGTTGTCGGAGGCGACGTCGGACCGCCCGGGCATGGCCTCCGGCTCGGTCACCGTGAACTTCGCGCCGCCCTTGTGGATGCGCTTCTTCAGCGGCGGAAGGCCGACGGCGGCGGGGTCGGCGCCGCGGGCCACCTGCACCAGCGGTTCCATGAGGGCCAGGCCCTCGAAGGCGTCCTTGGCGTACCGGACCACGCCGTCGAACTGCTCGGCCAGGTCCTGCTCCACGTAGGCGCGGGTCAGGGCTGCCCCGCCGAGGATGATGGGCCACTTCTTCGCGAGGCCGCGGGACTGGAGTTCGGCGAGGTTCTCCTTCATCACCACGGTGGATTTCACCAGCAGGCCGGACATCCCGATCACGTCCGCGTTGTGTTCCTCGGCCGCGGCCATGATCTCGGCGATCCCCTGCTTGATGCCGATGTTGACCACCTTGTAGCCGTTGTTGGTGAGGATGATGTCCACCAGGTTCTTGCCGATGTCGTGCACATCGCCGCGGACGGTGGCGATCACCATGGTGCCCTTGCCCGACGAATCGGACTTCTCCATGTGCGGCTCGAGCAGGGCCACGGCGTTCTTCATCACCTCGGCGGACTGCAGCACGAAGGGCAGCTGCATCTCGCCGGCGCCGAAGCGCTCACCCACCACCTTCATGCCCTCGAGCAGCTGGTCATTGATGATGCCGAGCGGTGACATGCCTTCACTGCGGGCCAGGTCCAGATCGGCTTCCAGGCCCTTGCCTTCGCCGTCGATGATGCGCCGTTGCAGGCGTTCGCCGGTGGGCAGGGCCGCGAGTTCCGCGGCGCGCTGGTCCTTGAGCGCTGCGGTGTCGACGCCGGCGAACAGGTCCAGCATGATGGCCAGGGGGTCGTAGGTGACGTTACCGTCGGCGTCGTATTCGCGGCGGTCATAGACGAGGTCCAGGGCCACCTTGCGCTGTTCCTCAGGGAGAGACGCGAGCGGCACGATCTTGGCGGCGTCGATGATGCCGCTGGTCAGGCCCGCCTGCACGGCCTCGTGCAGGAATACCGAGTTCAGGGCCATGCGCGCTGCCGGGTTGAGGCCGAAGGACACGTTGGAGACGCCGAGGGTGGTGTTGATGCCGGGGTACTTGGCGGTGATCTGGCGGATGGCCTCGATGGTTTCGATGCCGTCCCGGCGGGTCTCCTCCTGGCCGGTGGCCACGGGGAAGGTCAGGGCGTCCACGATGATGTCCTCGACGCGCATCCCCCAGTCGCCCACCAAGGCGTCGACGAGGCGGGAAGCGATGGCCACCTTGCCATCGGTGGTGCGGGCCTGGCCCTGTTCGTCGATGGTCAGGGCGATCACTGCGGTGCCGTGTTCCTTCACAAGCGGCATGATGCGTGCGAAGCGGCTCGTCGGGCCGTCGCCGTCCTCGTAGTTGACGGAGTTGACCACCGGGCGTCCGCCGATGAGTTCCAGCCCGGCCTGCAGGACCGGCGGTTCGGTGGAGTCGATGACGAGCGGGAGGGTGGAGGCCGACGCGAAACGGGAGACGATCTCCTTCATGTCGGCCACGCCGTCGCGCCCCACGTAGTCAATGCAGACGTCCAGCAGGTGCGCGCCGACGCGGACCTGTTCGCGGGCGATGTCCACGCAGTCGTCCCAGCGCTCCTCCAGCATCGCTTGGCGGAACGCCTTCGAACCGTTCGCATTGGTGCGCTCGCCGATGGCGAGGTACGCGGACTCCTGGTCGAAATTCACGTGGTGGTAAAGGGACGCGATGCCGGCTTCCCGCTCGGTGGGAAGGCGGCTGCCGTCGGCGCCCCGCCCGCCGCTGGCGACGGCGGCGGCGGCGGCGGTGCGGAAGGGAGCAAGGCGTTCGACGACGGCGGCCATGTGCTCCGGCGTCGTACCGCAGCAGCCGCCCACCAGGCCCAGGCCGAATTCGCGGATGAACTGTTCGTGCGCGGTGGCGAGTTCGGTGGGTGTCAGCGGGTAGTGCGCGCCGTTGGGGCCAAGGATGGGCAGGCCGGCGTTGGGCATGCAGGCGATGGCGACGGAGGACTGCTTTGCCAGGTGGCGCAGGTGCTCGCTCATCTCGTCCGGCCCGGTGGCGCAGTTCAGGCCGATGGCGTCGACGCCGAGCGGCTCGAGTGCGGTGAGTGCCGCGCCGATCTCGGATCCCATGAGCATGGTTCCGGTGGTCTCGACGGTCACCTCGACGAAGATGGGGAGCCGGATGCCGCGGGACATGATGGCCTGCTTGCAGCCGTTGACGGCGGCTTTGGTCTGCAGGAGGTCCTGGCTGGTTTCGATGAGGAAGGCGTCCGCTCCCCCGTCGCTGAGGCCCTCGGCCTGCAGTGCGAAGGTCTGCTTGAGGTAGTCGTAGCTGGTGTGCCCGAGGCTGGGGAGTTTGGTGCCCGGCCCCATGGAGCCCAGGACCCAGCGCATCCGGCCGTCGGTTCTTTCTGCCGCTTCGGCGCGGTCGCGGGCGATCTCGGCACCCTTCCGGGCGAGCTCTTCAATCCGGTCGTCGATGCCGTAGTCGGAGAGGTTGGACCAGTTCGCGCCGAAGGTGTTGGTTTCGACGGCGTCGACGCCCACCGCGAAGTATGCGTCGTGGATGTCCGCGAGGACATCAGGCCGGGTGGCGTTGAGGATCTCGTTGCAGCCTTCCAGCCCTAGGAAATCGTCCTCGAGCGACAGTTCCCGGCCCTGCAGCATGGTGCCCATCGCCCCATCGGCAATGACCACCCGGTGGTTCACCGCATCCAGGAGGGCCTGGGCGCGGACGGGACGGGGCACGGACTCAATATCAAGCGCAAAACGAGGCATCTAAACAGATTACGTCCGGTGGGTGCAACGTTGCGCTGTGTGTCCGTGTACTACGGCGGCAACGACGGCTTCCCATGGAGCGGCCAGGGGTCAGGATCCTCAAATGGCCGCGACTACCGGTTTCAAGATGCCTTGTGCAGGCGGCGTGGAACGGCTGCGGCCAGGTACTGCTGTCGACAGCGGCTACCGAATGATGGCCGAGTCGTCAGCATCAGCTTGAGGGTCCGATTTTTCAATCTCCGCCGGACTCCGCCGCCGCTCCTCGATCCCGTGGGCAATGTGAAGGATGGTGTCTTCGACGGTGCCCCCGATTGCTTTAGGGACTGAGGCGACTCCTTCGGCCACAGCAGCGGCGCTGATGGCAACCGCGCCTCCAGCTTTTTGGCCCAGACGAATTACGGATTCGTGCCACTGGGTACGCTCGATAGACACTGGTTCCGGCAAGCCAAAGCTTGAGCTGAAGATTCGCAGCAATCGCTGCATTTCCTCAGCGGCAGTGTAAAGCTTGGGCATTTCCAAGGGATTGGTAATGCGTGTGAAAGTATCCACGTCCACTGCCTTAGAAATAGCGTCTGACAGGTTCTTGATGGCCGTGCTGGTCCTGGCCGTACGCTGCTCGCGGGCCTTAGCGATGTGCCGCTCATGAGCAGGGGAATTCGATCCATCGTTCGCGCTACGGACGCCTTCGAGGGAGTCCATGCGAACCATATTTGTGAGAGCCACCGCCGCGATGACCAGCCAGTGCTTGAGTTCTCCCCTTGCCGCTGTCTCAGCATTGTTCACCCGCTTGCCGAAATTACTGACGGCGAGGCCGTCGGCAATGGTGTTGAGATGGTTCAGGGCCACTGCGTGCGCCTGGGCCAGCGCCGCTGCCTGTCCAGACACTTGGTCCCATAAGGCGTCGTTGAGCCGTCCGGTCTCCTCGAAGTATCCAGATGCTTTATCCAGGACGTGAGTTGTGCCCTGCACGTTTCCGAGTGCCTCGTCACGGTTGTCCCGGATGATCGTGTCCAGTTTCGCGTCCACGGCCTCGACGAGGTCGGAGAGGTCTTTGATCGCAACGCGAATTGCGACCGTGGCAGCCAGGAGTTGCACGTTGGCGGCGGATGCACTGTTGACCGGCGAGGATCTCACCAGTTCGATGATCGTGTCGATGCTGCCGTCCGGCTGCCTTAGCACTCCGGCAACGATCCCCGCTTTTTCTTTGACGGACCCTAAGAGCTGCAGGTACCGAGCGTAGGACTCGGGAGTCATGTGAAACGAATTGCCTTCAATGTTCGCCGATATACCCGCGGCGGCCAGCCCGATAATCCCGGCTAGGACATCAGCCACCCCTGACCCCAGGTTCGCACGGTCGTCCGGCTTGACGTCCAGCTTTCGGAAAAGCTCCGCAATTGCCGTCGGATCGCCCGCAACCAAGGCATCGTTGCCGTCGACATACAGGGAAAGCGCGTGGTCGTTGTCAGTCATTGGAACATCTTCACACATACGTCCGACAGAGCACGGCGGCGCGGCTCCGGTCTGCTTCAGCCATCGTTGACTGACTAAGCCACCCTCCCCCAATACAATGCAAGGGCAAGTACGTGCGTGATCGATTGAACGCTGCACGGCAATGGGGGCGCCGCGGTCGGCCATAAAGCGATCGGCCAAATACAGCGCACCCCACTGCCCGCAGCAAGGGAGTGGGAGCAGTGGCCGGCAACAACAACGCCAACCTGGTGTGGAGCATCGCGAATATTCTGCGGGGCACTTACAAGCCGGCTCAGTACGGCTCGGTGATCCTCCCGTTCACCATCCTCCGCCGCCTGGACTGCGTCCTGGACGCCACCAAGGATGCCGTACTCAAGGAAGCAGAGGCCAAGAAGGACCTCAACATCCCGCTGGACACCTTCCTGCAGAAGGCCTCGGGCCACAGCTTCTTCAACACCTCCAAGTTCAACTTCGCCAAGCTCCTCGATGACCCAACGAACATCAAGGCGAACATCCTCTACTACGTCCAGGGCTTCTCCGAGAACACCCGAGACATCTTCGAGCGCTTCGAGTTCTACAAGACGCTCGAGAAGCTGGATAGCTCGGACCTGCTCTACCACGTCACCAAAGACTTCGCCGCGATCGACCTCCATCCCGAGACCATCAGCAACATCGAGATGGGCCTCATGTTCGAAGAGCTCATCCGCCGCTTCGCCGAAGCCTCCAACGAAACCGCCGGCGAGCACTTCACCCCGCGCGAAGTCATCCAGCTCATGGTCCAGCTCCTGCTGAACTGCGACGACGACGTCCTCACCAAAGAAGGCATAGTCCGGTCCATCTACGACCCCACCGCCGGAACCGGCGGCATGCTCACCGTTGCCCAGGAACACCTCCACGCGCTCAACCCGAGCGCCTCCCTCGTTGCGTTCGGCCAGGAAATCAATGACGAGTCCTACGCAATCTGCAAGTCGGATCTGCTGATCAAGGGCCAGGACATCTCCAAGATTTCCGTCGGCGACACCCTCGCCAACGACAAGAACATCGGCCAGCAGTTCGACTTCATGCTCTCCAACCCGCCCTTCGGCGTGGAATGGAAGAAGATCCAGCCTCAGATCCAGAAGGAACACGACCTCCACGGCTTCGACGGCCGCTTCGGCCCGGGCCTGCCCCGCGTCAGCGACGGCTCCCTGCTGTTCCTGCTGCACCTGGTCCGCAAAATGCGCCCAGCGCACGACGGCGGCTCCCGCATCGGCATCGTCCTGAACGGCTCGCCGCTGTTCACCGGCGGCGCCGGCTCGGGCGAGTCCGAAATCCGCAAGTACTTGATCGAGAACGACTTCGTGGAGGCCATCATCGCCCTGCCCACGGACATGTTCTACAACACAGGCATCGCCACGTACATCTGGATCCTCTCGAACAGCAAGAAACAAAAGCACCCGGAGCGCGTCGGCAAGATCCAGCTCATCAACGGTGTCGAATTCTTCCAGAAGATGCGCAAGAGCCTCGGCTCCAAGCGCAAGGAACTCGGACCCAAAGACATCACCAAGATCGTCCGGCTCTATGGCACTTTCGAGGACAACGGCGAGACCTCCAAAATCTTCAACAACCGGGACTTCGGCTACTCCACCATCACCGTTGAGCGCCCGCTCAAGCTTAACTTCGCCTGCACCCAGGGGCGGATTGACGCCGTGCTGACTCAGAAGCCGGTGGAGAAGCTGTCCGACGACGACCGGCAGCTTCTCGAGAAGACGCTCACCCGGCTGGGCGAAGGCGAGACGAAGCTCTGGAAGAACCGAGAGGCTTTCCTCAAGGTCCTCAAGCCGGCCCTTGCCGGTGCCGGCCTCAAGCTCGGCGCCCCGGTCCTGAAAGCCGTTCTCGCCGGGCTCTCCGAACGCGACGAAACCGCCGACAACTGCAGGGGCCCCAAGGGAACACCCGAAGCAGACACGGACCTCCGCGATACCGAAAACGTACCGCTCGGTGATGACATTCAGGCCTACTTCGAAAGTGAAGTCCTCCCCCACGTCCCCGACGCCTGGATCGATGAAACCAAGACCAAGGTCGGTTACGAAATCCCGTTCACCCGGCACTTCTACAAGTACGTCGCACCCAGGTCACTGGATGAGATCGACACGGACCTTAACAAGCTAATCTCCGAGATCACGACGCTGCTGGCCGAGGTCGAGAAGTGACCAAGCTGAAGCCTTATCCAGAGTACAAAGACAGCGGCGTTGACTGGCTTGGATACGTTCCGTCCCACTGGGCAGTTCGTCCGCTAGGAAATTGTTTCGACGAGCGCCGCGAGACAGTCAGTGATAAGGAATTTACACCTCTTTCAGTGACCATGAGCGGTATCGTTCCGCAACTTGAGACAGCCGCGAAAACAGATAATGGTGACAATCGAAAGCGAGTGAACGCAGGCGACTTCGTCATCAATAGCCGGTCCGACCGCAAGGGGTCAGCTGGTGTGTCCGAACTTGAGGGAAGCGTCTCCGTTATATCTACGGTCCTTGCTCCGCGTGCCGGAATAGACCAGCGATTCGTCCACCACTTACTGCGGTGTCAGCCATTTCAAGAGGAGTACTACCGTTTCGGGACCGGGATCGTTGCCGATCTTTGGAGTACAAGATACAGCTCCATGAAGCGAATCACCCTCGCGCTGCCGACAGCAGCGGAACAAACCGGGATCGCGGCGTTTCTCGACCACGAGGTCGCCCAGATCGACGACCTGATCGGCAAGCAGGAGCAACTCAGAGGACTGCTCGCCGAGAAGCGCCAGGCCATCATCACCCACGCTGTTACCAAGGGCCTCGACCCTGCCGCCCCCACCAAACCCTCCGGCATCCCCTGGCTCGACCAGATCCCAGTCCACTGGACAGATAGTCGCCTCAAATTTGTCTTGAAACGCATCGAACAGGGAGTAAGCCCGCAGGCGGATGGTGTCCCCGCTAGCGGTAGCTGCTGGGGGGTCCTCAAATCAGGATGTGTGAACGGCGGAGTCTTCAGAGAGACCGAAAACAAGCAGCTCCCGAGCGATTTCACGATCGACCCGGCGATCGCAGTAAAGGTTGGTGACCTTGTGGTCTCGCGTGCGAGTGGATCCCCGAAGCTAGTCGGCTCGGCCGCGCGCGTGAGAAGCCTCGACTCGCGGCTAATTCTCTCCGACAAGACATTCCGATTTGTGCCCGCGCCCGAGATCGATGCGGATTTCTTGGAGTGGTTCCTCAACTCTCAGTTGTACCGGGAACAGGTCGTCGGAAGCATCAGCGGGGCCGAGGGGCTGGCTAACAACATCTCATCAACGGCCCTCAGCAACATACAGTTGCCTCTCCCGGCATACACGGAGCAGTTGAGAATCGGCGCTCTCCTCCGTCGAGAGACGACCGCTTTAGCCCATCTGGAAGGCAAAGCGACAAAAGCAGTAGAACTACTGCGCGAACGCCGCTCGGCCATCATTTCCGCTGCCGTGACCGGCAAGATCGACGTTCGTGAAGGAGTTGCTTAGGTATGACGTTGCCTCAATGGCATGGATTCGTAGATCCGGTATTGCGGGTCATGTCAGATGGCCAGATCCGCCGGAACGCTGAAATCAGGACGGCCGTAGCAGAACGTACCCGTCTGACCGACGAGGACATGGCTGAGGTGATGTCTTCCGGTGAGGCCCGCTGGTCGAACCGAATCTACTGGGCGGTCTTCGACTCCATGAAGGCCGGTTTGCTGGTGCGCGAGGCGCGCGGGCAGTACAAGATCAGCGACGAGGGCCTTCGACGGGTATCTTCCACTGCGGAAATCACCTATCAGACGCTCATGGAGTACGAGTCCTACCGGCAATACAACAAGAAGTCGAGTGCGCCCAAAGTTGGACTCGTACCGGGGTCAGATGTAGCCGTCCCTCCCGCGTTGGCCGTTGCGGATTCCGATCCCTCTGAATCACTGGAAGCGTCTGCGGACCAGCTCAACCGAGTGGTCATCGACGAGATCTACCGCAATCTGCTCGAGCTCTCCCCCGACGCCTTCGAGCGCCTCATTCCCTTTGTCGTCAGGGCGCTTGGCTACGGAACAGACCGGGAAGACAACCTCAAGCCAACGCAGCGCTCCGGTGACAAGGGCATCGACGGAATTGTGTGGCAGGATGCGCTCGGGTTCGACCGGGTCTACCTCCAGGCCAAGCGCTATTCCGAGGGCAACAATGTCGGCGCTCCCGAGGTGCAGGCCTTCAGCGGCGCTCTGGGCCAGTTCCGCGCCACCAAGGGCATCTTCATCACCACCTCGACGTTCACGACCGGGGCGCGAGCTGTTGCCCGGGACACGGCGCACTACACGCTGATTCTCATCGATGGGCAGCGACTGGCGTCGCTCATGTTCGAATACGGCGTTGGCGTCCAGGTCGACCGCACGGTGGTCGTGAAGAAGCTTGACCAGGACTTTTTCGACAGTTTCTAGGGGGAAACCGTATGGCGCAGCACAATGAAGTGACGTTTGAGGATGAGATCTGCCAGGCCCTTACCGCCGAGGGCTGGCTCTACGAGCCGCACCGCAAGGCCGGTGAGCTTTACGACGCCACGCGGGCCCTGATCCCGGAGGACGTCTTCGGGTGGCTGCAGGACACGCAGCCGCAAGAGCTGGCCAAGGTCCTGAAGCCCACTGACTCCCCCGCCGAACACGAGATCGCCAAGCGGCTGCTTCTCGACCGGCTGTGCAAAGTCCTGGACAAGCCTGCGGCCAAGGAAGCCGGAATGCTCTCCGTCCTGCGCACTGGCTTCAAGGACGTCGCGGCGAAGTTTGAGATGTGCCAGTTCAAGCCGGCCATGGGCCTGAACCCGGAGACGCTGGACCGGTACGGGAAGGTCCGGCTCCGGGTCATCCGCCAGATCCATTACTCCACCGTGGACACCATGAAGAGCATCGACCTGGTCCTGTTCGTCAACGGCCTGCCGGTCGCGACCATTGAGCTGAAGACCGATTTCACGCAGAACATCAAGGACGCCGTCGAGCAGTACCGCAAAGATCGGCTGCCCCGCAACAGCAAGAACAAGGACGAGCCACTGCTGTCCTTCGGCCGCCGCGCACTTGTGCACTTCGCCATCAGCAACGACGAAATCCAGATGACCACCGAACTAAAGGGCAAGGACACCTACTTCCTGCCCTTCAACCTCGGCAATGACGGCCACGCCGGCAACCCCGTCAACCCCAAGGGTTCGGCCACCAGCTACCTCTGGGAACAGGTCCTGCAGCGCGACTCCTGGCTGAACATCATCGGCAAGTTCCTGCACCTGCAAATCAGCGACAAAACCAACCCCGTCACCGGCGAGCGGGAAGTCCGCAAGTCCCTGCTGTTCCCCCGCTACCACCAGTGGGACGTGGTCAACCAGCTCATCGAGACCGCCCGCACCGAGGGTCCCGGCCACCGCTACCTGGTCCAGCACTCCGCCGGCTCCGGCAAAACCAACTCGATCGCCTGGACCGCGCACCAGCTCAGCTCCCTGCATGGCGCCGGCAACGAAAAGATCTTCGACTCCGTCATCGTCGTGACGGACCGGACCGTGCTGGACGCCCAGCTGCAGGACGCGATCTACCAGATCGAGCACAAGTCAGGCGTCGTGGTCCCGATCCGCGGCAACGCCGGCTCCAAGTCCGCCGAACTCACCGCCGCGCTGGCGGCCCGGACGCCGATCATCATCGTCACTATCCAGACCTTCCCGTTCGCGCTGAAGGCCATCGCCGAATCCCAGGCACTCAAGGGCCGGAACTTCGCGATCATCGCGGACGAGGCGCACTCCTCACAGACCGGCTCCACCGCGAACAAGCTCAAGAAGGTGCTGTCCGCAGAGGAGCTCGCGGACGTGAACGACGGCGGCGAGTTCGACGTCGAAAGCTATCTGGCGGCCGAGATGGCCGAGCGCGCCGATGCCAAGAACATCAGCTACTTCGCCTTCACCGCGACGCCCAAGGCAAAGACCCTGGAGCTGTTCGGCCGCAAGGGCCCGGATGGGCTGCCGCAGCCGTTCCACCTGTACTCCATGCAGCAGGCCATCGAGGAACGATTCATCCTGGATGTGCTGCAGAACTACACCAGCTACAAGGTGGCCTATCGGCTCACCCACGAGGGCCGGGACTACGACTCGGACGACGCCCAAGTGGAGAAGTCCGAGGCGCTGAAGTCGCTGATGAACTGGGTGAAGCTGCACCCGTACAACATCAGCCAGAAGGTCCAGGTGATCGTGGAGCACTTCCGCGCCAACGTCGCCTGGCGCCTGGACGGCAAGGCCAAGGCCATGGTGGTTACCGGCTCCCGCAAGGAAGCCGTCCGGTACAAGCTCGCCATCGACAAGTACATCCACGACGCCGGTTACTCCGGCCTGGGCACCATGGTCGCCTTCTCCGGCGAAGTGAACGACGAGGAATCCGGCCCCGAGGCGTTCACCGAGCTGAACATGAACGCCGGGCTCAAGGGACGTACCCTCCCCGAGGCATTCCCCACCGACGAGTACAAGATCATGCTGGTGGCCAACAAATTCCAGACGGGCTTTGACCAGCCGCTGCTCGTCGCGATGTACGTGGACAAGAAGCTCTCCGGTGTCTCCGCCGTGCAGACCCTGTCCCGGCTAAACCGCACCGCTGTGGGCAAGGACCAGACGTTTGTGCTGGACTTCGTCAACGATCCGGAGGAGATCCTGGCGTCCTTCCAGCACTATTTCCGCGAGGCCGCGCTGGAGGGCGTATCCGATCCGAACGTGGTGCACGACCTTCAGGCCAAGCTGGATGTCGTCCAGATCTACCTCGAGTCCGAGGTGGACGGGCTGGTCAAGTCCTACGTTCTGGAGGCGGGCAACAACGCGCTGTCCAGCTGGGTGGCCCCGGCAAAGTCGCGCTTCAACACCCGGTACAACGCGGCTGTTGCTGAGGGCGACAAGGCCGCCCAGGACGAGCTCGACCTGTTCCGGAAGGACCTCGGCTCGTTCGTCCGCGCCTACGACTTCCTCTCCCAGATCGTCGACTTCGCCGACACGAACCTGGAGAAGCGCTCGATCTACTACAAGCACCTCTTGCCGGTTCTCCGCGTCAACGATGCCAAGGTGGCGTTGGACCTCTCCGGAGTCGTGCTGGCGAAGTACGCGCTCAAGGACAAGGGCCAGGCCCAGCTGCAGCTTTCGGGCGAGGATGCGCTGCTGAAGCCACCGACCGAGGTTGGCACCGGGCAGGCGAAGGATCCTGTCTTGGCGACTTGGGAAGAGATCATCCAGCAGGCCAACCTGCCGTTCGAGGGCGAGGAACTGGACGCGGTGGCGCACTTCGTCGAAGGCGTGCGCCGCGAGCTGGTGAAAAACGAGACGCTGCAGAAGCAGGCCCAGAACAACTCCCGGAGCCACTTCGGCAGCAGCCCGCACCTGGAAAAGGCCGTCAGCGACGCGGTGTCCAATTCCATGGACAGCCACTACAACCTGAGTCTTCAGGCGCTCGGCGACGAGACGAAGATGCACGCGCTGCTGAAAATGCTCAGTGAATTGGTCTACGAGGAATTGCAGGGATCCGAGGCACCCTGAACACCCCTACAGAAGGAGCCACTGATTCGTGCCAGATAGCAAAACGGTTCAAATAGATGCCACATGGGTTAAATGGCTCGTCATCAGTCTCTTAAAACCGGCCAACACACCCCAGCCTTTCAAACCCGCAGAGATATAAGGGTCACCTCTGCGCGTTCTTGCCCAGGGTCATTGCTTGATCGACTGCGGCGCCGATTAGCGGCCAAGACCAGTCGATGGTGCGGTTGCGCTGAAGGCCCGTTGGAAGTGTTGAGGAAGAACCCGCTCCATTGACATAGACTCCGAAGACGGGTACATCAGCACTGGCAGCCATCGCAATCTCCTTCACGACACCAGTGGCTGTGCCCATAGAACTGCCCACCAGAACGATCAGCATGTTGGTGGCGCTGATCTTCTGGGCGATCAGTGCTTCCCATTCTGCTTGTGGAAGGGAAGCTTTGCTCGACCAGTCCTGAAGGGTGAAGGGGGTAGGTGAGTCTTTCTTCGCCTGCCCGGCAAAGAGGATCTTCGGGACAAGATCGTTATCGAAATCAAAGCTCAAAAAGGCACGGGGATCTGCCATGACATCTTTCCCTTCATAGATAGGCCTACTTTGCGTCGCGCTCCTAACAGTGTAGGTCGCTGTTGACCGATGGACTGCTGTACACGGTCTTCCGCTTTGTTCTTCTGTGCGTCCGGGTGATCGACCTACGACACGAGCGCTTCAGCGGTTTGTGTACGTACACACATCTAGGCTTGCCTCAGCAGCTTCTTCCCAACATCACAGAAGGGTGGGCCCATGGCCACCAAAGTTGTTTTCATCGCTTTCGCGAAAGAAGACGAAGGCACCCGCAACCTCTTCACCGGCCAGCGAGTCAACCCTTCTACCCCGTTCGAGTTCACGGATATGTCCGTGAAGCAGCCCTATTCCTCCGAGTGGAAAGAGAAAGTGCGAACCAGAATCCGGCGCTCGCAGGGCGTTATCGCTCTCCTCAGCAGCAACACTCCAGCCGCGACCGGACAGCTCTGGGAAATTTCCTGCGCTGTCGAGGAAGGCGTGCCGGTCCATGGAATCTGGATCGAGGACAATTACCGGACCAAGCCCAAGGAGATGGGATCGTCACCCTGCAAGGTATGGACCTGGGCTGGTGTTGCTGACTTCATCGACGGACTGTAGGACTGTGGAGATGAAGAGGGCTCTACTGCTCGGCATTGATCACTACAGCGCCTTTAGCAATCTCGGAGGATGTGCGAACGACGCCGAGGCTCTCGAACCGCTGCTGGCGCGCAACGAGGACAATACCCCGAACTTCGCCTGTCGAACCCTGACCGCCCGTGACAGCAGCGCTGCCATCAGCCGTGACGCTCTTCTGGAACACGTTCATGAATTACTCAGCCCGAGCGGAAGTTTTGCCCTTTTTTACTTCGCAGGCCACGGAACACCTATGAACGGAGACGTCGCCCTCGTGACGTCAAATGGGACGCAAACCACGCCGGGAGTGTTGTTCTCCGAGATCCTCACTCTTATCAATGGGAGCACGGTCAACGAGGTCGTGATCATCCTCGATTGCTGCTTCTCTGGCGGAGCCACCACAATTGGCGCGCTCGGCAACCAATTGGCCAATCTTAGAAATGGTCTATCCGTACTCACCGCCAGCCGAAGCGATCAGGTTTCCATGGAAACTGCTCACGGCCGGGGCCAGTTCTCCACCTATCTTGAAGGCGCCCTGGACGCTGGCGCCGCCGACGTTCTTGGGCACGTCACCGTCGCGGGCCTATATGCCTACCTGTCGGAGTCCTTTGGGGCTTGGGAACAACGCCCAACATTCAAGGCCAACATCGATCGGCTACAAGACATCCGTAAGTGCGACCCGCGGGTGCCACTTGAAACGCTGCGTAAGCTCACAGACTGGTTTCCCAGGTTTGACTATGACTTCCCGTTGGACCCCTCCTTCGAGCCGACGGAGGAAAATAGCAACCCTGCAAACGAAGCGATATTTTCCGGACTTCAAAAGTTCCGGGCTTGCCGGCTCATCGAACCCATCGATGAGGACCATCTTTACTTCGCAGCCATGCGCTCCAAAGGGTGCAGGCTCACTCCGCTCGGAAGACACTACTGGCGTCAGGTTAAGGCAGGACTCATATGACCATCGTCGGAATTACGGGCCACCAATCCATCCCGGATGTCGCACGCCAATACATCCTCGACGGCGTCCGGGAGATACTCTCCATGCAGCCGACGCCTTTGGTTGGCCTCAGCAGCCTCGCCGCAGGAGCTGATCAACTTTTCGCCTACGAAGTACTTGCAGCCGGTGGTGACCTCCATGCTGTCATTCCCTCAAAGCACTACGAAGAAACGTTCTCGGAGGTAGACCGCTCCTGCTACTTCAAACTGAGGAACCGGGCCACTGAAATCAAAATACTGGATTACGAGGCGCCCTCAGAAGAAGCATTTGATGCGGCTGGCCGCACCATCACGGAACGATGCGACATCATGATTGCAATTTGGGATGGTAAGGCTGCGAGGGGACAAGGTGGCACCGGAGACGCTGTCGAACACGCCCGCAGCAACGGTAAACCCGTACACATCATCTGGCCTGCGGGTGTCACTCGGGACTGAGCAAAAAATCCAAATTGGCTTAGCCGCACGAAATGATGGAGTAGGAACAATGAGTCAAGGGCGAGAAGTCGAGGACGCGCCGGCGTTCGAGATGCTACGGTACCCGGCGGCAGATATCACAGCAGCTGAGTTCGAGGAATACGTCGTGGAGACACTGCGAAGTGTTCACAAAGAGCTGGACAACGTCGTAGTCACCCTGCACGACGTCCTTGAAGGAGTTGATGGCTCATACGATATGGACGGCACCATGACCTTTGAGAGCGGCGGTATGAAATTTCGGGTGCTCATCGAAGCCAAGCGCCACTCCCATCCCATCAAACGCGATATCGTTCAGATCCTTCATCAGAAAATTCAAAGCACGGGGTCCCACAAAGGCGTGATCTTTTCAACCTCAGCGTTTCAGCGAGGAGCTCTAGACTACGCGAAAATCCACGGCATTGCCCTCGTGGTGGTAACCGAAGGAAGATACACCTACGTGACACGGTCGGCGACCAAAGCGCCGCCCCTCACTCGAGAGCATGCACGCACCATAGGCCTCCCAGACTTCACCGGCCACGCATACACTGCGAACCCCGAAACGGGAGAAACTAGCGTGACCATCGCCAGCCAGGAGCACCCTAGCTACCTGGCCAAGATCCTTATGTCCCAACCGCCGAATGCATCATCGATCTGACTTAAGAAAGTCCTCAACGAATGGCGCCCTCGCGGAAATGGCGTACGTCCGAAAAAGAAGCCCTAACTGACCGGCACTCGGGGTAGCAGAAATGAGCGATCAAGCTCCGGTATGTTCCTTAAACCTCCGCCACCGGCGCCGCGAACTGCGCCTCGTACAGCCGCGCGTAAGCACCGCCCGCAGCCAGTAGCGAGGCGTGCGTCCCCTGTTCCACGATCTGCCCGGCCTCCATGACCAGGATGAGGTCGGCGTCGCGGATCGTGGACAGGCGGTGCGCGATCACAAACGAAGTCCGGTCAGACCGCAAAGCACGCATCGCCTTCTGCACCAGCACCTCGGTCCGGGTGTCCACGGAAGACGTCGCCTCGTCAAGGATCAGCACCGACGGCCGGGCCAGGAACGCCCGCGCAATCGTCAGCAGCTGCTTCTCCCCCGCTGATACGTTGCCACCCTCGTCCTCCAACACCGTGTCGTACCCCTCAGGCAGCGAACGCACAAACCGGTCCACGTACGTCGCCGTCGCCGCCTCCATGATCTCCGCCTCGGTAGCCGTGGGCCGCCCATACGCGATGTTGTCCCGGATGGTCCCGCCGAACAGCCACGTATCCTGCAGCACCATGCCCAGCCGCGAGCGCAGCTCACGCCGCGGCACCGAGGTGATGTCCACGCCGTCGAGCGTTATCCGCCCGGCATCAATCTCATAGAACCGCATCATCAGGTTCACCAGAGTGGTCTTCCCCGCACCGGTCGGCCCCACAATCGCCACCGTCTGCCCCGGCTCCGCCACCAGCGACAACGAAGAAATCAGCGGCTTGTCCGGCGAATACGAGAAAGAAACAGACTCAAACACCAGCCGCCCCCGCCCCGCACCATCAGCCGAAACCCCAGAAACAGGATCCGGCGACTGCTCCTCCTCATCCAGCAGCGAGAACACCCGCTCCGCGGACGCCACCCCGGACTGCAGCAGGTTGGCCATGGACCCCAGCTGCGCCAGCGGCATGGTGAACTGCCGCGAGTACTGGATGAACGCCTGCACATCGCCCAGCTGCATGGCCCCGGACGCCACCTGCAGCCCGCCCACCACCGCGATCCCCACGTACACCAGGTTCCCGATGAACGTCATGGCCGGCATGATCAGCCCGGAAATGAACTGCGCACCGAAACTCGCCTCATACAGCTCCACGTTCTTCTGCCGGAACCGCTCCTCCACCTCACGCTGCCGGCCGAACACCTTCACCAGCGCATGCCCGGTGTACGTCTCCTCGATCTGACCATTTAACTCACCTGTGTGCTTCCACTGCGCCACAAACAGCTTCTGCGAGCGCTTGGCAATCAGCGCGGTGACCCCCAGCGTCAGCGGCACGGTCACCAGCGCGATCAGGGCCAGCGTGGGCGAGAGGATCACCATCATCACCAGCACACCCACCACCGTCAGCACCGACGTGACGGCCTGGCTGATGGACTGCTGCAGGGACTGGGAGATGTTGTCCACATCGTTCGTGACCCGGCTCAGCAGCTCGCCGCGCTGGATCGAATCGAAATACCGCAGCGGCAGCCGGTGGATCTTCGCCTCGATCTCCTCGCGCAGCCCGAACACCGTCCGCTGCACCACCCCGTTCAGCACATACGCCTGCACCCACATAAACGCCGACGCCAGCACATACAGCACCAGCGCCCACGCCAGCACGCTGGACAGCGCCGTAAAGTCGATCCCCGTGCCGGGCGTCAGGGCCATGGGCGTGAGCATGTCCGCCTTCTGGTTCTCCCCCGCGGCCCGCAGCATGGCGATCAGCTGCTCCTTGGTCACGCCGGCGGGCAGCTGCTTGGACACCACCCCGGCGAAAATCAGGTTGGTGCCCTCGCCCAGCAGCCGCGGCCCGATCACCGAGAGCGTCACGCTCGCCACGCCCATCACCAGCACCAGCAGCAGCCACGCCCGCTCCGGCCGCAGCGTGCCCGCCAGCCGTTTGGCCGACGGCCAGAAGTTCATCGCCTTCTCCGCCGGCACATTCATCCCGGCGAACGGTCCGCCGCGTCCGGGCCCGCCTGCCGGACGGGGGATGCGTACGACGTCGGCAGTCCCGGTTTTCGCGGCCGGCGCGGTTCCTCCCGGGGCGGCAGGGGTGTGGGAACCAGTTCCCGACGGCGGCCGGTGCGGGGTGCTCATACCGTCTCCTCCGCTGACAGTTGGGAGGAGACGATCTCGCGGTACGTCTCCGAGGTCTCCAGCAGCTCGTGGTGAGTTCCGTGCCCCACGATTCTGCCGCCGTCGAGCACCAATATCTGGTCCGCGTCCACGATGCTGGAGACGCGCTGGGCGATGATCACCAGCGTGGCGCCGGCGGTGCTGCGCTTGAGGGCCCGGCGGAGGCGGGCATCCGTGCCGGTGTCCAGCGAGGAGAACGAATCGTCAAAAATGTAGAGCTCGGGCCGTTTCACCAGTGCCCGGGCGATGGCCAGCCGCTGACGCTGGCCGCCGGAGACGTTGGTGCCGCCCTGGGAAATGGGCGCATCGAGCCCGCCTTCCATTTCCTCCACGAAGTCGCGGGCCTGGGCGATTTCCAGCGCCTCCCAGAGCTCGTCCTCGGTGGCGTCCGGCTTGCCGTACTGCAGGTTGCTGCGGACGGTGCCGGTGAACAGGTAGGGCCGCTGCGGGACCAGGCCGATGTGCCCCCAGAGCAGGTCGGGGTGCAGCTCGCGCACGTCCACCCCGTCGATCCGCACCGAGCCGGAGGTGGCGTCGAACAGCCGCGGCATCAGGTTCACCAGGGTGGTCTTGCCGGAGCCGGTGCTGCCGATGATCGCCGTCGTCTGCCCGGCCCTGGCGGTGAAGTTAAGTCCGGTGAGGACAGGCTGATCGGCACCCGGGTAGGCGAATCCGGCGTCGACCATTTCCAGCTCACCGCGGCGCACGGCACTGCTGCGGGGATGCTCAGGCGGCCGGACGCTGGACTCAGTGCCCAGCACCTCGCCGATCCGGTCTGCCGAGACCGCGGCGCGCGGGATCATCACTGCCATGAAGGTGGCCATCATGACGGACATCAGGATCTGCATCAGGTAGCTCAGGAACGCGATGAGGGTGCCCACCTGCATGGAGCCGTCCTCGATCCGGAACGAACCGAACCAGATCACGGCCACGGACGAGATGTTCAGCACCAGCATCACCACGGGGAAGGCGAGCGCCATCAGGCGGCCGGCACGCAGCGCAGTGTCCGTGACGTCGTCGTTCGCCTGGGCGAAGCGGGCGGTCTCGATGTCCTCGCGGACGAACGCGCGCACCACGCGGATGCCGGTCAGCTGCTCACGGAGCACCCGGTTCACGGTGTCGATCCGCTTCTGCATCTTCCGGAACAGCGGCACCATCCGGACGATGATGAGCCCGACGGCGATCAGCAGCACCGGCACGGCGACGGCGATCAGCCAGGACAGCTGCACGTCCTGCCGGACGGCCATGATCACGCCGCCAATGGCCAGCATGGGCGCGGACACCATCATGGTGGCGCCCATCAGGACCAGCTGCTGGACCTGCTGGACATCGTTGGTGGAGCGGGTGATCAGGCTGGGCGCGCCGAACCTGGTGACTTCCTGCTCCGAGAACCCGCCCACGCGGGAGAAGATGGCGCCTCTGAGGTCCCTTCCGGTGCCCATCGCGGCCTTCGCGGCGAAGTACACGGCGATCACGGCGCAGATGATCTGCAGGAGCGTGATCGCCAGCATCAGGCCGCCCAGGTTGAGGATGACCCCGGTGTCCCCCTTGGCCACGCCCTCGTCGATGATGTCCGCGTTCAGCGTGGGCAGGTACAGCGACGCGATGGACTGCGCCAGCTGGAAAACCACGACGGCGATCAGCAGCTGCCGGTGCGGCCGCAGGTATTCAACAAGCAGTTTCCAGAGCATCCGGGCTCCTGATCCAAGGCTCACATAACGTGATGCGAAGGTCAGTTTACGTCCGGAAGCTGGGGATTCATCCGGGTGGGCTACGGGAAATTAGGCCGGTTCTCCCAGAGCGTAGCGGGTTGATCATGTTCCCGCCGGGAGCCCGTCGCCGCGTCAACATGCCGCTCTTAGTTGATGTCCTCGTCAACCCAGTCCATGGACTTCGTGACTGCCTTTTTCCAGAGCCGCAGTTGGCGCTCCCGTTCGGCCTGGTCGAGCTGTGGTTCCCAGCGTTTGTCCTCGGACCAGTTGGCTGACAATTCGCCCAAGTCCTTCCAGAACCCGACGGCGAGACCGGCAGCGTAAGCGGCGCCGAGGGCGGTCGTTTCAACCACCCTGGGCCGGATGACCGGCACGCCAAGGATGTCGGCCTGGAACTGCATCAGCGCCTCGTTGGCCACCATGCCGCCGTCGACCTTCAAGTCGGTAAGCGGCACGCCGGTGTCTGCGTTCACGGCGTCCAGCACCTCGCGCGTCTGGAACGCTGTGGCTTCCAGCGCTGCCCGGGCGATGTGATTCTTGGTGGCGAACCGCGTCAGGCCCACGATGGCGCCGCGGGCATCGGACCGCCAATAGGGGGCGAACAGGCCGGAGAACGCCGGCACGAAGTACACCCCGCCGTTGTCCTTCACGGCCGCGGCGAGCGTTTCCACCTCGGCCGCGTTCCTGATCATTCCCAGGTTGTCCCGCAGCCACTGGATCAGCGATCCGGTGACGGCAATGGAGCCCTCCAGCGCGTAGTGCGGCGCAGCGTCCCCCAGTTTGTAGCCGACGGTGGTCAGCAGCCCGTTCCCGGAATGGACAATCTCCTCACCGGTGTTGAAGATCAGGAAGCACCCGGTGCCATACGTGTTCTTGGCCTCCCCCGCCTTGAACGCCGCCTGGCCGAAGGTGGCCGCCTGCTGATCGCCGAGGATACCGGCCACCGGAACTTCCCGCAGCAGCTGGGACGTGTGGACGCTGCCGTACACCTCGGAGGAAGACCTGATCTCCGGCAACATGCTCCGTGGGACACCGAAGATGTCAAGGATTTCGTTGTCCCATTCGAGTGTCTCGAGGTCCATGAACAAGGTCCGCGAGGCATTGGTGACATCCGTGATGTGCACCCCGCCGTCCACTCCCCCGGTGAGGTTCCACAGCACCCAGGAATCGGTGGTGCCGAACAGCAGATCGCCGGCCTCGGCCCTGTCCCGGGCGCCGTCCACATTGTCCAGGATCCACTTAATCTTGGTACCGGAGAAGTAGGTGGCCAACGGCAGCCCCACCTTCTTCTTGAACCGCTCCAGCCCACCGTCCCTGGCCAACCCGTCCACGATGTCCTGTGTCCTGGTGTCCTGCCAGACAATCGCGTTGTAAACGGCCTCACCCGTGGTCCTGTCCCACACCACTGCGGTCTCACGCTGGTTGGTGATTCCGACGGCGGCGATATCGTGCCGCGTCACGTTCGCCTTCGACAGGGCGGAGCCGATGACCTCACGGGTGTTGGTCCAGATCTCGGCAGGGTTGTGCTCCACCCACCCCGCCCGCGGGAAGATCTGCTCGTGTTCCATCTGCCCGGAGGAAACGATGCTTCCGGAGTGGTCAAAGATGATCGCGCGGGTGCTGGTGGTCCCCTGGTCGATCGCGATTACGTACTGGTTCATGGTGACGTCCTTGTCTGGTGATCGCTTTTCATACTATGGGCCGCGGCCTTCCGGGCGGGCGGCCAGGCTTAAGCAACCAGGCTGTGAATTTCTACCCGGTGGAACCGCTTCAGTACGTCCTGGGCATGCCGGATCTCACTGGCGCGGGCCGCCGCGTCCCACTTCAGGGAAGCGCCCAGTACCTCAGCTGCTTCGTTCAGGAGTTCGCCGGTCACAAGTCCCCGGAAGGCAAGGGAGGTCCGGCGGATGAGGACATCCGCCAGGTGCCCCACCTGCTCATGGGCGGCCATGAACTCCAGCTCGCGCACGCTGAGCTCGTGGGTCGAATGCAGAAGCCGGTCCGGCCCGGCGTCGAGGTATTCCATGACTTCTTCCGCCCGTGTTCCGTAGCGGGTCAGCAGTCCGGCGGTGCGGTCCGCGTCCCGCCCTGCGGTCATGTGTGCCTTGATCCACTCCTGCACGCCCGCTTCATCAGCGGGGAAGCCGGCCCCGCCGCCGATGGCCAGCCGGGCTGTGGATACTTTTCGTGTCATGCCGAGTTCTGTCAGGACATCGTTGGTCATGTGTTCGGCCAGCGCGCGGAAGGTGGTCCATTTGCCGCCTACCAGGCTCAGTACGACGGCGCCCGTTCCGTTGTCCTTCGGTCCGCGCCTTTCGATGCGGTAATCGCGTGAGACGAATCCCGGCTGGGCTGCATCGTGCCGGGGCAGAGGCCGCACCCCGGAGAACGTGTACACGATCTGCTCCCGGTTCACTGGAATGGTGGGGAACACGTGGCCGATCAGGTCGAAAAAGTACTTGATTTCCTCGTCGGTGCAGACGGCGTCCTCCGCCATGTCTGCATAAACGTCGGTGGTGCCTACCAGGACCCGGTCTCCCATCGGGTAGATGAGGACGATGCGGCCATCGGTGTGTTCGAAGAAGATTTCCCGGCCCCGGCACGCGTCCAGGAGTTCCGGGTTGTCCAGGACGATGTGTGAGCCTTTCGTGCCACCCATGAATGACGAGGCTGTTCCCATGGCGTCGTTGGTGAGGTCCACCCAGGCGCCGGTGGTGTTCACAATGACGTCCGCGGTGAAGTCAAAGTCCTCCCCGGTCAGTTCGTCACGCAGGCGAACGGTGCCGCCCCTGCCGGTACCGGCATTGGGCTCTGCGGTCATGGATTGCAGGGAAACGTAGTTGCTGGCCCTGGCGCTGCTGCTCTGGCCGATGGACGAACCGGCCCGGCCCGCCTTTTCGCCGTCCTGCAGCACGTCAAGGGTGAGCCGTTCGGGGTTATGCACGGAAGCATCGAAATATGTGGCGGCGTACTTTACGTCGGGGCGCAGGCTGGGTAGTTCGGCCAGGGCGCGTTTGCGGCCGGCGAACTGGTGCCGCGGCACCGTGCCGCCGTCCCTGGAGAAGGAGTCATAGAGGCTCAGGCCGAGCTTGATGAGGAACGCGCCACGCTCCTTCGGCTTACCCTGCTGCTTATGGGTGAGAAACCGCGCCGGTGCTGAAAGAACACCCGAAAAGGTGCTGAAAATGGGGATGGTGGTCTGCAGCGGCTTCACGTAATGCGGTGCGATCCGCAGCAGCCGGTTGCGTTCCGCCACGGATTCCTGGACCAGGCGGAACTCGCCGTTTTCCAGGTAGCGGATGCCGCCGTGGATCATATGGGAGGAAGCTCCGCTGGCGCCTTGGCAATAGTCCCCGCGCTCAACGAGGGCCACGTCAACGCCCTGCAAGGCAAGGTCCCGGAAAGTGCCCACCCCGTTGATGCCGCCGCCCACCACCAGCACCCGTGCGTGCGGCCGACGCCGCAGGTTTTTTACCGATTCCCGCCAGGCTGCGCTGGCAGACGGACGCGCGGTTGGATCTTTGGGCACCAAAACGACTCCTTCAAAAATGTGGGATGCGGGCCACCCTGCTGTGGGCCGCCCTTCACCTCTATTGTTTGAAGTATTGAAAATTGGAGTCAATGGCTATGCACGAATGTGCAGAATGGACATGTGATGGACCCTCTTCTTGACCCCAGCCGGCATATGGAGGCCCTCCGGGCTGCACAAATGTACTACCTGCAGGACCTCACCATGGATGCAATCGCCAGGGAGCTCAGGACCTCGCGTTCCACGGTTTCCCGGCTGCTGTCCGCCGCGCGCAGCTCCGGCTTGGTCCAGATCCAGATCCGCAACCCCCTGGATACGGGCCCCGAACTTGCGGGGCGGATTCGCCGGAGGTACGACGTGGACGTGCACGTGGTTCCGGTACTCGAAACACTCAATGAGGCGGAGACCCTTGACCGTGTGGCCAAGCAGGCGGCGCGTACCATCGGACCGCTGGTCGATTCGAATGCGACCATCGGCGTGGCCTGGGGTTCCACTCTCAGTGCCGTCAGCCGCCACCTGGCGAAGAAGAGCACGCACGACAGCGTCATCGTGCAGTTGAACGGTGCGGGGAACATGCACACGACGGGCATCACCTACGCGAGTGACATCATGCGCCGCTTCGGCACTGCCTATGACGCCAGGGTGGAGCAGTTTCCGGTGCCGGCGTTCTTTGACCACGCGGCCACCAAGACAGCCATGTGGAACGAACGCAGCATCCAGCGGATTCTCGAGCTTCAGGCGAAGATGACCATGGCGGTCTTCGGCGTGGGTTCAGTGGATGCTGACTATCCCAGCCACGTCTATTCCGGCGGGTACCTGGACGAATCGGACCTGAACATCCTTGCCACCTCGGATGTGGTGGGCGACGTTGCAACGGTCTTTTTCCGCGGCGACGGCTCCTCCGACGGCATCGTCCTCAATGAGCGTTCCACCGGTCCTTCGCTTTCCCAGCTCAGGCAGGTCCGGCGCAGAATCTGCGTGGTGTCCGGGGCTTCCAAGATCAACGGTTTGCGGGGCGCCCTGGCGGCCGGGCTTGCCACGGACCTGATCCTGGATGAGGCAACCGCCCGGCATCTGATCACTTTCGACGACGGCGCCTGACGAGCAGCTGCGCCGAAGACGCCCCTCCAGTGGAAAACTGTCAAAGAATGTCGGAATTCCAACTTTTGCTGATCGGATTCCCCCATTTGGCGTTAGGCCCGTCGTCATCTTCAGGACGCTGGTTTTGTGCACGATGGTCAGCTGCTTGGACCGGGACCGGGCGAGCCGGAACGCGGTGTTGGGCGATGAGTTCGGTCGCGGCGCGGGTGATGTTGCCGTGTGAGATGGCAACGTCCGGGGTGGGCGTGAATGCCGCGTTGACGTAACCCCGGTCACAGGCATATCCTTGATGAAACGATTCAAGGGAAAGGGCTTTCCGAGTCCCTGGACCCCTCAAGGTCACGTCGACCACCATACGGAATGAACAGTTCCGGTTCTTTGCCAAAGACGACGAAGGAAATTATCAACATGAGCACCATCCCCGGCGAAAGCCGCCCCATCCCCGAAGCCAGCGCGGGCCTGCGGGATCCGAAGAAAGCCGCGATGAGCGGCTGGATCGGAAGCGCGCTTGAGTACTACGATTTCGCGCTGTATTCCTTGGCGGCGACGCTGATCTTCCCCGCCATCTTCTTCCCGTCCGAGAACAAGACCGTGGCCATCATCGCCTCGCTCGCAACCTACGCAGTGGGTTATGTTTCCCGTCCGATCGGCGCGGTTGTCCTGGGCGCCTACGGTGACCGGCACGGCCGCAAGCAGGTGCTCGTCTTTGCCATGCTGCTGATGGGCTTCGCTACCTTCGCCGTCGGCCTTCTGCCCACCTACGGACAGGTTGGTGCCTTGGCACCGGTCCTGCTGGTGATCCTCCGCCTGATCCAGGGCTTCGCCGTCGCCGGCGAACTGGGCGGAGCCAGCGCGATGATCGTCGAGCACTCCCCCGACGCCCGGCGCGGCTTCTTCGCAAGCTTCAGTCTGCAGGGCACCCAGGTGGGCTCCATCCTTGCCACCGCCGTGCTGCTTCCCCTCGCAGCCATCCTCCCCGCCGACCAGTTCCAGTCCTGGGGCTGGCGCATCCCGTTCCTGCTCAGCGCCTTCGTGATCCTGGCCGGCTACTTTATCCGCCGTCGCGTGCAGGAGCCGCCTTCATACCTGGCCCAGGCCAAGGCGGGCAAAACGAAGCCCCGGTTCCCCCTGGCTGACCTCGTCCGCAGCCACCCCTGGGTACTGGTCCGCTGTGTCATCATGACGTTTACCAACGTGATCGGCATGGCAACGCTCATCTTCGGCGTCTCCTACGCCACCCAGACGGGCTACGGCAACGGCTTCACCAGCAGCGAATTCCTCTGGGTGACCCTCGTGGCCAACGTGGCCGCAGTAGTGACCATCCCGCTCTTCGGCGCACTGTCCGACAGGATCGGCCGGCGGATGCTGATGGTGGCCGGCGGCATCGGCGGTGGCGTCCTGGCCGGCGGTTACCTGTGGGCCATCGAGCAGGGGAGCCTGGCACTTGTCTTCGTTTGCATCGTGATCGTCCAAGGCATCTTCTTCCAGATGTGGAACGCGACCTTTGCCACGTTCTTCCAGGAGCAGTTCCCCATGCGGATCCGCGTGACAGGGTTCGCGGTGTCGCAGAACCTGGGCCTCATGATCGCATCGTTCTTCCCGAGCATCTTCACGGCGATCGCTCCTCCGGGATCCACCAACGTCCCCCTGGTTATCGGGCTGACAACGTTCGGCATCTGCGCCGTCGCCGCCCTGGCCACCCTCCTGTCCCCCGACACCAAGGGCAAGTCGCTTGATGACCTCGAGGCCCACAAGGCCGATTCGCAATCATTGACCAGCCCCGAAGCACAGGATTTCGGGCAGCTTCGCGAAGCCGCCCCGGCGAAGGTGCGGGTCTAGCGGCTCGATGCCGCCCTGGGGCGCGCTCACTGGAGTGGCACCCACGGCGAAAGCGGTCGACGGCGGGACTTCCCGCCGTCGGCCGCTTTCGTTTAGCACTGGAACCAGAGGAAAAGCCCCTCCCCTGCGGAGCGCGCTCATGGTCAAATAGGAGGGTTGAACCGGCCGCCCGAGTCCGTCCACGGCCTCGGCCATATGGAAGGAAGCACATGAGCGATAGCCAGGAACACCCTCCGGTCCCCACCCCGGGAAGCGCCCAGGGCCTGGACAGCAAGGTTGAGGGTGGCTGCCCGGTTGCCCACGACAGCGCGACGTCCCGCGGCAGCGAGAGTGAAAACCCTGCCATCGACTCGCCGGAGCCCAAGGCGCACCGGCCGCGGACCGTCGCAGACTGGTGGCCAAACCAGCTCGATCTCAGCGTTCTCCACGCACACCAGCCAGCGGGCAACCCGCTTGGCTCCACGTACAGTTACCGCGAAGAATTCCAAAAGCTCGACGTCGAGGCGCTCAAGCAGGACATCATCCAGGTCCTGACCACCTCCCAGGACTGGTGGCCCGCCGACTTCGGCCACTACGGCGGCCTGATGATCCGGCTGAGCTGGCACGCCGCCGGCACCTACCGCGTCCACGATGGCCGCGGCGGCGCAGGGGACGGCAGCCAGCGGTTCGCGCCGCTCAACAGCTGGCCGGACAACGCCAACCTGGACAAGGCCCGGCGGCTGCTGTGGCCCGTCAAGCAGAAGTACGGCCAGAAACTCTCGTGGGCCGACCTGTTGGTCCTGGCGGGCAACGTGGCCCTCGAATCCATGGGCTTCAAGACCTTTGGTTTCGCGTTCGGCCGCGAGGACGTGTGGGAGCCCGAGGAAATCTTCTGGGGCCCTGAGGACACCTGGCTCGGCGACGAACGCTATATCGGCGAAGGCCAAATGGCGGAGGAGGTCGGCTCCACAGAGATGGGCCTGATTTACGTCAACCCCGAGGGGCCCATGGGCAACCCGGATCCCAAACTCGCAGCAGCGTTCATCCGCGAGACCTTCAAGCGCATGGCGATGAACGACGAAGAAACGTTCGCGCTGATCGCCGGCGGGCACACCTTCGGCAAGACCCACGGCGCCGCTGTGGCCGACGATTACGTCGGCCCCGAGCCGGAGGGCGCCGATCTGGAGAACCAGGGGCTGGGCTGGCTCAGTACTTACGGCAGCGGCAAGGGCGGCGACACCATCACGTCAGGCCTCGAAGTCACCTGGACTGACAAGCCCACCCAGTGGAGCAACCGATTCCTGGAGATCCTGTTCGAGTACGAGTGGGAGCTCGTGACGAGCCCCGGCGGCGCGCACCAGTGGGTCGCCAAGGACGCCCCGGAGATCATCCCGGACGCGCACGATCCGTCGAAGAAACACCGCCCCACCATGCTGACCACAGACCTGTCGCTGCGCGTCGACCCGATCTACGGCGAGATAGGGCGGCGCTTCCTGGCGCATCCGGACGAGTTTGCGCTCGCGTTCGCGAAGGCCTGGTACAAATTGCTCCACCGCGATATGGGTCCCGTCGGTCCGCACATGCTCGGGCCCTGGGTTCCTGCCCCGCAGCTCTGGCAGGACCCTGTCCCGGAGGTGGATCACGAGCTGGTCAACGAGCAGGACATCGCCGGGCTAAAGGCCCAGCTCCTGGACTCGGGCCTGTCCGTCTCGCAGCTGGCCAGCACGGCATGGACCTCGGCGTCCACCTTCCGCAAGACGGACAAACGCGGCGGAGCCAACGGAGCACGGATCCGGCTGGAACCCCAGCGCGGCTGGGAAGCCAGTGAGCCCGAGCAGCTGGGGTCTGCGCTGCAGGCGATCGAGGCGGTGCAGCAGCAGTTCAACTCCGCCCAGACCGGAGGCAAAAAGGTCTCACTTGCTGACCTGATCGTCCTCGGCGGCTGCGCGGCGGTGGAAAAGGCCGCGAAGGACGCCGGCTTCGCCGTCACCGTGCCGTTCCGGCCGGGCCGCACCGACGCTGCCCAGGAGCAGACCGACGTCGAGTCCTTCCAGTACCTGCAGCCGCGGGCGGACGGGTTCCGCAACTACGTGCGTCCCGGAGGAAAGCTCCAGCCGGAGACTCTCCTGCTCGACAAGGCCTACCTGCTGGACCTCTCCGCACCGGAGATGACGGTCCTCGTTGGCGGCATGCGTGCCCTCGGCACCAACCTCGGCGGCTCCGCCCACGGCGTCTTGACCGACAGGCCCCAGGCGCTGACGAATGACTTCTTCGTCAACCTTCTATCCCCCGGCACGAAGTGGAAGGCATCGGAAACGGAGGAGGACGTCTACGAGATCACAGACGTCGCCACCGGCGAGCGGAAATGGACCGCCACCTCGGTGGACCTGGTCTTCGGATCGAACTCCCAGCTCCGGGCGCTGGCCGAGGTCTATGCCAGCGACGACGCCAAGGAGAAGTTCGTCAACGACTTCGTTGCGGCCTGGGTCAAGGTCATGGAGCTCGACCGGTTCGACCTGAACTGACCCCGGCTTAGTCAGCGGCCGCCGGTCCGTTCATGACCAGATGGTTGTGCGCGGGCGTGATGCGGCGTGCCTTCAGCGCGCCCGCCCTCGACCTTGGCGGCGATGCGCTCCACCTCGGCGAGAGATGCGGTCGTTTCCGCCTGCGGCAGGTATTCCATACCCCAGCGGCCGGTGTAGCCGAGGCCGCGAAGAATTCCGAACTGCGCTTCCCAATCGAGCGACCCGGTGCCTGGTTCGTGGCGGCCGGGAGCATCCGCGACCTGCACATGACCGATCAAACCGATGTCCTCACCGATCTCACGCGCCAGGTCCTCGCCCATGACGAGCGCGTGGTACGCGTCCAGCAGTAGGAGCAAGTGCGGTGATCCCACCTCGCGGACTATGTCGAGTCCCTCACGTGTCGAGTCGAGGTAGGTGCCGATGTGGTCAACCCGGGAATTCAGATTCTCCAGCAACAGCGTGACGTCACTGCCCTCCAGCAGTTCGGCGGCACGGGAGAGCACTGAGACGACCGCCGCGTGCTGGTCGGCACGATCGGCGCCTGGCACCTCATGCCCTGCCACCACGACGAGGTTCGGAGCTCCGAGCCGCTGAGCGACGTCGAGTGACTGGCGTACACCGACGAGGTACGCGTCGTGTGTCACCGGATCAGTGAGCTGCAACTGCGGATCCACTACCAGCGACAGAAGCGTCACTCCAGTCTCGTGGAGGGCAGCCCGAATGCCCGCCAGGTCTTTGTCGCGCCAGCCCCAGATCTCGACGGCGTCAATGCCGTGCGCGCCCGCGGCACGGATGCGGTCGGCCGTGGAGTCTCCGGCTTCGGTGAACAGTCATTCCAGGTTGGCCGCGATGGAACTCATCAGGGCATCGTTTCCTTTATCTGCCCTGCCGCATCGGGGCCTGCGGCTTGGTCGTCGTTCTTCATTTCCTTCACCTCGGACTTGATGATTCTCATCGACTGTCCAAGACTTCGAGCCATCGCCGGAAGTTTGGGTGAGGCAAAGAGAAGCAGTGCAACAACAATGATGATGATCATTGGCCAGGGGCCGTCAAAGAGTCTTCCCACGGGCTGGTTCCTTTCTTCGGTACTTCACTGGTGTTTGTTGGACGTTCACAGCTGGCGGCCCGACTCCCGGAATTCCACTTAATAGCGAAGTCCGCGCTTTCACCCGGGCCGAGTCTGTGCAGAGGGGAGAGGACTTCCATCTCCACGAGCCAGGCGTCGGGATGGAACCCGTCCAGCTGGCCAAGGGGTTGCTGGAGCGGCGACTGTGTCCATAGCTCAACACGGGACCCGCCATCAGGATAGAAGGCGTCTTCGTCCACCCTTACGGTCAGTTGCAGAATCCCCCCATCTGCTCCTGACCATGCCACGTGTCCTGTTGCGCTGGGGAAGCCAACCTTCGCCACGCCGGGCGCTACCCGCAACCGGGCAATGCCGTCTGCCACCGAAACTTCCGTCGTACCGGCGTAGCGTCCCAAGTCGATAGGGGGCGCGTCGCTGGAGACTCTAACCTCAACGACCCCACCAGCCGAGGTGTCGGTTTGCACGACCTCCCAGGCGGACCACTGGACTTTCCGATTGGAGATGTTGAGGAAGCGGATGGTTTCGTGAAAGCTTGTTGATTCTGCGGTGAAGGTAAATTCGCGCGTGATGCACAGCCCGGTGCGGGGGTCATGGGGGCTGACCATCGTGACAGTCAACTCCCCAGGTAGCTCCGTCGTGGTGAGTGACCATTGCCCCGAGTCGAGGACCGCGTCGGGCGGTCCGGCCCACTGCTGGTTCCCGTCCCAGCCCTGCGGGGCCGGCCAGGTCTTGGATCCGCCCACGTTCGTCCAGGACGAAAAGCTGCCGTCTACCGCCGGCCAGGCTGATCGTGGGACGAGCGCCCTGAAGGCAGTGTCGAAGATGCGAGGGTTCACCCACAGAAGTTCGTGCCCGTCGACGCGCAATGACAGGAGCCGGCCCCCGACCGAAGGCAGGAAGACAGCGCGCAACGGGCCAGTGTCGACTTCGAGGAGGGCCAAGCCGGGGTCACCGCTGTCCAGGAGCGCCGTTGCCACGGCTTTTGGCGCTGTTGACTCCTTCAACCTGAGTGGCTCAATCGAACTCTTCGGGTGACCATGCGTCGCGCCAGTCGATCCGTGGCACGTCGCCGTCGAAACTGATGGGGAGCCAGACGTACTCGGCAACGCGAAGGTCTGACTGATGCTGGACGGACTCATCTGCTTTTTCCGTGTTCGCATCCCCGCCGCTGAACAGTCGCCGGTAGCGATCGGTTTGGTTGGATTCTTCCGGTGAAAGATCAGGCAGCCAGCGGTCAGCCAGGGCGATGTAGAGGTCACGCTTGTGGGGGTGACGGAAGACGGAACTGATCTGGGTCCGGTATGAGGTCTTACTGGTGTCGCCGGGATGCGGGTCACCCAGGACCGTCCACGGCCCGTGGTAGGTATCGGCCACTGCTACCTCTGAGGCGTTGGGAAAGTATCCCGATGTCCCCGACGTGATGAGGTAGTGCTTGGACCCTCTGCGGAAGTAAGCGGGCGCCTCCCGCACATCCGGCGGGCCCGGCTGCGGAAAGTGGGTTGAGTAGTAGCCGGTAACGTCGGTGAAGTCGGGCGTGAGATCCGCACAGATCATCTCGCTGTGGACCCGCTCGAAGTAGTAGTAAGCCTTGCCATCAGTCGGGTCGACGACGAGATCGAAGTCGCCCGCATTCATTCCCAGGGGCTTAAGGCCGGTGGCGACGATTTCGTAGGGGCCGAGGAGGTGATCTGCCGTTAGAACAGTAGTGCGCTGGTTCAGGCCCTCTCCCATGATTTTGATCCAGCACACGTATTTTCCGGTCTCCGGGTGCTTGATGATGTGTGGGCGGTCAAGCAGTTTGGTGGGGTGCAGCGGGGAGTCAACGTCCTCGGGCGTCGGCGGGATAATCAGGCCGCGGTCCTCCCAGGTGACGAGGTCAGTCGAGGAATAGCAGCGGATCCCCCAGTGCCAGATGCCGGAACCGGGCGCTGTCCGTTCCTTGTTCTCGCCATACCAGTAGAAGACGCCGTCCTCGAAATAGATGTAGCCGGAGTGCGCTTGGATCCGGTTGCCGTTGGTATCGAGCCATGGCTGCCCGGGAAAAATTTTGGACATGTCAGGTCTTTCAGAGTGTGGGTTGGAGCGTGGAACCTGGACTGGGTTTCCACGTAGGTCAGGTGGTGATGGGGTCAAGAATTTCCACGAAATCTGCGTCGAACGGCGCAAGCGTGAAACCGTTCGGATAGTCACGGTCGTACAGAATGCTTCGAGAGTGCTGGCTCGTCGTGATCGGTTTGTCCACTCCATCGAGGTTGACGTAAAGAACATGTGTTTCGTCGATCAATCGCACAAGTACGCCTGGGGGTGCGTCAGGGGCCCGTCGGATGGGCATGCGCTCGATCTCGGCGTCCAGGACGGCGTCGAACAGGGCGCGTCTGGCCGGAAGCCCGAGGTAAATCGCGCGGCCCTCCCCGAACTCGTTGACGGTTACCACCGGGTACTCTCGATCGAGGCCGGCAATCGACGCCGTGGCACTGGCCCCTCGAAGGTGGACCTCGTCGAAGCGTGGCGCTTCGGTCCGGATCCGCGCTTCACCGAAGATGATGTCCAGGAAGTTGCCAGCCACCCGCCCCGAGGTCAGCTGGTTGAGCAGCGCCGTTTCCTGGTACCCACCGAGCCGCACCCCGAAGACATCATCGAGGAGGCCCGGCCGTGCGGTACTCAAGACCTGGCCGGTGGAGTCTGCAAAGGCGGAGTAGGACGTCATGATGGCGGTTCCACCTCGTGCAACGAACCTGCGGATGTTGGCAGCGGAGACTTCGTCGATGAGGGCAGCCCCTGGTATGACGAGGATTCTGTAGCCCTGCAGCGTACTGCGGCTGAGGTCGATCACCCGCTGGTCCAGGTTGCGCTCGAGTACCGCGTTGAAACAGGTTTGGAGCTGCTGGTCGTGCTTTTCCGGGAAGGACGCGCTCGCGAGCTGGCTGTCGAAAGAGAACGCCAAGGCAATCTCGGCCCGGGGGCGGTACGGAAACCCGAAGTTTTCGATCTTGCCGAATTCTTCCGCGATCTGACGGTACTCGTCGTACTTCCGGTTGGGCTCGCCGTCCCAATCCACCATCCCCTGCAGGTATTGTTCTTCGCCGCCGCGCATAGACTGCCAGGTCCACCCACAGACCATCTGGTTTCCGGAGAGGAGTGATGCGTACGCGGTTTTTCGCACGGAACCTGGAACTGCTGTCATGGTGGTGAACTCTGTGCACCAGAACGGAGTCTCGTTTTCGAACTGGATCCGTGCAAGCCCCAGAAGAGCTTCGTAAAGCCCCTCGTTGTTTACGATCGAATAGCCAGGATAAAACCCCATCCCGCCCCGGCTCATCCGGCCGGTATAGGCGATCTCCGCGTAGTCGAAGTAACGCGCATCTTCTTTGTAGTACCAGGCATTCGTGGTGAGGAGTGCTCCGGGAGCATTCTGCTCGGTCCGTCCCATGACGGAAAGCAGGAACTCGTTTATCTCGTCCGATACGAAGCGGCGGAAGTCGAGTACCCGCTCCGGTGCACCATCGATTGCCCCCGATCTCGGCAGTCCGATCTCGTTGAAGTCCCCGATGCGACGCGACCACCGCTGCCCGGCCCAGGAACGGTTGAGGTTCCCGACATTCCCATACTTCTTACGGAGCCAGCCGATGAAGCGGGACCGAACCGACTCACTGTAGGAATACGGACCATCCCCCGGCTCATTGTCGATACCGAAAGCCAGGAGCGCAGGGTGATCAGCATAGCGAAGCGTCAGTTTGTCAGTGAAGCGTAGAGCGTGTTCCCGGTAGGCCGGATCGCCGACGTCGACCATATAGCGCGTGTTGGCATACAGCCGGTTGCCGCTCGAGTCCGTGATGTCAATGGTGGGGTGCTTCCGGTGCAGCCACAGCGGCGCGGGACGCACCGCGATATCTAGGATCACTCCGATCCCCGCGCCGTGCATCAGATCCATAACGCGGTCGAACCACTCAAACTCGAACCGCCCGTCCTCGGGTTCGTAGCTGTCCCATGCGAGGTGCCCGAGCCTGACAACTGTGAGACCTGCCGCTGACATCATGCTGATGTCACGCTCCCACTGTTCCGGGGCTGAGTCATGGGGATGGTAGTTGGCGCCGACGTAAAGATGGGGGGAATCCACGGGTGGGTACGGGGGTTTGGTCACGATGTTTCCTGGTGCTTGATGATTTGGGGCCTTTCCCCGCGTGTCGATACACGCGGGGAAAGGCCAGAGGGAGACCTTAGGAGCCTTCGTTGACCTGCAAGCGGAGGCTGTCGTACATAATGCCGCCCATGGGTGCCATCCAGTTATCGGCGATGGGGACCTCTGGCGGCCGCACGTTCGCAAGCGTGATCACGTTCTCCCCGTCCTGGATCAGCGCGGCCGGGAACTCGATGGTCTGGAGCTTCCGGTACATTGAGCGGGCTGTGAGCCGGTAGGAGGAGTTGTCTCCGGGGACCCCGGGCAGCGGGTCGAACGTGGCAATCGGGGTGCCATTGAGCGTGACAGCCAACGTGGCATACACCTGCGCGGCCAGCGCGATGTCGAGATAGCCGGTGCCGCGCTCGTATCGGTGGGAATCGAAACGGATCTTCCAGGTCTCGAGCGAGGTATCCGGTGTGGTGCCACGCCATTCGAGCTGCTTTGCGGTTCCGGGTGTCTTCAGCCCCGGGTGGAAGTAGTTCCATTTCTTCGCAGGGTCATCTACCCCGACCTTGAAGTCCACCCCGTTGGGGAAGTCGTACGGGTACTCCAGCCACGTCAGGTTCTCCCTGTAGCCGGTTGGCCCGCCGTGGATGAAGAATTCCTCCGATGATCGGTCCGGCGTGCCGATCTGCCACAACGTGGGGCCATAACTTTCGGGTCGCCACACGTGTATGCCGGTGTCGACGCTCGTGCCGGCCGGGACGGTGATGTTCTCCTTCCGGTACTCCCCCATCGCGCCTTTGGTGAAAGCGGCCAGTGTGTAGTTGCCGGGGCGAACGGCCGGGATGCTGAATCTGCCACCCGGGCCGATCTTGGCCGCGTAGGTGTAGTCGAGGCTCAGGTACTGCCAGTCGGTCCCGTCCAGGGTGACACCCCGGAACTCGCGGTCAGGTCCTGGCTGGTACAGGATGGCCCAGCCGTTGTCGACAGCGCCCAAGGTGGCTACATTGAGCTTGCCAGTGACGGTGGAACGTTCCTTGGCCGCATAGATCGGCTCGGTGACCCAGGCGTACGGCCAGGCGGCCTGTTCGCGGTCCGCTACACGTTTTGCGTCATCCCAAAGCGCTGCGACATTCGCGCGTTCGTCGCCCACAGCCGCTTCGCCCACATGGAGGAAGAAAGGTCCGTATACCTTTTCCCAGCCTCGAGCGGGCTGGGTGTCCGGCTCGCCATAGTGGCCCGTGAGCGGGTGCCAGAGCAGGATCATGCCCTCGTAGTAGTCGTGGCATGTGAGCTCGGGGCGGGTGGGGCCGCCAAAGGCTTCCTTGCTCGCCTGAACGAGAGACAGCCCCACCTTGCCGTTAGAGATCATGAAGACATGGTTGTCTCCCTCAAGGTTTGTGGAGTTCTGGTATTTGGAATAGATCGAGCCGTCCGGCAAGACTTCAGTTGAATCCTGGAGGACAACCCAGTTCTGGGTGTCTGCGATGGTCGGACGCTGCTGGATTCCACGTTCATCGTCGACGACGAACCACTTAAAGGCGGGATCATCGCCGGTGGAAAAGGCATACCGCAGTTGTCCGAAGGTGAGGCCGTCCGGCATGTTCTCCGTGTACTTGGTGATCCAGTACTGGTAGAGGCCTGACGATCCCCGTTCGAGGGCGATCCGGATGTCCACGTAGAACGTGTTCTTGGTGGGGTCGTTCGAGAGAATTGAAACTTCGATACGGTCCGGGCTCTGGCTGACCACACGGAAAGCTCCGCCCTTCATGCCCGTGGACCTTGCTGCGCCGGAGTAGTCAAAGGTTGTGTACCCGTGACCATGGGGGCCGCTGAGGAGGTTCAGGCCCGCGTTCCCTTGGTTGCTGCCAAGGAGATAAAGGTTCTTGATGTCTGCACTGGCTTTGACCACATCGAACTTGACGATGCCGTTGCTGAGGGTGACCGTTGAACCGTTGTCAGCGATTGTGACGTCTGCACCGTTCCAGGCCGATGCCCGTGAGGAGGCATATGTGGGCAGGACTGCAGCACCTGCGGCCGCCCCCATGAGGCCCAGGACTGTACGGCGGGCGATGGAATTGGACATGGAAGATCTCCTTTGCGTCGTTGCATGGGTCCTGATCGAATCGTTTCAATCAGGCTGTTTCGTATTCCGGGTCAATCAATTGGGTGCCGGCGGACCGGCTGTCAGCCTTTGAGGCCCTGGGTGGAGACGCCTTCGACGATGTAGCGCTGGAAGACGAGGAAGAAGATCAGGACCGGGAGGAGGGCCAGGACGGACATGGCGATCATGGCTCCGTAGTCCGAGGACTGGGTCTGGTCCACGAAGAGGCGCAGGGCCAGCGGCAGCGGGTATTTCTCGGGGGTGTTCAGGTAGAGCAGCGGGCCCAGGAAGTCGTTCCAGCTCCAGATGAAGGAGAAGATCGAGGTGGAGATCAGGGCCGGTTTCATCAGCGGGAGCATGATGGCGGTGAAGATCCGGACGTGGCCGGCGCCGTCGATCCTGGCTGCTTCGTCAAGTTCGGAGGGGAGGTTGCGCATGAACTGGACCATGAGGAAGACGAAGAACGCGTCCCCGGCGAGGAATTTGCCGATCAGGAGCGGGACGTAGGTGTCCACGAGGCCGAGCTGGTTGAAGATGATGTACTGCGGGATGATCACCACGTGGAAGGGCAGGAGCAGGGTGGCGATCATCATGCCGAAGAACACGCTGCGTCCCGGGAACTTGATCCGGGCGAACGCGTAGGCCGAAACTGACGCGGAAAGGACCGTGCCCACGACGGCTCCGATGGCCAGGACCAGGGAGTTGGTGAAGAAGGTCAGGGTGGAGACCCCGCCGATCCCTTCCAAGGATTTGGCGAAGTTATCGAAACTGAAGTTCGCGGACCAAATGGCTGGGTTGCCGATGATTTCGGAGTTTGGTTTGAAGGAGGAAGCAATCATCCAGAGGGCCGGGTAGAGGACCACGGCGATGAGTGCCAGTGATACCACGTGGAAGGCCGCGCTTTTGACCCCGCGGCTGACCGCCGACTCCGATTTGGGGTTGTAATCGGAGGCCGGAGTGCGGTTTGCGCGCGCGTCCGGGTTGGAATCAGTGGGGATTGCCGTCGTGGTCATTTCGTGTCTCCGCTGTAGTGGACCCAGGACTTGGAGGTTTTGAAGATGACCAGCGTGATGATGCCGACCACGATCAGCAGCAGCCAGGCCATGGCCGAGGCGTAGCCCATCCGGAAGTCGCTGAAGCCGCGCAGGTACAGGTAGAGGGTGTAGAAGAGGGTGGAGCCGGCCGGGCCGCCTTCACCGTTGGAGATGATGTAGGCCGAGGCGAAGATCTGGAACGCGTGGATGGTTTCCATCAGCAGGTTGAAGAAGATCACCGGGGAGAGCATGGGCCAGGTGATGTTCAGGAACTTCCGGATGGGGCCGGCACCGTCCATCGACGCCGCCTCATACAGTTCACCCGGTACTTGTTTGAGACCGGCGAGGAAGATGACCATCGGGGCGCCGAACTGCCAGACCGTCAGCAGGATCATCATGGGAATGCTCAGGTTGGGGTTGCCCACCCAGCCGCCGAGGTTGATCCCGAAGAAGGACAGGCCCTGGTCCACCGGGCCGGAATCGCCGAACATCGCCTTCCAGACAATGGCGATGGAGACCGACGCGCCGATCAGGGACGGGGCGTAGAACGCGGACCGGTAGAACCCCTGGCCCTTGCGCTTGCTGTTCAGCAGCATCGCCACGGCGAGGGCGGCGGCGAGCTTGAGCGGGGTGCCGAAGACCACGTAGGAGACGGTCACGCCCACCGACTGCAGGAACCGTTCGTCCTGGAACAGGGTGGTGTAGTTGTCCAGCCCGATCCACTTGGGCGGTTCGAACAGGTTGTAGTTGGTGAAGGAGAGGTAGAGCGAGGAAACCATCGGGCCTACGGTCAGGGCGATGAATCCCAGCAGCCAGGGCAGCAGGAAGGTGTAGCCGGCGCGGGCGTCCGCCCCGCTCCGCTTGGATTTACGCGGAGCGGGAGCGGACGGCGATACCGAACGCCTGCTCAGGGTTGGGCTTTGAGTCACGAGTTCATTCCGTCAGTTGTGAAGGCCTGGCAGAGCGCTGCTAGGCGTTCTGCTTGATGAGGTCTTCGGCTTCCTTGAACCACGCGTCCGTGGCGCCGTCGATAGTCAGCTTGCCGTAGTTCAGGTCCGAGGCAACCCGCTTGAATGAGGATTCGAGGGTGCCGAAACCGACGATCGGCGGCTCGGGGGCGTCCTTGAGATACTTCTCGATGGACTTCTCGTAGTCAACAACCAGTTTGTCGGTGCCTTCAAAAGTGGTGCCGTCACGCTGGGTCTTCGACGCCGGAACACCCCGGGAGGTCTTGAAGATCTGGCCCACCTCGGGATCGTTGACCATGAAGTCAATGAACCGGGCAGCCTGCTCTTTGTACTTGGTCTTGGCGCTGGCCGACATCAGCATGGACGGCTTGGGGAAGAGCCCGAGGTTGTCCTGATCATCCGAGGGGACGGGAACGAGTTTGAGTTCCTTGGCGCCGCTGTCCGCCAGGTAGCCGGCCATGAAGTTGTCCCAGGTGACTTCCGTGGCAGTCACATTCGAGCCGAACGGCGATTTGGGCAGCAACTGGGTAATGCGCTCCTCCGACACGAAGGCAGGCGTTCCGCGCAGGCCTGAGGTGGTGTTCCACCACTTCTTCAGGTCGTCCTTGCTGAAGCCGAGCTTGCCGTCCCCGGTGAAGGCCTGGATCTTGTTCTGGCGCAGCCAGATGTTGAACATCCACCACACACCGGTGTAGTCAGTGCCGCCGAAGAGCGCCCCGTTACTTTTGGCTCCGACCTCGGTCAGGAACTTGTTGTACTCCGCATAGGTCCAGGAGCCATCCGGCTCCGCAACGCCGAGGGAGGCAAGCTTGGCGGGATCGTAGTACACCGCGAAAACGTTGGTGCTGGTGGGAATTCCGTAGGTCTTGCCCTTGATCTGGCCGGAGGGGAGAAGCGTCTTGTCGAAGGCGTCCGTGTTGATCTTAACGGTGCCCAGGTCCAGGAGCTGGTTCCGCTGGCCGTAATCGCGGAGGTAGGAGAGGTCCCACTGCATGACGTCGGGCAGGCCGCCGCCGGCTGCCTCGGTGGCACGCTTCGGCCAATACCCACCGAAATCCGTGAAGTTTCCAGCAATCTTGATGTCTTTGTTCTTGGACTCAAAGAGTTCAATGGCTTTGCGGGTGCGGGTGGCGCGGTCATCGTTGCCCCACCAGGTGTAGTTGATGGTGACCGGGTTCTCAGCCGAGCCCGTGGCCCCGCCACTGGTGGTGCTGGACCCGGTTCCGCAGGCCGCCAGGGCTGCGGCGGACGCGGCGCCGACGGCTGCGGTGGTGAGGAAATTTCTTCTGTTGATCATAAGAGCCTCCTTGCTCAAGTCGTGTCATCAAGACGCTCGACTGCATTACTCAGTGGATTAGGTTGCCCGTTGCAGTCGGAACTACTGCATTCAAGCCGGGGCTCGAGTCGACTAGACACCGACGAAAGGCGATTCGTGACCGGTCACGGAACTCCGTGACCGGTCACGTAATGCTAGGTGTACCGTAGCGGCTATGTCAATGGTTGTGGTGCGGTTACGCTGATTCCCGCCACAGCACAACCGGAGTGACTGTCCGCGTGATTGACGCGGACGGCATCGGTTCTGTGGCGAAGAGCTCCCCGAGAATGGATGCTGCTGCGGCTGCGACAGCCTGGGTCTCCAATGACAGCGTTGTGAGTGTCGGGCTGATGGCTTCACCGAGCGAAATGCCGTCGATGCCCACGATCCTCACCTTGCCGGGCACATCTACTCCCAGTGTGTGCGCTCCCTGCACGGCCCCCATCGCCATCAGGTCATTGAAGGCCAGAACGGTGTCAATACGGGGATCCTGGGCAAGCAACTTCCTGAGACCATCGACGCCGCCGGCGATCGTCTCGGGCTCTTCGACCACGAGGCATGGGGCTCCGACCGCCTGTTCGAATAAGTGGCGACGCGGCGATCCAACCGCGGTTCCGTGGGAAGCTGGTCGCGAGGAGTCGATCATGGCGAACCGGCGGGCACCTTTTGCCCGAAGGGCTGTGACCAGGTTTGTGATTCCCGCCTGAAAGTCGAGCTCCACCGAGTGCACGCCCGGCATGGTGGCCCGCTCCTCCAGTTGGACGATCGGCACGCCCCGGGCTGCCGGAGCGAACTTCGCCGGGGGCTCCAAAAAGTAGCCGATGATGGCATCGGCTTGCGAGGCCATGGAACGAACGGCTTCAGCTTCACCCTGATCGGCAGTGCCCACTACCACCTGCCAGTCGCGGCTCCGCAGCTCGCTGACAAAGGCATCGGCCAGTTGCGCGTAGTAGGGATTGCGGAACGTTCCCACGATCAGTCCGACCGAGTGCGTCCGTTGCCGTGAGAGGTCGATTGCGAAGCGATTCGGCCGGTACCCGAGCTCCTCAACAGTCGCCATCACGCGCTGCCGCGTCTCCTCGCTAATCTCCGACATGTCATTGATGGCGCGAGTGACCGTCTGCCGCGATACGCCGGCTGCCCGGGCAACGTCTCGAATCGTGACCCGGCCTGGCTGGGCAATGCGCCCCTCGGATGCCTTAACCGGACGCCCGCTGCGTGCCCGTGCGGAATCAACTGTAGAGTCGCTCATCGCTGCCGGCGCCTGGAGGAATTGCACATGAGCAAACTATAGTCGCGGGCTATTGCTTGCCGGCGACCCCACTTCCTACGTCGCCCTGGTTCTTCCCCTTCATTGACAACGCGGGTTGGACTGCTTAGCATTACGTGACCGGTCACGGAATAGTGTGAACCCGTTCACGGGCGCGTCAGATCATCGACCCGAGCGGCAACCCTCTCGGCCTGATTGCGTTGCCTGCCAGTGGCTCACTGCATCGACTACGCCAGGGGCCCTTTATACCGGCCGTCCCGGACGCCGCACCTCCTTGCCGGCGTCCGGGGCGGTCCCTTTCCGTGTCGATGGAGACCACACGAGTGTGAAACATGGGACGAGCCGCGTCACGCCCTCACGGAGCCCAATGAAATCGACCTCGGGCTTGGGCAGCCTTGCTGCAGCAAAGAGGAGGACTTGGAGACGACCGTCTCCAAGTCCTCCTCTGCTTCCGTGCCCCAGCAGAAAGGACTACTCAGCGGTGTTAGCGGCGGCGGAGGTCGGCGCCGAGGTCCAGGTCTTCGATGCGGACGGGGAGGGATGACTCCAGGGAGCGGTTGCCGGCGATGCCCACGGAGACTGAGCGGAGGCCGTCGAGGTAGCCGGACGGGCGGCCCAGCGGGTCCTCGCCCGGGCCGTTGAAGAGGTCCGAGAGGAGCAGTTCGTCGCCGCCGCCGTGGCCGCCCTCGCCGTTGACGATGGGCACCTCGTAGGCTGCTTCCCAGTGGCGCTGGACCACCAGGCGCTCACCGTTGCGGCGGACGGCGTCCTCCTCCTGAATGGGGGTGGCGCTCGGGTCCACCACGGTCTTCTTGTCCGTGCTGTTCAGGACGGCGGCGCGTTCCACCACTTCGAGTTCGGCACGGCCTTCGGTGCCGTTGACGGCAACCCGGTAGCCCTCCCACGGGCTGTGGGCGTTCAGGGAGTAGCTCAGCCGCGGGCCGCCCTGGTACTCCACCACGAGTGCCAGGTTGTCCTCGATGGTGATGCCGCCGGTGAAGACGTCCTGGTCGCGGCGGTAACCGTCGTAGTGCTCGTTATCCAGGAACAGCGCCTTGAGCCGCTCATCCTCCCGAAGGTCCAGGGTGAACGGGTCCTTTGCGGCGGCGGCCGGAGCCCCGGCGTCGGGCGTTCCACGCTCCGGACGCGGACCCAGGCCGCGTTCGGCGGCGTTCTTATCGCCATAGAACTTCAGCCCGCCGGAGGCGAACACGCGCTCCGGGACATCGTTGATCCACCAGTTCACGAGGTCGAAGTGGTGGGATGCCTTATGGATCAGCAGGCCGCCGGAGTTCTTCTTCTCCCGGTGCCAGCGGCGGAAGTAGTCCGCGCCGTGGACGGTGTCGAGGACCCAGCTGAAATCAATCGAGGTGACCTTGCCGATCACGCCGCTCTGGATGACTTCCTTCAGCGCACTGTTCCGCGGCGAGTACCGGTAGTTGAAGGTGACCACCACGTTGCGGCCCGTCTCCTCCACGGCTTTGGTGATGCGGCGGCAGCCTTCGGCGTCGATGGTGAGGGGCTTTTCGACGACGACGTCGGCGCCCGCCTCCAGTGCCTCCACGATGTAGTCGGCATGGGTGTAGTCAGGCGTGGTCACCACGACGCGGTCGATGCTGTTGGCCTGGATGAACGCGGTGAGCTCTGCCGGGTCAAAGGAGGCAACCGGGCCAGGCGCACCGAGTTCCTGGATGAGCTTCTGGTAGAACTCCACCCGGCCGGGGTTCACGTCTGAGAAGGCGATGAGTTCCGCGGTGTCCGAGTGCTTTCCGAAGATCGCACGGATGTACATCTCGGAGCGTCCGCCGGTACCGATGAGGGCGATGCGTGCCTTGGTGTGCTGGCCCGGCTGCAGCAGGCCGGACGTGCCGGCAGCGGTAGCAGAACTCGATTCGACTGTGTTGACCATGAAGGGTCCCTTTCGAAAGCTCAAAACCCGGCCGGACGGCCTCGGGTTGGATGATGATGGTGTCATTTCGGCTTGCCAAAGCTTGTTTACTCGGTCAGCGCCATCCGCGCCCGGACGGCGTCGAAATCGTTGCATTCCTTGGAGCAGCGCGAAACGGACCGAGGACTTGCCCCACTTCCGCGGAGCGGACGTAATGGACTGCGCCCGCTCCGCGTTCGTGGTGTCAATAACAGGCGCTGACATTTACTTGTTGTCCTGCCAGAGCTTGTTGATCTCTTCCTTGACTTTGTCGCCGCCGCTGGTGTTCCACAGCTTGATGGCGTCCTTCAAACCCTGCTCATCGATCTGGCCGGCGAGGTACTTGATCCGCGCATCAGCCACAATGTTGTCCAGCTGGGCGCCCTTGGACACGTAGGTGGCCGAGACATAGGGTGCTGCCGGGTTGTAAACCGCGCTCTTGAGATCCGCCGCCGTGACCTCGATGCGCTTGTTGACGACTTTCTGCTCGTAGTCGGTGGCTTCCTTTGGGAGGTAGAAGTTGTTTCCCGTCACGCTGGTGCCCAGCTGCGCGTAGGTCTTGATATCGGTGGCCACGGCTTTGCCTTCAGGAGTTTCGGGCTTGATCGGGGCGGCCTTACCCTCCTGCAGGGTGAAGTTCACGCCTTCGATGCCATTCTTAAACAGCACCTGCGTCTCGTTGGAATTCATCTTGTTCAGGAACTCCAACACAGTCTTCAGCTCTGCCTCGGTATGGACACTGGCCTTGGGAATGGCCAGGAACCCGCCGTAGCCGTCCGTGGGGTGGGCGTGCAGTTCGCCGTCCGGGCCCGTGAGATTGCCGACGAAACCTACCTTGTTCTCGAAGTCATTGGGGTTGGCCTGCTTGAAGAGGTTGACCAGGCTGTGCACGCGGGTGTCCACGTCGACAATGATGCCGCCCCTGCCGTTAAGGAACGGCTCGTTCCACTTGGTGCTGTCAAAGGTGGCGAAGTCCGGGTTGATGAGCTTCTCATCCACCATCTTCTTGACGAAGCGGTTTGCCTCCAGGAACTCCTCGGTCTCGAAGCTGGGGACCAGCTTGCCGTCTCTCTCGGTCCAGCGGTTTCCGGTACCGAACCACTCTTCCATGATGTCGTAGGGGCTGTGCGTGCCCAGCCCGCCACCCCACTTGGGGATAGTGATGCCCCAGGTATCGTCCTGTCCGTTGCCGTCCGGGTCCTGCTCGGTGAAGGCCTTGGCAACCTTGTAAAGGTCCTCGGTGGTTTTCGGTGCTGCCAGGCCCAACTTGTCCAGCCAGTCCTGACGGAACATCACGAGCGCACGCATGGGTCCTCGGGCGCGGAACACGCCAAAGACCTTGCCGTTCAGGCTGGCGCTCTTCTGTACGTCGGGGAAGGTGGTCTTCAGGTTGGGGTAACCGTCCAGCTTGTCGGTCAGGTCCCAGAACGCGCCGGCCTGGGCGTTCTTCACGAAACCCGGCGTCTTCCCCTGCATGACCATGACGTGCGGAATCTCCGACGAGGCCAGGGTGATATTTGTCTTGTCTTCGTAGGAGGCGTTCGGTGCCCAGGTGATCCCCACGTCCTTGCCGGTCAACTCCTCAAGCCTTTTCTGAACGGCGCCATCGGGTGACGGGGGCTGAGCCTCAAGAAATGGGGCCATCATTTTGATGGTGGACAGGTCCGCGGACTGGGTTTCGCCTCCTCCACATGCAGTCAGGGTCAGGGCCGCGGCGGAAACGACGGCGGCGGCCAGGCTGAGTTTTCTGTTGATCATGGGGTTCTTTGTCCACTTCTTCGGGGTAGATTCGGTCAGTTCGGCGCTGCACTCCAGGTGCAACTCCGGTTCGGCGTAAGACGCTGCGTCGCATACTGCGTCCGGGAAATGAGATTCGTGACCGGTCACGGACTACAAAAAAATTAGCCTTCCACTGAAGTGTTGAAGGCGCTTTCGATCACGACGGCCGTCACCTAAGTAACCGCTTTCTCGAAACTAGGCGCAACGGGTTGATACGTCAAGAGAATCCTTTGAATCGTTACATTCCTTGACTTGTCCGTCGGCATGTTCCCGCCGGGCACGGAAGCGGCATGACCGCCACTGCCGTCACTGGTGAGGTCAGGCCGGCCTGACTGAAGGCCTCTGGGATATGGCGTGAGGCACGGGACCCATGCGCCGGGACTGACATGGTGTCGAGCGGAGGATCGAAGGGTAGGGAAGGAGCAGCTAGTTGGCAGGTACCGGGCTGGCCTGAACGATGATGTTCTTGCCCCACAGGTCCTCGGTAAAGCACGTGATGAGGATGAGCCGGCCCGGCACCTTGTCCCAGATCGCGCTGTCCTTCAGGGTGTCCTTGTTTTCGGTGGTGATCCGGTCAACGGTGTAGTCGAGGGGCCCCTCGGCCGTGGTGACGGTCAGCCGGTCCCCAGGTTTTGCCAGCGAACTGATGTTGTTGAATGGCGAAGCCCGGCCTTCCCGGCTATGCCCCGCGATGTAGGTGGTGTTCGTGGACCCAGCGCCGGGGACACCGTAGGGGGTGAGCCAATACGCATCCGCCGTGGGCGGAGGAACGATGGCCGCGAGGCTCCTCTCCTCCTCTGTTGGCGTCAGCGGCAGGACGGCCTGGTCCATCGCCGCGGCCGGGTAAGTGATATGCAGTGGCGGTGAGCCGGGCGCAGCGGTGACAACCGCTGGGGCCGGTGGGGGCGGACTTGCCGGCGGAGCTGGGGGCGGCGCCGTCGTCGTCGGAACTGTAGCCTGCGACGATCCCCAGCCGATAAGCAAAACGGACAGGGCTAAGGCACCAACAATGGACCGGGTGACCGCCGCCCTGCTCCAGTTCCGTGCCGGGCCGCGCGTGCGGAGGTGCCTGCCTCTTACCGCTGCCCGCCGCAAGCCGCTACTCCTGGACGTTGCGGCGCCTGCGGGCCGCCAACCTGGCGCCCACAACCAGTGCTGAAGTCAATCCCAGACCGGCCAGAATTGCTCCGAAGGCCGCCGTTTCCTCGTTGGACACGCCAACCGCCGTGTCAACGTTGGTGCCCTGGTTCCGGCCGCCCGCTGCGCCCGCCCCTGCCCCTGTTCCGGCGCCCGCTCCTGCTCCGGCCCCGTTGCCGGAACCGGTATCGGCCAGCGGCGCCGCCGAGGTGGGCGCATCTGTTCCGGTGCCGCCTGCCCCCGCTGCGAGTGTTTCCGTTGCGGTCGGAGACGAAGTTGCCGTCGCGGTTACTGTCGGCGTGGCACCCAATGTGGCTGGCGCCGTCGGCGTCGCGGTTGCTGACGCTGTGTCGGTCGGCGTCCCTGTCGCCGTCGGCGTGCCCGTGGTGGGGGGCGCCGAGGTGGTTGGCGCCGTGATGCAGGCCGGAGTGGTGAACACATTGGTGTCCAAGGAGACCTGCCCGTTCCGCGCCATGGCCCGCCCCTCCACCGTCGCACCGGTCGCGACCGTTATGGAGGTGAGGGCAAGAATTGTTCCCTTGAAGATCGACGCCGTGCCCAGAGTGGCCGAGCTGCCCACCTGCCAGAACACGTTGCAGGCCTGGGCCCCGTTGGTCAGGATGATGCTGCTGGCTGAGGCGGTGGTCAGGCCCGAAGCCACCTGGAAGACAAAGACGGAGTTGGGATTTCCCTGGCCGTCGAGGGTGAGCTGCCCGCTGAGCGCCAGTGAAGAAGTGGAGTTGTAGACACCTTCCGTCAGGGTCCGCCCCACCAGGTCTCCTGATACGCTGGTGGTCAATGCCTGGCCGGCAGCGTTGTCGTAGGCAATGCCGACGTCGGACTGCGCCTGGAGAGCCACCGCGTCTGCTGCGTGAATGGTCCCGGTCGTCACGCCCGGCGGGAAACCCGTAACCGCACTGCCGGGGCTAACCCCCACATCACCTTGGAGGGTGGTGGGACCGGTGTTGGTCACCGTTGTGCCGGCGAGCACGGAGTATGAGGCCGCCGTGCCCAGACCCACCGGGGTTGCAGCGAAGGCCGCTGACTGCTGCCACAGCAAGGCGGCGGCAAGGAGAAAAACTCCCGTTGCCCCGGATGCCGTTGCTGCTCTGCGACGGCGTGGTAAACCCGAGGCGGAATGATGTTGTTCCTGTTGCGCGGCACTGAGTTGCATGGCAGTTCCTTCCCCAGGAGGGCAAACACCCTCGGACACTGCCCAACAAATTTGTAAGGGAGCTTACCAACGGACTGTACGCCCGAAACCGCGCCTGACCTACGGATCTGGGCTGGCAGGAAACGAGTCTCTGCGGGACCGCGGCGCTAGCTGCAGGCGTGCAGCCATATCCCTGCAGGTCAGGGCTGATTTGGACGGTTCGCGGACCCGTTCCACGAGAAAGCGGCCCAGCCTCCGGGAGGTCTGGGCCGCTTTCGCACGGTCAGTTGCGTACTGGATTTACGGTGAGAGTTCTTCCAGGACCCGGCCCTTGGTTTCGATGGCGAAAGCAACCGTGATGAGTCCTCCGATGAGGGCGACTGCAGCGAACACGGTGAAGACATAGCTGACTCCGAAGTTGTCCACGATCCAGCCCACGAGGAGCGGCCCGATAGCGGAACCTGCCCGCAGCCACGCGCTGCCGAAGCCAGTACCGATGGCGCGGAGCCGGGTGGGGTAGAGTTCGGCGGAGTACAGGTACAGGGAGAACGAGATGGTCTGCAGGATCGCGTAGGCGACGCTGGCGAATATGACAACCTGGGTCGCGGATACAGCCCCGAGCGCCGTGAGAATGATGAGCGGGACGGTGGAACCCAGGAAGGCCACGGAGTACCAGCGTTTGCGGCCCACCCGGTCGATCAGCAGTGCGCAAAGAATGGAAGCAATCACGCCGACGGCGGATGTCACCCAGCCGTAGGCGAGGCTGGTCTGCAGTGGCAGGTTGAAGGTCTGCTTGTAGAGGGTCGGCAGCCAGGTGATGAGGCCGTTATTTACCATGTAGACACAGATCCACAGGAACCAGATCGTGAAGGTCCGTTTGCGGTAGATGCCTTTGAAGAGTTCGCGCCAGTCGGAGCGGGCGGTGGCCTTGGGGTCCACAGGCCGCACGATTGGTTCCGCAAGCGTCGCCCCGGATTTGAGTGCTTCGTTTTCGAGCATGCTGACCACGGCGTCGGCTTTCGCAATGCGTCCGGTCGAGGCGAGCCAGCGGGGGGACTCGGGCATCAGTGCCCGCATGGGGATGGTCAGGACTGCAGGGATGAGGCCGACGATGAACATTGCTTTCCAGCCGAAGACCGGGACCAGGAAGTAGCCGGCGATTCCTGCGAACATCAGGCCGACGGGGAAGATCACCTCGTAGAGGAGGAAGAACCGGCCACGCTTTTTGGCACCGATGAATTCGTTGATGTAGGCGCTGGCAACCGGCACTTCGCCGCCGGTGCCGATGCCCTGGAGGAAACGCAGGACGATCATGGACCAGGCGCCCCAGGCGAACAGGCAGCCGACGTCCATGGACACGAACAGCAGGATGGTGATGAGCAGGACTGGCAGCCGCCCGATCCTCTCGGCCAGGTGTCCGAAGAAGAGCGACCCGAAAATCTGTCCGACGTAACCGGCGGAGAGGATCATGCCTATCTCGCCTGCGCTGAGGTGCCATTCGGTCACCAATTGGGGCATTGCGAACGCGATGGCCAGCACGGTGTAGGCGTCGAAAAAGGTTGCTGAACCGATGATGACGCGGATCAGGGTCAGGCGTCGGGTGACCGGGAGCCGTTCGAGCCTGGCCACGAGCTGCGCGTTGATTCGGGCGGCCTCGGGGCCGCTGGCCATTATTGCGGTGTTGTTCGGCTCGCGCATAGCGAGTCCTCCTTCTCCAGCTGCGGTGCTGGGGTCCTCATTGACCAAGAGTGGGAGTGTTAAGGGTCTGGAGTGGAGGGCGGGCGGCTGCCCGCCATCCACTGGGATCCGAAGATCAGGCTGAGACGGTGACGCTGCCGAGGTTGGCGGACTTCAGAGCCTGGGCGATTTCTTCGCCGGCTCCTTCGGCCAGGGGAAGCAGCGGCGGACGGACCGTGGCGTGCTCAAGGATACCGCGGGCCACGAGGCCTTCCTTCAGTGCAACAGTGCCTTCCATGTGCGATCCGCGGTGGTAGACAGTCCTGGTCACGGGCAGGAGGCGGTCGTGGATGGCCCGGGCGGCGGCGTAGTCCTTCGCCTTACCGGCGGCGATGAGCTCCACGAGGGGCTCGGGGGCAAGTCCGCCGTAACCGACCAGCGCGCCGTCGACGTCGAACATGGTGTGCAGGAGGTATTCGTCGTGGCAGGTGAGGATCTGCAGTTCCGGGTAGGTTGCCCGCAGGACAGGGATCTCGGTATCCCAGCGCTTCATGTTCCGGACACCGTTCTTGGTGGCAAAAACACCTTCCTGGCCGGCAATCTCCAGCTGGGTTTCCAGATCGTAGGTGGCCTTGGTGGCGTCCGGGTACTGGAAGAGGATCAGCGGCAGGCCGGACGTTTCGTAGATTTCCTTGTAGCGGGTCTGCGGAGCACCCTTCTGGTAGCCGAAGCGCAGCCAGCCGTGGGACGGGTAAACGAGGCCTGCCTCAGCGCCTGCCTCGACTGCGCGCTTGGCCTCCAGGGCCGCGACGGTGTTGCCTTCACCGGTAATGCCGGCGATGATCGGGATCTCGCCGCCCACGGCGTTTTTGAATTCACGGATGACGAGAGCCTGCTCGTCCTGAGTCAGGAACGTTCCCTCGCCGGCATGGCCCAGGACGACGAGGCCTTTGACGCCTTCGACGCCGGCCAGCCAGCCGCCAAGGCGGTGGATGGCGTCGACGTCGACACTGCCGTCACGGTTGAAAGGCGTTACAGGAGCGGGAACCAGCCCGCGGAGATCGATGGTCATGAGAGCTTCCTCTGTTATCTAGATCGTAGTCCCGGTAGAATGTGAGAACGTTTGCGGGAACGTTTTCATTCTGCGGCGTGGTCCAGCTCACTGTCAAGAGCAGATTTCCAAGACGGAGGAAATAGAGTGTCTTTTAACACAACCCCGACCAGGAGTATTCACATGGAACCGCCAGCCGCAGCCACTAGCGTCACCCTCAGGGATGTCGCGGCCGCCAGCGGCGTAAGCGTGTCCACCGCAAGCCGCGCACTGGACGAACGGGGCACCGCTTCACGGTCGGCCGCTGCTGTGCACGTGAGGAAGATTGCAGAGGAGCTCGGGTACCGGCGGAACTCCTTTGCTTCCAGCCTCCGCCGCGGCGAAACGCGCACCCTGGGAGTTCTGGTGCCCCGCCTCAGCGACACGGTCATGGCACTGATGTTCGAGGAACTTGAGCGCGCAGCCGCTGCCCGCGGCTATTTTGCGATGGTCGCCACCAGCGGTGACGATCCGGACGACGAACGCCGGGCTGCTGAAACACTGTTGGACCGCAACGTGGACGGCCTCATCCTCGCAACAGCACGGCTCGACGACGAGTTGCCTCGGCTCTTGCGCAAACGCGCAGTGGCCCACGCCCTGGTACTGCGAACTGACGGAGAAAGTCCCTCAGCACTCGGAGACGATGAAGTAGGCGGCTACCTGGCTGTCCGGCATCTCGTTGACCTGGGCCATCAGGACATCGCCGTCGTTACCGGCCCGTCCTTCACGTCTTCGGGCCTGGCACGGCTTGCCGGCGCCCGTAAAGCGATGGACGAAGCGGGTTTGAGCACTCCCGAAGACTGGCTCATCGCTGCCGGGTACGGCATCGAAAACGGATACACGGCCGGGGAATACCTATTGGCGAAAAGTACCGGGAAGCGTCCCACCGCCATATTTGCCGCCAATGACAACATCGCCATGGGCATCATGGCGTCCGCCCACCGCTCTGGCATTACCGTAGGCAAGGACCTTGCTCTGGTCGGCTACAACGACACCCCCTTATCGGCCAGGCTCCCCACTCCCCTGTCCTCCGTCCGGGTCCCACTGGACCAAATTGCCGCGACCGCCATCGAACTGATCGTCAACCCCGGCATGGAACCCCGCATCCGCCGTGCCATGCCCACCCTCATACCGCGCGAATCCAGCGGTGGCCCCCGACACACGTAAGAGGATTTGTCTACGGCCGGCCCAGCTCAGTAAGCCCTGACCCGCTGTTCCACAATGAGATGGATGAGGGCAAAGACGCCGTCCTCATCGATTGCCGCCAGGGCACCGTCGAGCGCGGCGTTAACGTCCTGATCTTCGGTGACGGTGATCCCGAAACCGCCGAAGGCCCTGGCCATCATGCCGAAGTCTGGATTCTTCAACTGGGTCCCGGACACGCGTGAGGGATAGTGCCGCTCCTGGTGGGTGCGGATGGTGCCATATTCCTGGTTGTCCATGACGATCACCAGCGGCGTGGCCCCGTACTGGGCCGCCGTGGCCAGCTCCTGGCCGTTCATGAGGAACTCCCCGTCGCCGGCGATGGTGACCACACGCCGCCCGGGTTCGGCCAGCGACGCCGCGATGGCCGAGGGGACCGAGTAGCCCATTGAGCCGTTACGGGCGCTGATCATGGAGGCGTAGCGTCGGGTCGGAAAGTAGCGGTGGGCCCAGTTGGTGTGCTCGCCCGCACCGAACGTCACCAGTGAGTCCTCCGGCAGCCGAGGCACGAGGTTCGCCATGAGAGTGTCCATCCTTGCCTGCCCCGCGGGCGGGGCCACCCCGGGCAGCGCGGCGAACCGCTCCTGCTCGCCCCGCATCCGGTCCGTCCACGCCTTCCACTCTTCCTTTACCGGCAGGTCGATTCCCACGAGGTCGCGGACAAAGGCCTCGGGCTTGGCCAGAATCTGCCGCGAAACGGGACCCGACCGGCCACGGAGCGAGGGGTCGGCCGTGACCAGGAAGTTCTTTTTGTTCCAGTCCTGCCGGCAGACGAAGCCGTCCGTAATCACATCGCCCGGCACTGTCCCCACAAACACCAGCAGATCAGTTTCCTCCAGCAGGTCGTATGTCGGGCGTGGGCGGCCGTAGCCAATGGGCCCTACGTAGGACGGGGAATCGAACGAGACCGTTCCCTGGGTCCGCCATTCAGCTGCTGCCGGGATGTGGTGCCGTTCCAGCCATTCGGTTAGCTGGCCGGCTGTTTCCTGCGTCCAGTCGTTGCCCCCTGTGACAAAGAGCGGTTTGCGTGACTCTGCCAGTGCAGCCTCCAGCGCAGCGGCGTCGGTGCTGCTCATGCCGCCGGCTGCCACCGGAATGACGGGGTGCAGTGCAGGATCCATCAGCTGCCGGATAATGTCTTCCGGCAGGCCCACCACCACCGGGCCCGGCCGCCCGCTCATGGCCGCAAACATCGCCTCGGCCACGATCTCGGACGCACGCTCCGCATGGTCCAGGACCATGACACGCTTCGCGCCGGTATCGAACCAGGCCTTGATGTCGAACTCCTGGAACGCTTCCCGGTCCCGGTGCGCGAACGGGATCAGGCCGACGAACAGCAACATGGGGGTGGAATCCTGCCATGCGGTGTGCAGCCCCACATGGGCGTTTGCCGCGCCGGGCCCCCTGGTCACCATCGCAATGCCAGGGCGCTGGTGCAACTTGCCGTCGGCCTCGGCCATATAGGCGGCGCCGCCTTCGTGCCGGCAGACGACCGTTGTGATCTCCGAGTTGTGCAGGCCATCCAGGACGTCCAGGAAGCTCTCACCGGGAACCACGTAGCTTCGCTCCACACCGTGGGCCACCAGCGAATCAACAATCACGTGCCCGGCCGATTTGCGTGCAGGGAGAGCGGTCGGTGCGGTCGGGATTTCTTCAATTTCAGTTGTCATGGGCTTTCTTCGGCTCTTCGGACTGTTGGGCAGTTCGTTCAGTGAACGGTGCGGGGCTACCTGATGGGCGTGGGGTTGGCGATGACGGGTGCGCTGCCGGTGAAGCCTTCTCGGGCTTGGGCGATTTCGCGGATGCGGTGGCGGCAGGCGTACCAGCCGGCGACCATGAGGGCGGAGGCGATGGCGGTGACGAGCATGGTGAGGGGGGATTCGATGAAGACCATCACGAGGACGCCGAGGAGGAAGAGGAAGGAGAGGTAGCCGGTGTAGGGGGCGCCGAACATCCGGAAGGAGGGGCGTTCGAGCCAGCCTTTGTCTGCCCAGCGTTTGAGCTGGATCTGGCAGAGGACGATGGTGGCCCAGGTCATGACGATGCCCACTGAGGCTACGTTGAGGACAATTTCGAATGCCTGGGCCGGGACCAGGTAGTTCAGCGGGACACCGAGGAGGGAGACGGCGGCGGTGATGGCGATGCCGCCGTAGGGGACGCCTGCTTTGTTCATGCGGGAGGCGAACTGGGGTGCTGAGCCGTTGACGGACATGGAGCGGAGGATGCGGCCGGTGGAGTAGAGCCCGGCGTTGAGGGAGGAGAGTGCGGCGGTGAGGACGACGAGGTTCATGATGACGTCCACACCCTGGATGCCGATGGAGCCGAAGAAGGTCACGAAGGGGCTGACGCCCTTTTCGTAGGAGGTGTATGGCAGGAGCAGGGCGAGGAGGATGACGGAGCCGACGTAGAACACGGCGATGCGGAAGACCACGGAGTTGATGGCTTTGGGCATGATCTTTTCCGGGTTCTCGGTTTCGCCGGCGGCCGTGCCGACCAGTTCGATGGAGGCGTAGGCGAACAGGACACCCTGCATGAGGATGATCATGGGGAGCAGGCCGTTGGGGAAGATACCGCCGTTGTCCGAGAGGAGGCTCAGGCCCACCTGCTGGCCGTCCACGGGGGTGCCGAAGATGACGAAGTAGGTGCCGACGATGAGGAAGATGACCAGGGCCGCGACCTTGATCAGGGCGAACCAGAATTCCATCTCGCCGAAGACCTTCACGGAGACCAGGTTCAGGGCGAGGACCACCACCAGGGCGATCAGGGCCCAGGCCCACTGCGGTACCTCTGCCATCCAGGGGATGTAGTGGCCGAAGAAGTGCATGTACATGGCGGCTGCGGTGATGTCCACGATGGTGGTGGTGGCCCAGTTGATCCAGTAGAACCAGCCGGAGACGAAGGCGGCCTTCTCACCGAAGAATTCACGGGCGTAGGAGACGAACGAGCCCGACGAGGGCCGGTGGAGCACCAGTTCGCCCAGTGCCCGGAGGATGAGGAAAGCAAAGAAACCGCAGACCGCGTAGGCGATGACCAGGGACGGTCCGGCGGCGTTGAGGCGGCCGCCCGCGCCCAGGAACAGGCCGGTGCCGATCGCACCGCCGATCGCGATCATCTGGATCTGCCGCGGCTTGAGGTTCTTGTGGTAGCCCTTGTCCTCCGCGTGGAGGGCTGTTTCGCTGGCGTGCGCATGGCCGCCGTCGAGCTGGTTCGCTGCAACCTCGTCATTGGGGTCGATGGGCATGGTTGATCCTTTCGATACGGAGAAGATCCTGCTGGGTTGGGAAGGAAGTTGTGGGGTGCAGCCAGGGGTTCAGAAAACGGACCAGCCTGTGCGGTCGGAAAGATCGGCAAGAGCGGCGGTGCCGGCTAGGGAGTTCCCTTTGGCATCCAGCCGCGGGCTCCAGACGCAGATGGCACAAACACCTGGAACTATGACCAGGATGCCGCCGCCCACGCCGCTCTTTCCCGGAAGGCCCACGCGGTAGGCGAACTCGCCCGCGGCATCGTACATCCCGCACGTCAGCATGATGGAGCCGATGCGTTTCGCTTCGCTGGGTGACACCACTGTTCCGAGCGCCCCCTGGCCGTCCCGGGCGAGGAAGAGGCCGGCTTTGGCGAGTTCAACACAGGTCATCATGATGGAGCATTGGCGGACATAGTTTTCCACCACTGATTCCGCGGCCTGCTTCAGGTTGCCGAAGCCTTTCAGGAAGTGCGCCAACGCCAGGTTTCGGCTGCTGCCGGAAAGCTCGCTGGCTGCGGCGGCCTCGTCGATGAAGGGCCCCGTGCTGGCCGCCTGGGCGGTGAGGAACCGCAACAGCCGGGTGGCGGCGTCGGAGGTTTCTTCCATCAGGTGGTCGGTGACCACCAGGGCGCCGGCGTTGATGAACGGGTTCCGCGGGATTCCGTGCTCCACTTCCAGCTGCACCAGGGAATTGAACGGGGTGCCGGAGGGTTCGCGCAGCACGCGGGTCCATAGCTTTCCTGAACTGTCGCCTCGAAGCGCCAATGCCAGGGTGAACACTTTGGAGATGCTTTGGATGGAGAACGGGACATCGGCATCGCCGGAACTGAACACCTCACCGGAGGCTGTGGCAACGGCGATTCCGAACCTGTTGAAGGGGACCGCTGCGAGGAAGGGGATGTTGGCCGGGACAGAACCCGCTTCCCGCTGTGGCCGGTGGCTGCGGACGATGTCCGCCAGTATCGCGTCGAGCGGCGGCGCCTTGAGTTCTGTGGTCATTTCCTGCCCCATTGTTCTTTGCGTGTGCCGGCCCATTCCTGGACGTGGAGCAGGGCCACCAGCGAGTCCCGGGGGTTGCCGAAGTTCAGGCCAGTGGCCCGGGAAGCCTTGCCGATCCGGTAATAGACGGTGTTCTTATGCAGCCCCATCCTGCTGGCGCACTCGGCGACGTCGAGGGATGCTTCGAAGTACGCGTGCAGGGTTTCGGCGAGTTCGGCGTCCTGCCGCAGCAGCGCTGTGAGGCTGCGGTGGCGGAACGTGGAGGACGTGAAATTCTGCACCGCCTCGCGGAAGAGGATCTCGCCCTCGAAGTCGTCCACGGTTGCAACCGATGTGTCCGCAGATGTGCCCACGCAACCCAACAGGGCAGCGGTGATACGGGTGGTTGCGTGCAGGGAGAGCAAGTCCGGGACTACCGGACCGACGGCCGCGAACGGGCTGATGCCCAGGTGCTTGCCGGCATCCCGGATGATTGATTCGGCCAGGCTCCGGAGCCCGGGCTCCGCGGCAATTGACTGCAGGCCAGGGACAATCACCGCGGTGTCGCCCTTGAACTGGCCCACGACGGCGGACGCCTTGTACGCAGCGGCGTGGATGGATGCGAGATTGGCGAGTTCGCCGTGCTTCAGGGCCGCGTCGTCGGCCTGGGCTTCGGCATCGGATATTCCTATCAGGATCAGTGCGGCCGGGCGCTCCGCGGGGATCTTCTCGCTGTGTGCGCTGGCCGAGGCTTCCGCCGGACCTGACAGGATCCGCACAATGCGGTCTTCGCGCATATGTACTGACTGCTGGTTGCGGTAACGGATCAGTTCGGCCGAGGCCCGTGCAGCAGATCCGGTGAGCACGTAGTCGACGTCCGCGCCGAAACCGGCCCCGGTTTCCTGCAGCCAGATGTAGCCCATGATCCGGTCCCCGGCGAACAGTGTGATGGCCACGCGTTCCCGCAGTCCGTCCTGTGGCCGGGCCGGTACACGCACCGGCAGCCGGGTCCTGTGCAGTTCACGGTAGGCGCCCAGGTCCTTGAGCAGCAGTTCGTATTTACGCGGACCGCGCCGGGCGAGGATGGATGCCTTTCGCAGCTCGTCGATGTCATTCGAAACAGTGGAATATGCCAGCACCTTGTTGGCTGCATCTTCGATGAGCACGTGGCTTGATGTGAGCCTTGCGGTGGTCTGGGCGATGGCAAACAGGTCCTCTTCCAGCAGAGTCAGCACCTCGCGCTGGTAGCTGGGCGGCTGGATGCGGTCCCTGGCGATGGTCAACAGCCGGTCCCAGTCAGCCCCCGGATCCACCAGGAGCAGGCCAGTGCCGGCATCGCGGAGCAGCTCTTCCGCTTCGGCGAGCTCTTCACGTTGTCCCTTGACGGCGACCACCGGCGGCGGGTTCTTCAAGAGCCGGCGCAGAGCGGGCAAAGCCGAGCGTCCGCGGACGCCGATCAGCAGGACAAAGGCCGCGCCGCCGTCGGACGTTTCATCATCCGCGTCCACTATCAGGAACCGGTCAATCTCAACGCCGGCCGCAGCGGGCCGGAGGATGAGGCTGGCGAAACCCAGGGGGAGATCCGAGAGGATATCGTCCACCGTAACCGCTGCCATGGGCTTCCTTCTGCGTTGAGGTGACCGGACGGCTCTGTCCGGTCACCTCATGCTATCGAGGCAGGCTTCCCCAAAATATGTAAAGAAACCCAAATGCCGTGGCAGCTTTTCGGTTGGCTGACCAAATCTGGACCGCTAATGCCCTGTATAGCCCTGGGGAACTCACCGAGATCAACGACGACTTTTTGGTCCCGCCTTAGTCCGCTTCCGGGTCCTCTTCGGGCTCGAAGGTAGTCGGCTCATGAGTCAGACCCAAGCCGACGCCGTCAGCACCGGTGGGGACGCCGTCGTCGGCCTTCCCTGCTTCGCCGTTCCCCGCCGTATCCTTCACAGCGGCACCCTGCGGCTCCTCGTCGTCGGGCAGGGATTCAGGTGAGTTGACGGTCATGGCCCCTCCTTCGTTGGTGGGCGATAACGCTATCAGCGCGCGAATCGGATGGCTCCTGATTCCGGCGAACATCCCTGAGAACAAAATTGATTCGATCTTGAGCTAAGCCTTGCGAACCCATGCAGTTATGGGTTCACGCTGGGCTTATCACCACAAATGATGGCGGGGGAAGCAGGAAGAGTCATGGGAAACCGACCAGCTCTGGAAGAAGTAGACGCAGTGGGAGGCGTGATCACTGATCACCATCCCCTCGATTTCCATAGCCTGGGGCTCGCCGGCTGCATTGACCGGCTCACCGGTCCCCTCCGCCAGCAAGGCACAGCAGTCCGCTGGGATACTCCGCACTGGGGCATCGAGATCCCGGCGGACTGCGCGTCTTTGCTCTACCAATCGGCCCGCGAAGCCTTGAGCAATGCCTACAAGTACTCGGATGCTTCCGAACTCAGCCTCCAGCTCGCGGCAGTGGGCCACGGCGTACGGCTGGTGGTGTCCGACGACGGCTCAGGCTTTGACAGCCGGCTCGCCGTCAGCGGGCGGCACCACGGTTACGGCCTGCGGCTGATGTCCGTGGCAGTCCACGAAGCCGGCGGCACCGTGGACATCCGCTCCGAGCCAGGGCAGGGCACCACCATCACGGTCACCCTACCCCTGGACTGACCTGGCTCAGCGCAGGGCACCTACCGTGAAAGCTTGTCCGGATCAGGCTCCAGGTCACCGATGTGGCCCGGGGCGTTGGCTGCCAGCACCCGCTCGACGAACGCGCCGTACTCGTCCATGTAGTGCCGCAGGAACTTGGCGGTGGATGCATCCTTGATCTCGCCGTCGGCGCCGAAGACCTCGGGCTTGAACTGAATATAGACCTCCGGGGCGTTCAGTTGGGGGGCGTCCAGGAAGCTCAGCACGCTGCGCATGGAGGACTGCATCACTGCGGTCCCGATCCCGCCTGGTGACGCGCCGATGATGCCGGTGGGCTTGCGTGCGAAGGAGTTTGTCCCCCACGGCCGGGAGCCCCAGTCGATGGCGTTCTTCAGGGCGCCGGGGATGGAGCGGTTGTATTCGGGGGACACAAACAGGATGCCGTCCGAGCCTTCGATGGCTTCCTTGAGGGCCCGACCTGCGGGCGGGAAATCGGCGTCGTAGTCGTAGCTGTAGAGCGGCAGGTCCTTGATGGGGATCTCGGTGAACTCAAGGTTCTCCGGGGCCAGCTTGATCAGGGCGGTGGCGAGCGTGCGGTTGATGGAGCCGGTGGCCAGGCTCCCAACGAAGTATCCGATTTTGTGCGTTGCCATGAAATGTTCCTTCCCAAAACAGCCAGCCCAGCCGGCTGGCCAATAGAGCTTTTTGTTTGGTGAAGCGGCACAGTGCTTCCCTAGTCCAGCACAGAACGGTCCAAGCGGCCAGAGGTCCAGCCAAGGATCTTGACACCCCGTCCGCACGGGCGCTGAATGATGATCGGGGGACTATCCACGCACACCACGGGAGCAGCTGTCATGAAGGAAAAATCAGAAACGGCGCAGCGCATTCACGCCGAGGCGCCGGCCGAGGGGGACGAATCCGCGGACCCCACCGACATCCGCGTTCACTCGCAGGAACCGGCCGAAGGCGCCGAACCGGACGACCCCCAGGAGGCCGCCCACTGAGGCTCAACAGCTACCTTGGCTCAGGAAAATGGCCCCTAGAGGCTGGCCATGAGCTCGGATCGGACTATATGCTAAGCATGCTGATGAATTGTTGAACCCTTCATCAGATCCGGTTCTACACAAAGGAGACCGCTATGAGCACGAAGGTGGAAAAACGCATTCTGGTGAACGTACCGGTGAGCACGGCGTACAACCAGTGGACCCAGTTCGAAGAGTTTCCGCATTTCATGGGCGGGGTGAAGAGCGTCAAGCAGACCAGCGACGACCAGCTGGAATGGGTGGCGGAAATCGCCGGCGTCCGCCGGCAGTGGACCGCCAGGGTCCTGGAGCAGGTCCCGGACCGTAAGGTTGCCTGGGCCGCCACCGAAGGCGCCACCAACGCCGGTGCCGTAGAGTTCGAAGATGTGGGCGGCGGCCAGACCTCCATCCACCTCAGCCTCGAATACGATCCCGAAGGCATCATCGAGAAGGTCGGCGACAAGCTGAACGTGGTTGACCGCCAGGCCGAGGCAGACCTGAAGCGGTTCAAGGACTTCATCGAGGACGCAGGCTACGCCAGCGGCGCCTGGCGTGGCTCCGTCAATCAGGGCGCCACTGTGGGCACCCCCGGGGTGGAGGATGCTGCCGCATCACGCGGCGATTCAGGCAAGGCCGGCATCTCCGGCAAGGTAGCAGCAGCCGGAGTGGCCGCAGTTGCCGGGGCAGCCGCAGCCATGAGCGGCGGCAAGAAGGACGACACCGACGCGCGGGACGTGACCGTGACCCCGGTTGCACCGGTTGCGGACGAGCCAGTACGGGCCGGCGAACCGACGCCGATCCGGCATGTCCCCTCGGATACAGTTACCGGCACCACGACGACGGCCGGCACCGGCTCGGCAGCCAGCACCGTGGGCGGCGGCGAACGCTCGCCCGGGCACCCCTTCGACCAGACCAACGGTCTGGTGGACTTCGACGGTGAATCCGACGAAACCGCGGACGGCGAAACGCGCAGTGCCGGCCAGCGCCGCGAGGACAGCACAGTGACCGGAAACGTTCCGCCGCTGGGCGGAAACCTCGGCCAGCACTGACCTGCCCCGCACAGACGGCTCTGCCCCGCAACGATCTTGCGGGGCAGAGCCGTTCCTGTGAGCGCAGCCGTTCCTGGGAGCCGACAGGCGCCTGGAGGTTTCGGTGCTGGAGCTTAGTTCCGTGCGCGGACCAGCACCACCTCAAAATCCTTGTCCTTCACATCCATGAACTGGGCGTTCACAACGCCCAAGGTGTTCCCGAACAGCGCGGCAGTGCTGGGAATGTTGAAGTCCTCACTCGTGATGACGTCCAGGACCCTTCCCGAAGAAAGGTCCCCGGACAGCCTGATGTGGCTGACCTGGTTCGTGAAGTTCTGAACGGCCCACAGCTGATGGCCCCTGACGAGGATTCCGTCGACATTGGGCACGCTCACTCCCCCTATGAGGGCGCTTGCGCCGGTCTCCGGATTGACGGTGTAGAGCTCGCCATTTCCGGAGTGGGCGACAATCAGCGTCTTCCCGCCCTGGGCAGAAGCGATGCCATTGAGGTTGAAGGGATCAGAAGCGTCCGCTGCCGGCCCGGTCAGCTTCAGGAATGGCTTGTGGACCTCCCCCACCACACCGCTCCGGCTGACCGGAATGAAGTACAGCTCGGCGGCGGCAGAGTTGGTGAACCAGGCTCCGTCCGGTGTCAGCGTGACGTCGTTGATGAAACCTGGCGCCAGTTCGACCGTTTTGACCGGCTTCCCGGATTCGGTGTCGTAAATGAAGGCCTTGCCGGTGGCGCCGCCCGCCACGAACAGGAGATCGTTGCGGGTATCGGCCTTCATGCCGACGGCGGCTCTGCCATCGTTGGGGGCGTCGATGAACAATTTTGCCTCGCCGGTGCGGATGTCACCGCGGAAGATGTCACCGGTACCCAAATCGCCTGCGTAAAAGGTGGTTCCCTCCCCGGCGGCTATGCCCTCGGCCGACGTGGCGCCCGGGAGGACGATTTCTGAGTCTTCTGGCGGAGCAGCCGCGGCCGGGACGGCAGGCGCCAGCAGACCCATCAGGGCGATGAACCAGAGGGCGGTACGTCGTTGTACTTTTCCTGAATTCTGCGTTGTGCGGGCCATAATGCTTCCTTGGATAGGACCGATCCGCACGGGCCCACACATGCGGGAACCCGCACGGTTGTCCTGCCAGTTTAGGCACCTCGGCAGCAGGCCCGCCAGAGCCTGACGCCCCCTTCTGCAGGCCCCGGACCCCGTTTGTTCGCGGGTCACACTACGCCCGCCAACACCGCCGACCCGGCGCCGGACCGCGGTCTCTGCTTACAATCGAAACCTCAACCGCCTACTGAGGGACCCATGAAGAAACTCGCCACCGTCCTGGTCGCTGCCGGCCTCGTGTTCTCCGCTTCGGCCTGCACGGCTCCGAACCAACTTTCCACCGCCGAGACCTGCGAGCGCGTTCAGGTTGTCCTCTCGAACCAGGCGAACAAGGTCGGTAAGACCGGCCTGGTGCGCCTCGCCAACCAGATCCGGCCCATCGAAGCTGTGGCTTCTGATGACCTCAAGCCTGCCCTCGGGTCCTACATCGACTACGCGGACGAGGCCTCCAAGGAGACACCGGACCAGGACAAGCTCGCCGGGATGCAGGCCAAAAACCAGGAAGCCAACACTGCGTTGTCGACCTTCTGCAAGTAAGGTCCCGTGAGCGCCCGACGGCGGCCGGATGGCCGCCGTCGTCGGCTTCACCCCCGCCCGGACTCCGGGACCCGGTCCCGGGTTTGAACCACGCCTACTGCAGGGCCAGGATCAGGAACAGGGCCGACAGGACAACCGCCGTGGGTGTCATCACCAGGCGTTCGGGTGTGCTGCGCGAGATTCCGTGAAGCCCTGGTTCACCAGCGGCGGCGCCATGTCGGCCTTGGCCGTCGCCACGTAGGCGAACAGGACGTAGAAGACTACTGACGTAGCGCCCTCATGTGACTTCCCCCGCATGCCGGGACGATCAGCAGGGCTCCGCCGTTAAACCCTTGGCGGAAGGAGGCCACGTGCTCATTGTCCTAACCGGAATCGACGGTTCGGGAAAATCCACGGCCGCCCGCACCCTGGTGTCCGCGGCCCGCGCAGAAGGTGGAAATGCCTTGCTGCTGAGCAACCACGCGGGCCGGCGAAGCATGTCCGTGGTGGCGGAACGCCTCGGAATCCGCTGGCCGGGCAGGCTCGCCGACGCCGTGGAAACCACCCTCCGCACAGTCAACGTGCTCATATCCCATGCCCGGGCAAGCCGCTTCGACGGACTGGTGGTGATGGACCGGCACCTCTACTGCCAACTGGCCTTGCGGGCAGCGAAGGGCCTGCCGCGGGGGAAGGTGCTGCCCGGGCTGCTTGCGGCCCTTCCCGCTGCGGACGCCGTGGTCCATCTGGACGCAGACCCTGTCGTGGCACACCGGCGCATCGTGGCGCGCGGCACGGACAACGAAACGCTGGCGGAACTGGTGTCCTTCAGGGACGCCTACCGGTCCCTGCCCGAATATGCACAGTTCACCGTGATCGACGCCGATGTTCCCGCTGCCGTTCTGTTGGCCCGGCTGCGGAGCCTCACCAAAGGCGGAACCCTCACCAGCGTTTAGTGCGGGGCAACCGGTCCGGACGGCGTCCGGGCAGCTCAGATGAGCGCGTGCATTCCGCGGCTCCGCGGGCGCCCGAAGGACGCCGCACCCAGGAACTCGACGGCGACGAACGGCTCCGATCCCACCACCCACTCATCATGGCCGGGAGGAAGCGCATAGGTGTCATGGGCGTGGATGGTGGACCTCACGCCGTCGGACGTTTGAATCTCCAGGCTGCCCGAGACGCAGTACCCGAGATGGTTGTGCTCACAGAACTCCGTCAGTTCGGTGGGTTTAACCAATTCGGACCAACGCCAGCCGGGCGCCAGGATCAAGCGGGCCACCGAGTAGTCATCAACGGTGACGAGATCGAACTCGGCCTTGTCCGGACACCGCTTCTTGTCCGGGATGTCCAGGGACTTAACGGCAAGGGCTCTGATGAAATTTGCGGTCATGAAGGACACACAGCCTAGGAATTTTCTGCGGCGGGCGCTAAAGGGCAGAAGACCGGCCTGAGCGTGAAGACCGATCGAGCGGAAACGTGGCGGAGACCGAAATCGTGTATCTCTAACGCTATCCCTGCGCTGTCTGAAGTCAATGGACCGAATGTTAACTTTATGTTGCCTGGCGCCAGGCGCCACGGAATACGGAAGGTGACGCCGAAGTTGTGCATAGAGCGGGAAGCCGCTTCACTTGTTTTGCCCTTAGCCGCCCCCACCTCCCGGAGGAATGCATGAGCCCCCAACTGACCGTCAAACTTCAGCCCGGCACCCAGGCCCCGGATTTCAGCCTCCAGGACGCTTCCGGAAAAACGACCTCCCTTGCCCAGTACCGCGGCAAGAATGTCATCGTCTACTTCTACCCGGCCGCGGCCACTCCCGGCTGCACCACCGAGGCCTGCGATTTCCGGGACAGCCTCTCCTCCTTCCAGGGGTCCGGCTACGAAGTGGTGGGGGTTTCGCCGGACGCCCCCGGGAAGCTGTCCAGCTTCACCGGCGACTTTGACCTGACCTTTCCGCTGCTCTCCGACGAAGACCACAAGGTGGCCCTCTCCTATGGCGCCTGGGGCGAAAAGCTCGTCAACGGTGAAATCACCGAGGGCATCGTCCGCTCCACCGTGGTGGTGGATCCTGAGGGCAAAGTGGCACTGGCCCAGTACCAGGTCAAGGCCCAGGGGCACGTCGCCGCACTGAAGGAAGCGCTGGGCGTCTAGCGCTTTCCGGCCAGATCTTTCCGGCTACCCCCTTCCGCGAGCGCAACCATGGGCGTTGAGGTCCGTCCGGCGACGGTGTTTGCGGACGTTGCAGCGGTGTTGGGTCCCAAGCGGCCGGACGCCAACGTGTGCTGGTGCCTGAGTTACCGCATCCCGTCCAGGCAGAACCTGGAGCTGCGCGGGACGGCCCGCGGAGACTTCGTCAGGGAGCTGGTGGGGCAGGACCCGCCGCCCGGTGTCCTGGCGTACGACGGCGGCGACGTCGTGGGCTGGGCGGGTGTCCATCCGCGCGCCGACACAAGTTTCGCCCGCAACCGCAAAATCCCACACGTGGACGGCCTCGAAGTGTGGTCCGTCTGGTGCATCCGGGTGCGGCCGGGCCACCGGGGCAAGGGGATCTCCCATCACCTGCTGGAGGGCGCCGTGGATCTCGCCCGGAGCTACGGCGCGCCGGCCATCGAGGGGTATCCGGTGGACAACAAGGGCAGCAAAGTGGACCTCACCATGGCCTATGTGGGAACGCGCAGGCTTTTTGAGAAGGCGGGGTTCATCAAGGCCGCGGAGACGGAGTCGGTGCTCAATGGCTTCCCGCGGATACTGATGCGCCGCGACCTGCGCTGAGCACACCGGCAGCCGGCGGGCGCCAGGGGCAGTTGGGGCGGGCGAATTGATCAGGGCTTTTTCCGCCAGCGGCTGGGCCAGTCTTTGTCCATCAGCCACAGGACCACCAGAAGCGTGTCCATGGTGATGAGTCCTGCTAAGAGGTAAGCCCAACCTGTTAACCAATGCACCGCAATCTCCTGACCTGGTATCCCCCAGCCACTCGATTGTCCTCAAGTGTGGCACGGAACAGGTCTGCAGGGAACGGCTACTTCAAGAGTGCCACCAGGCGGCCGTGCACTTCGGTTTCGCGGCTGAGGAGGCGCGTGAGCTGTTCGACCTTCTCCGACATTTCGACGCCGACGGCGAGCCTGTTGCCGGGCCAGCTGGACGCCTCCCAGGACTCCCCCAGCGCCCGGGCCAACGACCGGTTCAGCGTGCGCACTTTCCAGGTGTGGCTCAGGTAGTGAAGCGTGCTCCGCGCGAAGTGGCCCTCCCTGATCAGGAGCAGCGAGCGGGCGACGATGCCCGGAAGTGCTTCTGCGGATTCGGTTTTTTCCATGAGCCGTGCACCGTCCTCCGGCAAGTCTTGCGATACGTCGGGTCTTCCCTTCGAGTGTGGCCAACGTTGCTCAAGGTCCCATCAATTCGGTCCCAACTTTGAAACAAGACCCTCTGTGGTCCCGGACCGGAGCGGTCGCCTGTGCTGCCTTCCATGCCCCAAACACGTCGAGCCGTTGTGATTGAAGACGATCCGGACATCCGCGGGCTTCTGGTGCGTGTCCTGGTAAAACAGGGATTCCTGGTCACCGTGGCCGCCGCCGGCCTGCCGGGCATCGAAGTGGTCCGCAGCGAGCGGCCTGACCTGGTCACCCTGGACCTGAACCTCCCGGACCTGGACGGCCTGGAGGTCTGCAAGCGCCTGCGCGGGTTCTCCGACGCCTTCATTGTGATGCTCGCTGCCCGCGCCGACGAACTGGACAAGCTCACAGGCCTGGACAATGGAGCCGATGATATCGGGCCGGAGGTGACGTTGCGGATGAGTAGGCTAGATGGCATGGCTTTTGAAGAAACTCCCGCTGAGCGCCGCGAGGTCACCGTGCGCCGGGCCCCCAAGTACGTGCCGTTCCTCATCCTCGGCGCCCTGGTGGGAGTTCTGGTGGCGGCCGGGGTTGCCTATGGGCTTCCGGGGGACGAGGAATTTGACCGCGGGGCCGTGTTCGGATTCTTCCTGGTGACGTTCGGCGCCGGCGGTGCCATCCTGGGCGCCGTCGTGGCCCTGCTGCTGGACTGGTTGAGCGTCAAGGGCCAGGAACGCGCCATCGTTGAGGCGGTTCCGGATTCCGAGCCCGACGACGGCGAGCAGCCCTAGTCGCGGCCGCCAGCACGAACGGCAGCACGGTCACAAACCCCGCGGCGGAAAAGTCTTACCGCATGTCGTGAGATAATCGACCAGTGGCACGCGGCGATGGAAAACTTTCTCATGATCTTCTCCCTGGCGAAAAAGGCCCTCAGGACGCTTGTGGCGTTTTCGGGGTCTGGGCACCAGGTGAGGAGGTTGCAAAACTTACCTATTACGGGCTGTATGCATTGCAGCACCGCGGTCAGGAGTCGGCTGGTATAGCCACCAGCGACGGCAAGCGGATCAACGTCTACAAGGACATGGGCCTCGTTTCCCAGGTCTTCGACGAGACCACGCTGAACACCCTGACCGGGCACCTGGCGGTGGGACACTGCCGCTACTCCACCACCGGAGCCAGCCACTGGGCCAACGCCCAGCCCACCCTCGGCGCCACCAGCACCGGCACTGTCGCCCTGGCGCACAACGGCAACCTGACCAACACCGCCGAGCTCAACGCCATGATCCAGGAACGCAACGGCGGCCTGCTCAGCGGCGAAATGAAGCAGGGCAACACCTCTGACACCGCCCTGGTCACGGCCCTGCTCGAGGGCGAGGAGGGCAAGACCCTCGAAGAAACCGCCACCGAACTCCTGCCCAAGATCAAGGGCGGCTTCTGCTTCGTCTTCATGGATGAAGGAACCCTCTACGCTGCACGCGACACCTACGGCATCCGCCCGCTGGTCCTGGGCCGGCTGGAACGCGGCTGGGTGGTTGCCTCCGAGCAGTCCGCCCTGGCCACCGTGGGCGCCAGCTTCATCCGGGAAATCGAACCCGGCGAATTCATTGCCATTGATGAGGACGGTGTCCGTTCCAAGCGCTTCGCGGAGCCGACGCCGGCGGGTTGCGTTTTCGAATACGTCTACCTCGCCCGCCCGGACGCCGCCATCGCCGGCCGCTCCGTGTACGAGTCCCGCGTGGAAATGGGCCGCCAGCTGGCCCGCGAAAATACCCAGGAAGCGGACATCGTCATTCCGGTCCCGGAGTCCGGCACCCCCGCAGCCGTGGGCTACGCCGAGGAATCCGGCATCCCGTTCGCGCACGGCTTCGTCAAGAACTCCTACGTCGGCCGCACCTTCATCCAGCCCTCCCAGACGTTGCGCCAGCTGGGCATCCGGCTGAAGCTCAACGCGCTCGAGTCCGTGATCCGCGGCAAGCGCGTGGTGGTGGTTGATGACTCGATCGTCCGCGGCAACACCCAGCGCGCCATCGTCAGGATGCTCCGCGAAGCCGGCGCCGCCACTGTCCACATCAAGATCTCGTCCCCTCCGGTCAAGTGGCCCTGCTTCTACGGCATCGACTTCGCCTCCCGCGCGGAACTGATCGCCAACGGCGCCACCATCGAGGAAATCTCCCAGGCGATCGGCGCGGATTCGCTCGCGTACATCTCCGAGGACGGGATGATCGGCGCCACCCAGCAGCCGCGGGAACGCCTGTGCACCGCCTGCTTCACGGGCAAGTACCCCATCGCGCTGCCGGGCTCGGACAAACTGGGCAAGAACCTGCTGGAGCGAACCGACCTCGGCGGCCTGGCGCCGTCGCCGTCCGCCCTCCCGGGTTCCACTGCCGCACTGGCCGTTGCCACCATCGCCAACGATGAGGACCCGGCGGACGACGAAGGCTCCGACGGCTGCGATCCCGGACCGGACGCTGAGTTCGAGGACCTGCTGACTGAAGAAGACCGTGTGCCCGAGATTCACCACGCAGCCACCTCCACCGGCGCCGACAAGAAAGAGTCCGTATGACTTCCGCTACCCCCGCCGCCGGCCACAGCTCACAGAACGCAACGGGCATCACCTACGCCTCCGCCGGCGTTGACGTTGAAGCCGGCGACCGCGCCGTAGAGCTGATGAAGGGTGCCGTCAAGGCCACCCACAACTCCTCCGTGATCGGCGGCGTGGGCGGCTTCGCCGGCCTGTACGACGTCTCCAGGCTCCTGACCTACAAGCGCCCCCTGCTGGCCACCTCCACGGACGGTGTGGGCACCAAGGTGGCCATCGCCCAGGCCATGGACATCCACGACACCATCGGCTTTGACCTGGTGGGCATGGTGGTGGATGACATCGTGGTGGTGGGCGCCGAGCCCCTCTACATGACCGACTACATCGCCTGCGGCAAGGTGGTCCCCGAGCGCATCGCGGACATTGTGCGCGGCATCGCCGCCGCCTGCTCCGTGGCCGGGACCGCCCTGGTGGGCGGCGAAACAGCCGAGCACCCTGGCCTGCTGGGCGAGCACGAATACGACGTCGCGGGCGCTGCCACCGGGGTTGTCGAGGCTTCCGACCTGCTGGGCCCGGACCGTGTCCGTGCCGGCGACGTGGTGATCGGCATGGCCTCCTCCGGCCTGCACTCCAACGGCTACTCCCTGGTCCGCCGCGTCATCAACCACGCCGGCTGGGCACTGGACCGCCAGGTTTCCGAACTCGGCCGCACCCTCGGCGAGGAACTGCTGGAACCCACCCGTGTTTATGCCGCAGACTGCCTGGACCTGGCCCGTACCTTCCCGGTGAACAGCACCAATGCCGTGCACGGTTTCAGCCACGTCACCGGCGGCGGCCTCGCCGCAAACCTGGCACGCGTGCTGCCGCAGGGCCTCGTTGCCACCGTGGACCGCGCCACCTGGGAACTGCCGGCCATCTTCAAGCTCGTGTCCGAACTGGGCAACGTGCCGCTGGCCGATCTGGAGCGCACCCTGAACCTGGGCGTGGGCATGGTGGCCATCGTCTCCGCCGAAGCTGCCGACGCCGCCGTGGCCCGCCTGAACGACCGTGGCCTGCCGTCCTGGATCATGGGCACCGTCACCACGGATTCGGATTCGATCCTCAAGACAGGCCCGGACTACGTGCAGGGCGCCAAGGGCGTGGACGGCGGCGCAGTCCGCCTGGTCAACGCCTACGCCTAGCCACTCCTCAAGCAGCCCGGGGCTTCATTGTGAAGCTCCGGGCTTCTTGCTGCGCCGTCTTCTTACTGGAAGCTGCTTACTGGACGTCGATGACGCCCATCATGCCGAGGTCCTCGTGATCAAGGATGTGGCAGTGGAAGACGCTCCGCCCGCGGAAGTCCCTGAAGTGCACCCTGACCTTCACCCGCCCGTTGGCCGGAATGTTCACCACGTCCTGCCAGCGCACGGCGTCCACGGCCGCGCCGTCCTGCTCGATGACCTGCATCGGCCACACGTGCAGGTGGAACGGATGGTCCATGGGGCTGGTGTTGGTCAGCGTCCATTCCTCGATGTCCCCGGCCGTGGCCGTGATGTCTGTCCGGGCCGAGTTGAATTCCCGCCCGTTGATGGTGAACCGCATTATGCCGGCGCCGCCCATCCCCATCCCGCCTCCCATGCCCGCGGCCAGGACGATCTGCCGGCGGGCCGCAACAGCGGAGGAGCGCAGGTCTCCCAGCCCCTGGGAAGCGGGGACCGCCGGGAGGGGCGCCACCGGCTCACCGGCCACGCGAAGAGCAGCCAGTGCGGCGCCGTCGGGCTGGCCTGCGGGGTTCCGCGCGCCTGATCCCGCCCCCATCATTCCGGGCATGCTCCCCCGGTCCTGGTACAGGGCACGCAGCACGGAGTCGCCCGCTGTTGTGGTCACCAGCAGGTCTGCCCGGTTGCCCGGCATAAGCAGCAGCTCCTCGATGTCCTCCGGAGTCTGGAAACGGCCGGAGTCCATGCCGAGCAGTTGCAGCTGTTGGCCGTCGAGCCGGAGCCTGAGGTAGCAGGATACACACGTGTTGACGATGCGCCACCTTTCCCGCTCCCCGGGGCGGGCTGTGAACTGCGGGCCGCTTTGGCCGTTGACCAGGATCAGCTGGCCCTCCCGGCCCATCATCCGGTCCATGTCCGTGGCTCCGGCGATGTTCCCCAGGCCGTCCAGGCTGGTGTCGGAAATTACCAGCACCCGCTCAATGCTTGCCCCGATGGGCTCCGGGTCCTCCACGATGATCGCCCCGAAAAGTCCCGCGAAGATCTGGTCGGCCACCATCCCGTGGTGGTGCGGGTGGTACCAGTACACGCCCGGCGGATGATCCTCCGGAAGCCTGTACTCGTAGTCGAAGGTGGCCCCGGGTTCCACCGTGATGAGGACGTTGTCCCCGTTGCCTTCCGGTGTGACGTGGAGCCCGTGCACGTGAAGATTGGTGGGCGCCGCCAGGTTGTTGACGAGCTTGATCCTGAGGACGTCGCCTGCACGCAGGCGAAGAGTCGGGCCCGGAATGCTCCCGTTGTAAGCGAGGGCCGCGGCCTGCCGGCCCGCCAGCGGGATCTGTCCCGGAGCAGCTTCCAGCCGCACCTGCAGCTGACCGCCTGCACTTCCTGCCTCCGGCGGCGTTGCCAGTTCGACTCCGCTGACAGTGGCCGGCCGGGAGTTTCCCAGCGTCCAGAGCACCCCGGCGCCGCCGGCCACCGTTGCCGCCGTACCCAGTCCGCCCAGAAGCAGCGCCTTGCGGCGGCTGATGGGCTGCACTAAGGACCCTCACCGAGCACCCGAAGCTGTTCGCGGTACTGCTCCGCTGTCAGTTCGCCCTTCGCAAAACGTTCGTCCAGGATCTGCCGGGCCCTGCTCCGCCCCATGGGCGGTGGACCGCTGCCATCATGGGGGCCGCCCGGCCCGAATCCGCCACGATAGCCGCCGCCGAACATCCTGACCGTCAGCAGCACCAGCAGGGCGATGCCGATGAGCATCAGCGGTACCCAGACCCACATCCACCACATGCCGTTTCCGTAACCCCACATCATGGCGGCCGCCTTTCGCCTCCGACACAACCAGTGCTCCGATTCTGGGCGCGGCGGCGGCAGTGGGGTAGAGTCCGAGGTCCCCTCTTCGGGTGCTCCGATGCGGGTTTCTTAGACCTCCAGCAGGCTGAAGACGCCGCCCTGCGGGTCCTTTAGCGTGGCAGTCGCACCAGGGGTTTCCGGGTCATCGTCGCCCGGTTCGATCAGCACCACCGCGCCCGCCGCCACAGCCTTCTTTACGGTTTCGGCGACGTCGGAGACGCCGAAGTAGATCTGCCACCGCGCGGGAGCATCTGCAGCGACAACGCCGGCCACTTCGGCGCTGTTCACCATCAGCGTGGTGTAGGTGCCGCCGTCGTCCTGGGGGTACTCCGTGACCTCATGGCCGAACAGATGCTGGAAGAACCCGACGGCGGCCTGCGGCTCGGGCGTCAGCAACTCTGTCCACGAGAGGGCACCGGGCTCGTTGTACCGTCCGGTGCCGGTGTGCGTCCCGGGCTGCCACACGCCGGTGGTCCCGCCGCCCGGGGGATCCACAAACACCATGACGCCGGTGTCGCCCACCGTCTCCGGGCCGAACTGGACCTGCCCGCCGGCGTGCGGTGTCTCCTCGGCGACTGCGCCGGCGTCCTCGGCCGCGAAGTAGACGTTCCATTGGGCGTCGGTGCCCAGCGATTCCTGGTGCGGGTTCTGCGGGGCCACAACGGCCACCAGGTCCTCGGCGATGAACGCCTGGGCGTAGCTGCGGCCGTCCGGCGTGGGCATGTCCTTGAAGGTCCAGCCGAACACGGCTGCATAGAAGGCCTTGGCTGCGTCCACGTCGCGGGTCTGGACATCAGCCCAGCACGGCTCACCGTGGGAGTAGCTGCGTGAAGTGGTGTTTCCTGGCATGGCAGGTCCTTTCGCGGCGGCACAAAAGCATCGACCCCCTCAGTCAACACCAAAAAGCCCGCCGCCTGCACCGGAGTCCGGCACAGGCGACGGGCCTGATAACTGAGGCCAGCACCGCGGGTCCGCCCGGATCCGGTGTACTGGAAAAGAAGCGCTGTACCCACGGCCAAGCTGCATGCGTCCGAAGGTACTGCGGCGTCACAGGGCCTGCCGCCTTACGGCGGGACAGGTTTGCGACAACTAGCCGATGCGACGGGTTTTTACCTCGTCGTCGTCTTCTTCCAAATCGTCCGCGTACTTATCCACATAAGCTGAATAATCCGGTTCAACCGGCTCATTCGCGAAGTGGCTCGTGGCACGACCTTCTGGGCCCTTGAGCTCGCGCTGAAGTGCCGAATAGTCAGTGTTCGGGGAATAGTACTTAATATCCCGAGCCTGCTTGGTAGCTTTTGCCTTTTGACGGCCGCGCCCCATGGCGTGACCCCCTTTTGTACTCGGACCGGAGGTGGTCACCTTGGCTATCGGTGAGGCCCCGGAATGTTTGGTCAATTTGTCGTACACCTAGATTACATGCTTTCGGCGCCCACTGCGCCCCGGCGCGGACCCGTAAACGACATGTCGGGTACCATTCCCGCGGCGCACCGCGGGGTTCCCGGCTTTTTTGTTGGATAGAGTCTGTTCAACAGCTGCCGATCCGGGTGCGCGGAGCGGCGGCAAGACGAGGCGACACCCAGGAGGGTATCCGGATGAACCAGCAGGACGCCGCGGCCAGGCCGGCTGCTGAGGGCCCACAGGGTGCGCCGGGCGGAATGCGTCCCGTCCCGCCCAAACCCGCCGCTCCACCCACCGCAGGGCTGCCCCAGGTGGCCGCCCCGGGGGATGCGCCGTCGTCGCCCACGGACGCCCCGGACGCCTCGCCCCGGAAGCCTCGGCGGACCGGATCCATTCTACTGAAAGCTGTCTTCGTGGTGGTTTTGCTGGGCGTCATTGGCGGGCTGGTGTGGCTCGCCATGTGGCTGGGCAAGGACTCGGCAAAGACCTCCGACGACGGCGGCTCGGGTGTCGTCGAAATCTCACCCACTCCCCTGCCCACACCGCTTGCGCTGCCCCGCGAAGGCGTAGCACCGGCGGACTTCCGGCTGGGCGACTGCTTCAAGGATTTTGACCCCGAGTCCCTGCGGTCAACCGTGGTGGCCTGCGATACCGGTCATTCTGCCCAACTCGTCGCGGTGTTCCGCTACCCCACCAAGGGCCCGTACCCGGGCCGGGAAGCACTCGCCGCCAAGGCCCTCGAGGCCTGCCAGGCGGCGAGGCTCGGTCCCGCAGCCAACGACTACGTCCTGAACTTCCAGCGCGCCTACCCCAGCAGCACGAGCTGGGCATCTGGCGACCGCCGCGTGGACTGCTACGTCACGGCCGACGGCGGCAACGTCATCAACGCCAGCGCGCTTCCCTGACCCGAAGCCCTAGTTCTTCCGCCGCACCACCAGTCCCGTGCCGGCGGGAGCACCGCCGTCGGGCCCGGTCTTTGCCTCCAGCCCCTCAATGGTGAGTTCGTCGACGTCGGCCGCGGTGTCCACGAGCACGGTGTCACCGTCCGCGATGTCCCCGGACAGGATGGCCTTTGCCAGGCGGTCGCCGATCTCCCGCTGCACCAGCCGCCGCAGCGGCCGGGCGCCGTAGGCAGGATCGAAGCCGGACATGGCCAGCCAGGCGCGGGCACCTTCGGTGACATCCAGGCTGAGCCGGCGGTCATGCAGCCGCTTGCCGAGCTCGGCCACCTGGAGTTCCACGATGTGCGCCAACTCGTCCACCGTGAGGGCGTCGAACAGCACCACTTCGTCCAGCCGGTTCAGGAACTCCGGTTTGAAGGACGCGTGGACGGTGGCCATCACGGCGTTCCGCTTGGCCGCGGGATCAAGCGTCGGGTCCACCAGGAACTGGCTGCCCAGGTTGGACGTCAGGACCAGGATCACGTTGCGGAAGTCCACGGTTCGGCCCTGGCCGTCGGTGAGGCGGCCGTCGTCGAGCACCTGCAGGAGGATGTCAAATACTTCGGGGTGGGCCTTCTCCACCTCGTCCAGCAGGATCACCGAGTACGGCCGACGGCGGACGGCCTCGGTGAGCTGGCCGCCTTCCTCGTACCCGACGTATCCGGGAGGGGCGCCGACGAGCCGCGCCACGGAGTGCTTTTCGCCGTACTCGGACATGTCGATCCGCACCATGGCCCGTTCGTCGTCGAACAGGAAATCGGCAAGCGCCTTGGCAAGCTCCGTTTTGCCCACGCCCGTGGGACCCAGGAACAGGAAGGAGCCGGTGGGACGGTTGGGATCGCTGATGCCGGCACGGGCCCGGCGGACGGCGTCGGACACTGCGGTCACCGCCTTGGACTGGCCGATCAGGCGCTTGCCGAGCTCCTCCTCCATGTGGAGCAGCTTTTCGCTTTCGCCCTGCAGCATCCGTCCGGCGGGGATGCCTGTCCAGGCTGAAATCACCTCGGCGATGTCGTCAGCTGTGACCTGCTCTGCCACCATCTGGGCGGACTTGTCCACCACCGCTTCTTCCGCGGCGGCCGCGGCATTCAGTTCGCGTTCCAGTGCCGGGATCTCGCCGTAGAGGATCCGTGACGCCGTCTCGAGATCGCCCTCGCGGGCGGCCTTGTCGTAGGTGGAGCGCAGTTCGTCCAGCTTGGCTTTCAGATCTCCCACCCGGTTAAGGCCTGCCTTCTCGGCCTCCCAGCGCGCGTTCAGTGCATCCAGCTCTTCCTTTTTGTCCGCCTTGTCCGCCCGGAGGGCAGCCAGGCGCTCCACCGAGGCGGTGTCCTTTTCGTTCTCGAGAGCCAGCTCTTCCATGGTGAGCCTGTCCACGGCGCGGCGCAGCTGGTCGATCTCCTCGGGCGCGGAGTCGATCTCCATGCGCAGCCGTGACGCAGCCTCGTCCACCAGGTCGATGGCCTTGTCCGGCAGCTGGCGGCCCGAAATGTAGCGGTTGGACAGCGTGGCGGCGGCCACCAGGGCGGAGTCCGAGATGGTCACCTTGTGGTGGGCCTCGTAGCGTTCCTTCAGGCCGCGGAGGATGCCGATGGTGTCCTCCACGCTCGGTTCACCCACGTACACCTGCTGGAACCTGCGCTCGAGGGCCGGATCCTTCTCGATGTTCTCGCGGTACTCGTCCAGCGTGGTGGCACCGATCAGCCGCAGCTCACCGCGGGCCAGCATGGGCTTGAGCATGTTGCCCGCATCCATCGACGACTCCCCCGTGGCACCTGCACCCACAACGGTGTGGATCTCGTCGATGAACGTGACGATCTGCCCCTCGGAGTTCTTGATCTCCTCCAGGACCGCCTTCAGCCGCTCCTCGAACTCGCCGCGGTACTTCGCCCCGGCCACCATGGACGCCAGGTCCAGTGCGATGAGGGTCTTGCCGCGGAGGCTCTCCGGGACGTCGTTGGCCACGATCCGCTGGGCCAGGCCCTCGACGACGGCGGTCTTGCCGACGCCGGGCTCGCCGATGATGACCGGGTTGTTCTTGGTGCGGCGGCTGAGCACCTGGATGATCCGCCGGATTTCGTTGTCGCGGCCGATCACCGGGTCCAGCTTGCCTGACCGCGCCATCGCCGTCAGGTCGGTGCCGAACTTCTCGAGCGACTGGAAGGTGTTTTCCGGGTCCGGGCTGGTGACCTTGCGGTCGCCGCGGACACCCGGCAGGGCGGCGAGCAGCGCCTCATGGGAGGCGCCGGCGTCGCGCATTAAGCGGCCGACGGCGTCACTTCCGGCTGAGAGCCCCAGCAACAGGACCTCAGTGGAGACGAACGTGTCACCGAGCCTGTCCGCCTCGTTCTTGGCGTTCTGGATCGCCTGCAGCGCCGGCCGGGACAGCTGCGCCTGCTGGGTGGAACCGCCGGAGGTTGCCGGCAGGGCCTTGATGGCCGTGCTCGCCTGGACGCTCACGGCGTCCGGATCGGCGCCGGTGGCCCGGAGCAGCGCGACGGCGACCCCCTCGCGCTGATCCATCAGGGCCTTGAGCACATGGGCGGGTTCCACCTGGGGATTGCCTGCCGTGGAGGCGTTCATGGCCGCAGCCGAGAGAGCCTCCTGGCTCTTGGTGGTGAATTTGACGTCCAAAGAGAGCTCCTTCCGGGTTTCACGATCGCTAAGTTGAGTGTACTACGCTCAACTCTGACGTGCGTGTTTGCTGGCTCTTGTTTGCCGACAGCGAACCCATGCTTCCGGCTGCGCTGGCGGACTGCTGATCTCCCTTGCACTGTATCCCCGCCGCCCGAATCATCCTAGGATCGTTGTGTCCGGAGGCAAGGGGCCCCGGCCAGTCAAGCGGAGGATTGCCATGAAGAAATTTGCTGTTCTTTACGTCGCACCGCAGTCGGCCCAGGAACAGATGGCCCAGAGCACGCCGGAAGCCGCCCAGGAGGGCATGAAGGCGTGGATGCAGTGGGCAGACCGCGCGGGCAGCGGCCTGGTGGACATGGGAAATCCGCTCGGCGAGGGCAAGGAGATAACCGCCACCGGGGTATCGGACGTCAGCAGCACCAACCACATCGGCGGCTACGGCATCATCCAGGCCGAGGACCTGGCGGGCGCCCAGGCGCTGCTCGACGGGCATCCGCACCTGATGATGCCCGGCGCCAGCATCCAGGTCTACGAATTCCTGGATATGCCGGGCATGTAGCCCTCAGGCTGCGGCGCACGGCGCGTCATCAGGTACGCCGCCCAGCCCCGCGGCCACCCTTTCAGGCCGCTTTCGCCGGCGATCTTTTCCACGTCGAACATCGGGGCGAAAGTTTCCTCGATGTAGCCCGGCCGAAGGGTCAGGTTCCCGAAGGGGATCAGGTTCCACACCCGCTTCTCCCAGGTCCGGGGTTCCCACTCGAAGTTCCACATCAGGAACTTCGCGCCCGGCCTGGCCAGCGGGATCACGTTCCGGAGATAGGCGCTCCGCTGTGGCGCTGTGAGGTCATCGAAGGTGCCGTAGTCCACCAGGACGTCAAACCTTCCGCGCAGCTGGCGCAGGTTGGTCAGGTCGTCAACAAGGAATTCGACGGCGGCGCCCGCCCGTTGTGCTTTGGCCTTCGCTTTGGCGATCGCGGCGGGCGCGAAGTCCACACCGGTGACGTCGAATCCGTGCCGGGCAAGAAAGATGGCGTTATCGCCCTCTCCGCAGCCCAGGTCGACGGCACGGCCGGGTTTCAGCTGCCCTCCCTCCACGAGCCGGACGAGCTCACTGCGGGCGCTTCCCACCCACGGCGGCGTTCCGTACTTGTACCACGCGTTGTACATCGTCTTCATGGCGCCCTCCGCGAGGGATGGAGCTGGCCGTGCGCCAACGTCCGCTTTCGAATTATTATGCGCCCGCCCGGCGGAGTCCGGCGGGGCCTCCTGACTGGTTTGGCCCGCTCAGTGTCAGCGTTCAGCCCGGGTAGATGGCGACGGCTCCGGCCTTGACCACGAAGTACACCTGCATTCCCGGGGTCAGCCCGAGATCCGCGGCGGCCGCCGTCGTAATATCGGCACTCAGCAGCCCGCCTTTCCCGGCCCGGACCCGGATGCCGTCCCCGTGCGGCTCCAGGTCCGTGATGGCCACGGCGAAGGAGTTCCGCGGGCTCCCGTGCGCCTCCGTGAGGAAGACCGAAACGGCCGACGGCGGGAAGACAGCCACGCCCGGCTGCCCGGTGGGCAGCGGGCCGGGGAGGTCGTCATGCTGGCCGTAGAGATTCAGGGCCCCGGCCTTCAGCCCGTGTCCGGTGATCTGTCCCGTCACGAAGTTGAGTCCCGCCAGCCCGGCCGCGAACCGGCTGCGCGGCCGCTGCAGGACGTCGCGGGCGGGGCCGTCCTCGCTGATCCTGCCGTTCTCGAGGATTACCACCCGGTCGGCCAGCATCAGGGCGTCAAGCGGGTCATGCGTGATGACGATGGCCCGCCGGTCCGCGAGCACGCGCTTGAGCAGGCGCCGCAGCAGCGGGGCGGCATGGATATCCAGCGCGGCCATGGGCTCGTCCAGCAGCAGCAGCCCGGGGTCGGCGGCGAGCGCCCGCGCCACCGCCACGCGCTGCGCCTGGCCGCCGGACAGCTCCGCCGGGCGGCGGGACTGAAGGTCCGTTGCCTCGACTTCCCCCAGCCAATGCAGGGCCGATGCGGTTGCCGCGCGTTTCGCAGCACCGGCGCTGCGCGGCCCGAAGGCCACGTTCTCCAGCACGCTGAGGTGCGGAAAAAGCAGCGGCTCCTGGGCCAGGAGCGCTGTGCCGCGCCGGTGCGGGGCGCTCCACCGGCTCTGCCCGTCCGCGAGGTCAAAGAGCGTCCTGCCGTCCAGCTCGGACCGGCCGGAATCCGGCTGCAGCAGGCCGGCAATCACGTTCAACAGCGTGGACTTGCCTGCGCCGTTCGGTCCCATGACCGCCACGGTTTCGCGGGGGCCCACCGTCAGGGAGACGTCGAAACCGCGGCCTGCCACGGCTGCCTGGACCGTAAACGTCACCGGAGGTCACCGCCCGGGGCGGGCGCCGTCGTCGTACTTTCCCGGCCGGGCATGCCTGAACCGCGGTATGCCAGCGCCACCACGGCCACAGCAACGGCCACAAGGACGAGGGCAAGCGCGACGGCGGCATCGGCGTCAGTTTCCCGCTGCAGGTAGATCTCCAGCGGCAGGGTCCGGGTCACCCCCTGCAGGCTGCCCGCGAACGTGAGGGTGGCGCCGAACTCGCCCAGGCTCCGGGCGAAGGAGAGGACGGCGCCCGAGGCCAGGCCGGGCAGAACCAGCGGCAGGGTGACACGGCGCAAAACCGTGCTGGGACTGGCACCGAGCGTGGCGGCCACGGCCTCATACTTTGGCCCGGCCGTACGCAGCGCCCCCTCAAGGCTGACCACCAGGAAGGGCAGTGCAACAAATGTTTGGGCCAGGACGACCGCGGTGGTGGAGAACGCTATCTGGATGCCCGCCATTTCCAGGGTCCTGCCCAACAGGCCCTGCCGGCCGAACGTGTATAGCAGGGCAATGCCGCCCACCACCGGCGGAAGCACCAGCGGCAACAGGACCAGCGAACGCAGGACCCGCTGGCCGCGGAAACTGCCGCGGGCCAGGACCAGGGCGAGCGGAACCCCCAGGACAATGCACAGGAGCGTGCTCGCTGCGGAAGTGCGGAGGCTCAGGCCAAGGGCAGCCAGGGACGGTTCCGAGGTGATAAGCGGGACGAACCGGGCCCAGTTGACCCTGGCCACCATGGCCACAAGCGGGAGCAGGACCAACAGCGCGCCCGCTGCCGCGACGGCATAGATCCAGCCGGGGATGCCGGTATAGGTGGCTGGCCTGCGCGGATTCACGGCTTTCCGAAGCCGGCCGCCGCCATGGCTGCCTGGCCTTCGGCGCCGAGGACGAACTCCACAAAGGCGTCAGCCGCGGGCTGGTTTCTGGCGCCCTTTACGGCGGCGATCGGATAGGTGTTGATGGCTTTGGCGGCTTCAGGGAAAGGCACCTGTTCCACCCTGGTGCCCGCGCCGATGGCGTCAGTGACGTAGACGAGTCCCGCGTCGGCCTCCCCCGAGGTGACCTTGCCCAGGACGTCGGTGACCGAGGATTCCTCGCTGACCGGTTTGAGCGTGGTGCCGGTCTCCTGCTCAATCGTTCTCGTGGCCGACCCGCACGGAACCTGGCTGGCGCAGACCACCGCCTTGACGCCTTGCTTGACCAGGTCACTGAAGCCGGTGATGCCTGCGGGGTTGCCTGCCGGAACCACGATGGCGAGGGTGTTGGTGGCGAAGTCGCGGGGTTCGCCGTCCAGGAGACCTTCGTCCTGCATCTTAGCCATGTTGCGGGTGTCGGCCGAGGCAAAGACATCGGCAGGGGCGCCTTGGCTGATCTGGGTGACGAGATCGGCCGAGCCGGCGAAGCTGATGGTGACGCGCGTTCCTGGATTGGCTGCTTCGAACTTCCCGGCCAGGTCCGTGAAGGCTCCCTTGAGGGAGGCGGCTGCAAACACGGTGACCGTCCTTCGCTGAGCGGCCGCGCCGTCGTCGTTCGCTGCCGGACGCCCCGTGTCAGCACAGCCGGCCAGTGGCATCATGGCCAGCGCCAGCGCTAACGCAATGCCCGCCATGCGCCTCATGCGGAGCCCTTGCCGTGCGGCGTTTCGATGATCACGGTGGTGGCTTTGACCACCGCTGTGGCCACGGAACCGGGTTCCAGGCCGAGGTCGCGGACGGCTTCGCTGCTCATCAGCGAGACCACACGGAACGGGCCGCATTGGAGTTCCACCTGGGCCATGACCTTGTCAGCGGTGATGCCCGTGACCAGTCCGACGAACCGGTTGCGCGCCGAACTTCCGGCGCGGTGCGGATCGTCGGGAAGCTGCGCGAGCTTCTGGGCGTGCCGGGCCAGTTCCAGGCCGTCCACCGCCAGCCGGCCGGCGTCGTCCTTGACCGGGGTGAGGCTGCCGTTCTCTGTCCAGCGCCTGATGGTGTCGTCACTGACACCGAGGAACCGGGCTGCTTCGGAAACGCGAATCGTGGGCATTTGCCCATAATAGTCCGCATTTGCGGTCCTGCGGGGTCCGGCCGCTAGTTGATGCCCTCCGGGAGGTGTTCCGGCCCGGGCGGGAGGTTGGCATTGGCGGGTCCATGGATGACCGTGCCGTCAGCGGCAAATCGGGAACCGTGGCAGGGGCAGTCCCATGTGGTGTCGGCAGGATTGAACTCGACGGTGCAGCCCAGGTGGGTGCAGATTGCCGAGAGCGAGTGGACCTGCCCGTCGGTGTCCTTGTAGACGGCGGTGCTCTCGCCGTCTACTTCGATGACGGTTCCCTGTCCAGGGGCCAGCGTGACCTTGCCGCGCTGTGGGCTGGCTTCACCGGTCGCGTCCGAAGGGGTGGTCTCTTCGTCAGCCACCCCGTCAGCGCTGGCTGCCGGGGTTATTCGGTTGCTGTCGAACACCGTGGCCCACGGGTTTCCCCTGCCGCTGATGGCATCCGTGAGAATGAGGGCGGCCGCTGTTCCATTGGTCAGGCCCCATTTGCGCAGCCCGGTGATCACATACACGTGCGCCGCGTCAGGGGACAAGAGCCCGGCGTAGGGCAGTCCGTCCACCGGCATATTGTCCTGGGTTGACCACCGGTAGCCGACCTCACGGACGCCGAGCCTGTCACGGGCGAATGCGGCAAGCCTGCCATAACGCCCGACGGTGTCCCCCGCCCCGGACACTCGGTGGCCTTCGCCGCCCACCAGCACGTAATTCTCGCCGTTGACGCTGGCCGTCAGGATGGAGCGCATCGGTTCGTCGACGCTGATGAACGTCGCATCCAGCGGCGGTCCGTCCATGGGTCCGGCGATGATGTAGGAACGGTGCGGCTGGCACCGGGATTCGAAAAGGCCTTGGTCGCCGAACGGCACATTCGTGGCGACGATGACGTCCCGGGCGCGGACCGTGCCGCCCTCCGTGTCCACAACGCCGGGAATTCCGTCGCGGACTGCGAGGGCCCGGGTCTGCTCGAACACCCGGCTGCCATCCCCCTGGACGGCCCGCGCGAGGCCCTGCAGGTATTTCACCGCATGGATTTGTGCCTGCCCGTCAAACCGGACCGCGCCCATGACCGGGAAGGGCAGCGGCACATCAGTGGTGAAACTCGAGGGGAGGCCGAGGCGTGCGGCGAGACCGGCTTCGGCGCGGACACGTTCCAGCGCCTCGTCGGTTTCGGCGTAGGTGTAGTTGGCGACGACGCGGAAGTCGCAGTCAATGTCCTCCGCGGCGACGACCCGTTGTAAGTGCCCGATCGCTGCCTGGTTGGCTTGGCCGTAGATGCGCGCGGTGTCGGTGCCGTGCCTGCGGACGAGGTCGGTATAGGCAAGGCGGTGCAGGGAGGTGACCTTGCCGGTGGTGTGGCCGGTGACGCCTGTTCCAACCCGGGCGGCCTCGATGACCGCCACAGTATGCCCGGCACGTTTGAGCGCCAACGCGGCAGTCAGCCCGGCGACACCGGCTCCGATGACGGCAACGTCGGCCTCGATGTCTGTATCCAGCGCCGGATAGCCGGTCTGCGGGGCTGAGGCGAGCCAGATGGAACCGGCTTCACCCTGCAACTGGCCTTCGCCTGGTATCTCCATCGAAACCTCCCCATGCCCCGAGCAATTGGCCATAGGTGCTGATCATCCCCCTTCCCAAGCCGAATTTCAACGATTCCGGGATGGTCCGCTGCGGTTGTAGCCGCAGGTCAGCGCGGCTGACTGTGGAATCTTCCCGGGCCTGAGTCCTACGCTATGGGGAGGGGAGGGGCCGCAGCCGCTGAGGAGCGTTGTGATGAAGTGGATCAGGCCCGGCAGTCCCGATTATGACCCAGCCCGCAAGGTCTTCAATGCCATGATCGACCGGCGCCCGGCGGTCATCGCCCAGTGTTCAACGGACACGGAGGTGGCCGAAGCCCTCCGCTACGGACGCGGGAATTCACTGGCGATTGCCGTCCGCGCCGGGGGCCACTCGGTGGCCGGAATGTCCACGAACGACGACGGCCTGGTGATCGATGTCCGGCCGATGAAGTCGATCGCGGTGGACCCGGAATCGGGCATCATCACCGCCGGGGCCGGCGTCATGTGGGGCGAGTTCGACCATGCCACCCAGGAGCATGCCTTCGCTGTGACCGGCGGGCGGGCCTCCACCACCGGCATCGCCGGCTTCACCCTGGGCGGCGGGTCCGGCTGGCTGGAGCGCTCCTTCGGGTTCGCCTGCGACAGCCTGGTCTCGGTCAACCTGGTAACGGCCGACGGCGAGCGGGTCACCGCGAGCGTCCGGGAGAATCCGGAGCTATTCTGGGCGCTCCACGGCGGGGGCGGCAACTTCGGGGTGGCCACGTCATTCACCTTCCGGGGGCACAGGCTCGGTCCGGTTGTCCATGCCGGGATGTGGCTGTGGCCCGGCGATGCCGCCACCGACGTCTCCCGGGCGTTCAGGGATCTCGCCCTGGCAGCTCCGGACGGGGTGGGCCTGGCGCTCCTGTACGTGACGGCACCGGCCGAGCCCTTTGTGCCGGAGAAGATGGTGGGCAAGATGGCCGTCCTGGTGGCCTATGTGTACGCGGGCGACCCCGAAGAAGGGTCCCAGCACGCCAGGCCGTTCCGGGAACTTGGGCCTGCGGTGGACCTGGTGGGAGACACGCTGTACGCGGAGTTCCAGTCATCCCTTGACGACCCGCCTGACCACTACAACTACTGGAGCGCGGACTACCATGACGAGCTTCCCGACGAGGCCCTGGACCTGTTCGTGGAATCGGCCCGGAACCTCCCCGATGCCACGTCCCAGCAGCTCATCGCGCGCTGGGGTGGAGCTGTGGGAGGCAATGCCGCTGCCGCCACACCGCTGATCAACCGGAACGCGGCCTGGGTAAGCCACCCGTACGGCATCTCCCCGACCCCTGAGGAAGGTGAGCGCGCCAAAGCCTGGGTGAAGGACTTCCGGGGAAAGATCGCCCCCTACGCCACGGGCGGTGTGTGGCTGAACTTCATCGGCAACGAAGGGCAGGACCGCATCCGGGCCGCGTTCGGGAACGGCAACTATGCACGGCTGGCCCGGGTCAAGCGTGACTTCGATCCGCAGAACGTCTTCCGCGGCAACCAGAACATCCTGCCCGCAGGCTCCTGACCGGCTCTCCGCGCCAACCGCTCCGCACACTCCTTGCCTCACTCCACAGCCCGGGCCGCATTAGACTTCCAGAATGGCGATTTACCTGGATCCGCCCCTGTGGCCGGCCCACGGCACCCACTTCTCCCACCTGGTTTCGGATACCTCGCTGGAGGAGCTGCATGCCTTTTGCGCCGCAGCAGGCATCCCGGACCGGGCCTTCGACGGCGACCATTACGATGTCCCCGAACGCCGCTTCGCCGACCTGGTGGCGGCAGGAGCCGTTCCCGTGGAGGCCCGGATCCTGGTCCGGAAACTCATCGCGAGCGGATTGCGGATCCCGGCCCGGCAGCGCAACAAATCGCTGAAGGTTCCGCTGCTCAACCGCTGGGAATCCATCATGCCCGGCCACGACGCTCTCTTCCTGGACCTGCTTGACCGCTGGAGCGAGGAGCACCGCCGCTACCACGGCTGCACCCACCTGCTTTCGGTGCTCGAAGCCCTCGATCTGCTCACCGATCCCGCCGACCCGCCGCGGACCGTACTGCTGGCAGCCTGGTTCCACGATGCGGTCTATCGCGGGGTCGCCGGCCAGGACGAGGAGGAATCCGCCCGTCTTGCCGAGGAGCGGCTCTCCCACGCCGGGCTGCCGGCTGTGGAGGTCGAGGAGGTGTCCAGGCTGGTGCGCCTGACCTCAGACCACCGACCCGAACCAGGGGACGACGACGGCGCTCTCCTCAGCGACGCGGACCTGTCAGTTCTCGGCGGGGAGCCTGAGCCCTACGCCCGGTACGTGGCCGCCGTCCGGGAAGATTACGCGCACATCGGCGACGCCGATTTCGCGGCCGGGCGCGCCGCCGTCGTTCGTCAATTGCTGGACCTGGACCCTTTGTTCCACAGTGAACGCGCACGGGAACTGTGGGCGGACGCGGCACGCCGGAACCTGCAGGGCGAGCTGGCCTAACGCCTCACGCCAGCGCCGACAGAGGCTTTACGGCCGCGGCAGCCGGTGCAAGACTGCTCGGATGAGCCTGCGAATCCAATCCCTCTGCATCGACTCCACCGACCCCAAGATCCCCGCCGACTTCTGGGAAAAGGCCCTTGGCTGGCGCCGGACATACGAGGCGGACGACGAAATCGTGCTGGAGCCGCCGGCGGGCAGCCCGGCCGAGGGCATCAGCCCGGACCTGCTGTTCCTGAAGGTGCCCGAGCGGAAAGAGCTCAAGAACAGGCTGCACCTGGATCTCCGCCCCGAAGACCAGGCCGTGGAAGTTCAGCGGCTTGAAGGCCTGGGCGCCTCCCGCGTCTCCGTCGGCCAAGGACCGGAGGTGACGTGGGTGGTGATGGCTGACCCCGACGGGAACGAGTTCTGCGTCCTCCGGGCGTTGCAGGCAGATGCGCAGTTGCAGGCAGACGGGCAGTCGGCCGGCTAGCGGTAGCTGGCGATAAACGGCCGGTCAGTGGGGACGATCTGCTTGCCCAGCGGCATCAGGCTCACGGGAATGAGCTTGAGGTTGGCGATGGCCAGCGGGATCCCGATGATGGTGATGGCCATGGCGAACGCCGTCACCACGTGGCCGATGGCAATCCAGATGCCCGCCACGAGCAGCCAGATGACGTTCCCGAGCAGCGAAAACACGCCCGTCCCGCCCGGCTTGTTCACCACCATGCGCCCGAACGGCCACAGCGTGTAGGAAGCGATCCGGAACGACGCTATGCCCCACGGAATGGTGACGATCAGGAGGCAGCAGATAACGCCTGCCATAAAGTAGCCCAGTGCGAGCCAGAATCCGCCGAAAACGAGCCAGATGATGTTGAGCAGTGTCTTCATCTGTCCATTGTGCCCTGCGGGGTCTGACAAAAACGTTGGGGTCTGCCCTGATTAGCCCCTGAAACCTTCGCCCCTGGAACGGTCAGCCCTTGGCGGCCTCGATGAAGGCCCGGATCTTGGCCAGATCCTTCACGCCGCGGGAAGCCTCGACGCCAGAGGAGACGTCCACGCCCCACGCTCCAGCAGCCGCGGCTGCCTGGGCAACGTTTTCCGGATTCAGCCCCCCGGCCAGCAGCCACTTGCGGTCCTGAAGCTCCGTCACGTCCACCATGGAGGCGTAGTCCCAGGTCTCGCCGGATCCCGGCACGGCGGCATCGATCAACAGGAGTTCCTCGCCCCAGTCGGCGAACGCGTCCGCCGTCGCTGCCATGGTGACTGCCCTGATCAGCTTCATGCCGGCGTCGTGAACCGTGGTGACGTCTTCCGGGGTGAGGTCCCCGTGCAGCTGGATCCACTCCAGGCCTGCGGCGCGGGCGATCGCCACAGCGTCCGCTACGGGCTCATGCCGGAAGACTCCCACTGCCACCACGCCGTAGGGGATGTCCGCCTTCAGCCGGGCAACCTGGGACGGCGAGACCGCCCGGGGGCTGGCCGTCAGGACAAAGCCGACGGCGTCCGCACCGGCGTCGACGGCCTCTCGGACAGACTCGGGCGTACTGAGACCACAGACTTTAACGAACATTCCCGGCTCCTTCAGGCTGACTTCGTGTTGTCCCCCCGGAGGAGATTAGCAGGCACACGGCCCCGGCGCCTCTGCTGTCCAGCCATTCAGGCACCGGACAGCACACGCTCCACCATGCCGCGCCCGGACTCCTCGAAAGCTGCGTCGCCGATCTGGTGGGCCCACACCACTGTGCCGACCGCCTGGTTCAGGTTCTCCAGACGCCACAGATCAGCTTCCGCCGGCCCCACAATCCTGCCCAGCCCTTCATGGAATGCCTCGGCAAGGCCTCGCCGGCCTGGATTCAGGCCAGCCAGTTCATGCTCGAGGCGCTTGAGGTCCGTCTCCGTCAGCAGCCCGTGGGCGCGGTCCATCCACGAGCGCGTCTTCGTGGCCAAGGCCTTGGCGTAGTGGCGCGAGTTCCCCGCAGGCTGGTGGATCCGCCTCAGCAGTTCCCCAGCCTGGCGGTAGGTTTCCGGATCGTTCTCCGCGGGCGTCCCCTCGACCAGCGCCCCGGGCAGGAATTCGGTCACCAGGATCCCGGCCTCCACGGAAGCATGCCGCAGGGCGGGGACCCGGCCCTCAAGCCCCTCAAAGCCGGAGGCATGGGCGGCAATTTCGCGGCGGATGTGGTGGCTCGTGGTGCTCGCCTTGACGATGAAGGCTCCCGCCGGCGTGGCAATGTGCAGCACTGTGGTGTCCTGCAGGGGCCAGGAGTAATCCCGCACCAGCGTGAAGCCACCGAGCCACGTTGTCAGCAGCCGGGTCTGTTTTTCGGTGATCCCCTGGCGCATCCACCCAGCATGCCACGCCCCTGCGGTATGGCCTCTGGGGTCCGGCAACAAACTAGGCTGGTCGGATGGAGATCATCCGCTTTGCAGAGCTCAAGAACGAACCGTGGCGCAACAAGGGCGGTGTGACCCGGGAGTTGGCCAGCCACCCCAAGGCCGCCTCGGCACAGGACGGCGCCTGGGACTGGCGTGTCAGCATCGCCGACGTCACCAAGGCCGGCGATTTCTCCACGTTCCCGGGGATGGAACGCGTACTGACTGTGATCGATGGCGAACTGCTCCTGCTGACCGTGGACGGCGCTGAACATCCGCTCGAAAAGTACCGTCCTTTCAGGTTCTCCGGGGAAGCGGCATACCACGGCGCCCTCCCCACCGGGGACGTCCGCAACCTGAACGTAGTCACCCGAAGTGACACCTATAAAGGCTTCACGTCCATCATCGAGCTCTCCAAAAAGCGGGCGCACCCAGTCTTCGAGGGCCAAATCGCCGTGCTGCTGCAGGGCCAGGCAACCGTCAGCCCAGGTGCCGCGGAGGATGCCGACGGCGGGACAGACGCCGAAACCGAAGCAGCCCCCGCACCGGAACCTGAGGCACTGGGCCGCTACGACGCCGTCGTCGGTTCCGATGTCCGCTCCCCCGAAATCCTGGGCCGCGGCTTCCTTGCCGTGGTGTCGATCGACCGCGTGACAGGGTAGCCTCGCCTCCGTTATCCGAGCCTTCCCACACTGGTCACTGCGGCCGGCCGACCCTAAACTCGGGCTATGACCACCTCTTTTAATGCGCTTCTGTCCACCCAGATCGGCAACGAGTTCGCGGCTTCGCAGCAGTACATTGCCGTGGCCACCTGGTTCGCCAACCAGGACCTTCCGCAGCTGGCCCGTTACTTCTACCGGCAGTCGGTGGAGGAACGGAACCACGCCATGATGATGGTGCAGTACATGCTGGACCGCGACATCCCCTTCACCATCCCGGGTGTTCCAACCGTCCGCAACGACTTCTCCACGGTCACCGAACCGCTCGCTCTTGCCCTGCAGCAGGAGCAGGAAGTCACCCGCGACATCGAGGCCCTCTTCCGGGCCGCCCGCGGCGAGGACGACGCCCTGGGCGAGCAGTTCATCCTGTGGTTCCTCAAGGAGCAGGTGGAGGAGGTCTCCTCCATGACCACCCTGCTGAACATCGCCGAACGCGCCGACAACCTGTTCGATATCGAGAACTTCATCGCCCGCGAAACCATCGGCGACGGCGGCCGCGACAGCTCGGCCCCCACGGCAGCAGGCGGCGCCCTCTAAGCCCAACGCCCCCTCCAACTCCAACGCGGGGTCACTTCTCGCCCGATCAAGGCCTCATATCGGGCGTTTAGTGACCCCGCGTTGGGTGGCTTCCCGGCTCTTCGCCGGCGGTGAGGTTGGCCACCAACGGGGCGAGCCGGCGTCGGGCGTTTGCTAGGCTTGGATCCAAGGCTCCGCAACGCAGCCTCCGGACGACGGTTCAGTACCCGGCACGCGACAAGACTGGCCAAAGGATCTGTCATGTCGTGGTTAATCCTCATTCTTTCCGGAGCGCTCGAGGCCGTCTGGGCCGCCGCGCTGCACCGGACGTTCCAGGCGTCCGGACGGCGCCGCATCGCACCCGCGACCCTCTTCCTCACGGCCGTTCTCGCCAGCATGGCCGGCCTGTCCATCGCCATGCTGTCCATCCCCACCGGAACCGCCTACGCCGTGTGGGTGGGTGTGGGCGTGGTGCTGACCTCCGCCTACGCGATCATCACCAAGGCTGAACGTCCGACGACGGCGCGCCTGCTCCTGCTCACCGGCATCGCCGCGTGCGTGGTCGGCCTGAAGGTGGTGGCGTGATGAACCCGCGTTCCGTTGCGTGGCTTCTGCTGCTCGCCTCCGCCGTACTGGAAGCCGTGTGGGCCACCGCCCTGGGCCTGTCCGACGGCTTCACCCAACCCCTCCCGACCCTTGTCTTCGCCGTGACGGCCACCCTCAGCATGATCGGCCTGGGCCTGGCCATCCGCAGCATCCCGCTCGGCACGGCCTACGCCGTCTGGGTGGGGATCGGCGCTGCCCTGACGGTGGGCTGGGCGATGGCCACCGGCGTCGAACCCTTCAGCGTGCTGAAGGTGGTTTTTATTGCCGGGATTGTGGGCTGCGCGGCCGGGCTGAAGGCGCTGCCTGCCGGAAGAGGCAGGATCGCCGGCCCCGTCAAGGGCTGAAGCTAAAAGTCCCCACCGGCACGACAGCGCCTGCCCGGCGGGCCTCTTCGGCGGCGAACACCGCAGCGTGGCTGGTGAGGGATTCCTCCAGCCCGGACACAACTCCTGACCAGTCTCCGGTGGCCAGCGCACCCACCCACGCCTGGATGAGGCCCCTGTCGCCGCCGTCGTGCTTTTCCCCCGGCAGCGGCGGAGCGGCCGCAGGAACTGGATGGAGGGTGGTCGACCCGGTAAGGAAGTCGTAGACGGCGATGCCACCCGCCTCCACCTGGATCTCCCCGCGGCTGCCGAAGATCCGGGTCCGCCGGGGCCCCGCAGCAGTGAAGGCAGTGGCCGTGAACGCCGCCGTGGTGCCATTCTCATATTCGATGTTCACCACCTGGTGGTCCACCGCGTCGTTGTCCGAGGAGTAAACACAGCGGCCGTAAGGACCGGTGGCCAGGGCCTGCCTCAACGACTGCGGCGTCCCGCCCGGGTCAACCACCTCCGCGAAGTAGGCCTTGGCGGGGTCAGGGGGCGTACCGTCGGCAGGGCGGCCGGCCCCGTAAATCCGCAGGGCGGAATACGGGCAGAGGGGCTCGGCGGGGCAATCGGTACAGCGCCCCGATGCGCCCTCCGGCGCCTCCTCCGGGCGAAAGTGCGTCAAGCGGCCAAAGGAGGAAATGCGCAGGGGCCGGCTGCCAATGATGAATGACAGCCAGTCAACGTCGTGCGTGCACTTGGCCAGCAGGAAGGGGCTGGACTCATCTTCCCGGCGCCAGTTGCCGCGGACGTAGGAATGAGCGAAATGCCAGAAACCCACGGGTTCCAGGTGCTGGACGGAAATGATCCGGCCTACTGCCCCGCCGGACAGCAGTTGCCTGAGCAGTGTGGTGAGCGGCGTGTAGCGCAGGACATGGCAGACCACCGTCCGGGTGGCCGACAAACGGCTGGTCCGCGCGAGATCGGCACAGCCGGCAGGGTCGACGGCGACCGGCTTCTCCAGGAGGACGGGGTAGCCGTGGGCAACGGCCGCCGCGAAGGGTCCCCCATGCTCCCGGTCCGGAGTTGCGATGATGATTCCGTCCGCCTGCCGACGATCAGCAAGCATTGACTGCCAGTCTTCAAAGATGCCGGTGTCTGGGACACCGAGCTCGGCAGCGAGGCTCCGGCGAAGCAAGGGGCGCGGCTCGGCTACACCCACCACGGTTGCCTGCCCGGTTGCGGCAGCGAGACGCGCATAGGCTGAGCCGCGCGCACCGGCGCCGGCAATGAGCAGGCGCACGGGTGGCCGGGACACTTCGGGAGCATGGGGCCCAAGCGCACCCACAGTTCAGCCGTCGTCGGTATCGGCAAGCCATTCCAGGGCCACGGCTGCCGTCCAGGACTGGTCCATGCTGCCAAGCGGCTCACCGGTGAAGGGCTCGTAGTACTCGCCGAAGTGGCCTTCCATCAGCTGGGCAAGAGAAGCCTCCCGGAACTTCCGGTACCGCTTCACGTCGCCGCGGCTGCGCAGGCAGGCCGCCAGGTACCAGTTCATGACCGGCCAGACCGGTCCGCGCCAGTACTGGCGCGGCTTCAGGCCCTCATACGTCGTGGAGGTAGAAGCGGGAAGCGGGAAAGCCAGGCGCGGGTCTCCGGTCCAGTCCGGCCCCTCGAAAATCTCCAGCTGCCGTTCCAGGACGGACTGGCTCGTGGTGGAGATCAGGGGCGCAAAACCGGCCATGGTGGGTAGCCCGATCCACTCGCCGGTCAGCACATCACGGTCCCGGGCAAGCCCAGTCCGTTCGTCCACCGTGGCGTCGACGCCTTCGCGGAACTCCTGGGCCCACTGCCGCAGCGTGGCGGCGTCCTCTTGCCGGCCGAACTGCTCCGCCAGCACAGCGAGGTCCTCATTTGCCGCGGCGAAAATCCCGGACATGAAGACGTCCTTGACCTGGAAGTCCATGACGTCCGGCAACCGGTGATCGTCGAATTCGACGTCAGCCATCTGCTGCACGAGCCAGAGGTATCGGCTGTATTCCTCGTCGCTGGGCCGCTGGCTGAGGTCCGTGACTTTCAGGGTGTCGGTGCGGACGAACGGCTCCATTTCCCCTGGCTGCACCCTCGAGTACGGGCCGTCGAACCGTGGTGAATTGTCCATCCCGGACTCCCAGCCGTGATAAATCGTCAGCAGCCCGGAACCGTCACCGCCGCGGCTGCTGCGGAGCCATTCGTGCCAGCGGATCCACTGCGGAAGCGTCCGGCGCGCAAACTCCACGGCGAGACCGGCGTCTTCCCCTCCTGCCGCCGTCGCCCGCTCCACGATGCGCCGGAGCATGGTGGCGTGCACAGGAGGCTGGCAGATGCCGCTGGACTGCACGCCCTCCGGTGACGCGCTGCGGGTCCCCCACCTCTCGACGTCGGGAAAGTACCCGGGGACGTCGGAAAACACGATATGGGGGATCATCCCGCTCGTCCACTGCGCAGCGAGCAGGTAGTCAAGCTCCCGGAGGGCGCGGGCCACGTTCATCGTTGACAGGCCTGCGGCGACGAAGGCGGCGTCCCAGCTCCACATATGCGGATACAGGTTCGGCGCGGCCGTCACCATGGTGCCGAGGTCGTTTGCTGCCAGGACATCCCTGGCCCGGCGTCCCAGCTCGTCGAGGTTCTGAATGGGGTAGGCGTCCCCGTTGGCGCTCATGCCGTCAGGCCCAACTGGGTCTCGGTGTCGAAGAAGCGCAGGGCGCTCTGGTCAAAGCGCAGCCCCACCTTGTCTCCGGAAGAGACCCGGACGGTCGAGGGGACCTGCACCTTGACCGTCTGGCCGCCGAGGTCCACCGTCAGCAGGGTGGCGTGGCCGAGCGGCTCGACCACCTCCACGTTGGCATCGAGGGAACCTTCCGACCCCCGTTCCACGATCGAGATGTTCTCTGCCCGAATGCCCACCATCACCGGGGTGCCTCCCGTGTGGCTCGCCGCCCTGGCCAAAAAATCCGGGGCCGGAGTGCTCTGGCCGCCCACCTCCAAGGCGCCCTGCTGCGTGAGCCGGCCGTCCAGGAAGTTCATCGGCGGGGACCCGATAAATCCGCCGACGAAGCGGTCCGCCGGCTCCTCGTACACGGTGATGGGGTGGCCCAGCTGGACGATCTGGCCTTTCTTCATCACGGCGACCCGGTCCGAGAGGCTCATCGCCTCAACCTGGTCATGGGTGACGTAGAGGGTGGTGGAACCCAGTTGTTTGACGATCTTCTTCAGCTCTGCCCGGAAGTCCAAGCGGAGGAGTGCGTCGAGATTGGACAGGGGTTCGTCCATGAGCAGCACATCCGCATCCATCACGATTGCCCTGGCGACGGCGACGCGCTGCCGCTGGCCGCCGGAGAGCTGTGCCGGGTAGCGGTCCAGGTAGGGAGTGAGCTGCAGCAGGTCCGCCGCCCATGCCACCTTTCGCTCCAGCTCGTCCCGCGGAATTTTCTTCATCACCAGCCCGAAGGCAATGTTGGTGCGGACCTTCCGGTGCGGGAAGACCGCGTAGGACTGGAAAACCATCGAAAGGTTGCGGTTCTGTGGCGGCAGGTAGGTAACATCCCGCCCCCCGATGGAGATGCTGCCCTGGTCCGGGAAGTCCAGCCCGGCCACCATGCGCAGCAGGGTTGTCTTCCCGCACCCCGAAGGTCCCAGCAGCACCATGAACTCGCCCTCCGCCACCTCGAGGGAGACGTCGTTTGTGGCCAGCTCGGTACTGCCCGGGTAGGTCTTGTGGAGACCCTTGATCGAGATGTCAGCCATGGGACAGCCTCTCTGGAATGCAGTCAGCGGATGGTGGAACCCCACATGTTGGTGAGGTAGCGGCGCATGAAGAAAATGAAGACCAATGCGGGAACAACCAGCAGGAAGCCACCGGCGAACCGGTAGGCCAGCGGCGATTCGGAGAGGGAACTGAGGACCTGCGCCGGCAGGGTGCGCTGGTTCAGGGTGAGGATCGAAGCACCAAGAACTTCGTTCCACGACATGACGAACGTGAAGATCGACGCGGCGGCAATGCCCGGGATAGCCATAGGCATCACCACCTTGACGAACGCCTGCACCGGGCTGCAGCCGAAGATCCGGGCCGCTTCCTCGACGTCGCGCGGAACGCCCAGGAACACCGACGCGGTGATCAGGATGGTCGTGGGCAGTGCCAGTGCGGAGTGGAGCAGGACCACCGCGAGGACGCTGTCGTACAGGCCGGTCTGGAGGAAAAGCTGTGCCAGCGGCACGGACAGCACCACAATGGGCAGCGCCCGGGTGAAGAGCAGGAAAAGCTGGTACGGCTCCCTGCCGCGGAAGACGAAGCGAGCGACGGCGTATCCCGCCGGGACGCCGACGATCAGCGAGAGCACCAAGGTGAAGACACCCACCTGGAGGGAGTTGATCAGTCCGCCGAGGACACCCGTCGACTGCAGGAAGGTCTGCATGGTCTCGGTGGAGAAGTTGTCCGGGATGAAGCTGAGCGGGAACTTTTGCAGCGATTGCCGGCTGGACATGGCGGCCAGGGCAATCAGGTAGATCGGTACGGCCATGAAGAGCGTGACCAGTATGCAGGCCACCTGAAGCAGCACCCGGTTGCGGCGCTGCCTGGCCAGCGGCCTGCGGTCCACCTCGTTTTCGGGGCGGGCGCCGGCTGCGGCGGCCTTGGACGTCGTAGCGTGGCTCATCGCGGCGCCTCCGACTGGTCCCGAAGGAGCTTCAGGTAACCGACCGCGGTCACCATGGAGACAGCCATGACCACCAATGCCAGGGCCGAGGCAACATTGGCATCCTGCAGCCCCGTGTACCAGCGGTACGTCTCGCCGACCACCAGGGGGAAGTTCTGGCCGGTAAGGGCGAGCGCCACGGCAAAGGTCTGGAAGGCCAGGATGGTCCTCAGGATAAGGGCCGTCTGGAGGCTGGGACGCAGCAGGGGCAAGGTGACATGCCAGAGCCGGCCCCAGAAGTTGGCCCCGAAGACGCCCGCCGCCTCCTCGTAGTCCTTGGGGATGGACTGCAGGCCCGCCACGACGATCACGAACACCAGCGAGGTGGCACGCCAGACCTCGGCAATCAGCACCGCACCAAACATCGAGGCATAGTTGTCGTAGGCCAGCCAGGAAACAGGGGCCATGCCAAGGGACGCCAGCAGCGAGTTGAGGTAGCCACGGTCGGTGAAAACTGTCAGCCAGACCAGGCCGGCCGCGAGATCACTGACCGCCAGGGGAATGGCCCAGATGTAGAAATAGACCGATGACCCCCGCGGCTTGGCCCGTATCAGCAGGGCCATGGCAAGGGCCAGGACGAACTGGATCGGGAGCATGACCAGGATCAGCAGCAGCGTGTTGCCCACCGAGGACCAGAAATACGGGTCCTGTGCCATCCGGGAGAAGTTCGCCGTGGTCAGTCCCTGCGGGCCACCAAATGCCTGCAGGATGCCGCTGACCATTGGCCAGCCGAAGAGCAGGGTCATGAACACGATGGACGGGGCAATCAACAGCAGGGCTGCGGAGTTTCCCTTCCTCCTTGGCGGCCGGCCCTTCGGACCGGCCGGGGAAAGCTGCGGTTTGGCAGCCGCAGGTGCATCCGGGGCCGCCATCAGGCGACCTTGCATTGGGCTGCTTTGGGATCCGGCGGCCAGCAGGGGACGTTGAGCGCGTCCATGATCTTGGCAAGTTCCGCTCCTTGGCGGTCCAAGGTGGTTTTGACGTCTGCGTTGTTAAGGCAAATCTCCTGGAAGCAGTTCTTGAACAGCTGGGACACCTGCGGGTCTTTGTCTCCGAGGCCCACCGGCGGCAGTGCCAGCAGGACGTCGGAGGCCTCCTCCTGCGCCTTGACGGCTTTGGCTTCCAGTGCGATGCCGCCCGGGAGGTCGCCGCCAAGATCCGTCTTCACCACGGGGAAGAAGGCGTTGGACTTGAGGGTCTCGATCTGGGCCTCAGGCTTGGACAGGGCCTTGATGAGCTGGAACGCCTTGTCCTTCTGGGAGGAACCCTGCGGCACCGCCATGCCGCCCACGATCAGGAGGTAGCCCTTGCCCTTGGGGCCGGACGGCGCCGGGACCATCTGCCAGTCGTCCGGTTTGTCCTTGACTGCGTTGATGAGGCGGGCCACGTGGTCCCAGGCCACCAGGACCTCGCCGTTGCCCAGCGGCTCCTGCATGAAATCATAATTGGTGGAGGCGGGATTCATGTTCGCCCACAGATCGCGCATATAGGTCCACGCGGTGACCGCATCCTGGTTGCGGAAGGTGGTGACCTGTCCCCCGGTGAAACTGGGCAGGAGGAAACCCTGGTAGAAGCGGTGGTGGAGGCCTTTCGGTCCGGCGGGGATGCCGAATACAGGCCGGCCGTTCGCCGCCTTGGCGGCCTTCGCCCATGCCAGGTACTGGTCGTAGGTGAGCTTGTTGACGTCGGCCCCGGATGGCAGCCAGGCGAGCGCCTTCTTGTTGATCGCCAGCACATATGTCGCCTGGATCCAGGGGATATAGCGCGGAACGTCCGTGCCGAGCTTGGCCAGCTCCTTCACGTCCTTGGAATAGCCGGCCGAGGACAGGTCGTTCATCAGTGAGCTGAGGTCCTCCAGCTGCGATGCGAAGGGGACCAGGTCCCCATGCAGGCCGCCCGCAATGCCTACCTCCACCTTTCCGGCCGAGAGCTGGGATTTGAGGGTGGTGTTGAAGACCCCCGTATCCACCGGGTTGTAGGCGACGCTGACATCCCCCGCAAACTTCTTGAGCGTCGCCTCATATTTTTGCCGTTCTTCCACCGGGGCGAACTGGGTGGAGAGGAAACTGACCGAGCCGGCGCCTCCACCCCCGCTGGTGTTTACGCCGCAGGCGGCGAGCAGGGGACCTGCTGCCAGCGCCGTGAGGCCTCCCTTCAGCACGGCTCGCCGGGTGACGGGATCGTGGGCAAGGTCCGACATGGAAGCCTCCTGCGGGAGTGGTTAGGCGTTTTGTCTGATGATCGATCATAATTGTGTGATCCACACCACGTCAATGACCCGGCTGCCAAGCCCGCGGTCAAAGTCTTCATTGGGAGCCTGCCCGCATGATCCATTCCAGGACGCTCATCGGCGGTTCCGGCCAGCCCCCTGGAGGGCCCGCGACCAGCGCAGGGCACCTTCTGCAGCTGCTGCGTTCGAACGTGGCGGGTCACAGCCGCGCGGACCTGCTGGAGATGACCGGCATGGCACGGTCCACGCTGTACGAGCGGCTCGACGCTCTGTTCGCGGCAGGCCTGGTCTACGAATCCACTCCCCTGCGTTCCCAGCGAGGCAGGCCCCCGCGCGCGCTCCGCTTCGATGACCGCAACAAGCTCGTGGTGGCCCTGGAGATCGGGCACACGCATGCCGGGCTCCACCTCCTGTCCCTGGGCCGGGATATCGTGGCCTCCGCACGCATCCCCATCGAAATCCGGGACTCCCAGGACCTCGTGGTTGATCGCCTCACCGCGGAGGCACTCCGGCTGCTCGATGGGCGGCAGCCGGTCGGAGCCGGGGTGGGACTGCCGGCCCCCGTGGACCCCCTCCACCGGCTGGGGCTCGAGCGCACTGTCCTGGCGCACTGGGACCTCCAACGGCTGCAGGAGGTGCTGGGGGCCAGGCTCGACTGCCCTGTCCTGCTGGAAAACGACGCCCGGGCCATGGCTGTCGGCGAGGTCCGCGAACCCTTCGAGTCCCTGGTTGCGGTGAAGGTCAGCACCGGCATCGGCTCCGGCATCATCGTCAGCGGGACGTTGGTCCGCGGCGCCCATGGCGCCGCCGGGGACATCGGCCATGTCCGCATTCCGGAGGCGGCCGGCCGGCGATGCCGCTGCGGACGGGACGGCTGCCTCGCCGCCGTCGCGTCCGGGCGGGCGTTGCTGGCGGCACCGCAGCTGGCCCGCTATCGGACGCTGCGGCAGCTGGTTGATGAGGATGGACGCGACCCCGCCGTGGGCCCGGCGGTCGCAGAAGCCGGGCGGATCCTCGGCCGGGTGCTTGCGGCCACAGTGGGAACACTCAACCCGGGCCGGATTGCGGTGGGGGGGCTGGTAGGCGTGCTTCCGGGATTCCTGGACGCCTGCCGGCAGCAGATCCTTAGTGACGCCTTCGAACCATCGCTCGTGGATCTGAAGATCGTCCCGGCCGACAGCCGGACTTCCACCGCCGTGGGACTGTGCCGGCTGGTTGAAGAAAGCCTCTACGCCCCGGAACGGATTGAACAGCTGCTCTCCCAGCGGTCCGGGTGACCTCCGCCTGCGCCATGGTCACCAGGGTGGAACGCCCGACGCGCCCGCCGAGGCAGCCCCCGTTAGGCTTTTGCCATGGACTCCCCCGAGATTTCCCAGGCTGTTGCTGCCCTGCGTCTTCGACTGGACGGCGGGCGGCGCACGCTGCTGGGCATCACGGGTGCGCCCGGCTCCGGGAAATCCACCTTTGCCTCGTGGCTCCAACAGCAGTTCGGCCCGGAGCTGGCCATGGTGGTGCCCATGGACGGCTTCCACCTGGGCAACGCGATCATAGACGGCACACCCCTTCGCCAGCGCAAGGGCGCAATGGACACGTTCGACGTCGGCGGGTACCTGTCGCTGTTGCAGCGGCTGGTGCGGCGTGACGAGTCAGTGGTTTACGCACCCGAGTTCCGGCGCACGCTGGACGAGCCCGTGGCCGCGTCCATCGCGGTCCCGGCCTCCGTGCCGCTGGTGATCACCGAAGGCAACTACCTGCTGGCCGAGCCGCCGCAGTGGAAAGAGGTCAGGGCACAGCTGGACGAGGTCTGGTTTATGGACACCCCTCCCGAGCTGCGGCTTGCCCGGCTGGTGGACCGGCATGTGGAGTTTGGCATGGACCAGGCGGCCGCGGAAGCGTGGGCGACGGGTCCGGACGAGGCCAACGCCGCGCTGATTGAGGCCACGCGGCGGAATGCGGACCGGATCATCCCCTGGCATTAGGCCGCCGCGCATTACCGGAGACCGCGCATGACCGGACACCGCATCGAGTGGCGACTTCCCGGCGCTAAGTCCGCCCCATAACGCCGAGAGCTCGCCGCTCGATGCTTTGCGGACGTCGGGAAGGCCGCCGGCACGGAATACCTCGGCCCGCAGCGGGGTTCTTGGCTGGGACAAGTCCTCAAGGAACGGAGCGCACCCATGACTGCACCACTGGTACACCTCGGCGACGGCCTCAAGGTCAGTCCCCTCGGCTTCGGCGGGATGGCCCTCACCCCGGTCTACGGCGACGTTGACCCGCGCGAGGCCCTGAAAACCCTGCACCATGCCGTGGATGCCGGCGTCAGCTTTATTGACACCGCGGACATCTACGGGGGTGGCAGCAACGAGGAGCTCATCGGTCAGTTGCTCAAGGAGCGCCGGGGTGAGATTCAGCTGGCCACTAAGTTCTCCCTGGTCGGCACTCCGACGGCGGGGTACACGGACATCCGCGGGGACGCGGCCTATGTCCGGCAGGCCGTGGAAGCCAGCCTAAAGCGCCTGGGCACGGACGTGATCGACCTCTACTACATGCACCGCCGTGACCTCCGCGTTCCGATTGTGGAAACCGTGGAGGCCATGGCGGGGCTGGTGCAGCAGGGCAAGATCAAGCACCTTGGCCTGTCTGAAGTGACCGCCGCGGAGCTGGCCGAGGCCCATTCCGTGCACCCGATCGCCGCAGTCCAGAGCGAATGGTCCATCTGGAGCCGCGACGTGGAACGCAACGTTGTTCCTGAGGCGGCCGGACTGGGCGTGGGTTTTGTGCCGTATTCGCCGCTTGGCCGGGGATTCCTCACCGGTACCGTGGACGCTTCCAGCCTGGGAGCCAGTGACTTCCGACGCCGGATCCCCCGGTTCGCCGAAGACGCCGCCGACGCCAACCAGGGTGTGGTGGCCGCCATCGCGGTGGTGGCCGCCGAACTGGCCGCGACACCCGCGCAGGTGGCACTCGCCTGGCTGCTTGCCCAGGGCAGGCGGCTGGGACTGCCCGTTGTCCCCATCCCCGGCACGCGCAAAACGTACCGGATCGACGAAAACCTGGGCGCGCTGTCCCTGGACCTGACCCCGGCGCAACTGAACACACTGGACCAGGCCGCGGACGCCGTCGTCGGCTCCCGCTCTGCCGATCCGAACTGGGTGTCCGAGGGCCGTGAATAAACTGGTCCCCATGGACACGCTCATTCATGACTTACGGGACATCACCATCCGCCGGATCCCGGTCAGCGAGATGGACAATAATGTCTACCTGCTGACCGCGAAGCAGTCCGGGGCACAGCTGCTGATTGATGCCGCGGATGACCTTCCGGCCATCCAGGCGCTCCTGCAGGACGCTGCCGCGGATACCGCGGCAACGCCCACACTGGAGCTGATCGCCACCACGCACCAGCATTGGGACCACGTCCGCGCGCTGGCGGCCCTGGTGGAAGCGACGGGGGTGCGGACCGCAGCGGGGACGGATGACGCCCCGGAGCTGCCGGTGACGGTGGATGTTCTGCTGGACCACGGGAGCGTCGGCAACTTCGACGGCTTCGACGTGACCGCCGTGCACCTGCGAGGACACACTCCCGGCTCCGTGGCATTGGTGTACCAGGATCCGGCCGGACCTGCCCACATCTTCTCCGGGGACTCACTTTTTCCGGGCGGCGTGGGCAACACCCAGAAGGACCCTGAGCGGTTCAACCAGCTGATCACCGATGTGAGCGAGCGGCTGTTCGATGTCTACCCGGATGACACCGTGGTCCACCCCGGCCACGGCCAGCCCACAACGCTCGGCGCGGAACGCCCGCACCTCGCGGAGTGGCGTGCCCGCGGCTGGTAGCTTGCAGCCTGGCGCTGCGCCGGGCTACCTGGCCTGCGATTGGCGCTGCGCAAAATGCCGGTCGCTGCGGATATACCCGTAGCGCCCGGCATTTTGCGTATCACCAGCTACTTTGCGTAGCGAAATACCCTACTCTTAGCGGCTGCGGCGTTCGTTCGACGCCGGAGCCGACGCGCGGCGCGGGCCGGCGCTGCGGGCCGGACGGCCTTCACTGGAACGGCCGCCGCCGCCGTTGCTTGCGTAGGATCCACCCGAGGTACCACCGGTGTTGGAGGACCAGACTGCCTTGTTGCCACCGGCTGCACCGGCGCCTGCTGAGCGCTGGCCGGATCCGCCGGTGCGTGAGCCACCGGTCCGGGCACCTGCGCCGGCGCCTGCGCCGGCTGCGGCACGCTGGCCGGTTGCCGGGCGGCCGCCACGCTGTCCGCCGGAGGTAGCCGGGCGACCGGTACCGCCGCGGGGAGCGTCGCTGCGGGTTACGCGGGAATCAGTGCGCCCATCCGCTGCGCGCCCGTCTGAACCGCGGCCAGCCGATGCACGGCCACCTGCCGCGGGGACGTCGTTGCGGTGGGTTGCAGCCGCAGTGCCACGGCCGCGGGAGTTCCGGCGTGCAGCGGCTGCTGCAATGGCGCGGTCCTCGTTCTGCTCGGCAACGCGGTCGAACGCTGCGCGGGCCTCGGTGCGGCCCTCGAAAGCCACTGCACGGCGCTCGGCGCGGGGACCGTCGGTGCGGGGGGCTTCGGCTGAAACCCGTCCGCGTCCGCCACGACCGCCACGGCCACCCGCGGTGGGTGCGGCTTGGGTGGTGCGGCGGGCGCGCTTGCGCTCGGCGTTGGCACCGGTGGAGGTGCCCCCGCCCTGCTGTGCGGCCTTCTTGGCCAGCAGTGCTGCACGGGTGCGGGGATCAATCTTGTCGGCCATTTCGCCCACGAGTTCCGCAACCAGCGGGGAGTTGGCGGTGACGCGCTCGAAGTTGACCTCGACGCCGGCGGCTTTCATGAGCTTCTTGACGTCGCTCTGCTGCTCCGGGAGGGTCAGCGTGACAACGGTTCCGTCTGAACCGGCGCGGGCCGTGCGGCCTGAGCGGTGCAGGTAGGCCTTGTGCTCTGTGGGCGGGTCAACGTGGATGACCAGTTCGACGTCGTCCACGTGCACGCCGCGGGCTGCGACGTCGGTGGCCACCAGGACGCGGACGTCACCGGAGGAGAACTCGGCCAGGTTGCGGTCACGGGCGTTCTGCGACAGGTTGCCGTGCAGATCGACGGCGGGGATCCCGGCGTCGGTCAGGGTCTTGGCCAGCTTGCGGGCGTGGTGCTTGGTCCGCATGAAGAGGACGCGGCGGCCGGCACCGGAGGCGAGCTCCACGATCAGCTGCTTCTTGACGGTCTGGTCGTTGACCACCAGCACATGGTGCTCCATGGTGGTCACGGCAGCCTGGGATTCGTCCACGGCGTGGGTCAGCGGGTTGGACAGGTAGCGCTGGACGATCTTGTCCACGCCGTTGTCCAGGGTTGCGGAGAAGAGCAAGCGCTGGCCCTGGCTGGGGGTCATGTCCATGAGCTTCTTGACCACGGGCAGGAAGCCGAGGTCGGCCATGTGGTCGGCCTCGTCCAGGACCGTGATTTCCACGGCATCCAGGGTCAGGATGCGCTGGCGGATCAGGTCCTCCAGGCGGCCCGGGCAGGCGATGACGATGTCGACGCCGGCGCGGAGGGCCTTTTCCTGGCGTGCCTGGGAGATGCCGCCGAAGATCACAGTGGTGGTCAGGCCCATGGCCTTGGCCATCGGCTCGATGGTGGCGTTGATCTGGGTGGCCAGTTCGCGGGTCGGTGCCAGGACCAGGCCCATCGGACGGCCGGGCTTGCGGAAGTGCGCCGCTTCCCGCTCAGCGAGTCGTGCTACAAGCGGGATGGCGAAAGCGATGGTCTTGCCGGAGCCGGTGCGGCCGCGGCCCAGGACGTCGCGTCCTGACAGCGTGTCCGGGAGGGTCTTGACCTGGATGGGGAACGGCTCGGTGATTCCCTGCGCGGTGAGGGAGTCAGCGAGGACCTTGGGCGTGCCGAGGGCAGCGAAAGTAGTCATGTAAGTAAAGGTCTTTCAGGCGGTATCCATGCGGATATCGGCCCCCGACGCCGGTTGGCTCAGGGGTTCGCCGAAGAAAAGTCAGGTGATCAACCGGCCAGCTGCCATTTGTACAAAACGGCGGCCGGGACCAAATAGAACGCGTTCATCGACGCAGGATGTGCCTCTCACATGAAAAAATCCCACTCCCTGGCCGCGGAATCCGGGGAATCCAGCAGGGGAACCGGTTGATGAACCGGAACAAAAGTGGGCATCACTGCACATCAAGTTCCACCAGTCTATCAGCAGCGGGCGGTCCGGCCGTCCACGGGCGCCGCCCGGGGCGGCCCAACCCCCGCCAAGTGCGCGCCGGGCGTTGCCTTCATGTGCCCGGGAGGGGCACCCTTGAGGCATGACGCAACAGGGTGCGGACCACCACCACGCAACGGACCACGGCGCCGCGGGGCCTGAAGATAAAGCGGAGCAAAGTTCCGCCGAATCCTGGGACGAACGGTACCGCAGCACACCGAAGCTCTGGAGCGGAAAACCCAACCCCCAGCTCGTCCGCGAAGCTTCCGGGCTTCACCCCGGCAAGGCCCTCGACGTCGGCTGCGGCGAGGGCGCGGATGCCATCTGGCTCGCCCAGCAAGGCTGGACCGTCACCGCCGTCGACGTCTCCGCCGTCGCCCTGGAACGGGCGGCCGCACACGAAAAGACGGCACTGGACCGGGAAAGCGTGCACGCGGAAGGTCCCGGCGCCATCCCCAGCCGCATCCACTGGCAGCAGTGCGACCTGGAGGAATGGCGGCCGGAGGAGAAGTACGATCTGGTGTCCTCGCAGTTCCTGCACTCACGGACAATGGGTTGGCAGGAACCGCTGCGCACGGCGGCCTCGGCGGTCAAGCCCGGCGGTACCCTGCTGATTGTGGGCCACCACCCGGACATGCTGCCGCCGTGGGGCACCCAGACCCACACCACGCCGGACATGTTCTACACCCCGGCGCAGCTGGTGCAGGAGCTGGACCTCACCGCGCCGGACTGGCAGGTGGAGGTGCTCACCACCCGCGATCGGCACGTGTCCGATCCGGACGGACGGGAAGCGGTCATCGGCGACACCGTTCTCCGCGCCACCCGGCTTTCCTGACCAAAGCGTCGGCACCCCCAACCCCGGGAGAAAACACACCGTGGCAAGGCTGATCGCGGAAATGACGATGTCCCTGGACTGGTTCATCGCCCTGCCGGGCGGGGTCAGCGGGCCACGCGCGGCGCCACGGCTACCGCGGCGACCGCGATCACCGACGTCAGCGCGAAGACCCCGGCGAACTGTGCCGCCGTCGTCGTAAATGCCGCGAACACGATGCCCGTAGCGGCGAGCGCAAGCGCCCCGCCCAGTGAGTCGGAAATGGACATCGCCGAGCTGTTGAAGCCCTCGTTTTCCTTGCTGGACAGCGCCAGGGTCATCACGCTGAGCCGCGGGTAAAGCAGCCCCATGCCGCCGCCGGCGAATATCCAGCCGGCAATCGCGACGGCGGCAGGCCAGTGAAGTGCCGTTGTCACCAGGGCGAGGAGGATGGCAGCCAGGACCAACACCGCGCCGGTCCACACGGCCGCCCGGTGAGTCAGCCTGGCGCCCAGGCGGCCCTGGATGGCCGCGGCACCGGCCCAGGCCAGCGCGCCGCCGGTGAGGGTCAGCCCGGCGAACGTCGGCGGGAACGCGTACTCCTCGATCAGCAGGTACGGCAGGTACACCTCGGCGCCGAAGAACGCTGCTCCGGCCAGGCCACGGGTCAGGATGACGCTGGGCAGGCCACGGCGGGCGAGCAGGGTGTCGCCGGGGACCAGCGGGCGCACCGCCAGGAGGGCGACAACAACGGCGGCCGCGGCGAGGACTGCCGGTGCCGCCGGAAAGAGGGTGGCGCCCGCGGAGAGGTTCAGCCCCAGGACCGCGAGCGCTGCGAGTCCGGCCCACCCCAGCCTGCCCACCGCCCACGGCGGGACGTCGGCGTCCGCGGACTGCCGGTCCAGGCCGCGGAGCACCGGGACAATCATGACGACGGCGGGAACCACCAGTCCCACCACCCCCAGGAAGACCCAGTGCCAGCTCAGAAGCTGCGCCACGATGCCCGCCGCGAACGGGCCCACGAGGGAGGGGATCACCCAGGCAGCGGAGAAGGCGGCAAAGATCCCGGGGTGGAGAACTGCGGGGTAGACGCGGGCCACCACCACGTATAGCGCCACCGTCAGGGCCCCGCCGCCAAGGCCCTGCACCAGCCGGCCGGACACCAGAAGCGGCATGGACATGGCCGTGCCAGCGATCAGGAGGCCCAGCACGAACAGGGCCACTGAGGCGAACAATGGTGCCCCGGGTCCGCGCCGGTCGGACCAGTTTCCCGCCGCCACCATGCCGATCACCCCGGTGGCCAGCGGCCCGGCGAAGGCCAGCGCGTACAGGCTGGCTCCGTCGAGCTCCCGGCTGACAACGGGCATGATGGTGGTCACGGCCAGCGACTCGAATGTGGCCAGGAACACCAGGGCGCAGGCGCCGATGGTGACCCAGCGGTATGGCCGCTTCAGGATGTTGGCGGCCGGCTCTGTCACACAGTGAATGGAATCATGCCCGCTACCGGATTGCCAGCGCTTCCTGCACGCTTTCGGCAACAGCGCCGGCGCCGGCCTCGCCCATGACGATCGTGTAGTGGTTGACGTCCGGCACCTCACGGACCCGGAGTGAGGGCAGCTTCAGCGCCCACGCCTCCAGGTAGCCGGGGGCGTAGAGGGCGGCAGGTTCGTTCAGCAGGCCTCGCGGAGCACGGAGCACCTGGGCATCAACCGCCAGTTCATCCAGTGCTTTGAGCAGCGACGCGCCCCGGTGCAGCTCGGCGGTGTCCTCCGCCATCGCCTGGTACTTCGTGGCCGGCCGCAGCTCGGGCTCCTGGCCGGTCAGGTCATAATCCACGTATGCCTCCACGAACGGGGTCCAGTCGCTGCTGAACGCCGGGTGCTGGCGCCAGAACTGCCGGTACACCTCGCGGCTGGGGAACGTTGAGTTCAGGCGTTCGGCGGCTGGCCCCAGCACCGCGGCCACCACGTCCTCGTCCGAAATTCCGGCCGGAACCTGCAGCGGCAGGCCGCCGTCCACCAGGACCAGGGAACGTACACGCTCCGGGAAAAGATTCGCCAGGACCAGGGCTGCGAAGGCCCCCATGGAATGGCCGACGACGACCACCGGCTCCGTGGTGAAAGCTGCCAGGACGGCTGCCAGATCCTGGGCATGGGTGGGCATGCCGTACGGGGCGGGGAGTCCGTTGCTGCGGCCGCGCCCGCGCAGGTCCGGGGCGATGATCCGCACGTCAGGCAAAGCCTCGGCCAGATGCTGCCAGGCCTTGTGGGAGGCCGTCACCCCATGGACGGCGAGGATGGTGGGCGCGTCCGGATCCTCGGGACCCCAGAGGGCGGTGTGCAGGGTGCCGCCGCGGACCTCCACCTCGGCCGTGCGGTACGTGGCGTTGCTGGCTTCTCGCGTCATGCGGTGTCCCCTTCATCGGGCCGGGAAGAGCTGGGGGTGGGGCTTGGGGCGGGACTGCCGGTGTTGCCCGGGGCAGGCCCGACGGCGGCGCTCGGGCCGGGTGCGGGGCTTGGGCCGGATGCCGCGCTTGGGCCGGGTGCCAGGGCGCGCTCGATGAACTGCATCATTTCCTCGAAGACGTCCTCCGGCACATCGGGGCGCGCTCCCGGGATGGGGTCGGCGCCTTCCTCGTCCCAGAGCACCCAGCGCATGCCGATCAGCTCGCCGATTCCCATCAGCGCCCACGCGGCCACAGTGGGGTCCATTTCCCGGACTTCCCCGCTGAGCTGCGCGGCTTTGAGCCCTTCGATATAGCCGTTGACGATCCGGGTGTAGTGCAGCCGGAGCGCCCCGGGCGAGACGAACTCGGCCTGCCGGATGATCCGGTAGAGCGCCGGGTGCTGGGCCGTGAACCGGAAGAACGCCCGGAAACCCGCCCGTTCAGCCTCGAGCCTGGTCCCGGCGCTGCGGGCGGCGTCGGCCATCGCATGCCGGACCCGCCGGTTCAGGTCCTCCACCACCTCGTCAAAAATGGTCTGTTTGCCGTCGAAATAGAGGTAGAAGGTGCCAAGCCCGACGCCCGCCTCCTCAGTGATCTTCACGATGGAGGCTTCGTGGTAGCCCACGGAGGCGAAGACGGTCTCTGCGGCCTCGAGCAGTTTGGCCCGGGTGCGCGTGCCCCTGGCGGTGCGGGGAACGGCACTCATCTGCGGCCGCCTTCAGTGTGCTGCGGCGCCTGTCCCCGCACACCGGGATGGCTTCCCGCGAGTTCCTGCCGCAGCCTGGCGCGGAGCACCTTGTTCAGTGCCGTGCGGGGCAGTGAACCCACCATCGCCACCGTGGCGGGGACCTTGAACGAGGACAGCTGGGACGCGCAGTGCAGCAGCAGTTCCTGTTCATCCGTTGCCATGCCGGGCCGGACCACCACAAAGGCGTGCCCGCTTTCGCCCCAGCGTTCATCCTCCACTCCCACCACCGCGGCCTGCGCCACGGCAGGATGGGACAGCAGAACTTCCTCCACTTCGGCCGGTGACACATTTTCGCCGCCGGAGATGTAAATGTCCTTGAGCCGGTCCACCACACGGATGTACCCGTCGGCATCACGTTCCACCAGGTCCCCGGTGCGCAGCCAGCCGTCAGCGAGGACTGCAGCCGTGGCGGCAGGGTCGCGGAAGTACCCCGCGAAAACCCCCGGGCCGCCCACCAAAAGCTCGCCCGTGGCCTCGCCGTCGTACACTTCCCCGGTGACCGGGTCCGCCACCGCAACCGCAACGTGCGGGTAGGGCTTGCCGGAGAAGCCCACCATGCGTTCGGCGTCCTCATTGGCAAGGCACAGGACGTTGGGTGAGGCCTCGGTCAGCCCGTAACCCTGACTCAGGGCTACTCCGCGGCGGTGCCAGATCCGCAGCAGCGGCGCAGGCATGGGCGCCCCGCCCACCACGGCATGCCGCAGGCTTCCCAGTTCGGCCTGGCCGAAGTCCGGGTGCTCGGCCAGCATCAGGTAATGGGTGGGGACGCCCATCAGCATGGTCACGCGCCGTTCGGAGATCAGCTGCAGCACCCGGCCCGGTTCGAACCCACGCTCCAGGACCACCGTGGCGCCCGTCCACCACGCCAGCAGCGGCTGGATGTTCCAACCGCCCACATGGAACTGGGGAAGGACGGCCAGCACCACGTCGGTGCTGACGATGTCCAGGGTCCGCGAGAGCGAGAGGTTGGTCCAGAAACAGTTTGCATGCGTCAGTACGGCGGCTTTGCTGGCCCCCTCCGTGCCGGAAGTGAAAATCATCAGGAGGGCGTCGTCGTCGCGCACTTCCGTCGTTGGCGTTGCTGCGGGGAACGACGCCCCCGTGCGAAGCACCCGGGAAGGTGCCGGCACGGACTTTTCTACGCCGCCGGGGCCGAGCGCCGCGGTCCGCGGCGGCCGGGGCAGGAGCGAGCAGGTCGCGGCTGCCAAGGCGTCCAGGTCGCCTTCCACCAGCAGGAGCTGGGCGTCCGCCAGCCCCAACTGCGCGGACAGCTCACGCGGAGACAGGCGCCAGGACAGCGGCACCAGGACGAGCCCGGCCTTGGCGCAGGCGAAAAACACCACCACATGGTCGGAACTGTTGCCGGTCAGGGTGGCTATCCGGTCGCCGGTGACGTACCCCGCGGCCTGCAGGCCCGCGGCCAGGCCGGCCGCCCGCCGTTCCAGCTCGCCGTAAGTGAGCGTGCAGCCGCGGTCGTCGATGGCGATCCTGTGGGGGGTGGCGAGGCTGCGGTCAGTGGTCCAGCGGCCCAGGGTGTGCAGTCCGTCAGCGGTGGTCATGCCGCCTCCTCCAGGATCTCGCGGGACTTCTCGGTGCGCCGGCTGCGGCGCTGGGCGAGCCGCTGGGCGGTGCCCGTCAGGCCGCCCGGCAGGAAGAGCACCACCAGGATGAACAGTGTGCCCAGGATGAAAAGCGGCTCCGACAACGGTACGCGCAGGATGTCCGGCAGCGCATCAATGGCATCGGAATTGGCCAGCGTGGTCAGCCGCTGATCCAGGATGGTGTAGAAAACCCCGCCGATGACGGCACCCCAGCGGGAGCCCACACCGCCCAGGACCACCATGACCAGGAGGGTGATGGTGAGATCCGCGGACACCGCCCGCGGCACGGCCCCGCTCTGCAGCAGCAGGAACACCATGCCGATGATGCTGACCAGGACAGCCGAGACCACGAAGATCAGCAGCTTGATGAAGTAGGGCTGCAGGCCAAGCACGCGGACCCGGAGTTCGTTCTCCCGGACGGCGGCAGCCACGTGCCCGGCGCGCGAGGACTGCACCCAGGTGACCACGATGAACACTGCAACCAGCACGGCCAGGGCCAGCCAGTAGAGGTTGCGGGTGTTGACCACGCCCACCAGGAAGTCCGGCAGGTTGTCAGTGCGCAGCGTCAGGCCTTCGTCGCCGCCGGTGGTGCCTTCCGGGTTGCGGCCCACGATCACCGATCCGGCCTGGGCGAAGGCCAGCGTGACCATGGCGAACGGGATGCCGCTGACGCGCAGGCTGATGCTGCCCACCACGTGTGCCAGCACAATCACCACCAGCAGGGTCAGCCCCATCGCCGGAAGCAGCGGCATGTCCAGGTTCTGCAGGATGATGGCCAGGCCGTAGACCCCCGCGCCGAAGTAGAGGGCGTGGCCGAAGGAGAGCAGGCCGGCCACCCCAAGCAGCAGATGGTAGGTCAAAGCTGCAGCGGCCATCAGCATGCACATCGCCAGCAGCTGCAGGGACCCGGGTGTGTACGTGGGTCCGGGCAGCACGCCGGGCAGGGACAGGTTCAGCAGCGGCAGCAGGACCAGCAGCACCACCCCCGCGAGACCGGCTGCGGCGCCAACCATCCGGCGGCGGGTCAGGCGGGGACGGGCGGGGCCAACCACGGCAGTGGAGCCGTGGCGGGTTCCGGGCGGGGCCGCCGTCGTCCTCTCATCTTCCGGGGTTCCAGTGGCGCCGGTTGCGCGCGCAGCGCCGGTTGCGTCAGTGGCGTCGGTATCGGTGGTCATGAGGTTCTCCCGAGCAGGCCGGACGGACGGAACAGCAGCACCAGCGCCAGGGCCAGCACCACAACGAAGTCGCCGGTGCCGCCGAGGTAGAAGTTGGCGAACTGCTGCAGGACAGCGACCCCGACGGCGGCAATCGCCGCGCCGGTCAGGGAACCGAGCCCGCCGATCACCGTGACGATGAAGGCGAAGATCAGCAGCGATCCGCCGAGCATGGGCGAGACGTAGCCGAAGTAATGCGAGGCAAGGACTCCGCCCAGCCCCGCCGCGGCGCCGCCGATGGTGAAGACGAGGGTGAAGGCTTTGCGGACGTCGATGCCCAGGGCGGTGACCATGGAGCGGTTTTCGACGCCGGCCCGGATGATCATGCCGTACCGGGTGTTTTTGAGGAAGAACACCATGGCAAGCAGCACCAGGACCGCGGCGATGATGCAGACAAACCTGTCGTTGGGGACACGGGCGCCGAGGATTTCGGTGGTGTCCTTGAACCATGCCGGGCCCTGGATGAAGACCGGATCGGTCCCCCAGATGCCGTCGAACAGGGCCACGGCGGCGAGCGAGAGGCCCACCGTGATGAGGACCTGCTCAATGTGCCGCTGGTAGAGCCGGCGGATCAGGACAAACTCGGTAAAGACAGCGAACAGCGCCCCGGCCGCGGCCCCCACCAGCAGCGAGAGCAGGAAGGTCCACCAGCTGTCCGAGCCGGTCCGGCGGGCGATTTCCCAGCCCGTGAATGCTCCAAGGGTGAGGAACGCGCCATGGGCGAAGTTAAGGACGCCCATCAGCCCGTAGATCAGGGACAGGCCGGCGGCGACCAGGAAGTACAGGGCGCCGAGGCCCAGGCCGGTGAAAAGCAGGAGGACGACTGTACTCACAGGGCCGCGCCTTTCCCGTGCGGGGCAGCCTCGTGGGAGGTGACCTCCGTGGAGACACCCAGGAGCCGTTGCGTCAGCCCGGCGTCGTCAAGGAACCCCAGGGCGCTGCCGGTGTGGACCACCCGGCCGCCGGACAGGACAACCGCGCCTTCCGCGAGTTGGCGGACCACGTGCAGGTTCTGCTCCACCAGGAGGATGGGAACGGTCCTGGCAGCTTCGGCGAGTGTTTCGGCCACCTCGGCGACGATCTTCGGGGCCAGGCCCTTGGTGGGTTCGTCCACGAGGAGGATCTTGTTGGTGTTCAGCAGGGCGCGGGCCAGCGACACCATCTGCTGCTGGCCACCAGAGAGAGTGCCCGCCATCTGGCCTGCGCGGGCCAGCAGGTCGGGGAAAAGCTCCTCGACCAGCTGCCTGCGCGGTGCGGCGTCACGTTCGGCCAGGCGGAGGTTTTCCGCGACCGTGAGTTTGGAGAACACTTCGCGGTCCTCCGGCACGTAGCCCACGCCGCTGCGGATGATCTTGTAGGTGGGCTCCTTTTCGACCCGGACGCCGTCGAGTTCAACGGTTCCGGTGCGGTCGATCAGGCCGATGATGGCCTTGATGGTGCTGGTCTTGCCAACGCCGTTGCGGCCCAGCAGGGCGGTGATTCCGGTTGCCGGAACCGTGAAGGACACGTCCTCCACCACCTGCTGGCCGGCGATGTGGGCGTTGAGACCCTCAACCCTGAGGATCGGGCGGGCGTGGGCTGCGGCGCTCATACGGGTTCTCCAAGGTAGGCGCTTTGTACGGTGGGATCGGCCATCACGGCCTCCGGGCTGTCCAGCGCGAGCAGGCTGCCGTGGTGCATGACCGCCACCCGGTCCACCAGCCCCAGGACCACGTCCATGTGGTGCTCCACCATCATCACGGTGCAGCCGCGGTCGCGGTGCATCCCGCGGATGATCGCGGTCAGGGACGGGACGTCCCCGGACGCGACGCCGGCCATCGGCTCATCAAGGAGGACGACGGCGGGATCCGTCGCCAGGAGGACGGCGATTTCCACCTTCCGCTTCTCGCCGTGCGAAAGGTCCCCCGCCGCCGTCGTCAGCTGGCCGGAAAGCCCCACTTCCTTGATGGTGCCCAGGGCAATCCGGGTGGCCTCGTCGGAGGCTGAGGGGAAGCGCAGGATGCTGAAGCTGCCGCCGATTTTCGCCTGCGCGGCGAGCCGGACGTTCTCCAGCACGCTAAGCCGGGGAAACAGGTTGGAGGTCTGGAAGGTCCGCCCCAGTCCTGCCTTAGCCCTACGGTGGACCGGCGTGGCAGTGATCTCGCTGCCGTTCAGGGTGATGCTGCCTTCGGTGGGCCGCATCACGCCCGAGATCAGGTTGAACAGGGTGGTCTTGCCGGCGCCGTTGGGGCCGATGACGCCGATCATTTCGCCGGCGGCCACGGCGAAGCTCACATCCTGGAGGATGCGGGCTCCGCCGATCTGCAGACCGAGGCCGTCCACCGCGAGGGCAGGCAGGGCTGGAGCAACCATTCGCTTGCCTCTTCTACTTCTTTTCGGGCGGTGCGACCTGATCGCCGGCAACCACCTTGACGAGTTCCGGGCTCCAGGCTGCGCCCTTCTGGACGAGCTTGACCTGGTACATGTCCTGGATCAGGGCGTGATCGGAGGCCCGGACCGTTTCCTTGCCCTTGGGGCCGTCGAAGCTGAAGCCTTCGAGTGCCTTGACCATGGCGTCGGCGTCGGAGCCGCCTTCCTTGATGGCCTGGACAATCATCTGGCCGGCAACGAAGCCGTCCGGGGTGAAGAGGTCAGCCTTCGCGCCCGCCTTTTCGACGGCGGCGATCATCTTCTTCTCCATTTCGGTGCCGGAAGCGCCAGGGAAGTAGTGGTTCAGAAAGCTGATCTTGCCGGTGGCCTCTCCGTACGCACCGAACGTGGCGGCGTCGCCGAGCCCGGTGACCACCGGAGCGGCGTCGAACGCGCCCTGCTGGCTGAGGGTCTGCCACATGGTGCCTGAAGTGGCTCCGGCCCACGCCACGAACGTCATGTCCGGCTTGGCATCGATGAGCTGGCGGGCAAAGGGAGTGAGTTCCTGTCCGTCCGGGACGAGCACAGCCTCAACCGTGGCGCCCTTGGCACCGAGGACGGCCTTGACGGCGGCAACGTTGCCTTGGCCGAAGGCGTTGTCCTGCGCGAACACCACCACCTTCTTACCCTTGGTGTCGATGAACGAGCCGGCGGTTGCCACGTCCTGCAGGCTCTGGCGGCCGGAGCGGAAGGTGTATTTGTTGATGCCCTGGATGGCGTCAGTGGCGGCTGGGCCGGAAATGTACAGGACCTTGTTCTGTGCTGCCTGTTCTGCCAGCTTCAGGGCGATGCCGGAGACCACCGTGCCGCCGATGATTTTGTAGCCCTTGCCGATCAGGTCCTTTGCTGCCGTGACGGCCTTGTCCGGATCGCCGCCGTCGTCAACGTACGTCAGGTTGATCTTGGCGCCGTTGACGGCACCGGTACCGTCCGTGGCGTGGTCGATGCCTGCCTGCAGGCCTTCGTAGTAGGTGGCGCCGTAGGCGGCGAGCGGCCCGGTCTTGGAGTAGATGATGCCCACGTCCACCGGTTCCGCGGCGGTGGCGGCACCGGCACCTCCGGAGCCGGCCGGAGTGGCTGAACCGGTGGTGGGCGCACAGGCGCTGAGCGCCAGCCCCGTGGCCATAACGGCGGCCAGCAGGAACCTCTTTGTATCCTTCACGGGATGCCTTTCGTTGAAATCCGCGGAAACTGAGCAGTGGATCTGAAGTGAGCTTCTTGAGTGAACCTGAAAGACGATTCAGGTTACGGCAAATCTATGGCGCAGCTCACACTCTGTCAACGGATTCCGGGCGCGCGAGTGCAACGTTCCGGCAACGGTTCGTGGTCCAGCAGCAAGCAACGCGGGGTCACTCCACGCCCAATAAAGGGCCTTTATCGGGCTAAAAGTGACCCCGCGTTGGTGGTGGGGGGCGGGGTTGGGCGGCCTTAACCGCCGATGTATCTCCTGCGGCCCGCGCGGTAGCCAAAGACCGCGGCCAGCGCTCCGATGCAGAGGAACAGCACACCTGCGGCGGCGAAGGAGCCGGTGGCCTGGTGCAGCAGCCCCACCAGCAGTGTCCCCGTGGAACCCACCCCGTAGCCCACGCCCTGCATCATGCCGGACAGGTGCGAGGCTGTATGCCCGTCGCGGGTCCGCAGCATGATCATGGTCAGCGCCACCGCCGTGAGGCTTCCCTGCCCCAGGCCCAGCAGCCCGGTCCAGACCCAGATGAAGTCGAGCGGGCCGAAAATGCTGAGCGCGAATCCGCCGCCCGTCATCAGCGCCACCACAGTGTTGATGGCGCGCTGGTCCCAGAACCTCGCCGCGAGCGCCGGCGCAAACAGTGAGCCCAGCATCTGGAGCGCGATGGAAACGGAAACCATCACGCCCGCCGTCGCGCCGTCCACGCCGCGCTCCCGCAGGATCGGCGCCAGCCACGCAAACACGCTGAACGACATCATGGCCTGCAGCAGCATAAAGATGGTCACCTGCCAGGCAACGGCGGAGCGCCAGACGCTGACGCCGTCTTTACCGGTCCTCCGCCGCGCACGGTGCTGCGCCAGCGCCACCGGGAGGAACAGCAAAAGGACGACGACGGCGGGCAGCGCCCAGAACCACAGAGCCGCCGTCCATTCCCCCGTTGCCGCGAACACGGGGTAGGTGAACCCGGCCCCCAGCGCCGCGGAGGCGCAGATCGCCGTGGTGTACAGGCCGCCCATCAGTCCGAGCCGGTGCGGGAAGTCACGTTTCACCAGCCCCGGAAGCAGCACGTTGCACAGGGCCACCGCCGCGCCGCAGGCAGCCGTGCCCACCAGCAACGCCGGCAGATGCCCCGCACCTGGCACCAGCCAGCCTAGGTCTGAGGGCCGCAGCAGCAGGCCGGCGGTTAGCAGTGTCATGGCCGCCAGCAGGACGCGCTCGGGGCCGAAGCGGTTGGCGAGCCCCGGTGCCAGCGGCGCAAACACCCCCAGCAGAGTCACAGGAACGGTGGTGAGCGCCAGCACGGCCCAGCCGGGGAGGCCCGCGCCGGCGGTGATCTCGGGAAGGACTGCGGCGAAACTTGAAAAGACCGTCCGGAGGTTCAGTCCGATCAGCACCAGACAGAGGCCAAGGTAGGCCAGCGCCCGCCGGCTGCTCGACGGTTGGGGCGGCACAGTTGTTTCTGCCGCCGCAGTTCCGCCGCTGACGGCGTCCTTCTGCAGTTCAGGGGCGTCATTCTTAGGGCGGGTCACGGACCCATTCTGTCAGTCAGTCGCGTGGCGTCCGCAGATGTCTTCGGCAGGTCTTGCAACGGGGCCGCCAGACGTCATTTCAAGGGCAGCCTCACTCTGGTTATCCACATACGCGCGGAAGGCACACGGCAGTGCGGAAGGCACAGCCAGCCTTACGCTGAGCGTTCTCGCACCCGCGAGCATGTACTGGGACCGCGCCGCTCAGTCTCATCGCGGCGCTTTTCACCAGGCCGGATGAGGGTCCCGGAGATCGGGACTGGGTGGCGCCGCTGGTGCTTTGGAGCTGCCCGGTGCTGTTTGGCCTTTCTGCAATAACTCTCGGCGTGGTGGCCCTCCGGGTCTGCCCGCCCCGCTCAAAGGGCTCGCGGAGAGGCGTGGCCGGGTTATCGCTGGCCGGTGCCGAGGCCGCCGTGGCACTGGGTCTGGTGCTGCTCCACGGAAATCCCATGATTCTTTTCTAGCCTTTGTAAGGGGCTGGCCTGCAGAGGGCTGCCGTCTTCGAAAGACGCCTCCGGCGCGGCCGCGGGTATTCTGGAAGGGATGAGTGAATCCCCAGAATCCCCCCAGCCTCCGCATGTCCCGCGCCCGGTGACGCCCGGAACCCAGGCGTCGTTCGGCACCTATGGCGGCAGGCCCGTGAGCTTTGTGCGCCGCGGTACCCGTCTGCAGGGACGGCGGCAAACAGCCTGGGAAGAACACTCAGAGCGGTGGGCCCTCAATGTGCCCCGGCACGTTGCCAACACGTCGGTCCACCCGGACTACACATTCGACGCCGAGGCAGAGTTCGGACGCAAGGCGCCGCTGATCGTCGAGATCGGGTCGGGGCTGGGCGACGCGATCTGCCACGCCGCCGAACAGAATCCGGACACGGACTTCCTGGCCGTGGAGGTCTACACCCCGGGCCTGGCGCACACCATCATCAAGATCAACAGCCGGGGACTGGACAACGTCAGGGTTGTGGAGGCCAACGCCCCTGAAGTCCTCGCCACCATGCTCCCTGCCGGATCTGTCAGCGAACTGTGGGTGTTTTTTCCTGACCCCTGGCATAAGTCACGGCACCACAAACGCCGGCTCATCCAGCCGGAGTTCGCCCAACTCGCTGCGCGGGCACTCAAGCCAGGCGGGCTCTGGCGGATCGCCACTGACTGGTCCAACTATGCCGTCCACGTCCGCGACGTCCTGGCGGATTCGCCGGACTTCGAAAACCTCCACACCGGCGAGCGCCATGGCCCGGAAAGCCCCCTCACGCAGGTGTGGCAATCCGGCGTCGAATCCCTGGTGGGCGGTGCACCCGTCCGTGAAGGCAGGGCACCGGTCAGTACCGCACACACCGGACCCAACGAGGGTGTGGATGAAACCGGCGGCTGGGCTCCACGCTTCGAGGGCCGGATCCGCACCAGTTTTGAAGCCAAGGCCCACGAGGCGGGCCGGCTGATTTTCGACCTCTGCTACCGCCGGCGCTGACGGGATCCCGCGCGGCCCCGAACCTGGGTCCCCGAAACGGGGCCAGCTTCGGACCGGGGTCAGGCCACGCTGATGGAAGCGACAATCTCCTTGAGCATCCCTACCCGGGGCTCGATCTCCGGGTTCACGTAGGGCCAGATCACCAGGACGCCGATGAACCGGTTGTTCTCCCAGACGCCCACGGTGGCTGCAATCCGCGCATCGCCGGCATGGTCGGTGTAGCCCACCAGGACGGCGTAGGAGGCTTTGCCGGGAAGGTTGAGTTCGCCTTCGGTAAGTATGGTCCCGCCGCGTTCTTCAATGTAGAACTCGGACATGAGGTGCGCCCAGCCGTTGGCCTGGGGCGCATCAGTGACCGAGGTGTCATCCTTGATCACCGTAACCAGTACCCCTCCCAGCAGGGCGTACTGCTCACTGTTCGGCCCGGCCGCGGAGTCCTCCATGGCCTGGGTGTGCTCGGGAAAGTCTGCCGTGTATCCCAACGGGGATTCGATGTGAACTGACATGGTTGCTCCTTAGCGGTAAGTCTTGAGGGGTCTGGCTGACGTTGGTGCGGGAAGTGGTTCCAGCATGGGACCTCAGAGCCTCTCGAGCTTGGTGTCGTTGGCGACCTTCACGTAGGTTGACACGTTGGTGGTTGCCTGATTCTCAGTCTTGAACTCCACCTCGCCAACCCCGCCCTTGAAGGCTGCCGTGTTGGTCGCTGTCACCACACTGTTGACCTGCACGGTGGCAGAGCCCGCCTCATAAAGCTTGGCGGCGTCAGCAGCGGCCCCGGTGTCATTCCCAAGCGCCACGTTCCGCATGTAGCTGTCGATGACGGCCTTGTTCTCCGCGTTGTACTCTACGTCGATCTTCACACTGCCCTGGGTGCCGACCGTGACCTCGGACTCCAGCTTGTGCGGCGTGACGTCGGGGCCTACGTTCACGCCCTGGGCGACGGTGCCGTCCATGGACAGCGAGACCTTCTCGATGTTGCTGTCCTTGTCCAGGCTCACTTCCAGGCCGCCCTTGCCGGAGGCCTCAAAGATCTTGCCGTCAAGGTCCAGTTTGCCCTGGGCGGACACTTCGGCGCTGGCGGTGGCGCTGCCGTTCGACAGGTTCCGCTCATAGGCCAGGTCCAGCTGCGCGGAGCCGGATACCGGCTCCGATTCGCCCTCCGCCTTGAGGGTAAGCGTTCCCTTGGCCTTGTCCACCTGCTCGGTGGAACCGTTGTCCTTCGCTGCATCGTTGATGGTGTCCAGGATGTAACCGGGCGGGTTGCCCACAACGTCCCTGATCTCGCTGGCGTCGTCCGGCGGAAGGTCCTTGTACATCTGTTCGCGTGCCGCCATGGCCTCTTCAATGCTGCCAAACTTGTACTCGCGGGAAGCTTCACCGGTCAGCGTGGCCCCCACGGTGCCGGAGGTGTCGTTCACGCCGATCCCCAGGTTTCCGTGAACCTTCATGGTGGCGGACCCGTCAGCATTCTCCGTCACCGTCGCGCCAACCTCCGCGCCGCCGTGCAGCCAGGCAACACGGACGTCAAGGGAGGCCTTGCTGGCCTCCGTGTAGACGGGAATGTCTTCCGACATGACGTCCTGGAGCCGCTGTTTGGCCAGCTCCTGGGCGGCCAGCGGGATGCCGCCGTCCATGTCCATGAGGTCATCAGCGAACGGACCGTCTTCGCCCTCGCCTTCGATCAGGTACTGGCGGTCCTCCTCAGACAGGCCGGCCCACCACTTCTCCTGTTCCTCCGGGCTGGCCTTGACCATGTCATTGAGGCCCCGTTCCAGCTCCTCGCGGTGGGCCTGCGCCGCGGCCGCCTTCTGGGCCATGTCTTCAAGCCATGAAACACCTTTGCTGCCGAGATCCAGGAACTTGCCCAGGACACTGCCGGACCCGCCGCTGCCGGACTTGTCCGAGGCCTTTTCCTGCTCGTCGGCGTGCTGGAGCAGCAGCTTGGAGTTGTGGCGGAGACTGGACACCACGCGCTCCAGGCTGGGGCGGTGGCTTCCGGTCCAGTCCTGGCGGAACCGTGCGCCGTCGGCCCCTTTCCAGGGCGCGGACTGGATCTGGCCCTGCAGGGAGCTGGCCCTGCTGCTAAGCAGCGAGGCGGCCGCGTCCACGGCCTTGGCCAACTCACGCAACTGGCTGGTGTCCGCGCCGTAAAAAGTCATGGTGTCTCCCCCGGGGAATCTTAGGTGTTCAAGGTCTATCGCTGCACACATCGTCGCATGGCGGCGGGCGCCCCGCGATGGGGATCAGTCCCCATGCCCCGGACACACTGTTCGAGACAGGCTCCACTCTGTTCGAGACACGCTCCACGTGGGACGATGAATTCTCGCGCAGACACCCAAGCGGCGCGATAAGTACTGGCCCAAAGGAAACCCGCCATCAAAAGAGAACTAAAACAGGCCGCGGACGCGGCGGAGGACATCACCAACTCACGCGCCCTGGAGTTGCTGGCGAGGGCGGGATTCGCGGCCAGCGGCATTCTTCACCTTCTGGTGGGAACCATCGCCATCCGCCTGGCCATGGGCGGTGCGGGAAGCGCTGACTTCAGCGGGGCCGTGGCCGAACTTGCCAACCAGCCGGCCGGGCCTTTCCTCCTGTGGGCAAGTTTCGCGGCGTGTGCGGCTCTGGCGCTCTGGCAGACCAGCGATGCGATCTTCGATTACAACCGGCTGCCTGCCAAGAAGAAAGCAGGCAAGAAAGCCAAAGCAGCAGCGCAGGCCCTCGTTTTCGCAGGACTGGCCCTGACCCTGGCCAGCTTCGCCATGGGAACGGGATCCAGCGGCGACAACCGGCGATCCGCGAGCGACCTCACCCTCACCGTGATGAAGGCCCCCGGCGGCGTGGCGCTGCTGGTCCTGGTGGGGGTGGGCATCGCCGTCACCGGAGTCGTCTATGCCATCAGGGGCTTCAGGAAATCCTTCGAAAAGAATATTGTGATGCCCTCCTCACCCCAGGCACGTAAAGCCGTCACAGTCCTGGGTATTGCAGGCTATGTGGCCAAGGGCGCAGTCCTGCTGCTGACCGGCCTGCTGATCGCCATCGCCACGCTTCGGCACCACCCCGATGAATCAACAGGCCTGGACGGCGGACTGAGGGCCCTCCGCGACCAGCCGTTCGGCGTCTATCTGCTGGCCGCTGTGGGGGCTGGCCTGATCTGCTATGGGCTGTTCATGGTGGTCCGCGCGCGCTTGGGCAAGATGAATCAGTAAAAGCACCAGGCCGGCTCAGGGAACAGTGATCACGGCGACGGTCTTTTGCGCCTCGTCGCGGAGCTCCACGCTGGCTATGCTGGCGAGCTGGACAGGGGTGGCTCCGGTGACCCTGACCCGGCCGCTGGGCGTAGCGGTCCAGGCGCAGGCGCGGTCCTCCCCGCCGTCGCGGTCCCGGACCCACAGCGAGTAGGTCCCGTCCAACGGCATGCTGCTGCCGTTCACGGCCAGCTCCGTCCCCCACGTCTTCCGGGCCAGATCGACGCTGAAGCGCAGGCCGCTGTCGGCCTGGACCGAGTAGCTGGCGTCCGGCTGCGGCGGCCGGGTGAGCATCGGCCCTGCTGCCAGGCCCAGGGCGAGGCATGCGGCGGCGACGGCGCCCACCAGCGCCGTCCACCGGCGTCGTGCTTTACGGCGCCGGGCGGCCAGTTCTCCAAGGACCGCCAGCGGCACTGGTCCGGCCGGTTCCAGCGCCGCGGCTGCGCGGTGGTTGCCGGTCAGGGCCACAGCGTCGGGAACCGGAAGCGCGTCCAGCAGGGCCGGCAGCCGCTCCAGCCCGGCCAGTTCCTCCTGGCAGTCGGCACATTCCGGGAGGTGTTCCTCGAAGCGGCGCTGGTCAGCGGCGTCGAGCCCTCCGAGTACGTAGGCACCCAGCAGTTGGTGCAGCTCCGCGGCGTTCACCGTTCCACCCCCATTTCATCCAGAATCGTCCGTAACGCCCGGACCGCATAGTAGGCCCGCGACTTCACGGTTCCGCTGGGAATGTTCAGTTGCACTGCGGCCTCGTTGACGGTGAAGCGGCGGTAGTGGAGGGCCACCAGGACGTCACGGTGTTCGGCGCTGAGCCGCAGCAGCGCTTCTTCCATCAGCACCCTGTTGAGCAGCTCATCCACGCGTTCGACGGCGTCCGCCGGGTCGGTGAGCTCCCACCCGAGCGCCTCGGCCGGGCGCCGCTGGGCCTTGCGGTAATTGTCGATCATGATGTTTCGGGCGGTCCTGAAAAGATAGCTTCGGAGGCTGCCGGTAATGTCGGGAGCCTGTTGCCAGACCCGGAGCACGGTCTCCTGGACCACGTCCTCGGCCAGCTGCGGGTCACGGGACGCGCTGAGCACAAAGCGGCGCAGGGCAGGGCCGTGTTCGCGGTAGATCGCGGCCACCACGTCCTCGTCCAGCGGCATGCCCGCCCCTCCCTGTCCCAACCACTGTGTTCCAGTGCGTCCCTGCCGTTACAAACGTCCGCGCAGGGGAAACGGTTCATTGTGAACCATTGTTCTCCGGTGCGCGTCGTAACGGTTAGCGTCCGGCGATCCGACGCCGGGCACGAGCCAAGGAGCATTCACATGAAAAAGCATCTGGGCATCGGACTGGCTGCGCTGGCACTTGCGGCCGCGCTTTCCGGCTGCGGGGGCAGTCCCGGGACCACCACCACTGCGAGCCCGGCCGCCACGTCCGCGTCGCCGGCAGCCGGTATGTCCGCGTCCGCAGCGCCGAGCACTGCCTCGCCAGGTAAGGCCGCCGTCGACCTTAAGACAGCATCTTCCAGCGCCGGCAACATCGTGGTTGATGCCGCTGGGATGAGCGTCTACTACTTCACCAAGGACGTGAAGGATTCCGGCACCAGCGCCTGCACGGCAGCGTGCCTGGCCGCATGGCCGCCGGTCCTCACCACCGCGGCGACACCCGCCGCTGAAGGCGTCACCGGGACGCTCGGCACGATCACGACCCCGGCCGGCGCAAAGCAGGTGACCCTGAACGGCCTGCCGCTGTACTACTTCGCGAAGGACAAGAACCCCGGCGACATCCTCGGGCAAGGCGTGAGTGGCGTCTGGTATCTGGCGAGCCCGGCCGGTGAGATGATCCGGACTGCGGGGTCCGGATACTGACGGCTGCTTCGCTTCAACGGCAGGGCACTTGCCGGCGGCGCCTCCCGGCCTACTGTCCGGGGGTCGCCGCCGGACCCGGCTGCGGTGTGATCGGGAGAGGAAGCAACGGCTGCGGCACGGGGAGGCCGGGCGCTGCCCCGTCGAGCGGCCCGCTGTTGACGGGTCCGCCGTCTCCGGGCGTACCGGCGCCCGGCACGCCGGCGACTGGTATGCCGGGAGCTGGTATTCCGGCCAGGTTGTCCGGAAGGGTGGCTCCCGACGGCGGCACGGTCCCCGGGGCCGGCGCTGGGACTCCCGCCCCGGCGTTGCCAGCGCCAGACGCCGGTGAGGCCGCTGGCGCAGTGTCCGGCCCGGACGCGGGCGCGCCGGGAACCGGCACAGTCGCGGAACCGGCGGGCTGGGCGGGATCGCCCGGCGGCGTCCCGGCTGCCTTGTCCGAGGATGCTCCGCCCGCCCCGGCAACGAAAGACGTGACGGCGTGGTTCAGTGCGCCCATGGTGTCGCGGATGCCCTGATCGGACGCCACGGCAACAGCGCCGCCGGCGGCCAAAGACACTGCCACCGAGAGGGTGGTCATGGTGATCCGTCGCTTGGCACGGCGTCGTGCGGCAAGCTCGTCTAAGGGGGCTTCGGCCGGAGCAGGGGTGAGGGCTTCGGCGGGAGCCATAGCGGGCATGGCGGCAGTGTGGGCGACCGCTGCAACGGCAGCCACCCGCGGTGCGCTCTCCGCCCGGACCATCAACGCAGCAACCGCATCGGAGGGAACGGGCTGTCCCGCCGACAGCGACCGGAGCTCGAGCAGCGCGGAGCGGAGGCCGCCGTCGTCCTCCATCCCTGCCTCCAGCAGCAGCCCGTCAACGGCCGCGCCGATTTGGGAGCCGCCCCTGCGCGGGGCTGCTGTGTTGCGCATAGAACCTGCGGTGTCACTCATGATGTGCCTGGTTTCTTCGTAGCGTCTGGTCCTTGAGATTTTGCAGCGCGCGGCGTTGCAGCTGCTTGATGGCGCCTTGGGACTTGCCCATGATGCCGGCCACCTGTTCGATGGACAGGTCCGCCACTACCCTCAGCGCCAGGACTTCACGGTGGTCGTCGGCGAGGCCTTCAAGGAGTGCGGCTGCGCCACCGTTCTGTTCCAGCACCTGGTCTTCGGCAGAGGCGGTGCTGCGGGAGTCGTGCAGAGGATCGAACGGTGAAAAGTCCGGGCGTCGTTCCACGCGCCGGTAGTGGTCCACCATCCGGGCATGGGCGATGGAGAAGAGCAATGACTTCGCGCCGGGAAGGCCGCCCGTCAGGTCGCCGATTTTGGGGAAGAACGCCAGGAACACGTCCTGGGTGACAGCCTCTGGATCATCCACGCCGCGCGCCCGGAGGTAGCCGAGGACTGCCCCGGCAAACGTGCGGTAGACAGCGCTGAACAGCACAGCCGGGTCAGTTTCGGCTGTGCTTTCCGTGTCTTCGAATATCTCGATGTCTGCGTCGGCCAAGGTGTCAGTCACCGGCGGCTCCTCCATCCCGGGCAGCGGATCCGCTCATCCCGGTATTCGGCGCGGCGTGCTCCGCTGCTGTGGGTCTGCTTGCTGGCTGCCATGTGGACTGCGGGATCCGGTCTTCAGGAGCCGGATGCCGCAGTCCACACTAGCCGAGCGGGTGCTAGCGGGCAGAAACGGCGGGTGCGTCAACTGCGGGGGCGTCCACTACGTTGCCCGGCACGGCCGGAACAGCAGGGACTGCAGGCACAGCCGGCACGCCCTCAACACCGGGGACAGCCGGAACTGCGGGAACGGCCGGCACGGTGGGGGCTTCGGCTTCGACAGTGGCGGCACCGTTGGCAGCAGCACCTGCGTCAACGGCGGCGTCGGCCTGGGAAACAACGTCGGCGCAGAAGCTCTTGACGTTGGCTTCGCCGTCGGCCTTGACAACCAGGGAGGCGAAACCTTCGGAGGAAGCGTTCAGTCCACCGTTGGTGAAGGCAGTGCAGAGGCCAAGGGATGCGGCACCGGCAACGTCGGCCGTGGTCTTCGCAGCGGCGGAGACGCTGGCTCCTGCCGCAACCTTCTCGTCTGAAACTTTGGCAGCGGCGGTAGCGTCGGCCGTTGCGTCTGCGGTCGCTTCAGCATCTGCGGTTGCATCGCCGGCTGCTTCGGCTGCAGCATCCGCGGCTGCAGCGGCTTCGCCGGAGAGCTTCGGAGCGGGGGCGCCGAGAAGTTCGTGGGCGGACTGCTGCGCGGCGTCCGGAAGAGCGCCGGAGACAGCTGCGACGCCGGTGCCGCCGACGGCCAGGGCGCCTGCGGCGAATACTCCGGCGGCGACTTTGCTGGTGGCGAGAACGGTGAACAGGGGCATGGGAAACTCCAAAATCTAGAAGACAAATCGGATCCGGTTCCGTGGAACCAGTCACCTCCTACATCGCCGGCCACTGCTGGAAAGTTACGGGGGCACCAAAATTCTTTTTTGCCGCCCGCTGGGGCCGCGCCTGCCCACTACCATCGAGTCATGCCTTCAACCCCCGAACAGCAGAAAACCGCCCGGACCTGGCAGGGAATGGTGGAAAGCAACCAGGCCCTGCTCGAGCGGAAGACGGGACACGGCGTCGGGTACTGGGCTGAGCGTGCCCGCGCCGCCGGGCTGAAGAACGACGCCGAGCTCCGCGAGTGGATGCGCGCCGAACACGGCGTCACCGGCTACGCCCAGTACGCGGTGTCGTGGGAGCTGTTCGGGTACCCGGATTTCATGCTGCGTGGCGCGGACGAGCTCATTGACGGCCAGTACGCCAACCATCCCGGACTGAGGCCGATCGCCGACGCCCTCCTGGCCTGGGCGGCCGCCACCGAGGGCGTGGAGATCCAGATGCGGAAGGGCTACGTCTCCCTGCTCGGCCCCCGCCGCAAGTTCGCGCAGGTCACCCGGACCACCAACCGCGCCGTTGACGTTTCACTGCGCCTCGACGCCGCCGCCCAGGGACGCCTCGAAGCCTTGAAGACCCGCCCCGATGACCCGTTCGACCGCCGGGTCCGGCTCACGTCGGTGGACCAGGTGGACGGGGAGCTGCTGGACATCCTGGCCGCGGCGCTGGACCAGAACACCTGAGGCATGTACGACGGCGGGCGGTCACCTTTTCGTGAAAAAGGTGACCGCCCGCCGTCGGCTCTGCTTCCCCGCCAGTGCGGGGTCCTTAATGCCTACGCGTCGGCCATCTCGTCGTCGTCGGCTTCCTCGAACTCAACGGCGGCGACGATTTCCTGCGTCTCCGGGTTGATCATGAACGCCTCGTCGTCCTCTTCGACCATGAGGAAATCGCCGTGATCGGTGGTGAACTGCCAGGCCAGGGTCTTCTCCCCGTTGTGGATGTAGTTCGGATCGCCCATGGTGATCTTCTCGAGGGCGTAGCCGGCCACATCGCACAGTTCGCGGATGATGATTTCGAAATCCGGGGCGTCCTCCAGCGCTTCGGCGTCGGCTCTGGCCTGGCGCTCCTCAAGGTCGGGGATCAGCGCAACCTGACGCTCGATGTAGGCGGCGAGCTCGTCCTCGTCGAGCACCAGCAGCCCCTCCTGGCCCAGGAGCCAGGAAGCGTTGAGTGCTGTGATGTTCTCGGTTTCGAGAAGCTCCTCGAATTCGCCGTCCAGTTCCTCCATGGTGCGCACGCCATCGGTGGGTTCCTCCTCGGTGTCCAGGTCGCCGTCGAGGTAGCGCTCCGCGTCCTCCTGGGACAGTGCGTCAAACGCCTCAACGGTCCGGTTGAAGAGCTCAAGATGCGCCGTCGCACCCATGCCTTCCAGGCCTTCGCGGATGAGGGGATCCACCTCTTCCCGGTCTGCGGTGAAAACGTACTGGGCGAAGCCGCCCTCCAGGGACTGGGTCACGTAGAAGTCCACGTAGTAGCTGCCGAGGGCGGCAGGGGCGATCTCGGCGGCGTCGAGCAGTTCCGCATACATGGCGTTCACCACGTGAACGTTCGCATCAACAACTTCCTCGTTGCCGGCTTCGACGCTGGCGGTGGTCAGGACGACCGGGTGCTGGCTCGTGGTCATTGGTTTTCCTCACAGCTGTTTGGTTCGGTGATGCTCAGGACACTTTCACGCTACGTGGGCAGGAACAGCGGGATGTTGAGGCTGAAGTGAACGTCAGGCGAAGATTTCGGTGCAGGTTGTCCACATGGCAAAAGGGCCCGCGCGGTGCGGTTCCTCCGGGCGAACTAAGATGGAGCAGATAACCATCGATCGGACACTGGTCCTCCGCGGCCAGCTGAAAGTAGCGCGCACCATGCCATCCCAACCGGACGAGAGTGCGGCACTGGCAATACAGACCCCCGCCATCAACGACCGTTCCCTCGCGGCCGGGCTGGCCTATGCCATGGGAAGCCGCGTTTCGGGGATCTCTTTCGACGCCGCCACCGGCCTGATGCTCGGCAAAGTCCGGGGAGGCTCGGACGTACCGTATTCCACCACCGCCAAGCTGGTCCGGAAGGCCGGCGGCTGGAGCTGCTCCGTCGGCGTCTGCAGCTGCCCGGTCCGCAAGGACTGCAAGCATGTTGCGGCACTGCTGTTCGCTGCCGAGGACAACCCGGCCATCCGCGTTCAGCTGCTCACCCCCGCCGACGTTTCCCGGCTTTCGCGCCAGCCCGCCACGCTGGAGCTGGCTGACTGGGAACAGGCCCTGAGCCCGCTGATCTCGCAGCCCGGCATCACGCCCTCCAGCAACGGCATCCCGCTGGCACTCCAGTTTGATGTTGAGGAACCGGCCCCGCACTTCTCCTACACAGGCCGCCGCGATCCCCTTCGGAGCGTCCGCCAGCTTAAGGCCCGCCCGGTCATCATGGGTTCGAAGGGCAAATGGATCCGCGGCGACGTCTCGTGGAACACCCTGAGCTACCTGAATTTCCGCCGCGAATGCAACGAAATGCATGTGGAGTGGATGCAGGAGTTCCTGGCCGCGCACACCGCCGTCGCGAACCGCCTGCACAACTCGTCCGCCCTGTGGCTCGGCCTGAACACCTTCGCCGGCAAGAACCTGTGGAGCCTGCTGGCCGACGCCAAAAAGATCGGCCTCACCCTGGTACACAGCCGCGGCACCGAGCCGGTGCGGCTCGCGGAGTCCCCCGCCGCCGTCGGCCTTAGCCTCAGCCGGTTCGGCACCCCGGTCAGCCCGGATACCGCCGCCGGTACCGCTACGGCGGAAGCCGCCGCGGCCGACGACGGCGGGCTGGCGCTCGCCCCCACGGTCACCGTTGACGGGGTTGAGGTTGATCCGGCCTCGGTGGGGACCATCGGGCGCCCCGCCCACGGCATCTTCCTCACGTCCGGCGGAAATACCCTGCCCGGCGTCGACCCGGACCACGTGATTACCCTCGCGCCGCTGGAGAACGGGCTGAGCGAGGAACTGCTGGCATTCGTGACGGCCGGCAGCACCCTGCAGATCCCGGCCAAGGACGAGACGCGGTTCCTGACCGGCTTCTACCCCAAGCTCAAACAGGCAGCCCGGATCACGGCCAAGGACGAGTCCGTTGAACTGCCCACGCTGGCGGTCCCCACGCTTTCGCTGCTGGCCAATTACGGCGCCGACCACAAGCTGCGGCTGCACTGGGAGTGGCACTACAAGACCGGAAACCTGGTGACCGCCCAGCCTCTGTGGCGCCATCCGGGCGACCACGGCTACCGCGATGACCCCGCCGAGGCCCGCATCCTGGAGGGCATCGGCCAGCCGTGGAACGTGGTTCCGGCGCTCGGCGAATCGGCTACCGGCGGCTGGGGCACGCCCCGCCTGGCGGCCTCCGTGGAACTGAGCGGCCTGGACACGTTGGCCTTCACCGAGGACGTCCTGCCCCTGCTCCGCCAGGCACGCGATGTGGACGTGGACACCGCCGGTGACATTGCCGATTACCGCGAGGCCGAGGAAGCCCCGGTCATCTCCGTCTCCACCAAGGCCACCGAGCAGCGCGACTGGTTCGATCTCGGCATCCAGATTTCCCTTGAGGGCCAGCCGGTTTCGTTCGCGGCGGTGTTCTCAGCGCTTGCCGCTGGCCAGACCAAGATGCTGCTGCCCAGCGGCGCGTACTTCTCGCTGGACCTCCCCGAACTCCACCAGCTGCGCGCCCTGATCGAGGAGGCGCGTTCCCTTCAGGACAACAAGGACGCCCCGCTGCAGATCAGCCGTTTCCAGGCCGGGCTCTGGGACGAGCTGGCCAACCTGGGCATCGTGGACCAGCAGGCGGCCGCGTGGCGGGAGGCAGTTGGCGGGCTGCTCGAGGGCGGGATCAACGGGCTGCCGCTGCCTGCCTCGTTGAATGCCGAACTGCGGCCGTACCAGCTCGAGGGCTTCAATTGGCTCAGCTTCCTCTACCGCCACAGCCTGGGCGGGGTGCTCGCCGACGACATGGGCCTCGGCAAGACCGTGCAGGCCCTCGCCCTGATGTGTGCGGCGAAGGAGCAGGGCGGCCTCTCCGGAGGTACGACTCCAGATGTTCCAGCTCCAGCGCCCGACGGCGGCAAGGGTCCAGCGTCCGACGGCGGCACTCCCTTCTTGGTGGTTGCCCCCACCAGCGTCGTGGGCAACTGGGCGGCTGAAGCAGCACGCTTCGCACCCGGGCTGACGGTCCGGACTATTGGCGAGACCTTCGCCAAGAACGGCCAGGATCCTGCGGTTGAACTGGCCGACGCGGACATCGTGATCACGTCCTATGCCCTGTTCCGGATCGACTACGACTCCTACGCCTCCAAGACCTGGGCGGGCCTGGTACTCGATGAGGCGCAGTTCGTGAAGAACCACCAGTCCAAGGCCTACCAGTGCGCCCGGAAGCTGCCCGCTGCCTTCAAGCTGGCCATCACCGGCACGCCGCTGGAAAACAACCTGATGGAATTCTGGGCGCTGACCTCGATTGTGGCGCCTGGCCTGTTCGCCAGCCCCAAGCGGTTCGCCGAGTACTACCAGAAGCCTGTGGAGAAGAACGGCGACAAGGGGCAGCTGGACAAGCTCCGCCGTCGGGTCCGGCCGCTGATGATGCGCCGCACCAAGGACCAGGTCATCCAGGACCTGCCGCCCAAGCAGGAGCAGATCCTGGAGGTGGTGCTCAACCCGCGCCACCAGAAGGTTTACCAGACGCACCTGCAGCGCGAACGGCAAAAGATCCTCGGCCTGATCGAGGACGTGAACAAGAACCGGTTCACAATATTCCAGTCGCTGACCCTGTTGCGGCAGCTCAGCCTGGACGCGTCACTGGTTGATCCGTCGCTGTCCGGTGTGCGGTCCTCAAAGCTGGACGTGCTGTTCGAGCAGCTGGAGGACCTGGTGGCCGAGGGCCACCGTGCGCTGATCTTCAGCCAGTTCACCGGCTTCCTGGGCAAGGTCCGGGAACGGCTTGTGGAGGAGAAGATCGAGTTCTGCTACCTCGACGGCGGCACCCGCAACCGGACCGACGTCGTCAATGAATTCAAGAACGGCACCGCACCCGTCTTCCTGATTTCCTTGAAGGCCGGCGGCTTTGGCCTGAACCTGACTGAAGCCGACTACGTCTTCCTGCTGGACCCCTGGTGGAACCCGGCCTCGGAGGCGCAGGCCGTTGACCGTACACACCGGATCGGCCAGGCCCGGAACGTGATGGTCTACAGGTTGGTTGCCAAGGACACGATCGAGGAAAAGGTCATGGCCCTGAAGGCCCGGAAGTCGCAGCTGTTCGCGGATGTCATGGAGGGCGACGCCCTGTCCGGCGGATCCATCACGGCCGAGGATCTGGCAGGGCTTTTCAAGGACTGACCAGGCCACCGGTTGAGACTTCTTACGGGCTGAGTTCGGACGCTCTGACGTGAGCGAGTTACTGCGCGGGCCTGCCATCGGCCTTTGTCCGCCGTGGCCGCCAAGTTATCCACATAGGCATGATGGCTAGCCGTTAATGTCAGTGCCTCGCGGGATGATGTGGGTATGGGAAACAGGGCAGCGGCTGAGGCGGTGGAAGCCATCAAGGTCTCTGTCTCGGCGCTGGATCTTCTTGTGTGCGGTGTTGATTCCGCACTTAATTGCGATGGCGATCCGCTCCGCCGCGAGGCCGATGAATTCCTCGATATCCTTGCGGAAGCCGCCCGGCTGAACGCCAAAGTAGCTGCCCTGACAGCCCATTCTGCCGCCGGGTTTGCCCGAGTGTCCCAGGCACTGGCATCCCCTGACATGACTGATCGGGCCCAGGAGATGGCGGTGGTGGCCGAGGTCGCGTGTGCATTGACGGTCGGCGAACGGACCGCGTCAACCCTGCTGGCCGAATCCCACGCCCTGACCACTGGTTTGCCGTTGACCCTGTCCGCGCTGACGGCCGGGTCGCTGTCGTGGCAGCATGCCCGGGTGATGGTGGACGAGACCACGAACCTGGACGCTGCTGCCGCGAAGGCTCTGGAGGCGCACTTCCTAGACCCCGGGGTGGAGAACCCCAACCGGGGCTGCCCTGCCGGGGAACTCGTCGCCTCACGGTTCCGGCATAAGGCCCGGATCTGGCGCGAACGGCACCACCCGGTCAGCATCGAGAAGCGCCACGCCCGGTCGGTGGCGGACCGGCGGCTGGAATACCGGCCGGACCGGGACGGGATGGCCTGGCTTTCGGCGTACCTGCCCGCTGACCAGGCAGCGGGGATCTGGAACTGCACTACCGCCGCTGCCCGGGCGTTGCAGGGCCCGGACGAGGACCGGACCATGCCCCAGATGCGGGCCGACATCGCCGCCAACCTGCTCCTCGGCGGCGGCATCACGCCCAACACGGAAGCCAGCGGAACCGTGGTTCTGGCTGACGGAGGCACCGGGCTGACGGTGGACATGCTTGGCGCCCTGGGCGGCCGTGTCCCCATACCGCGGGCGCAGGTCCTGCTCACCGCGCCCATCATGGCGTTGCTTGGTGCCACGGATGAGCCGGCGATGCTGGACGGGTACGGGCCAATCCCCATCACCATGGCCAGGCGTCTCATCGCCGAGGGTGCCGAATCGTTCCACCGCGTCCTGATCGACCCGAGGGACGGCGCACCGCTGGAGATCGGCCGGACCAGTTACCGGGTCACCAAAGCCCAACGCCAATGGCTCAGGATGCGTGACGGCAAGTGCCCGTTCCCTGGCTGCAGCAACCATTCTCTGGACAACGAAGCGGACCACCTCCTCGCCTGGGCAAAGGGCGGCACCACCGGCATCAGCAACCTGGCCCAGCCCTGCCCGAAACACCACAAACTCAGGCACACCGGCGGCTGGGAACCCGGCCCGGCCACCAAAGACCATCCGCCGGGCTGGACCTCACCCACAGGCCGACATTACGCCAGCGAATACCCCGACTGGGAACCACCACAGTTACCGGAAGACGTCCGCCAGATGCTGCAGGGCCAACCAAACGAACGGGGAGTGGCTGGATCAGAGCAGGCTCGAACAGAGCAGGCTCGAACAGAGCAGGCTCGAACAGAGCAGGCTCGTACAGAACCAGCACGAACCTGAACACTCCCTGAGCTAGTGCTTGACACCAACCCAGCTCTGTCCGCCGGCCCAAACCGGCTCTAAACAGCTGCGAGAAACCGGTTTCTACTTTATGCTGTAGCGAAATCAGCCTTTCATTGGAGACTTCCGTGCGCCACCAAGTGAACGCCGACGCGCCTGTACTGACCACCGTCAGCCCAGGTGCTTTCACAACGCCTTATCGTGATCCGGTGTGGGACGGCCCGACGGATCCCGTCTTGGTTCCCGACCACCTGACCGGAGAATGGGTCCTTTTCTACACCCAGCGCCGGGCCACACAACCGGGCCTGACCGGCGTGGAATGGGTGCACGGTACGGCAATCGGGGTTGCCCGTTCGTCGGACGGCGGCCTCAACTGGGCGTACCAGGGCACGGTTGACGGACTGGTCCCGCCCGGAACTGAACTGCCCGCTACCCTGTGGGCGCCCGACGTCGTGCGCGTGGGCGGCCAATGGATCATGTACCTGACAGTGCTCGGCGGAGTGCGGACCGACTGGACCGGGGACGCCTCCATCGTCCAACTGGCCAGCCGCGACCTGACCTCGTGGGAGTACCTCGGCGCCGTCCAACTGGACTCTCCGCGCGTCATCGACGCGGCGGTAGCATTGTGCGGCGACGGCCGGTATCGCCTCTGGTACAAGGACGAGGCCCGCGCATCCAACACGTACAGCGCTGTGAGCAGCACCCCTGCCGACCCGTCGTCGTGGATTTTGGAGGGGCTCGTCATCCCCGGGCGGCCACACGAAGGCCCCAAGGTCTTCCAGCTGGAGGGCACTTACTGGATGATCGTGGACGAATGGCGCGGTCAGGCCGTCTACCGCTCAGATGACGCAGCGGGCGGGTGGGTCAGGCAGGAATACCGCGGCGGGCTGATCCTCGCGTCTCCCGAAACAGCCGACGGCGGTCCGGTGGCGGCCCGGCATGCGGACGTTGTCCGGCTGGAAAACTCCGTAGCCGGCAAAGAGCGGGCGCTCATCGTCTATTTCACGCATCCATTCTGGAACGGAGAGGACATCGAAGGGATGACAGCGGACCCGAAGACCCATCTCAGCCATGTGAGGGCCGCGGTGCTGGAGGTCCAGGACGGCAATCTGGTCTGCATCGGCGACTGACGCCCGGGGACGCACCTATCCCGCAGCACGACAAAGGGCCGAACCCCGGAACTATAAGCCAGCTGCTGCTGACACCGGTCCGCGGTTCGGCCCTTGGCCTGACTCGTACTTCGGGTAGCGCGGCGAGCGCCTACCCGGAATTCCTGGTGTTATTTAGATGGATCTCCTTGGGGGTTACGTCCAAGGCGTTGGATGCATCAGGCCTATGTCAGGCCCGCTGGGGGGAACCAAGCTCCACGGGGTCTTCGTCCGTCAAGTAAGCGAACTCGGAGTGTGCTGCAATATCGATGCCGCGCATCTCGTCCTCCGGCTTGATCCGCAGGCCGACAATCCGGTCCAGGATCTTGGCCAGCACCCACGTGATGCCAAAGGAGTAGGCGAGCACGGTAACCGTAGCCAGTGCCTGGACACCCAGCAGCTCAACACCGCCGCCGTAGAACAGGCCACTCACACCATTCGGAGCGGCGTCCGTTGCGAACAGGCCGATCAGCAGGGTGCCAAGGATGCCGCCCACCAGGTGAACCCCGACGACGTCGAGTGAGTCGTCGTAGCCGAGGCGGAACTTGAGTTCGATTGCCAGTGAGCAGACAGCACCAGCGATGGCGCCGATAGCCAGTGCGCCGAGCGGGCTCACCGCACCACAGGCGGGAGTGATGGCAACCAGTGCCGAGATCAGGCCGGACGCGGCGCCCATGCTGGTTGCGGCGCCGTGGCGGATCCGCTCAACGAGGGCCCAGGCGAGAAGGCCCGCGGCGGCCGCCACCGCGGTGTTCAGGAAAACCACCGACGCCGACTGGCCTGCGGACAGTGCGGAACCGGCGTTGAAGCCGAACCAGCCCACCCAGAGGAGCCCTGCGCCGACGAGCACGAGAGGCCGGCTGTGGGGCTTCGTGTGTTCCATCTTGGGCCAGCCGGAGCTCCTGCCCAGGACAAGCGCCAGAGCCAGTGCCGCGGCTCCCGCGTTCATGTGGACCGCGGTGCCACCGGCGAAGTCAATGGCCTTGATGCCGCTGGCGATCCAGCCGCCGGTAACGCTGCCGTCAGCCGAAGAGAAGGCGAACACCCAGTGCGCGATGGGGAAGTAGACGATCGTTGCCCAGATTCCGGCAAAGAGCATCCATGCACCGAACTTCATGCGCCCGGCTGCCGCTCCCGCGACCAGGGCGGTGGTGACACACGCGAAGAACAGCTGGAAGGCTGCGAAGAGGATGACCGGGATGGATGCTGCCTCGTCTGCGGCGAGCAGCTGCCCCATTCCGGGGAACTCGGTGATGTCACCGATCAGCCCGAGGCCGCCCACTGAATTTCCGAAGGCCATCGAGTAGCCGAAGAGCGCCCACAGCACGGCGACCAGGCTGGCGCCGCCGAAGCACATCATCATCATGTTTAGAATGCGACGCGACCCCACCATGCCCCCGTAGAACAGGGCCAGGGCGGGGATCATCATACAGACCAGCGCCGAGCTGGCCAGAATCCAAGCGACATTTCCCGAATCCATGGGAAACCCCTTTCGTGATGCGAAGAGAGAACGGAAATTGCCCGTCAGAGCCGCTCCGGAGGAGGGACGCGGAGTCAGTACCACGTTCATCGGAGGGCAGCTATTGCCGTCTGCTTCAATCTTCGTGGGCGCAGTCCTGCGGTGGGTTTCCGGCTCGTTAATTCAACGTTTCAGTCACTGGCAAGCGAGTTTCACAGGTCACTCAAAGACACTGCGATTATCCGGAAAAGCCTCTTGAGGTGCAGTACCGCTGGTGACTTCCCGCGCTGCTGCTCGCGGCGGATTACTTGGCGGAGACGGCCAGGAACCGGATAGGCAGGTCCAGGAGCTCGAGCGGACCGTGCGGGCCTTCGCCGTCGAGCAGCAGCGAGTCACCCGCCTCCATCGTGTACTCGTAGGCGCCGTGCCCGTAGACCATCTTCCCGGTGAGCATGTAGATGAACTCGGTGCCCGGGTGCTGGAACAGCGGGAAGACGTCGGAGGCGTCCGTGAGGGTGACCAGCGTCGGTTCAAGCGCATCGGTGCGGCCCTTGAGCGTGCCCAGGACCCGGTATTCGTGGCCGTGTTGCGTACCGCTCCGCACCGTCAGGCTGCCCTGGCCGCTCTTGGTGAAAGTGGCATCGCGGTCAGTGTCGGCGCCGCGAAAAAGAGCAGTCACAGGAATTTTCAGGCCATCGGCCAGACGCTGCAGGGTTGTCAGCGAACAGGAAGTGGTGGCCGTCTCGATCCGGGAGATCATGGCCTTGGACAAGCCGGTCCGGGCCGCCAGTTCTGCCGAGGACAGGCCTCCGGCGGTGCGGTAGTGCCGGACCTGGGCGGCGATGACCTGTTCCAGTTTTCCCGCGACTTCCAGTTTTCCCGCGACGCCGGCCGCAACACCGGCAACGGCATCCTCAGCGTTGGCTACTGAGCCGGTCACGGGAGCATCTTCCCGGGCGTGATTGGTCATAGGAGCCATCATAGGTCGCACCGGAGCGGCCATAACGCCTCAGCCAGGGTCCAGCCGGTGCGGTAATAACGCCAGGTCGAGGCAGGTGCCGCGCCAGCTGAATACCAATACCAGGCAAGGGCCGTAGCCAAAGTCCCGGGCATGTGCCAGAGTTTTTTGGTGGGTGTGCAGCGGAAGGAAATGCGATGCGGACCGTGACCTATGGTGCGGCGTGCAGCCTTGACGGGTTCATTGCCGGCAGCGACGGCGCAGTCGACTGGATCCGGTTCGGCCCTGATGTGGAACAGTACATGAGCGAGTACTGGTCCACTGTGGATGCCGTCCTCATGGGACGGAAAACATGGGAATTCGCGGCCGCCCAAGGCATGGGCGGTGAACCCGGGCCCAAGCCCGGATCGGAACCGCGCTCAGGACAAGACCCAGAACCCGGCCCAGGCCCGGAACCCGAAGTGGGCAGTCTTCAGGGCAGCGGAATTCCGGCAGTTGCCACGTACCTCTTCTCCCGCACACTTTCCCAGGCGCCGCCCGGCACGGAGCTCGTCTCCTCCGATGCCGTCGATTTCGTCACCACACTCAAGCGGCAGCCGGGAAAAGGTATTTGCCTGATGGGCGGCGGCGAGCTCGCGGGTTCGCTGTTTGAGGCCGGTGCCATCGATCAGGTCAGCCTGAACGTCCATCCCGTCTTGTTGGGCTCGGGTGTTCCCTTCTTCCGCGATCTCAAGGGCCGGATCGGGCTGGAACTGACAGAGTCGCGCGAGCTTGACGGCGGCTGCGTGCTGATGGTCTACCGGGTGAGGAACTGAAGCGCGCCCCCCAAACGCGAGCGCAGCAGGACAGAAACCCGCGGCTAAACGATGACCCGGGCCTCCCCCAACAGCCCCGCCAGCGAGTCCGCGAGCGCAACCGCGCCGGCCTCGGCGTCCCAATCCTCCACCAGCTCATCGGGAGAGTGGGAGATGCCGGTGGGGTTGCGGATGAACAGCATGGCCGTGGGGATCTGCGAACCCAGGACGCCGGCGTCGTGCCCTGCTCCGGTGTCCAAGACAGGCGCGTCCGGCAGGAGTTCACGGAGCCGGTCCCGCAGCGAGGCGTCGAAATTCACGGTGGGGCTCAGTGACTCCATGGTGAGGGTGGCGGTGCAGCTTTCCTCAGCCGCCATCACCTGGGCATTCAGCGCGATGGACTCCACCAGCGCGGCGGTCACCGAGTCATCGGGGTGCCTGACATCGATCCACAGGTCCACCCGGGAAGCGATCACGTTGGTTCCGCCCGGCACGGGCTGCAGCCTGCCCACGGTGGCCCGCGCGTCGCGGTATTTCCGTGCCGTGTCGCGGATGCCCACCATGACCTTCGCCGCAGCGATCATGGGGTCCTTCCGGTCCTTCATCAGGGTGGTGCCGGCGTGGTTGCCCTCGCCGGTGACGGTGAGCTTCCAGCGGCCGTGGCCCAGGATCGATGACCCGATGGCCACCGGCTGGTTCAGGTCGATCAGGCCCCTCCCCTGTTCAACATGCAGCTCCACAAACATGCCCAGCTGCGCCAGCGCCTGGTAGTCGGCACCGATCAGCCGTGGATCCTGGCCGTTCGCCGCGGCAACGTCCGCGTACGTGTTTCCGTCCGGATCCTTGAGCCGCCGGGCTTTGTTCGGATCGAGTTGGCCGGTGAGCAGGCGCGACCCCAGGCAGGACACACCGAACCGGGAGCCTTCCTCTTCGGGGAATACGGCAATGGCCAGCGGCCGCCTGGGACGCAACCCCCGGGCTTTGAGGAGGTCGACGGCGACCAATGCCGAGGCGACCCCCAGCGGACCGTCGTACTCACCGCCGCCCGGCACGGAATCGAGGTGGCTGCCGGTGACCACGGCATCCTGCCTGGTGCCAGACGAGGTGTCCCACCAGGCCCAGATGATTCCGTTCTGGTCGGTCTGGACGTCCAGACCGCGGCGCGCGGCCTGTTCGATGAACCAGCTGCGAAGTTCCGTCTCAGCACTGGAGAACACCGGGCGGGAATAGCCGCCCCGAGCACTGTCGCGGCCGACGTCGGCAATGTCCCTGAGCAGGCCGCTCACCGTTGCGGCGGCAGGCTCAGCCGCTGTTGGCAAGGCGGGGGACGCGTGCGGTGCAGCCTCCGGGGTGTGGCGGAAGGCGGAGGAGGTGGAGGCAGTCACGGTGGTCCGTTTCTCGAAATGAGTGCTGGGGCGGGATGAGTGCTGGGGTGGGATGGGTGCGGGGAAAGTGCGGAGTCAGCGGTTGCTGACCGCCGTCGTCGCCGTCCGGAAACGGAGCGGGACGTTGGCTGCCCCGGTTGCCAGGTCCGCTGCCCACTGGCCGATCAACGGGGCGAATTTTGCGCCGTGGCCGGAGCAGGGCGAGAGGATGGTCAGGCCGTCCACCCGGTCGATGATGAAGTCCTCGGTGGGCGTGTTGGTGAAGAGGCAGGTGGTCTCGGCGTACGGCTCGGGGTCCAGGCCCGGCAGGAGGCGGCGAACGTAGTCCACCACCCGGGTGCGGTTTGCCGGGTCCACTTCGCCGGTCTGCTCTGCGGCGCTGGGGATGAACTTGCCGCCGTTGTATTCGGCCACCTTCTGCCCGGCGAAGCCTGCGTCGCGGCCGCCCGGTAGGCCATAGACCTGGATGTCTTCGCGCTTGTTGATGAACGTGGGCCAGTTGGCGGCACTCTCGGGATCCCGGTAGCGGAAGTGGAACGCCTGCTCCTGCCGCACGGTGATCTGGGGCAACCCGGCGAGGAAGCCCGCCGGCAGCGCCAGCTTGCCCAGCAGCTCCGGCAGCCAGCCGCCCGTGCTGATCACTACGTGGCCGGCGTCGAACGTTTCACCCGTGCTGGAGGTCAGGCGGTAGCCGGCCGCAGTCTTGTCCAGCGACCGCAGTGGCCAGCCAGTCAGCAGGCGGGCACCGTGCTTCACGGCCTGGTCCACCATGGCGTTGACTGCCGTTTCGGCGTCGATGACCCCGGCACCGGGGTGCCAGAGGACCTCCGTATCGAAGGCGAGCCCCGGCCAGCGGTCGCGGGCAGCGGCGGCGTCGAGGAGTTCGTGCTCGATGCCTTCGTCAGCCAGCACCGACGCCAGCAGCTGGGGATGGCGTTCCGTGCCGAAGTCCACGGCTCCGGAGGGAGTGATCAGCGGTGTGCCGGCGACCTCAGCCAGCCCGTCCCACAGACTCTTCGACTCCGCCACGGCGTGCGTGTAGAAATGGTCCGCGTAGGCGTAGCGGAAGATCCGCGCGGAGCCGTGCGAACTGGCATCGTGGCTGGCCGGAACGTTGCGTTCCAGGATGGTCACCTGGTGTCCGCGGGCGGCGAGCTGCCAGGCGCTGGCGGCACCGGCCAGGCCGGCGCCCACCACCACATAGTCTGAGGAATCGGTCATATTGGGTTCCTTTCCCGGGCGCGTAAGGCGGGGTTACTTGCGCGTGCTACTTGGCGCCCGGGATCCAGCTGGTGCCGGCCAGCGGAACGCGGGCCATGGCGGACGCCTCAATAGTGAGCGCCACCAGGTCCTCGGGCTCGAGGTTGTGCAGGTGCGACTTCCCGCAGGCCCGGGCAATTGTCTGCGCTTCCATCGTAAGAACGCGCAGGTAGTTGGCCAAGCGGCGGCCGGCTGCTACCGGGTCCAGCCGGGAGGCGAGCTCCGGGTCCTGGGTGGTGATGCCGGCGGGGTCGCGGCCGTCCTGGAAGTCGTCGTAGAAGCCGGCGGCGGAGCCGAGGGCGGCGTACTCAGCGGCGTAGCGGGGATCGTTGTCGCCCAGGGCAATAAGGGCTGCGGTTCCGATGGCCACCGCGTCCGCACCCAAGGCCATGGCCTTGGCGACGTCGGCCCCGGTGCGGATGCCGCCGGAGACGATGAGCTGGACCTTGCGGTGGACGCCGAGTTCCTGCAGTGCCTGGACCGCCTGCGGGATGGCAGCCAACGTGGGGATGCCGACATTCTCGATGAACACCTGCTGTGTCGCGGCCGTACCGCCCTGCATGCCGTCAACCACCACGACGTCGGCCCCGGACTTCACTGCGAGCGCAGTGTCGTAGTACGGGCGGGAGGCGCCGATTTTGACGTAGATAGGGGTCTTCCAGTCGGTGATTTCGCGAAGTTCGCCGATCTTGATTTCGAGATCGTCCGGGCCGGTCCAGTCCGGGTGGCGGCTGGCCGAGCGCTGGTCGATTCCTACCGGCAGGGTGCGCATTCCGGCGACGCGTTCAGTGATCTTCTGCCCCAGGAGCATGCCGCCGCCGCCGGGCTTGGCGCCCTGGCCGAGCACGATCTCGATGGCGTCGGCCTTGCGGAGGTCGTCCGGGTTCATGCCGTAACGGGACGGGAGGTACTGGTACACGAGGTGCTTGGACTGGCCGCGCTCCTCCGGCGTCATGCCGCCGTCGCCCGTGGTGGTGGACGTCCCCACCTCGGACGCGCCGCGGCCCAGGGCCTCCTTGGCGTTGGCGGACAGGGCGCCGAAGCTCATGCCGGCGATGGTCACCGGGGTCTGCAGGTGCAGCGGGCGGGTGGCGTGCCGGTCACCGAGGACGACGTCGGTATCGCACTTTTCGCGGTAACCCTCCAGCGGGTAGCGGGACATGGAGGCGCCGAGGAAGAGCAGGTCGTCGAATTGCGGGACCTTGCGCTTGGCGCCCCAGCCGCGGATGTCATAGACGCCGGTTGCGGCCGCGCGCTGGATGTCGGCGATGGTGGCGCGGTCGAACGTGGAGGACTCGCGAAGGCCCAGTTCAGCGACGTTCTGGGTGGGGAACGCCTGGGTGGGGAACGCGGTGTCCTTTGCCGGAGCGTTTTGGGGAAGGGAGGTGATGGTCATGGTGGCTCCTAGTACGACGTCGAGTTGTGGACGCTGAAGTGGTAGAGGTTCCGGGCTGAGCCGTAGCGCTTGAAGTCGGCCGGGTTGTCGGTGCGGCCGGCGGCGGCGAGCAGTTCGCCAAGTTCGGCCAGGTGCTCTTCCTTCAGGGGCTTTTCGATGCAGTCGGCGCCGAGGGAGGCCACAGTGCCTTTGACGTAGATCCTGGCCTCGTAGATGGAGTCGCCCAGGGCTTCGCCGGCGTCGCCGCAGACCACCAGGCGGCCGGCCTGGGCCATAAAGGCGGACATGTGGCCGATATTGCCGCCCACCACAATGTCCACGCCCTTCATGGAGATGCCGCAGCGGGCGCTGGCGTTGCCGTCGATGACCACCAGGCCGCCGTGGCCGGTGGCCGCTGCGGACTGGGAGGCATCGCCCTTGACGTGGACGCGGCCGGACATGATGTTCTCAGCCAGCCCGACGCCGGCATTGCCGTTGATGGTGACGTCGCCTTTTTGGTGCATCCCGGCCGCGTAGTAGCCGGCATGGCCTTCCACTGTCACCGTGACGTCCGCGTTGATGCCCACTGCAAGGCTGTGCTTGCCTTCGGGGTTGGTGACGGTCCAGGACTGGCCGTCAACGGCGTTGTGCAGGGCCTGGTTGAAGGCGCGGACCGGGCTGCCGGCCAGGTCAACAACGAAGGTGTCCTGCGTTGTTGACCTGCGTGCAGCAGTGCTGGATTCGGGGCTGCTGGTTTCGGGCGCTGTCAGAGTGACCATGTGTAGACCTTTCCGGGTTCCGGTTCAAAGATGCGGGCGTTTTCGATGCCGGGCAGGGCGGCCAGGGCGCGGTATTCGGAGGCCATCGCCACGTAATCGTCCGTTTCGGCGATGATGGCCGGCTTGCAGGCGATGGGATCCCGGACCACGGCCATGCTGTCGGCGGTGGTCACCACCAGGGTGTAGAAACCGTCGAGGACCTTGCCCAGGTTGACCAGGGCTTCCTCGAGGGTGTCGCCCTGCTGCAGGCGGGAGGCCACGTAGCGGGCGCCCACCTCGGTGTCATTCTCGGAATCGAACACCACGCCTTCGCGCAAGAGGCCCCGCCGGACCGTGGCGTGGTTGGAGAAGGAGCCGTTGTGGACCAGGCAGAGGTCGTCGGCAACGGAGAAGGGGTGCGAGCCGCCTGCGGTCACAGCGGACTCGGTGGCCATCCGGGTGTGCGAGAGGCCCTGGCTGCCGGCCATCGCTTCGAGCCCGTGCTCGGCGGCGATCTCCATGGGGTGTCCGACGCTCTTCATCACGGCCACGTGCTCGCCGCGGCCAATGATGGTGGAGCCGGGAAGGGTTTCGCTGACCGCTTTCACCAGAAGATCAGTTCCGACGGCGGCGCTCACCAGCGTGGTGTCGCCCACCACCCGGACCGCGGTTCCGGCGTCCGAAGGCAGCATGCCGGCAACTGCCAGCTGGATCTCTGCGACGGGCAGGCCCTGGTCCTTCCCCAGAAGGCTGAGGGTGGAGGTTCCTACGGAGACCAGGCCCGGGGTGTCATAGACAGCCATGCCGGCGGAGTCCGGGCCACGGTCCACGATCTGGCACATCATCGAGGACAGGAGGCTGCCCATCTGGGGGTGCAGCAGGGGGTTGCGCAGCTGCAGCGCGGCGATTCCGCACATGTGGGGTTCCTTTACTTGGTGGAGGTTCTTACTGGAGCCGGGTCAGATGGATGTCAGGTAGGTACGGATCTCCCAGTCGCTGACCTGGTTGTGCCAGCTGAGGAATTCCTCTTCCTTGGCATCGGCGTAGTACTTGCCGATCTCCGCGTCCCCGCTGAGGCTGGCCAGGATCACCGGATCCTTCCGGAGGGCTTCCACGGCGTGCAGCAGGGTGGCCGGCAGGAGGTGGGCACCGGGCTTGGACTCGCCCGGGCCGGAGGGCATTCCCGGATCAACAGCCCGTTCAACGCCGTCCAGGCCCGCTTCAATGGCGGTGGCGATGGCCAGGTAGGGGTTGGCCGAGCCGTCACCGGAGCGGAGTTCGATCCGCTTGTTGTCCGGGACGCGGATCATGTGGGTGCGGTCGTTGCCGCCGAACGACGCCTTCCGCGGCGACCACGTGGCGCCGGAGGAGCTGGTGGTGGCACCGGAGCGCTTGTAGGAATTCACGGTGGGCGCCAGAAACGCCTGCAACGCGGGAGCGTGCTCAAGGATGCCGCCGATGAACGAATAGGCGAGCGCTGAGAGCCCCAGGCCGCGGCCGCCGTCGTCCGTTCCGGTGGTGCCGGCACTATTGTTGTTCGCACCGCTGCCTGCGGGGAACAGCGCCTCGGCGCCGGACCACAGGGACAGGTGGAAGTGCAGGCCGGTGCCGGTCCGGTCGGTGAACGGCTTGGGCATGAAGGTTGCGGTCATGCCGCGCTGTTCAGCGAGAATGTTCAGGATGTAGCGGAGGCTGACCACACGGTCGGCGGTGGTGAGCGCGTCGGCGTAGTTGAAGTTCTGCTCGAACTGGCCGGCGGCGTCCTCGTGGTCATTGGCGTAGTTGCCCCAGCCCAGGGAGTTCATCGCCTCCGAGATGGAAGTGAGGTGATCGTACATCCTGGTGACACCGCGGGCGTCATAGCAGGGGCGGGGCGAATCATCGCGGGCATCGGCGGTACTCAGCGTCCCGTCGTCGTTCCTGTTCACCAGGAAGTACTCCACCTCGGCGCCGATCTTGGCCTGCATGCCCTTCCCGGCCAGCCGGGCGAGCGTGTTCTTCAGGATGACCCGCGGGGCGTACGGCCAGGGCTTGCCGTCCACGTGCGGGTCGCAGTGAATGATCGCCAGACCCTCCTTGATGAAGGGCACGGGGGTGAAGGAGGCCAGGTCCGGGACCGCGATCAGGTCGGAGTCCTGGGGCTTCTGGCCGATCAGTCCGGCCGCGTACCCGGCGAAGCCCATGGCTCCGGCCTCGAGTTCATCGGCGGCTTCAACGGGGACAAGCTTGGCGCAGGGCTTGCCGGTCATGTCCACGAAGGTGGCCAGGAGGAAGCGGACATCGTGGGCCTGCGCGATGTCCTTCAGCGAAATGTGATCGGCCGGGGTTATGGATAGTGCGGATACAGCAGGGGTTGCGACACTTGTCATCGAAACATTCCTGTCCGGTTGGCGTTAGCTACTAGTAAACCTTGTTGCACCAGAGTAGCCAAACCGCCGTTACGGGCGTCGCTCAGAAATGTTAATTGCGTGTTACGCGGCAGCGGAGCCTGGACGCTGCTTGATTTCGGCCCGCACGGCATCGAGTGAAGGCCCACCATAATATGGCCGGTATAGATATTGGCCGCATGAGAAAGGCGCCGCATGATCGAGATCCTGAACCCCACCGAACTGGCCCGTGCAAAGGAAACAGGCGCCTTGGTGGCCAACATCCTGCAGACGCTGAAGGGCCGCACCACTGTGGGCACAAACCTCCTGGACATCGATCGGTGGGCCAAGGGCATGATCGTCGACGCCGGAGCGGACTCCTGTTACGTGGACTACGCGCCATCCTTCGGACGCGGGCCGTTCGGCCACTACATCTGCACCGCCGTCAACGATGCCGTCCTCCACGGGCTGCCGCACGACTACGCGCTTGCCGACGGCGACCTGCTGACTCTCGATCTCGCCGTCGCCAAAGCCGGAATCGCCGCAGATTCCGCCATCAGCTTCATCGTGGGCGAATCAAAGCCCGCGGAGAGCGTGGCATTGATCAGCACGACCGAACGCGCCCTGGCGGCAGGGATAGCGGCCGCCGGCCCCGGAGCGCGAATCGGCGACATCTCGTACGCCATCGGCGCCGTCCTCAGCGAAGCGGGGTATCCCGTCAACACCGAGTTCGGCGGCCACGGCATCGGATCAACCATGCACCAGGATCCGCACGTGCCGAACACCGGACGGCCCGGCCGTGGCTACAAGCTGCGCCCCGGGCTGCTGCTGGCGCTGGAGCCATGGATCATGGTGGACACAGCCCAACTCGTCACGGATGCGGACGGGTGGACGCTCCGAAGCGCGACGGGATGCCGGACCGCCCACAGCGAGCACACCATCGCGATCACCACGGACGGGGCGGAGATCCTTACCTTGCCGCGGTAAATCGGGGCCGGAGCAATCAGCGGGCGGTGGAGCAGTTGCAGGTGCTGGATCAGGCCCTAGATCAGCCCTTGGGCGAGCATGGCGTCTGCCACCTTGACGAAGCCGCCGATGTTGGCGCCGAGCACATAATTGCCTGGCTCCCCGTATTCGTCAGCGGTGGCGGCGCAGCGGTGGTGGATCCCCACCATGATCTCCGTCAGGCGCTGCTCGGTGTGCTCGAAGGACCAGGAGTCGCGGCTGGCGTTCTGCTGCATCTCCAGCGCTGAAGTGGCCACACCTCCCGCGTTGGCGGCTTTGCCCGGGCCGAACAGCACGCCGGCATCCTGGAACACCGAAACCGCGTCACGGGTGGAGGGCATATTGGCGCCTTCGCCGACGGCGAGGAGGCCGTTGCGGACCAACCGCGCGGCAGCATCGCCGTCGAGCTCGTTCTGGGTGGCGCACGGCAAAGCCACGGTGGCATTGACGTCCCACACGGAGCCTGCCTCCACGTAGGCAACGCCGGAACGGCGCAGTGAATAGTCCTTGAGGCGTCCGCGTTCGGTTTCCTTCACCTGGCGGAGGAGTCCGACGTCGATTCCAGCCTCGTCCACGATGTAGCCGGAAGAATCCGAGCAGGCCACCACTGTGGCGCCGAGCGTCTGGGCCTTGGCGATGGCGTTGATGGCTACGTTGCCGGAACCGGAGACCACCACACGCTGGCCGTCGAAGGACGTTCCGCGGGTCTTGAGCATTTCTTCGGTGAAGATGACGGTGCCGAAGCCCGTGGCCTCGGGCCGGACCAGCGAGCCGCCCCAGGAAATACCTTTGCCGGTCAGGACACCGGATTCATAGCGGTTGGTGATGCGCTTGTACTGGCCGAAGAGGTAGCCGATCTCGCGTCCGCCCACACCGATGTCACCGGCGGGAACGTCCGTGTATTCGCCGATGTGGCGGTACAGCTCGGTCATGAACGACTGGCAGAACCGCATCACTTCGGCATCGCTGCGGCCGCGGGGGTCAAAGTCCGAGCCGCCCTTGCCGCCGCCGATGGGCATGCCGGTCAGCGCGTTCTTGAAAATCTGCTCGAAACCCAGGAACTTCACAATTCCCAGGTAGACGGAGGGGTGGAAGCGCAGTCCGCCCTTGTAGGGGCCGAGGGCCGAGTTGAATTCAACCCGGAAGCCGCGGTTGATCTGCACGCGGCCGGAGTCGTCGGTCCACGGCACGCGGAAGATGATCTGCCGTTCTGGCTCGCACAACCGCTCCAGGATGGCGGCTTCGAGGAACTCCGGGTGCCGGTCGTGGACGGGTCCAAGGCTCTCGAAAACCTCGGTCACTGCCTGATGGAATTCAGCCTCGCCGGGGTTCCGCGCCAACACGGTATTCCGGATGGCTTCGAGCCGCGAGTCCACACTGTCTCCTCAAATTCATTGAATGTTCAACATCCGATGGTATCAACGAATATTGCCGCCGGACTTCCTGAATCCTGCACCGCGGTCCGTCATGGCCCTGCCAATGCCTGTCGGCTTGGATGTTCCCATGGCATACTTCCGTAACCACGAGCCGGCGGGATGAGCCGGCCGCAGCAGGAGGAGTGGATCCATGCAGGGGCAGGTCAATGTGGACGAATCGTCGTATCAGCACGTCCTGGATGCACTGAACCGCGAACCGGCCTTGGCGGAGTCAGATCCGGACGGCGCGTTCAGGCAACGGTTTGACCGGCACTTCCCGGAGCTCCGGCAGCTCTTTCACGGCCTGTACAGAACGCGGGAGGACTGGCTGGATCAGCTCACCGCGCTGGTGGTCCAATGTGCCCGCTCCTGGCAGGAGCGTCCGGCGGGGCTGAAGGCCGTCGACGCCGAGCGGGAGGGGAACAGCAACTGGTTCCTGTCCAACGACATGCTCGGCGGGGTCTGCTACGTGGACCGGTACGCCGCCAGCCTGGACGGCGTCCGTGCCCGGATCCCGTATTTCAAGGAACTCGGCCTCACCTATCTTCACCTGATGCCGCTGTTCCAGGCGCCGGAGCCGCATTCCGACGGCGGTTACGCGGTTTCCAGCTACCGGCACGTCAACCCGAAGCTGGGCACCATGGAGCAGCTGCGGGGGCTGGCTGCGGAGCTCCGGGCCAACGGCATCAGCCTCGTGGTGGACTTCATCTTCAACCACACGTCCAACGAACACGACTGGGCCCGGCGGGCGGCGGCAGGCGATCCGGAGTACAGCGACTACTTCTGGATCTATCCGGACCGGACCATGCCCGACGCCTTTGAGCGGACCGTGCGGGAGATCTTCCCGGACGACCACCCCGGATCCTTCGTCCCGCTGCCGGACGGGCGGTGGGTATGGGCGACGTTCCACACCTACCAGTGGGACCTGAACTACGCGAACCCGGCAGTGTTCCGGGCCATGGCGGGCGAAATGCTGTTCCTCGCCAACCAGGGGGTGGACATCCTGCGCATGGATGCCGTCGCCTTCATCTGGAAGCAGCTGGGCACGCCGTGCGAAAACCTGCCCGAAGCACACCAGCTCCTCCGGGCGTTCAACGCTGTGTGCCGGCTGGCGGCGCCGTCGCTGCTGTTCAAGTCCGAGGCGATTGTGCACCCGGACGAGGTGGCGCTCTACATCGATCCGGCCGAATGCCAGCTGTCCTACAACCCGCTGCAGATGGCCCTCATCTGGGAGTCGCTTGCCACCCGCGACGTGGCGCTTCTGTCCCAGGCCTTGGAGCGGCGGCACAACATTCCCACCGGCACATCGTGGGTGAACTACGTCCGCAGCCATGACGATATCGGCTGGACATTCGCCGACGAGGACGCCGCTGAGCTGGGAATCAACGGTTTTGACCACCGGCGGTTCCTCAACGCCTTCTACGTCAACCGGTTCCCCGGGAGCTTTGCCCGGGGCGTCCCGTTCCAGGACAACCCCCGCACCGGCGACTGCCGCATCTCCGGAACCACCGCCTCACTCTGCGGGCTCGAGGACGATCCGGAGCACGCCATTGGAAGGATCCTGCTGGCCCACTCGGTGGCCTTCAGCACCGGCGGCATCCCGCTGCTCTACCTCGGCGACGAGGTGGGGCAGCTCAATGACTACCAGTACGCCCTGGAGGAAGGGCACGACGCCGACAGCCGCTGGGTGCATCGGCCCCACTACCCCGCGGAGCAGTATGCCCGCAGGCACGACCCCGCCACCGCCGAGGGGCAGATCTTCAGCGGCCTGCGCCGCATGACCGAAGTCCGGGCTTCAACCCCGGAACTGGCCGGGACCCGGCTTATCGGCTTCCGCACCAACTCCCCCGGCGTCCTGGGCTTCCAGCGCCCCGGCGAGGAAGGCGCAACTGCGAGCACAGGTCCGGGCAGCACCGTCCTGGGCAGCACCGTCCTGGTGCTGGCAAACTTCGGCGACGGCGCCCGGCAGATTCCGGCGGTGACGTTCTCCGGGTTCGCGGCTGCCGCCGTCGAACTTCTCACAGAGGAAACCGTCAGCCTTACTGAAGGCGTCACGCTTGCCCCGCACCAGTACCTATGGCTGCGGGTCACTCCCGGCTGACGGGGGCCGTGACCGGGGGTCCCGGAGCGGCTGCTCAATGACGGGATAATCCCGGCCCGATTGGGGGGATGGCGCGGGCCGTGAAACCATACGGACCATGGCCCAGAAGATTGCGTACCAGGGTGAGCCCGGCGCCAACTCCAATATCGCGTGCATGCAGATGTTCCCCCAGCTGGAGAGCGTACCCTGCGCCAGTTTCGAGGACGCCTTCGAGCTGGTGTCCAGCGGCGAGGCGGAACTGGCGATGATCCCCATTGAGAACTCGATTGCCGGCCGGGTGGCGGACATCCACATCCTGCTGCCGCAGTCCCGGCTGCAGATCGTCGGCGAGTTCTTCCTGCCCATCCATTTCGATCTGTTGGGCATTCCCGGGAGCACCATCGAAGCGGCCACCGAGGTCCACAGCCATATCCACGCCCTGGGCCAGTGCCGGCGGCTGATCCGCGAGCACGGCCTCAAGCCCGTCATCGCCGGCGACACCGCCGGTTCAGCCCGGGAGGTGCGGGAGTGGAACGACCCCACCAAACTTTCCCTCGCTCCCCCCTTGGCCGCCGAGATCTATGGCCTGGAGGTGCTGGCTTTGCGGGTGGAGGATGACCCTTCGAACACCACCCGGTTTGTGGTCCTGGCGCCGGAAAAGGAACTCCCCACCCGGGAAGAACTGGCCGGACCGGCCGTGACAAGCTTCCTGTTCCGGGTCCGGAACGTTCCGTCGGCGCTCTTCAAGGCCCTCGGCGGGTTCGCCACCAACGGCGTGAACATGACGCGCCTTGAGAGCTACATGGTGGGCAACGAGTTTGCCGCCACCATGTTCATGGCCGACGTCGAAGGCCACCCCGAGGACCTGGCGCTGAGCCTTGCCTTGGAGGAACTCGCCTTCTTCACCACGGAAGTGCGGATCCTGGGCGTGTACGCCGCCGCCGATTACCGGCTTGGCCAGGCGGCAACCGCCTAACGGACACCGCCCGCCTAACGGACACCGCTAGGCCCCGGGGTTGTCCGTTCCGCTGTCGTGCGGAGGTTCCACCAGAGGCATGCTCCCGGTGGCTGCCGGAACCGGCGGGGTGAGCACCGAGGCGTAGTCGTGCTGGGTTGAGTACGTCAGGAAGCCCAGGTGCGCCTCGTAACGGTCCAGGACGTCGTCGATGATCTGCTGATGCGACAGGCCCATCAGGTCGTAGCCCTCGGATCCGGTCTGTGCGAAGACTTCCACCCGGTAGTAGATGTCAGTCTGCCGGGACATCCGTCCGCCGAACATCGGCACCGGCGCCTCCACTGCCTTCACCTGGTAGTGGAAGTCGCGGTGGTCCGGAATGCTGACCACCAGCGCGTGGCTGGCGATGGCCGTGTGTTCATCCGGTATGAGGTCAAGGGTGGCCTCGTAGCCCAGCTTGGTGAACTCCCTGACCACGTCGGCAAGTGCAGGCTGCACCGTGCGTTCCATGAACTGCGCCACCTGCTTCTTCGACGGATAGGACCGCATCCCTGCCAGCCGCTGGCGCCAGGTACGGTCCGGCACATAGCCGCCGTGCGCCGCCGTCGACTGCCTCCGCAGGACCTGCCCCTCGCGTTCCGCACGCTCCATGCGCAGCGCCTTGGAGAAGGAGGCCATCACCAGCCAGGCGATGACTGTCACCGGGAGGGCAAAGATGAGCGTGGCGTACTCCATGGTGGTCACGCCGCCGGCCACCAGCATCGCGATGGTCAGCAGCGCTGTGAGGACCGCCCAGAAGATGCGCAGCCACTTGGCGCCGTCCTGTGACGGGTCCGGGATGGAGGAGGAGAAGTTGGACATCACCATGGCACCGGAGTTGGCGCTGGTGAGGTAGAACAGCATTCCGGACAGCGTACCCAGGCCGATCAGGAATCCGGCGCCGGGGAACATCTGCAGCAGGGCGTACCAGCCCTGTTCCGGGCTGTCCATGGCCAACCGGGCGAACTCCGTGTTGCCGCCCAGGACCTCATGCATGGCGCTGTTGCCGAAGATGCTGACGATCAGGAAGTCGCACAGCACGGGGGCCGTGATGGCGGCGATGACGAACTCCCGCAAGGTCCGGCCGCGGGAAATGCGGGCCAGGAAAAGCCCAACGAACGGACCCCAGGCAAGCCAGAAAGCCCAGAAGAACAGTGTCCAGCCGGCCATCCACTCGGAGCCGCCCTCCTCGTAGGCGAAGGTCTGCAGGGTGCGGTCGGGCAGGGTGAACAGGAACCGGCCGATGTTTTCCACCATGGTGTTCAGCAGGAAAGAGGTCTTGCCGGTCACCAGGATGTACAGCAGCATGGCCGCCGCACTCCAGATGTTCAGTTCGGAGATCCAGCGGATTCCCTTGTCGACGCCGGAGGTGCATGCGGCGATGGTCATCACGACGGCGACAATCACCAGCGCTATCTGCAGTGCCAGGCCCTGCTGCAGGCCGAACAGCAAGGAGAACCCCACGTTCAGCAGCACCACGCCGATGCCCATGGACGTGGCAACGCCGAAGACCGTGCCTACCAGGGTCACGATGTCGATGGCGTCGCCCAGGCCGCCGCGGACGCGTTTGCCAAGCAGCGGATACAGGGCGGCGCGGATGGACAGCGGCATGCCCCAGCGGTAGGCGAAATACCCCATGGCCATGCCGAGCAGCGCGTACATCGCCCAGCCGGCCACGCCGTAGTGGAACATGGTCCAGACAACGGCGTCCTGGGCGGCGGCGGGGGTCTGGCCTGCGCCCACCGGCGGCGTCATGTACTGGGTGATGGGTCCGGTCACGGAGTAGAAGAGCATGTCGATGCCGACCCCGGCGGCGAACAGCATGGCTACCCAGGTGAAGAGTTTGTATTGTGGGCGGGAGTGGTCCGGGCCGAGCCGGACCGACCCTTCCTTGGACAGGGCCACCCAGAGGACGAACACGATCACCACCGTGACCGTGAGGACGTAGAACCAGCCGAGGTTTTCCGCGATCCAGGCCACCACGGTCTTCATGGTCGCGGCCGCGCCGGTGGGCATAATCATCGCCCACACGGAGAAGGCAACGATGATGGCCGAGGAGATCACGAAGACCCGCCAGTTGACCTTCGGCCCGCGTTCCTCGATCAGTTCGGCGGGCGCCTTGCTGAGTTCCTGACTGGAAACGGGCGGGCGGTTTTCGAAGTCCTGGCCGTTACGCCGCCGGTCCGTGCCGCCGAGCTGGCTCCTGGGGATCAGGGCCTTCGGCGGGTCCGCAGAGCGGGGTGGGTCTTTTTCTTCAGCCATGAGGTCCTCCTCCGATTGGCAACGAGCTCGGGCGGCCGCCAATGAGGGATGACCGCCGGCGGCCCCGGTCCGGGACGGAGGGGAGGCCGTGCACAGTAGGGCATTTTGCGTGCGGGCTGCATGCCTATGTTAGTACACGGCCTCCAGAGAGCGGCAACCGGTTGCCGCCCGAGGTCAGCCTTCCAGGGTCAGGCTCCTCGGCCAGGCTTCCGGGGTCAGACCTCCTTGGGCTGCCGGGCCGGGAGGAGATGCGCGAAGAATGCGGCGAGCTCGGCCGTCGCCGTCAGGGGAAGGACGTTGGCCACATACTGGTCCGGCCGCACCACCACCACCACGCCGCCACGGTCCAGTCCGCGCAGCTCGAAGATGTCGGCTTTCGGGTCCGCGGCATAGACCTTCTCGTAGTCCCTGAGCTGGAACGGCCCCACGAGCGGCTTGAACACCGCGGGGACGGCGTTGATGTCGATTTCCGTGTGCGGCTGCTGGTAGATCACCTTCACATCGAACCATGCGTCAAGGTCAGCCCCCGACGGCGTTGCAGCCAGGGGTGAATCGGGTGCGTTCGCGATCCACTCGGCGAAGTCGTTGACGGCCGACGGCGTTCCGGCCTGCGCCGCTTGGGGCGCCGCCGCATCGGCGAAGACGTAGATCCGCCACCGGCCGTCCGCAGTGGCGTGGTGCCCAAGGTGGATCGGGTTGGTGTCACCGACGCGCACCACGGGCGCGGACTTGAAGCGCTTGCCGATGGGGAAACCGGCCGCCAGCTCCTGGTGCACAGGCTCGGCAGTGAGCATCGATGGCGCATACTGCGTCATGAAACCGGCGGGGAACTCGGCCGTAGTGACGTAGAAGTCCTCGAGTTCAGAGGGGCTATTGAACTCCTCGGGCTTCTTCGCCATCATGGTGGACCATTCCTTGTCGAAGTCGATGAGGTTCTTAGCCACCACCTGACGCTCTTCGGAATAGGTGGACAGCAGGCTCTCCGGGCTGCGGCCCTCAAGCACGTGGCCCAGTTTCCAGCCGAGGTTGAAGCCGTCCTGCATGGAAACGTTCATTCCCTGGCCTGCCTTGGCGCTGTGTGTGTGGCAGGCATCCCCGGTGATGAAGACACGTGGCGTGCGGGTCCCCCGCTGGTCCGGGAGGACGTCGTCGAACCTGTCCGTGAGGCGATGGGCCACCTCATAGACGCTGTGCCAGGCGACATTGCGGACGTCCAGCGTGTAGGGGTGAAGGATCTGGTTGGCGTGGGCGATGATCTGCTCGATGGTGGTCGCACGCACGGAGCCGTGGTCGTACTGGTCAACTTCACCGAGGTCAACGTACATGCGGAAGAGGAATCCGCCTTCGCGCGGGATCAGCAGGATGCTGCCGCCCGAGCCGGACTGGATGGCGCACTTCGTCCGGATGTCCGGGAAGTCCGTGTTGGCGAGGACGTCCATGACACCCCAGGCATGGTTTGCTGCATCGCCCGCGAGGGTGCAGCCGATCGCATCCCGCACCTTGCTGCGGGCACCGTCAGCGCCAATCACGTACTTGGCACGGACAACGCGTTCCTGGCCTTCGTTGGGGCCCACCGCGTGGGCAAGCGTCACGGTGACGGGATACTCCCCCTCGCTTCCGACCTCGAGGCCCCGGAACTCAAAACCGTAGTCAGGCGACATCCGGGTGGGCGAGTTGGCCATGACTTCCGCGAAGTAGTCCAGAACGCGCGCCTGGTTGACGATTAGGTGCGGGAACTCGCTGATGCCCATTTCGTCGTCGACCGGCCGGGCACCCCTGATGATGCGGGAATGGTCGGCCGGGTCCGGCTTCCAGAACGCCATCTCAGTGATGCGGTACGCCTCGGCGATGATCCGTTCCGCGAAGCCGAATGCCTGGAAGGTCTCTACGCTCCTGGCCTGGATGCCGTCGGCCTGGCCGATGACCAGCCGGCCGGGGCGGCGCTCGACGATCCGGGTGGTGATGTCCGGGAACTGGGAGAGTTGCGCGGCGGCGAGCATGCCCGCCGGACCTGTACCCACGATGAGGACGTCGACCTCATCCGGAAGATCCGCGGGCCGGTTAATGCCCACTCCGGCCGCCGGCTTGACGCGGGGGTCACCGGATACGTAACCGTGATGGTGGAACTGCACGGGCTTTCCTCACTTCGCTGTGTGGTGATTCTCGGGCGCCACCTGTTCTATATCAGAACAGGCAGTTCGATAGATGAAATCATAAGTTCGGTTTCAACTGTACGGCAGATGCGACGGGGGCGACAAGGGTCCGTCGTCCCATTCAAACCCCGACGCTCCCTGGCTGGATTGCCGGGGATTTTTGGGGGTTGACGGGCCTTCCCCGGTGAGTATAGTGATCGTATACGATTTCGTACTCGACGAGGAGCAGCTGTTGGAACAGGTCACCGACCACATCTTGGCCTCGGCCCGCAAAGTCATTGCGGTGCACATCAACTACCCCAGCCGCGCCGCCCAGCGGGGGCGGACACCGGCCCAGCCGTCCTACTTCCTGAAGCCATCCTCCTCCCTTTCCCTCAGCGGGTCACCGGTGGAACGCCCCGCCGGCTGCGAACTTCTCGGCTATGAGGGCGAGATCGCCCTGGTGATCGGCAAGCAGGCACGGCGCGTCGGCATCGAGGACGCCTGGAGCCACGTCGCGGCAGTCACCGCCAGCAACGATCTCGGCGTGTACGACCTCCGCTACGCGGACAAAGGCTCCAACCTCCGGTCCAAGGGAGGCGACGGCTTCACCCCGGTGGGCCCGGCACTCATCCCGGCAGACGCGGTCGACCCCGCCGGCCTTCGCATCCGCACCTGGCACAACGGGCAGCTGGTCCAGGACGACACCACCGCAGATCTGCTCTTCCCGTTCGCTCGGCTCGTGGCGGACCTGTCCCAGCTGCTGACCCTCGAAGAAGGCGACCTCATCCTCACCGGCACCCCTGCCGGCGCCTCGGTCGCCAAACCGGGCGACGTTCTCGAGGTGGAGGTGTCCTCCGTGGACGGCGCACTGTCCACCGGCCGCCTGGTCACCACAGTGGAGGAAGGCACGACGCCGTTCGCTGACTTTGGTGCCCGGCCGCAGGCGGACGACGTCCAGCGTGAGGAGGCGTACGGTTCGCGCGAAGCCGCCGGTTTGGCAACGGAGGCTGCGGCACCCGGGGCAAGCGCCGCCGTCGGGCCTGTCCTGTCCCCCGAATTGAAGGCAAAGCTGGAGAGCGTCTGTACCGCCACTCTGTCCTCCCAACTGCGCAAGCGCGGCCTGAACAACGTCAGCATAGACGGCCTGACCTCCACCCGGCCGGAAAAGCGGATCGTGGGCCTGGCCCGGACCCTGCGCTACGTTCCCAACCGCGAGGACCTGTTCAAGACCCACGGCGGCGGCTTCAATGCCCAGAAGCGCGCCATCGACTCCGTGAACGAGGGCGAGATCCTGGTCATGGAGGCCCGCGGCGAAAAGGGCACCGGCACCATCGGTGACATCCTGGCCCTGCGCGCCGAGGTGCGTGGCGCCGTCGCGATCATCACCGACGGCGGCGTCCGCGACTTCTCCACGGTGGCCGCCATGGACATGCCCACCTACTACTCCAATCCCCACCCCGCCGTCCTGGGCCGCCGGCATATCCCCTGGGACACCGACATCACCATCGCGTGCGGCGGCACCACCGTGCAGCCCGGCGACATCATCGTGGCCGACTCGGACGGCATCCTGGTGATCCCGCCGGCGCTGGCCCAGGAGGTCGCTGACGATTCCATCGTCCAGGAACGCGAGGAAACATTCATCGCGGAGATGGTGCAGCAGGGCCACAGCGTGGACGGGCTCTACCCGCTGGGCAAGGACTGGCGCGCGAAGTATGAGGAATGGGAAGCAGGCAAAGCCCGTGACTGAAACAGCTGTGGCCGCCGGTAATACAGGCAGCAAGTCGGAGCAGGCCTACCGCGCAGTTAAGGCACGGATCGTCGAAGGTGCGTACACCCCCGGCTACCGGCTGGTACTGGGCACCATCGCGAAGGACCTTGGCTTCAGCGTGGTGCCCGTCCGTGAAGCCATCCGCCGGCTCGAAGCCGAAGGCCTGGTGACGTTCGAACGCAACGTGGGCGCCACAGTGGCCGGCATCGATCCCACCGAATACCTCTACACCATGCAGACGCTGAGCATTGTGGAGGGTGCGGCCACCGCCATCTCGGCTCCGCTGATCGGCGCGCAGGACATCGAGCGGGCCCGCAGCATCAACGCGGAAATGCGCGAATGCCTCAAGCACTTCGATCCCGTCCGCTTCACCCAGCTGAACCAGGACTTCCACAGCGTCCTGTTTGAACACTGCCCCAACCCGCACATCCTGGACCTGGTCCACCGCGGCTGGAACCGGCTCGCCTCGCTGCGGTCCTCCACCTTCCGCTTCGTCCCCGGCCGCGCCCACGATTCCGTGGACGAACACGAAGCGCTGCTCCGGCTCATCGAAACAGGAGCGGACCCGGAGCGCATCGAGAAAGCCGCCCGGCTTCACCGTTCCACCACCCTGGACGCCTACCTCGCCCAGGCAGCCCCCGCCGAACACGCAGCCCCCTCCGAAACCCCCTCCGAAACCAACGCGGGGTCACTAAACGCCCGATATTAGGCCTCCGAGGCACCAAAAGTGACCCCGCGTTGCTCTTAACTGACACAGTAAGGAAGAAAACAATGTCGTTTACAGCCGAACAGACCACGAAGCATTACGTGCCGCAGGACCTTCCCACCCACATCCAGCACTACATCAACGGCCAGTTCGTTGACTCCGTGGGCGGGGCGACCTTCGACGTCCTGGACCCGGTCTCAAACCAGAACTACGCCACCGCCGCTGCCGGCCAGAAAGAGGACATCGACCTCGCGGTCGCCGCCGCCCGCGAAGCCTTCAAGAACGGCCCGTGGCCGAAGATGAAACCCCGCGAACGCGCCCGCATCCTGAACAGGATTGCCGATGCCGTTGAGGCCCAGGAGGACAGGCTCGCGGAACTGGAAACCTTCGACACAGGCCTGCCGATCACCCAGGCCAAGGGCCAGGCTCTTCGCGCTGCGGAGAACTTCCGCTTCTTCGCGGACCTGATCGTGGCCCAGTTCGACGACGCCATGAAGGTCCCGGGCTCGCAGATCAACTACGTGAACCGCAAGCCGATCGGCGTGGCCGGGCTCATCACGCCGTGGAATACCCCGTTCATGCTGGAGTCCTGGAAGCTGGCCCCGGCCCTGGCCACCGGCAACACCGTGGTCCTCAAGCCTGCCGAGTTCACCCCGCTGTCCGCTTCGCTGTGGGCTCAGATCTTCAAGGATGCCGGCCTGCCGGACGGCGTGTTCAACCTGGTCAACGGCCTCGGCGAGGAAGCCGGCGACGCCCTGGTCAAGCACCCGGACGTTCCGCTGATTTCCTTCACCGGCGAGACCACCACGGGGCAGACCATCTTCCGCAACGCCGCAGCCAACCTCAAGGGCCTGTCCATGGAGCTCGGCGGCAAGTCGCCGTGTGTGGTCTTTGCCGACGCCGACCTGGACGCCGCCATCGACTCCGCCCTGTTCGGGGTCTTCTCCCTCAACGGCGAACGCTGCACCGCCGGCTCGCGGATCCTGGTGGAACGCGCCATCTACGACGAATTCTGCGAGAAGTACGCCGCCCGCGCCAAGAACATCGTGGTCGGCGACCCGCACGATCCCAAGACCCAGGTGGGTGCGCTGGTCCACCCGGAGCACTTTGAGAAGGTGGCCTCCTACGTGGAGATCGGGAAATCAGAAGGCCGGCTGCTGGCCGGCGGCGGACGGCCGGAAGGCCTGCCCGAAGGCAACTACATCGCACCCACCGTGTTTGCCGACGTCGCCCCCGACGCGCGGATCTTCCAGGAGGAGATCTTCGGTCCCGTCGTGGCCATCACGCCGTTCGAGAACGACGACGAGGCACTCACTCTGGCGAACAACACGAAGTACGGCCTGGCGGCCTACATCTGGACCCAGAACCTGACCCGCGCCCACAACTTCTCCCAGAACGTCGAGGCCGGCATGGTGTGGCTGAACAGCCACAACGTCCGGGACCTGCGCACCCCGTTCGGTGGCGTCAAAGCCTCGGGCCTCGGCCACGAAGGCGGCTACCGCTCCATCGATTTCTACACCGACCAGCAGGCCGTCCACATCACCCTCGGGACAGTCCACACCCCCAAGTTCGGCGCCTAGCCAGCGCTCTTCATCCCCCTTTCAAAGAAGAGAGAGCATCATGACAAACTTCGTTCCCACCCCCACCGTTCCGGCTCCGGACATCGTCCGCTGCGCCTACATGGAAATCGTGGTCACCGACCTCGCCAAATCCCGCGCGTTCTACGTGGACCTCCTGGGCCTGCACGTCACCGAAGAGGACGAGAACAACATCTACCTGCGGTCGCTGGAGGAGTTCATCCACCACAACCTGGTGCTCCGTAAGGGACCCATCGCCGCCGTCGCAGCCTTCGCCTACCGGGTGAAGTCCCCCGCCGAAGTGGACGCCGCCGAGGCCTACTACAAGGAACTCGGCTGCCGCACCGAACGCCGCAAGGAAGGCTTCACCAAGGGCATCGGCGACTCCGTCCGCGTCGAGGACCCACTCGGTTTCCCCTACGAGTTCTTCTACGACGTGGAGCATGTAGAGCGCCTCACCCAGCGTTACGATCTCTACTCCGCAGGCGAACTCGTCCGGCTGGACCACTTCAACCAGGTCACCCCGGACGTGCCCCGTGGCCGGAAGTACCTGGAGGACCTCGGGTTCCGCGTCTCCGAGGACATCCAGGATTCCGACGGCGTAACGTATGCCGCGTGGATGCACCGCAAGCAGACCGTGCACGACACCGCCCTGACCGGCGGCAACGGCCCGCGCATGCACCACGTCGCGTTCGCCACGCACGAGAAGCACAACATCATCCAGATCTGCGACAAGATGGGCGCCCTGCGTATCAGCGACAGGATCGAACGCGGCCCCGGCCGGCATGGCGTGTCCAACGCCTTCTACCTCTACATCCTGGATCCGGACGGCCACCGCGTGGAGATCTACACCCAGGACTACTACACCGGTGACCCGGACAACCCCGTCATCACCTGGGATGTCCATGACAACCAGCGCCGCGACTGGTGGGGCAACCCCGTGGTCCCGTCCTGGTACACCGAGGCCTCCCTGGTCCTGGACCTGGACGGCAACCCCCAGCCCGTCATTGTCCGTGAGGAAAAGAGCGAGATGGCCGTTACTGTCGGCGCCGACGGCTTCTCCTACACCCGCAAGGACGGCTCCCCGGAGGGTGACCGGACAGGCTTCAAGCTCGGGGCGCAGCTCTAGCCATGCTGGATGCGAAGACGATCGAGGCCATTGCGGATGAACTGCTCGAAGCGGGCCGCAACCGGAAGCCTGTCCCACGCCTGACTGCCCGTTATCCGGAGATGACGGTGGAGGATTCCTACGCGGTGCAGCAGCTGTGGCGGCGCCGGAACGAGGAAGCGGGCCGGACCCTGGTGGGCCGCAAGATCGGCCTCACGTCCAAGGCCATGCAGGCGGCCACCGGCATCACGGAACCGGACTACGGCGCCATTTTCGATGACATGGTGCTGGAGACCGGCTGTTCGGTGGAGTGGGACCAGTACACCCATCCCCGCGTGGAGGTGGAGCTGGCGTTTGTCCTCAAAGACGCGCTGAAAGGCCCGGGCTGCACCATTTTCGATGTCCTGAAGGCCACCGATTACGTGGTTCCGGCCCTCGAGATCCTCGATTCGAGGATCGAGATGGAGGGCAGGACCATCGTGGACACCATCTCGGACAACGCGGCCATGGGTGCGATGGTGATCGGCGGCAACCCGGTGAAGCCGGACGCCGTGGACCTCCGCTGGGTCTCCGCCATCCTGTACAAGAACCAGACAGTGGAGGAGACAGGCGTCGCCGCCGGGGTCCTGGACCACCCGGCGAACGGGGTGCACTGGCTGGCCAACAAGATCGCCGCCCACGGGGACAGCATGAAAGCCGGCGACATCATCCTGGCCGGTTCCTTCACGCGGCCGATGTGGGTATACAAAGGGGACACCGTCCACGCAGACTACGGACCACTGGGAGTTGTGACATGCCGCTTCGAATAGGAGACACCTTCCGCGACGCCCTGCGTAACCAGAAAGGTGAAGCAGGCCGTCCGCTGGCGGGGATGTGGGTGTGCTCGGGCAGCCCGCTGGTGGCGGAGCTCTGCGCCGGGTCAGGCCTGGACTGGCTCCTGGTCGACGCCGAACACAGCCCCAACGGGCTTGAATCCGTCCTCGCCCAGCTGCAGGCCATCCACGGCTACCCGGTCCACACGGTGGTCCGGCCGCCCGTGAACGACACCGTCATGATCAAGCAGTACCTGGACCTGGGCGTGCAGAACCTGCTCATTCCCATGGTCAACTCCGTGGCGGAGGCGGAAGCCGCGGTTGCCGCCACCCGCTACCCGCCCCACGGGGTCCGCGGGGTGGGCTCTGCCCTGGCCCGTGCCGCCCGCTGGAACCGGGTCCCGGACTACCTGGCCCGCGCCGGGGAAACCATCAGCGTCACGGTCCAGATCGAATCCCGTGCCGCCGTGGACGCGGTGGAGGAGATCCTGAAGGTGGACGGGGTGGACGCCATCTTCCTCGGCCCGTCCGACCTCGCTGCCTCGATGGGGCTGCTGGGCCAGCAGGAGCACCCGGAGGTGCGCGCCGCCGTCGAACATTGCCTCAAAGCTGCCAAAGCGGCGGGGAAACCCGCCGGCGTGAACGCGTTCAACCCGGACACCGCCCGCCATTATGTGAACGCGGGAGCGGACTTCATCCTGGTCGGGGCCGACGTCGCCCTGCTGGCGAGGGGCTCCGAGGCCCTCGCCGCGGCGTTCATTCAAACGTCCGACGGCGGCTCTCCCGCCAGCTACTGACCGGCACCGCCCAGCGAAGCCAAAGCCGCCCGGAGCCGTGCATCGGCGTCGTTCGCAACCTCCTGGACCTCCGGGCTGTCGCTGAGCTTGACCATGGTCTGCGGATCGATTGCCTGGATGGTGGTCTGGCTGGCGTCCGGAGGCCGGCGGACCACCACGTTGCAGGGCAGCAGCGCGCCCATGTCAGGTTCGGCGGAAAGCGCCCTGCGTGCCAGCATGGGGTTGCAGGCACCAAGGATCACATAGTCGCCGAGCTCCTCCCCGGCATCAGCTCCCAGTTTGGCTTCAAAGGTGGCGCGGACGTTGATTTCGGACAGGATCCCGAATCCTTGTCCGGCGAGTGCCTCGCGGGTGCGCTCCACGGCGTCTTCCCACGCCAGCGGGACTGTGACTGTATGTGTGTAGGTCATGGCTCTCCTGAAGGTTTGGGGCGTCGTACTCACCAGCAGTATACCCCTATGGGTATCCGACAGGCCCGGCACGATGCCAAAAACTTTCGGGCGGGCGCGTTACCCCATGGCCGGCGCGACGGACGTGCCGCCGCTGAACTGCCGGCGGGCCCAGCGGGCGAGTTTCTTGCCCTTGCCCTTCCACCAGCTGTCCTCGTCCTTGTCGTGGTGAAGGCGGAAGATGATCGCCATCATCACGAACATCGACATGCACACATCCGTCCAGGACCACGACAACGCGTCGATGAGCACGCTCATGCCGGTGGCGATGATGGACGGGATGGCCAGCGTCCGGAAAACGGTGCTGGCCAGGTATCGCCGGTGCGACCTCGGCACGGACAGCGCCCGCACCATGTCGAAGCAGACGCACACCACCACGATGGTCTGGCCGATGGAGAGCAGGATCAGCCCGACTGTGGACCCTGCGAACATTTGGACTGAAGAACCGAACACGCGAAAAACCCCCAGAGGCTCGAACATGCGCTGTGAGACCCAGCTGCAGTTCCATTCAAGACAAAGGGGGCGGGCCCGTCACGAGTAGTGGGTACTCTAATTTTTTGGACATCAATGCCGGGCGGGCTAGGTGCCCAGTGCCCTGGGGCGCCAGATCACCACAGCCTGGGACCGTGCCCGGGGCCGCTGTCCGCGGGCAAGGCTCACCACATCGCCGGCCGCACCGGCGGCAAAGATCCGCTGGTCAAGCGGACGACGGCGGCCCAGTTCCTCGGTCAGTTCACTCACCTTGGACTGCAGTGCGGCCACCTGGTTCTCGAGCTCCAGGATCCGCTTGATGCCTTCCAGCGAGACCCCTTCGTGGGAGAGCCGCTGGACTTCACGTAGCACGTTCACGTCCCGCTGCGAGTAGCGGCGGGACTTTCCCGGTGCGCGGCTGGGCGACACGATGCCCAGCCGGTCGTACTGCCGGAGGGTCTGCGGGTGCATGTCCGCCAGTTCAGCCGCCACGGAGATCACGAAGATCGGCTGGTCAGCGCTGATGTCCACGGTCTGCCCCGCTGCCTACAGCCGGGCCCTGGCGGCCAGGCCGCTCCGGACATCGGCGTCGGCGGTGGCTTCGGCGAACGCCTTCACGGCCGCCTCGGCTTCCTTGTTCAGGTTCTTGGGAACCGCGACGTCGATGGTCACCAGGAGGTCACCGGTGGCCTTGGACGTCTTGACGCCGTGGCCCTTCACCCGGAGTGTGCGGCCGGACGGGGTGCCTGCCGGGACACGGACCCGGACCTTCTCGCCGTCCACGGTGGGGACTTCAATGTCGGCGCCCAAAGCAGCTTCCGGGAACGTGACGGGGACGTGGATGCGGAGGTTGTCGCCGTCGCGCGTGTAAAAATCGTGGGGCTTGACTGCAACCGCCACCACAAGGTCCCCGTTGCCGGCCGGGCCGGGCTGGCCCTTGCCGCGGACGCGGACTTTCTGGCCGTCCTTGATCCCGGCAGGAACGCGGACATCAATGACCTCGCCGCTGGGTTCGCGCAGGCCGATCGAGGTGCCGCGGATGGAACCGGCGAAGGAAATCGTGGTCGATGCGGTGCGGTCCGCGCCCTTCTGCGGGGTCCGCTGGAAGCCGGGCTGCGCCCCGAAGCCGCCGCCCCCGAAAAGGTCGGCGAACTCGGGCGGAATCCCGCCGGCCGTGCTGAAGCCGCCGGCGTGGCGTCCGGTGCTCCCGGTAAACAGGCCACCGAACATGTCCTCGAACCCGCCGTTCGCGGCACCGGCCCCGCCTGGAGCGAACCGGGCGCCGCCGCCCATGGCCCGGATCGCGTCATACTGCTGCCGCTCATCGGGATCGGAAAGCACCGAATAGGCCTCGGAGATGTCCTTGAACTTCTTCTCCGAAGCCGAATTCCCGGCGTTGGTGTCCGGGTGATGCTGGCGGGCAAGTTTCCGGTAGGCCTTCTTGATGTCGGCTTCGGAAGCGTCCTTGGCGATACCAAGGATCGCGTAAAAGTCCTTGTCCACCCAATCCTGGCTAGCCAATGGCGTTTCCTTTCTCGTACTTCTTAAGGTTGTACCCACGCTCTCCGCGATACATGGGCCCCCGAGTGGCTTCGGGCCTGCCGTAGCGTGGCGGCTGCGGTCCGTAGGACCAAAGCCGCCACGCGAAGGGGCGGGGCCCCCTCATCCGCGGAGGCGGCAGGTGACCCTTACGTCGGAACTGCGACGATCACTTGTGCTGCGCGGAGGACGCGGTCGCCTGAGCGGTAGCCGGAGCGGAGGACCTGGCTGACGGTGTCAACTTCGATGTCCTCGCCGGGCTGCTGGATGAGGGCTTCGTGGACCGTGGGGTCGAACTCCACGCCCGTCTGATCGATCCGGACCAGGCCGTAGGTCTTCAGCGCGTTCTCCAGCTTGGTGGCGATCGCGGCGAAGGGGCCGTCGGTGAGGTCGCCGTGCTGCCGGGCGGCGTCGACGTCGTCCAGTACCGGCAACAGGGAGTTCAGGACGCCGATGACGGCCATCTCCCCTGCCACGGCACGGTCGCGTTCGACGCGCTTGCGGTAGTTGACGTACTCAGCCTGGAGGCGAAGAAGGTCGTTCTTCAGCTCCGCGGCTTCAGCATGGCCGGCTCCCTGGGCTACGGATTCGTCAGGGGGCACTTCGATGCCGTTGAGGATTTCCTCGGCCTGGGCCAGGGCGTCGCCGTCGGAATCCGCCGGTGCTGCAGCGTCCTGGGGTTCAGCGTGGTGCTCGCCCTCGGGGTGCCGTGCCCGCCCGGTCACCGGGTCAACCTTGCGGTTGTCCCGGATGACCGGCTCCTGGTGGCCTTCGCCCTGCTGGCGCTCCTGCCGCTCGCGGCTGTCCTGGCCCGCGGATGAGTTGTGCTCTTCCTCGTTACCGTGGTGCGGCATGGCTACTTCTTCGCTTCGTCTTCGTCGATGATCTCGGCGTCGACGATGTCTTCATCGGAAGCAGCCTTGTCGCCGGCCGGGGCCCCCTGGGCACCTGCAGCGCCCGTGGCGCCGTCAGGGGAACCTGCCTGGGCGTAGATGGCCTCGCCGAGCTTCGTCTGGGAAGCCTGCAGCTTCTCGAACGCGGTCTTCACTGCGGCGTCGTCGGTACCTTCGAGTGCCTTCTTGAGGGCGTCGACGTCGGCCTGGACGTCCGTCTTGACCTCTTCGGGCAGCTTGTCGGAGTTGTCCGCGATCAGCTTGTCCACGGAGTAGGCGAGCTGCTCGGCGGTGTTGCGGGTGTCGGTTGCCTCGCGGCGGGCCTTGTCCTCGGCTGCGTGCTCCTCGGCGTCCTTGACCATGCGGTCAATGTCTTCCTTGGACAGCGCGGTGCCGCCGGTGATGGTCATGGACTGTTCCTTGCCGGTGCCCTTGTCCTTCGCGGAGACGTGCACGATGCCGTTGGCGTCAATGTCGAACGTGACCTCGACCTGCGGGACGCCGCGCGGAGCCGGCGCGATGCCGGTCAGCTCGAACGTGCCCAGCGGCTTGTTGTCGCGGGTGAACTCACGCTCGCCCTGGAAGACCTGGATGGCCACGGACGGCTGGTTGTCATCAGCCGTGGTGAAGGTCTCGGAGCGCTTCGTGGGGATGGCGGTGTTGCGCTCGATCAGGTGCGTCATGACGCCGCCCTTGGTCTCGATGCCGAGGGACAGCGGGGTGACGTCGATCAGCAGGACGTCCTTGCGTTCGCCCTTGAGGACACCGGCCTGGAGTGCGGCACCGACGGCCACGACCTCATCGGGGTTGACACCCTTGTTCGGCTCCTTGCCACCGGCGAGTTCCTTGACGAGCTCGTACACGGCGGGCATACGGGTGGAACCGCCCACCAGGACGATGTGGTCGATCTCGGAGAGCTTGATGCCGGCTTCCTTGATGACGTCCTGGAACGGCTTCTTGGTGCGGTCCAGCAGGTCCTTGGTGAGGTCCTGGAACTTGGCGCGGGTCAGCTGCTCGTCCAGGTGGACCGGGCCGTCGGGGGTGACGGACAGGTACTGGAGGGAGACGTTGGTGCTGGTGGAGGAGGAGAGTTCCTTCTTGGCCTGCTCCGATGCCTCACGGAGGCGCTGCAGGGCGATCTTGTCCTTGGACAGGTCGATGCCCTTGACCTTGAGCTGCTTGAGCAGGTAGTCAACGACGCGCTGGTCCCAGTCGTCGCCGCCGAGGTGGTTGTCACCGGCGGTGGAGCGGACCTGGATGGTGGAGAAGTTGTCTTCGTCCTTGCCCACTTCGAGCAGGGAGACGTCGAACGTTCCGCCGCCGAGGTCGAAGACCAGGATGAGTTCGTCTTCCTTGCCCTTGTCCAGGCCGTATGCCAGCGCAGCCGCGGTGGGCTCGTTGACAATGCGGAGGACGTTCAGGCCTGCGATCTCGCCGGCCTCCTTGGTGGCCTGGCGCTGGGCGTCGTTGAAGTACGCGGGCACGGTGACGACGGCGTCGGTGACCTTTTCGCCCAGGTACGACTCGGCGTCGTTCTTCAGCTTCATGAGGATGCGGGCGGAGATTTCCTGCGCCGTGTACTTTTTGTCGTCAACGGAGACGGACCAGTCAGTGCCCATGTGGCGCTTGACCGAAGCGATGGTGCGGTCGATGTTGTTGACGGCCTGGCGCTTGGCGATCTCGCCGACCAGGACTTCGCCGGACTTGGAGAATGCAACGACCGACGGCGTGGTGCGGCCACCCTCGGCGTTGGCAATAACGGTGGGCTCGCCACCTTCGAGAACGGAGACGACGGAGTTGGTGGTTCCGAGGTCGATACCTACTGCACGTGACATGTGTTGCTTCCTTCTTTCTGTGGAAACCTGCGTTCCGCCCATTCATTGAGCGTTCTGGACTCAACTCTACTCGGGGGCGGAAAAGTGTCAAGGCAAAGTTGAGCGCACTTCACTCAACTTTGGATGTCGGCGTGATTCCTTGGCCGTGAAATCCGCGGAATCCCGGGTTCTTTTGGGCATGCCAAATGAAGCGGGCGAAGTGTTCGCTGTACGTGAACGGACTTCTAGGAATCCTTGTCCACATCCACCTGCGTCTCCCGGGCATCCTCCGGGGTACGGTCCGCGGCGTCGGCATGGGCGAACCCGGCGTCGTCGTACTGGTCGCCTTCGCCGTCCAGGCCGGGCTCGGTGCTCGCCTTCCGCGGCTTGCCTTCCGGGGCTGTCTCAGTCATGTCTGTCATCTCCTTTCAGCGTGCGGCCACCAGGGCCTGCGGGGCGGCCTGTTTCATCCTTGTTTGCAGCCATTGGAGCTGGATGGTCGTCTCAGAGTCGCACTTTTCCACCACCTCCAGGAGCTCCCGGTCCCGGAGGGCCGAGGCGGCCTGCTTGATCATGGACCAGGTGATGTCCACGAGGCTCGCCAGCAGGTAGAGATCCTGCAGGTCCCGCAACAGCCCCACCGGCCCGCTGCGCGTTTCGGCCAGGCCTTCTGCATGCAGCCGCTCAGGTTCATTTTCGGAGGTGTCCTCACCGTAGCGTTCGACGACGGGCCGCAGCCGCCGCTCATGCGCGTCGCATTGCTGCGCGAGGGTCAGGCACAGGAAGTGGACATCCGGTTCAGCGCCGTGCCCCTCTGCCACCTCGCGGTAGGACCGGGCCAGGGTTTCCTCGGCCTTGAGCAGCAGGCCCAGGTAGATCTTGAGGTTCATCGCGGGCCTCCGGTGGGATCCGGCGTGGCGGCATCGGAGCCCGTGGCTCCCGAGCTGATGGCGCCGGGAAACTCTGGTGGCGGGCCGGGGCTGAGGACCTCGGAGGCTTCGGCTTCCGCGCCTCCCGCAGTAGCCGGGACCCGGGCATCCCCGGCGGGCCGGGAGGCCGTGGTCGTGGGTGCCGGGGCGGGGCCGGCCGCCCCGGCGATCCGCTCCACCTTCACGGCCGCGTTCTTGAACACCGGCTGCTTGGAGACGGGATCCCACTCGGTGAGAGTCAGTTCATTGGCGGCCGTGGGGTGTGAGCCGGGCTCTCCGCTACTGTCCCAGTAGCCGTAGTGGAACGGCGCGAAAACAGTTCCGGGCCGTATGCCGCTGATGCGGACAGGGGCCTCGATCTTCCCCCTGCGGGAGGTAACCCTGACCACGTCGCCTTCGGAAATTCCCCAGGCTGCCGCGTCCTCAGGAGCCATCTCCACCCAGGCCTTAGGCGCCGCCGCGTTCAACGGTTTGGACCGGCCTGTTTTGGTCCGGGTATGGAACTGGTAGGCGGTGCGTCCGGTGGTGTACTGCAGCGGATACTCCTGGTCCGGCTCCTCATGGGGCGGCGCATAGGGCGCGCTGCGCAGGATGGCCCGGCTGGCCGGGGCCGAGGCCTGGTATTCAGCCGGCGGAATGGCGGCGCCGGTCAGGAGGTCGTGCCCGTAGTTTTCACAGTATTCAGGCGCCGTGGGGAACACGCCGTCCCCGTACAGCCGGACGCGGCCATCGGGGTTCTCCCCGTTGCACGGCCAGGGGATGCCGCTGCCGCCACGGAGCCGTTCGTAACTGATGGCCGTATAGTCGCAGGGCCGCCCCCGCGAGCACTCCTTCCAGGCTTCGAAGGCTTCCTCCGGCCCCGTCCAGCGCAGCAGCGGTTCCCCTTCCCTGGTCCTGAAGTCCATCCGGCGGGAGTAGTCCAGGAAGATCTCGAGGTCCGGCCGCGCCTCCCCCGGGGGTTCCACTGCCTTGTCCGAGAGGTGCACTGTGCGGTTGGCGTTGGTGAAGGTCCCGGTCTTTTCGCCCCATCCGGCGGCGGGAAGGACGACGTCGGCCGCCTGGGCGGTTTCGGTCAGGTACAGGTCCTGCACCACGAGGAAGAGTTCGGGCCTGGCCAGGATGTCCCTGATCCGAGGGAGCTCCGGCATGGAGACTGCGGGATTGGTGGCGGAGACCCACAGGAATTCGATGGACCCCTGCTCGGCGTAGCGGAAGATCTGCAGGGCATGCGTGGGGGGCGCCCAATGCGGGATGATGCCCGGATCCACGTTCCAGAGCCGGGCCAGGTCCTGGATGTGGTCCTCGTTCTCCCAGTTCCGGAAGCCCGGCAGGTCGCCGTCGGCCCCGCATTCCCGGTTGTTCTGGGCTGTCGGCTGGCCGTTCATCTGCAGTATCCCCGCGCCCGGGCGTCCCAGCATTCCGCGGAGCAGGTGCAGGTTGTTGACCTGGCAGGAGGCCGCGGTGGCCTGTGATGACTGGTAGAAGCCCTGCAGGACGGTGGAGAGCACCCGGTCCGAGGTGCCGAAGATCCTCGCCGCCTGCCGGATGTCCTCGGCTGCCACGCCGCAGGTTTCGGCTGCGGCCTCGGCAGTCCACGGTTCCACTGTCTGCCGGAGGTCCTCGAGCCCCAGCGTATGCTCGCCCAGGTAGCCGCCGTCCTCCCAGCCGTTGTGGAGGACCTCCCGGACCAGGGCATGCATCAGCGCCAGGTTGGTCCCCGGTTTTACGGCAAGGTGCACGTCGGCATGCCTTGCCACCTCGGTGTCCCGCGGATCCACGCAGACAACCAGGGGCCGGTCCGGTCCGGCAATCCTGTCCAGCACACGGGACCACAGGACCGTCTGGGTTTCGGCCATGTTGTGCCCGTACAGGAAGATGGCCTCGCAGTGGTCGATGTCCTGGTACGCCCCGGGCTGGCCGTCGGCACCGAAGGTTTCCTTCAGCGCGGCCGCCGCCGTGGCGGTGCACAGCCGGGTGTTGCCGTCCATGTGCGGGGTGCCGATGCCGGCTTTGCCGATCACGGCCAGCGCGTAATACTCCTCCAGGAACAGCTGGCCACTTGTGTAGAAACCGTGGCTGAGCGGCCCGCGTTCCTGCAGCAGTTGCCGGCTCCGGCCCACGATGCGCTCCATCGCCGTGTCCCAGCTGCACTCCACCAGCTGCCCGTTTTCGCGGATCAGCGGGCTGGTCAGCCGGTCCTTATGGGAGACACCCTGCCAGCTGGCGAAGAGGCCTTTAGGGCCCAGCCGGCCGTGGTTGACCAGGTCCCCTGCGCGGCCGCGGATTCCCACCATGGCGCCGTCCTTGACTGCGATGTCGCAGGCGCAGCCGTTGCTGCACAGGACGCAGGCCGACTGCACCCAGCGGTCCACGTCCTTTTCCGCCAAGCCGCCGGCGAGCGCCTGGTCAACACGCACGGGCCAAAGCCCATCGCGGGCATAGGGCGTCCGGCTTCCCCAGATCTCGGCAATTCGGTCAGCCATGCGGGCCTCCTGGACTTCACGACGGTGTGCGGCGGAGATTCAGTTGCTGTTGATCACGCTAGACCCGGAGGCCGGGCAGCGGAAGGGCAGCATGCTTAGCATCTGAGCCGGCCTGCAGATATTCGGGGGACGTCCGCAGGCGAACGCTTAGTTCCTGAGTCCGGCAATTCCTGCAAGGACGGCCAGATGGTGCTCGAACAGCTCGTCGCGGGCACTGAATGTCTCCGCCCCGTACTGGCCGAACACCTCGAAGCTCACCGTCCCGAACAGCGAAGTCCACACCAGCGCTCCGTTGGCCAGCACCCCGTCCGGCGTCTCAAGGCCAAGTTCGGCGCGGATGGCCGCCAGGTCTTTGGCCAGGAGTGAAGGCACGACGGCGGCACGCGGCTCCGGGGCCAGCGCACCTGCCCGGTAGGCAGCATCGACAATTCCGACCAGCCTGAAGATCACGCGCGTACCTGGCATTGTGGTCTGCCCGGCGGGAGCCCGGTACCCCGGCACCGGGCTTCCAAACAGGAGTCCGTAGCGGGCCGGTTCCGTCAAGGCCCAGTTCCGGACGGCCCGGCCGAGTGCCGCGAACCGTCCGGCAAAGTCATTCCCCGGCACCGCATACACCGCGGCGTCGACGGCGTCACCGAGCTCATCGTAGGCATCGACCAGTAAGAGCGTGAGGAGCTCGTCGCGGTTGGCGACGTAGCGGTAGACGGCCGAGGAAACGACGCCAAGGTCCCTCGCGACAGCCCGAAGCGACAAGGCTGCCGCGCCGTCCGTGGCCAGGTGCGCCCGCCCCAGCCGGACGATGTCCGCAATCGTCTGGGCGCGGGCACGTTCGCGCGGCGTCCGTGGTGGGGGGATGGTTTCCGTGTTGGCGCCTGGGTCCGTCATGGCTCCAGCATGCTGCACACGCCAGAGCAGCGTCAACATTTGAGAGCACTGCTCTTGACGGCTCCCGAAGCGGAGCCCAGAATAAAAGGAGAGCGCTGCTCTCATTGTGGGAGATAACGCTCATGGAGGAGAAAGTCATGAACGATTTACACGTGGTAACCGGGGCGGGCCCCGTCGGCTGGACCGTTGCCGGGCAGCTGGCGGAACAGGGAAAGAACGTCCGGATCCTGACCCGCTCGGGCAGCGGACCGGGGCATCCCCTCGTGGAGAGGCTTAAGGCGGACGTCAGGGATCCCGCACAGTTACGGCAGGCTTTTGAAGGGGCAGCTGCGGTGTATCACTGCATCCACGGCTCCTCCTACAGTGCCCAGGCGTGGCAGGCCGAACTTCCCGTGGCCGAGCAGACGGTGCTGGCCGCCGCAGGGGTGGCGGGCGCCGTCGTCGTCTTTCCTGAAAGCCTTTATTCGTACAGCAAGCCGGAGCGCCCCATGACGGAGGCGGGACCCCGGACCGCTACGGGGGGCAAGCGCGGCGTCCGGACCAGCCTGCTGGAGGCACGGGCCGCTTCGGCCACCAACACGGTCAGCATGGTGTCGGGCGACTTTTTCGGCCCGCGGGTGCGGATGTCGCACGCGGGAGAACGCCTGGTCCCCGCCGTGCTGGCCGGCAAAAAAGTGTGGGTCCTAGGCAGCGCCGACCAGCCGCACTCGTTCACCTATGTGCCGGACCTGGCCGCCGCCATGATCCACGCCGCCCGCACGCCGTCGCTGTGGAACAGGGTCTGGCACACGCCCACCGGGCCTGCCCTGACCCAGCGGCAGCTGGCGTCCGCGTTCACCGAGGCAGCCGGGGTGCGTGCGCCGCGGATCGGAACCATGCCCGCGTGGGCTATCCGGGCAACGGGTGTGTTCTCCAAGGATGTCCGGGAGCTGGAGGAAATGCTCTACCAGTTCGAGAAGCCGTTTGTGATGGACTCCGCCGCAAGCCAGGCCGCCCTGGGCCTGCACCCCACCCCGCTTCCCGAAGCCGCGGCGGCGACCGTGAAGTGGTGGCGGGCGCAGGATTAAACCCTGTGCAGGATTAACGCCTGGCGGCGACTGGCGCCTCCGCGTCGGCGTCGTCGGCCGTGATCAGTATGTTGCCCTCCGATATGGACTCGGACAGCACATCGTGCTCGACGGCGGTGGCCAGCGGCTTCTCCTTGACGAAGCACATCAGCAGGGCTGCGGCCAGGGCCAGCGGGACCATCCAGATGAAGATCGGCGTCAGGGCATCGTTGTACGAGGAGACGATGATCTCTTTGAGGGGCGCGGGCAGGGTACCGACGACGGCGGGCGTCAGTGAGTTGGACCCGCCGGGCGCCCCGCCGCCCTGGGCCGCGGCAGGAAGCCGTTCGACCAGGAGGGCCGCCAGCCGGCTGGCGAACAGGCTGCCGACGACGGCGGAGCCCAGGGTGGCGCCGATCTGCCGGAAGAAGTTGTTCGACGCCGTCGCGGTGCCGACTTCGCGGAGCGGGAACGAGTTCTGGACGATCAGGACCATGATCTGCATGCTCAGGCCGAGTCCCAGGCCCATGACGGCCAGGTAGGCGCAGATTTCCCAAAGCGGCGAGTCCGGCTTGAGGGTGGAGAGCAGCACCAACGCCGCTGCGACCAGTATGCCGCCGGCGATCGGCATCCATTTGTAGCGGCCGGTGCGGCTGACCAGCTGGCCCGAGACCACCGAGGCGACGAGCAGGGCGCCCATCATCGGGATCATCAGCAGGCCCGAATCCGTGGCGTTGACGCTGAATGCCATCTGCAGGTAGGTGGGCAGGTAACCGATGGCGCCGAACATGGCTACACCGATCAGCAGGCCGGCAATCGTGGCGAGGTTGAAGTTGAGGTCCTTGAAGAGGTGCAGCGGAATGATCGGCTCGGCCGTACGGCTCTCCACGAAGACAAAAGCGGCGGCGCTGACAACGGTGCCGGCGATCAGGCCCAGGATGATCGGGTCGGTCCACTGGTACTTGCTGCCGCCCCAGGTGGCGAAGAGGACCAGGCAGGTGGTGGCAATGGCCAGCAGCGCCATGCCGCCGAGGTCCAGCCGCGGCCTGCCGCTGTGCTTGGGCAGCTTAAGGAAGAAGAAAGCGCCGGCCAGGGCCAGCAAACCCAGCGGGATGTTGATCCAGAACACCCAGCGCCAGCCGGGTCCTTCCGTGAACCAGCCGCCCAGCAGCGGACCGGCGACGGACGCGATGGCGAAGACGCCGCCCATCATGCCCATGTATTTGCCGCGTTCCCGGGCCGGAACCACGTCGGCGATGACGGCCTGGGACAGGATCATCAGGCCGCCGCCGCCGAGGCCCTGGATCACGCGGCCGACGATCAGCGTACTCATATCGTTGGCCAGGCCGCCGACAACCGAACCGGCCATGAACAGCAGGATGGCCGCCATCAGGAGGGACTTGCGCCCCATCAGGTCGCCGAGCTTGCCGTAGATCGGCATGGTGACTGTGGAAGCCAGAATGAAGGCGGTGATCACCCACAGCATGTCGTTGACGCCGTGGAGTTCGCCCACGATGGTGGGCAGCGCCGTGCTGAGCACGGTCTGGTTCAACGAGGCCAGGAGCATCGAGAGCATCAGTCCCACGAACAGCAGGACGATGTGCTGCTTCCCGGCGGGCTTTCCCTCGGTGGGGAGTGCGTGGTTGGTCAAGAGAATTTCCTTTGCAGATGATGAAGAAGTGCCACCGCTGGAGCCAGGTCCTCGGGGGTGAGCCCTGTGGCGGGATCGAAATCGGGGGATTTTGCCCTGAAGCGGACGGGAACTGAGGCGAGCATGACGATCATCCGGGCAGTCTCCCCGGGGCTGAACCCTTCGGTGCCGCCCGACCAGGAGGGATCGTTGGCCAGCGCGTCAACGACGGCCTGGCAGGCCAGCGCTTCGGCCTTGGCGATGTACTCCATATGCTTCTGGAACAGGTTCGGGTACCGGTGCAGCAATTCGCGCCGCCGGGCAGCGTCCGTGTCCCCGATGGCGGAACGGCCGACGGCCACAAGCAGCAATGACACCTGGGCCAGGAGGTCCGGCGCACCGGTCAGCTTGGCTGATTCGTCAGGATCGAGCACAGGCTCGCGCAGGCCCAGGACGGCGTCTTCCTTCGAGGGGAAGTAGTTGAAGAAGGTCCGGGCAGATACGCCGGCGCTGTCCGCGATGGCCTCCACCGTTGCCTGGTCCAGTCCGCGCTGCTGGGCCAGGGAAGCGGCAGCCTCATGAAGCGCTGACCAGGTTTCCGCTTTGCGGCGCTCCCTCAGGCCGGGAGAAAGAACATTGCTCATGCAGCAATATTTGCACAACTGCAAATATTGCACAAATGCAAGTTTGCGCTGCTGCAGTTATCCACCGTCCGAAAGGTGGCTCCAGTCACGTGACGCGAAGGGCCGGCCTAGCGGCGGCCTGCGCCCTCCAGGTCCGTCTCGTGGCTGCCGCTGGCGTCCCGCTGAACGGCCGTATCCAGTTCAGGCCTGCCAAGCCTGCCCGGCCACCAGATGCGCGGGCCAATGTCGTACGCCAGCGCAGGAACCAGCAGCGAGCGCACCAGGACGGTGTCCAGCAGCACGCCGAAGGCCACGATGAATGCCAGCTGCACCAGGAACATGATGGGGATGATGCTGAGCGCAGCGAACGTGGCCGCCAGAACCACTCCGGCCGAGGTGATGACACCGCCGGTCACACCCAGTCCACGCAGGATCCCGGGGCGGGTCCCGTGCTTCAGCGACTCCTCGCGCACGCGGCTCATGAGGAAGATGTTGTAGTCCACGCCGAGCGCCACCAGGAACACAAAGCCGAACAGCGGGACGGTCGCATCTGCGCCCGGGAAGCCCAGGATGTTGTTGAAGACCAGGGCCGAGACGCCCATGGCAGCCCCGTAGGACAGGACCACGGAGAGCACCAGCAGGACGGGCGCCAGCACCGAGCGCAGGAGCAGCATCAGGATCACCAGGATGACCGCCAGCACGATGGGGATGATGATCACCAGATCGCGCTGGGCAGTGGTGTTGGTGTCCAGGGCCGTCGCCGTGACGCCACCCACCAGCGCGTCGGCATCGACCGCCTTCACCTGTTCGCGCAGGACCTTGACGGCATCCTCTGCCTCAATCGAGTCCGCCGCGTAGTTCAGGGTGGCGTTGATCAGCACCTTTCCTTCGCGGACATCCGGCGAGCTCGGCGCGCCGGGGGCTCCGGTGATGGGAACACTCCCCTGCGCCAACAGGTAAGCATCGCCGACGCCGTCGGCCGCCTTGACCTTTGCCAGTACCTCCTCGGCTTTGCCCTGGTCCGCAACCACGACGGCGGGGCTGCCGCTGCCGGCGTCGAAGTGGCGCGCCAGCGCGTCCTGGCCGTCCACAGCGTTGGAGGCCGAGAGGATGACGTCCGTCTGCGGCACACCGTTTGCTTTGAGCTGCAGAACCCCGGCCGAAGCGGCGAGCAAAAGCAGGACCGAAGCGATCCACACGGTGCGGGGGCGCCGGGCCACGAGCGAGCCCGTGGCCCGCCAGAGGCCCTTCTGCCCTTCCAGGCCCGTGACCAGTTCCGGCTCGCGCTCGTCGGCCGGAACCAGCTTGGGAACAAACGGCCAGAAGGCGGCCCGGCCCAGAAGCGCCATCAAGGCAGGCAGCAGGGTCAGCGCGGCAAAAAGCGAGCACAGGATGCCGGCGGCGGCCACCGGGCCAAGGGCCTTGTTGGAATTCAGGTCGGAAAAGAGCAGGCACAGCAGGGCGATGATCACCGTGGCGCCGGACGCGAGAATGGGTTCAAACGAAGCCTTCCAGGCAGTCAGCACGGCGGCGGTCCGGTTATGGGTGTGGGTGAGGGCCTCCCGGAACCGTGCCACGTAAAGCAGCGCGTAGTCCGTGGCGGCGCCGATCACCAGGATGGAAAGAATCCCCTGGCTTTGGCCGTTGAGCTGGATCCACCCGAGCTTGGCCATCCCGAACACCAGCAGTATCGCGGCGCACAGCGCAAACACCGAGGTCAGGAGGACGGCGATGGGGAGGAGGAGCGAACGGTAGACAATCAGCAGGATCACAAACACCGCACCGAGCGCCACCAGCAGCAGAAACCCGTCAATCCCGGCGAAAGCGCTCACCAGGTCGGCCGCGAGCCCGGCGGGACCCGTCACGTAGGTCTGCATTCCCTCCGGCGCCCCCTCGGCAAGGAAGTCGCGCAGCTCCTGGACGGATTCCTTCACTTCGCCCGAGGAATCGATGGGGGCAATGAACTGCACGGCCTTTCCGTCCTCGGACGGGATGGGCCCGATCACGGTACTGCCCAGCCCCAGGCCCTCAAGCCCGGCCTTCAGTGCCGCAAGTTCGCCGAGCCCAGCCGGGCTGATGGCAGCGTCATTCTCAATGACGATGACCGCCGGAACCTCGTCGGAGTCACGGAACCTGCTTTGCCAGTCCTGCGCCGCCGTGGCCTCTGCGCCCGCGGGAAGGAAGGAAGCCTGGTCGTTGGATGAGACCTCATCGAGCCGCCCGAAGGTGGGACCGCCGACTCCGGCAATGGCCAGCCAGGCCAGTACCAGCATCGCCGGAATGAGCCAGCGCAGCCAGAACGGAACCCGCACTTTGTGTTGGGGAGAGGATTTCATGATTCCTTCAGAGCTTGGGATCGGCGAGGGGGATACAATTGGTTCCATCATAGAGTATCTCCACGGTAGAGATAAATATCTTTTTTTGGGTTCTCCGAAAAAGTGCGTGGAGTAATATCCCTCAGGGCAACCAATCAGCACAAGGAGGAACGCTTAGATGGCAGAAGAAGCGTTCCAGCGCCCGGAAAACAGTGCCCCCCAGGCCTTGGTGCGGCTCCTTCAGGACTTCACCCTCGAGGCCAACCGGTATGTGGATACGGCCGGGGCGCGCAACGACATGCACCGCACCGACCTCAACGCCCTTGCCGTCATCATGCGGCATTCCGCCAAGGGCACCGTGGTCACCCCGGGCATCCTGAGGAAGGAACTCCACCTCAGCTCCCCCGCCACCACAGCACTCATCGACCGGCTGGTCCAGTCCGGGCATGTCATCCGCGAGCGGGTCGGCTCGGACCGCCGGCAGGTCCAGCTCCGCATGACCCCCAAGGCCTTCCAGGACGGGGGCGCCATGTTCATGCCGCTCTCGCGGCACATGGGGACAGCCATGGCCGCCTTCGGAGAGCAGGAACTCGAGACGGTGACGCGCTTCATGACCGCAATGGTGGAGGCCACCATCGCGGCCCGGCAGGAAGCGTCCGACGGCGGCCCCGCATCACCCGCGCAGCCCGCCTAGGCTGACACCACGACGGCGGCTCCTCCCCTTCAGGTCCCTGCGGCGGTAGCGTTTGGTTATGAGCGCGCAACAGCCGGGAGACGACGATGTGTACACGCACGGCCACCACGAGTCGGTGGTCCGTGCCCACGCCGCCAGGACCGCGGAGAACTCTGCGGCCTTCGTCATTCCGCACCTCACTCCGGGCATCAGCGTGCTCGACGTCGGATGTGGACCGGGAAGCATCACCTGCGATTTCGCGGGCCTGGTTTCCCCCGGCAAGGTGACCGGGCTGGACAGGTCCCCGGACATCATCAGCCAGGCCACAGCACTCGCCGCTGAACGCGGCGTGGCCAACGCCGAGTTTGTGGCCGGCAACATTTATGACCTGGATTTCGAGGACGAAACATTCGACCTCGTGCACGCCCACCAGGTCCTGCAGCACCTGACCGACCCGGTTGAAGCGCTGAGGGAGATGCGGCGAGTGGCGAAGCCGGGCGGAATTGTGGCGGTGCGCGACGCCGATTTCCACGGCATGAGCTGGTACCCCGCCATCCCCGAGCTGGACGAATGGATGGAGCTGTACCAGCGGATTGCCCGCCGCAACGGGGCAGAACCCGACGCCGGCCGCCGCCTGGTCTCCTGGGCCCAGGCCGCAGGGTTCACCGATGTTGCCCCCACCAGCAGCAACTGGCTGTACGCGACCGGTCAGCAGCGGCGTTGGCAGGCACGGGTCTGGGGCGAGCGGGTGCTTCACTCAGCCTTCGCGGAGCAGGCACTTGAGTATGGCTTCGCCAACCCCGCGGACCTCGCGCGGATCTCGGCAGGCTGGCACCGCTGGGGGTCCACCGACGACGGCTGGTTCCTGATTCCGAACGGTGAGGTCATCGCCCGGGCCTGATGCCTTCCGGATCAGGCCTGGGCTTTTCCACATAGCCAAACATGGAGGGTACGGGAGCAGCGCGGGGCGAATAGCCTCAAAAGCATGATCATTCATTCAAGAAGCGCACGCGCTGCGAATCCGTGCCCATCAGCGCGGATTCCTCATGATCGGGCATTTGGGCCTTGAAGAGACCGAATACATGTCCAATGGTCCGCACTACGGCACTAAACTTGGCTGGTGCAATTCTCCCTTTGGCTCGCATTGGCGGGCGCCGGCGTCCTGATCAGTTTCACTCCGGGCGCGGGTGCCATCAACACGATGAGCAACTCGCTGACGTCCGGGTTCCGACGGTCCATCTGGGGCATCCTGGGTCAGCAGGCGGCCCTTGTGGTGCACGTGGTCATCGTGGCATTGGGCGTGGGGGTCCTGGTGGCGAGTTCCCCGGTGGCCTTCAACGTGATCCGTTACGCCGGCGCAGCCTACCTGGTGTACCTCGGCATCCGGCAGTTCCTCAGCAAGCCGGACCTGGACCAGGAACGAGCCGCCGCTCCGCCGGGAATCGAGCCAGCGTGGTCAATGTTCCGGCGCGGCCTCTGGGTGAACCTGCTGAACCCCAAGGCGATCGTTTTCTTTCTCGCCTTTATGCCGCAATTCATCCGGCCGGAACAGCCTCTGCTGGCGCAATACCTGGTCCTCACCGCCACCGTCGTGGCGATCGACATCCTGGTCATGTGGTTCTTTTTCGCCTTGGCCGCCAAGTCGTTCCAGCGCTTCACGCACGACGCCCGGGGCCAGAAGACCCTCAGCCGGATTTTCGGCGTCCTCTTCGTCGGAGTGGGCATTCTCCTGGCCTTGATCCACTAGATCACAGCCACCCGGCCAGCCGTTTGACGGAATATTTCGAGCGCTTGACTAAATCTGTAAGACTATGCGAACAGCCGCTAGCCAAGACCGTCCTCCATCCTTCATGCTTAGCTCCATGAACTCATCGTCGAGCCCATATCGCATCATCGCCGTATGCACGGGCAATATCTGCCGGTCGCCCATGGCCGAGCTGATGCTGTCAGCGGCGTTTCTCGCCGAAGGACTTGACGGCCAGGTGATGGTGGACTCGGCAGGCACCACCGGTTACGAGGCAGGGCGGCCCATAGACCCCCGGGCCGCCAGAAGGCTGGCCATCACCCAGCTCAGCTCGGAACACCACGTTGCCCGCGAATGGAAAATGCCTTGGTTCCGCGAAAGGGACCTGATCCTGGCGCTGGACGTCGACCACTACGCCTGGCTGCGCGATGCAGCGCCGGACCAGGAATCCATGAACAAAGTCCGCATGCTCCGCAGCTTCGACCCCGCAGTCATCGGCAGTGACCTCCTGGATCAGGGCATCGAGGATCCCTGGTACGGCGGCCAAGCCGATTTTGATGCCGCCTGGCAGCAGATCCATGGCGCCGTTCCCGGCATCGTCGGGCACGTCCGCAAGGTCCTCCGCCAGGAGGCACCGCGCCGGCAGCTGATCCGGTAGCGGTACGCTCTATTTCATGACCCCCGCACCTGTGATCATCGCCATTGACGGGCGATCCGGCGCAGGGAAGACCACTCTCGCCATCGAGCTCGCCGCGCTGCTGCGGAATCACCATAAGGTGGCGCTCTTTCACCTCGAGGACATCTACCCGGGCTGGAACGGCCTCACCGCCGGGATCGAGCGCTATGTGACGACCGTGCTGACGCCATTGAGCCGCAGCGAACCAGCCAGTTGGATCAGCTGGGATTGGGTCAACCACTACGACGGCGACGCCCGGGTCACCCTTCCCGCCGAGATTGTCATCGTCGAGGGCGTTGGGGCCGCCGCCAAGCAGGCAAGGCCCCTGCTCAGCGCCGTCATCTGGGCCGATTCGCCGGACAACGTGCGCAGGAAGCGGGCCCTGGAGCGCGACGGCGGCACGTATGAACCGTTCTGGGACCAGTGGGCCGCGCAGGAGGATGACTGGCTCGCCGACGACGACGTCCCCCACCACGCTGATATCCGGGTACTCAACAAGGCCGATGGTTCCGCACCCGTGGACGTCCTGCAGGCCCTGAGCTACGTGCCGGCCCTTGGACCGGCGCTGATCCCGGAGCTTGCCACCCGCCGGGGCCTCAAGCTCAGGGCGGAGCGCCTGAAGTCCAGACCGGACGCCCCGACGCTCTTCACAACGCTCTACGGCGGCTCCCCCAACGCCGTCTGGCTGGACTCCTCCAACGCCGCAGCACCGGCGGCTGAGCCATCCCCCGCCACCCCTGAACGGTCCCCTGCCAGGGAGCGCAGCCGCTTCAGCATCCTCGCGGACGACGCCGGAACCTACGGCCAGGCGGTCACCCACCGCTCAGGCGAAAGCCGGATCACCGCCGGCTCCGCCACTGCCCGGGTGCACGGCCCCTTCTTCCGCTGGCTGGATACAGTCTGGGGACGCAGGGCAGTGCGCACCCCTGACGGCTACGCCGGCGACTTCACGCTCGGCTGGCTCGGCTGCCTGGGCTATGAGCTCAAGCGCGAGACCGGAGGAACGGACGTCACCTCACCAACCCCTGACGCTGCCCTGATCTTCGCGGGCCGCGCCGTGGTCCTGGACCACGTGGAGGGAACAGCCTGGCTGCTCGCATTGGAGGCTCCTGACGCCGATGAGTGGCTGACGGACGCCCGCCGGGCGGTGGCGGCAGCGGGAGCAGTCCCGTGCGGCAGCAGCGGCGTCGTCCTTCCCGGTACTGGCGCTGCCCCTTCCGGCAGTGGCGTCATCCCCGGCAGCATCGCGTTCAGCAGCCGCGACACCGAACAGGCCTACAAATCCAAGGTTTCTGCGGCCCAGCACGAAATCCATGAGGGGAATTCGTACGAGGTCTGCCTCACCACCACCATGACTGCCCGGACGCCCGCCGAAGCGGCCCCGCCATGGCCGACGTACCTGGCGCTGCGGAAGAAGAACCCCGCCCCGTTCGCCGGCTACCTGCGGTTCGGCGGCCTGACGGTGGCCAGCACCTCACCGGAGCGGTTCCTGAAGATCACCTCCGACGGCGGCATGCGGGCCGAACCGATCAAGGGCACCCGCCGCCGGGGTGCTGACCCCGAGAGTGACAGGCAGTTGCATGAGGAGCTGGCGACGTCCCTGAAGGACCGGGCCGAGAACATCATGATCGTGGACCTCCTGCGGAACGACCTCAGCCACTTCGCCGAACCCGGCACCGTCACGGTCAGCAGGCTGTGCGAGATCGAAAGCTACGCAACCGTTCACCAGATGGTCAGCACCATCGATGCGCAGTTGCTGCCCGGTTCACCGCGGGCCGAAGCGGTGGCCGCATGCTTTCCTGCCGGCTCCATGACCGGCGCCCCGAAAATCAGCACCATGGCCATCCTGGACCGGCTGGAGGGAGGGCCGCGCGGACTGTACTCCGGCGCGATCGGCTACTTCTCGCTGAACGGCGCCACGGACCTGGCCGTCTCCATCCGCACCCTCGTCACCACCACGGACCCGGGGAACAGCGGCAACGCTGAGCCGTGGGCCCAACTGACTCTCGGCGTCGGCGGTGCCATCACGGCAGACTCGGTGCCGGAGGAGGAATACGACGAGATCAGGGTGAAAGCCTACGGCGTGCTCTCCGCACTGGGCGCAGAATTCCCCGCCGGCTGATCCCGCCTGCTACTGGACGGTTGCTGTCAGCCGCGCCACGTTGTCGACGTACCGGGCAGCCAGCGGGCGCCGCACCCAGTCCTTGAGCAGGAGTTCGCTGGAAATGTCCCGATAGGTGTTTTCCACCGCGCGCATGCCATTGACGATGTCCGCGCCGAGCAGCATCACCGAAACCTCCATGTTCAGCGAGAAGGACCTCATGTCCATGTTGCTCGAACCAAGGACGGCCACTTCGTCGTCGATGGTGAAGTGCTTGGCGTGGAGAACAAAGGGCGCCTGATAGAGGTAGATCCGGACGCCGGCCTCCAGCAGTGCCTCGTAGTAGGAGCGCTGGGCGTGGTGGACCAGGAACTGGTCGCCCTTCTCGGAGACGAACAGCTCCACATCCACACCGCGCTGGGCGGCGGTGGTGATGGCGTAGAGCAGGGAGTCGTCCGGAACGAAGTACGGGCTGCAGATCGAGATCCGGTGCTGCGCGGAGTAGATCAGGGTGTTGAACAGGCGCAGGTTGTTCTCGGTGATGAATCCGGGGCCGCTGGGCACCACCTGGGCGGTGACGTTGCCCGGTTCCGGGTTGGCAGGGAGCTGCAGCTGGTGTTCGAGGGACTCGTCGGTTTCGCTGAGCCAGTCGGTGGCGAAGACCACGTTCAGGGTGGTGACGATCGGTCCGCGCAGGGAAGCCATCAGCTCCACCCATTCGCGGCCGGCCTTGCGGTGCCGCTTGTTGTTGTAGGACGGCTCAATCAGGTTCTGCGAGCCCGTGAAGGCGATTTCGCCGTCGATCACCATGATCTTGCGGTGGTTGCGCAGGTCCGGACGGCGCCACTGGCCTTGGGTGGGCAGCAGAGGGAGCATCCGCTTCCACTGGATCTTGCCTGCTTTGAGCCGCTTGAGGAGGTTGCGGTATCCCGGGACCCGGAGTGTGCCGATGTGGTCGAACAGGACACGGACTTCCACGCCGCGTTCGGCAGCCTCCTCGAGGGCGGTCAGCAGATCGTTGGTGATGTGGTCGGTGCTCATGATGTAGAACTCGGCGTTGACGAACTTTTTGGCTTTTCGTACGGCCTCGGTCATGGCCAGGATCGAATCGGGATAGCCGGGGATGAGTTTGACGGAGTTGCCGTCCACCATCGGCAGGGAACCCAGCCGGCGGTTGAGTTCACCGGCGGACTTCACCCATTCCGGGCCCGGGTAGTCACTTTCGACGTCGGCGAGCGCCGAGATGCCCGAGCGCACCCGGGTGTTGACGATCTCCTGCTGCTGCCGGCGCCTGCTGGAAAGTTTGAAGTTGCCGAAGAGCAGGAAGAGGATCAGGCCAACGAACGGGACGAAGAAGATGCCCAGCAGCCACGCCATGGCGGTGGTGGGGCGCCTGTTGCCGGGGATGATGCCAACGGCCAGGACCCTGATCACCAGGTCGGCCACGCCAAGCAGCACCACAACCCATCCCGGAGCGGTACCCCAAAGCGAAACTGGCCACAGCACTCGATTTAACCCCCGCAGTGAGCACCCCGGCGGACGGATTCCACCAGGGCAGTGACCCCAGCTTATCGGCGTCGGGCCCGACTAAGCTGGAGCCATGACTTCTCCTGCCACTGTGGTGCTTGTTTTTCTGGACCCGGAGTTTCCGGCCGGCCGGCTGGCCGATGCTTCCCGGCCGCAGCTGCTGGCCACGGACCAGGGGGCCACCCGCGGGGACGGCGTGTTCGAGTCGATGCTGGCGGTGGGCGGCGCGGTACGGAAGCTGCAGGCCCATCTGGACCGGCTTGGCGGCTCGGCGAAGGTCCTCGATCTGGTGATCCCGGGCCAGGACCGGTGGCGGGCGGCCATCGAAACGGGTGTGGCCGAGCACCGCGCGAAACATCCGGCGCCCGCCGACGCCGAGGACGAACTGGTGGTCAAGCTGGTGGCCACCCGGGGCGTGGAGGGCGCGGACACCCCCACCTGCTGGGTGCAGGTCTCGCCGGTGGGCGCAGCGGGACGCCGCCAGCGTGAGACCGGCATTGACGTCATTCTGCTGGACCGCGGCTATGACAGCGACGTCGCCGAACGCGCGCCGTGGCTGCTGCTAGGCGCCAAGACGCTCTCTTATGCAGTGAACATGGCTGCCCTGCGCCATGCCCGCAAGCAGGGGGCAGACGATGTCATCTTCACCTCATCGGACGGCCGCGTCCTGGAGGGCCCCACCTCCACTGTGCTGTTGGCGCACCTGGAAACGTCCGACGACGGTGCAGGCGGCATCCGTACGGTCCGGCGCCTCATCACGCCGCAGCTGGACAGCGGAATCCTGCCGGGAACCTCCCAGGGGGCCCTGTTCACCGCTGCCAAGGCGGCCGGCTGGGAGCTGGGTTACGGCCCGCTCGAACCGCGGGACCTGCTGGATGCCGACGCCGTATGGCTGATTTCCAGCATCAGGCTCCTGGCTCCGGTGAATCACATAGACGGCAAGGAAATCGGGACGCCTGCCGTGCAGAAGCAGTTGACCGCCGAGCTTGACGCCCTGTACGCCGGGATCCAGTAGCGCTCTCCTTGGTCGCGGCGCCTTCCTGTGATGCCGCCCAGCTGCTGAGGAGTTTTAGGGCGTCCTGGGTTGCCGAGCCCGGCTCGGCGCCGTAAACCACCAGCGAGAGGCCCGGGTCCGCGGGAAGGTCCATGGCCTCGAAGGTGAGCTGGAGGTCACCCACCACCGGGTGGTGGATGGCCTTGAGCCCGGTGCGGTGATAGCCCACGTTATGGGCAGCCCACAGCGTACGGAACCCGGTGCTCTGCACGGACAGCTCCCCCACGAGGTCCGCGAGTGCCTTGTCGTAGGGATTGCGGCCTGCTTCCTGGCGGAGGTTGGCCACCAGGTCCCCCGCGGCGCCCTCCCAGTCCGGAAAAAACATCCGGGCACGCGGGTTGAGGAACACAAACCGGGCAAGGTTCGCGGGCCGGGCCGGGTCCGCATAGATCTCGGAGTAGAGCGCATAGCCCAGGACGTTGGCGGCGAGCATGTCACGCCGCCCGTTGCGGACGAACGCGGGCACGTCGGCCATGGCGTCGAGGATCCGCTGCACCGGCGGACGTACGGGCTGCCGGGCGGGCCGGCGGCGCGGGCGTGCGGGCGCGCCGGCGGCCCGGGCTAGGTGCAGGAGGTGTTCGCGTTCGGCGTCGTCGAGCTGGAGTGCCCGGGCAAGGGCTTGGAGCACGCTGTCCGAAACGCCTGAGAGGTTCCCGCGCTCCAGGCGGATGTAATAGTCAATGCTCACCCCGGCCAGCATTGCGACTTCCTCACGGCGAAGGCCCGGCACCCTCCGGCTGCCCCCATAGGCGGGCAGCCCGGCCTGATCGGGGCTGATCCGCGCACGGCGGGTGGACAGGAAGTCACGGATCTCGGCGCGGCTGTCCAGGTTGGGCTGGGTTTCCATGCCACTACGCTAGACCGCCGCTCCAGAACGTGGGAGGCCCTGCCAGTACCCGTATCAGCAGGGCTCTGTCATCGATAACACCTTCGCCGTTGTGCGCGACGGCGGTGCAGTTGGTAGGGTGGAAGCCGCCCAGTACACCGAAGTGCCCATGGACTTCGGCACCGTGATGCGGAACATCGGCTCACCGGCGGCGTCGCCCCCGCCGGGGCCTCCATCGAAGAACTGATGCCCGGACATCCCAGCGGAAAGTCGAGCCAGGCAAGGTCTTGACCGCACCGTCGCCTCGATGACGGGCCGCCCGCCTGCTGAACTGAACCCCTCCCCACGGCCGTAACCACTCGAATAATCAGCACTGGAGAAGAATGCTTACCGTAAACGCTTACGCTGCACCGTCCGCAACCGGGGACCTCGTCCCCACCACCATCGAACGCCGCGACGTCGGCCCCCACGATGTGCTCATCGACATTAAGTTCGCCGGCATCTGCCACTCAGACATCCACACCGTCCGCGGCGACTGGGGACCCCAGAGCTATCCGCTGGCGCCCGGCCACGAGATTGCCGGCATCGTCACCGAAGTCGGGGCCGAGGTGACCAAACATCAGGTGGGCGACCGCGTCGGTGTCGGCTGCATGGTGAACTCCTGCCGCGAATGCGCCAACTGCCTTAAGGGCGAAGAGCAGTACTGCCTTGCCGGAAACGTGGGCACCTACGGCGCAGTGGACCGTGACGGCACCATCACCCAGGGCGGCTACTCCACCCACGTCGTCGTTACCGAGGACTTCGTGGTGGGAATCCCCGAAGGCATCGAACTCGACGTCGCCGCTCCCTTGCTGTGCGCAGGCATCACCACTTACTCCCCCTTGCGCCACTGGGGCGCCGGGCCCGGCAAGAAGGTCGCCGTCGTCGGACTGGGCGGACTGGGCCACATGGCCGTCAAGCTTGCGCACGCCATGGGCGCCGAGGTCACCGTGCTGTCCCAGTCGCTCAAGAAGCAGGAAGACGGCCTCCGCCTGGGCGCGGACCACTACTACGCCACCAGCGACGAGAACACCTTCGCCGACCTCTCCGGCAGCTTCGACCTGATCATCAACACCGTCAGCGCCTCGATCGACATCAGCTCCTACCTGCAGCTGCTGACCCTCGACGGCGCCCTGGTGAACGTCGGCGCCCCGGCGGAACCGCTCCCGGTGAACGCCTTCGCCCTCATCATGGGACGCCGGTCCTTCGCCGGTTCCATGATCGGCGGAATCCGCGAAACCCAGGAAATGCTGGACTTCTGCGCCCAGCACGGGATCGGTTCCGAGATCGAGGTCATCCCGGCCGGCAAGATCAACGACGCCTACGAGCGGGTCCTCGCCTCGGACGTGCGCTACCGCTTCGTGATCGACACCGCGACGCTGAGCTGACCCTTTAAGCTGACCCGCCAGGGTTGAGCGAACGGAGGCGGGCACCGGCAAGGTGCCCGCCTCCTTGCTGTCCGCGTCCCGTCCCAGGTATAGCCTTGGCAGGGAGGAACGAAAATGGCTGTTCGAAGTGCAGGAATCCTGTTGTACCGGCGGGGAGCAGACGGGCTGGAGTTTTGGCTGGCCCACATGGGCGGACCGTTCTGGGCCCGCAAACCGACCCACTCCTGGTCGATCCCCAAAGGCGAGTACGGGGCCGAAGAGGATCCGCTGCCGGCAGCGCTGCGGGAGTTCGCGGAGGAGATCGGCACGCCGCCGCCGGCCGTGGACTACCTTCCTTTGGGCGAGTTCAGGCAGCCTTCAGGGAAAATCATCACAGTCTTCGCAGCTGAGTCTGACTTCCAGCCTGAACAGATTGTGAGCAACACCTTTCCGCTCGAATGGCCCAGGGGATCAGGCAACATCCAGGACTTCCCCGAAGTGGACGATGCCCGCTGGGTGGCAGAACCGGATGCGCGGATCAAGCTCGTCAAGGGCCAGATTCCGGTGCTGGATGCGCTCCTGAAGCATCTCGGGTAAGCCCCTAGCCCTAGGGATTTTTGGCTGAATACACGAAGCGCTCGAGGATGGCGGTTCCGCTGCCGGCTGACACCCCGATGACCCGCCCGGTGAATCCGCCGGCCACCTCCGTGGACAGGTAGCGGCCGTCGAGCCGGCCAAGCTCCACCAACTGCCCGCCGGCGTCAAGGAATCCGAGAGACACCTCGTCCGGCCCGAAGTTCTTGCCGGGCCGGCCGGCGAGAGGTGCCGGGGCACAGGCGATCTGCAGCTCCAGGGGCGCCCCGCCAAGGCGGTGTTCCGCCGTCGCGATTTCCTGCTGGAGCGGGCCGATCCTGGCCAGCGCGCGCACGGTGTCACCGTCAACCCGGACGGCATACCAATGCGAGTCGTCGATCCTGAGCACCAGTTCTGCTGCACCGTCCACCGGCCGGACAAGGGCGCACGCCACCCACGCCTCGTCCCGCACCCTCGTGGCGAGCAGCGGGGCACGTTCTGCTGCGGCGTCCTCACCCGCGCCTGAAAGGCGAAGGCCGGCGCCGGGGACGTGACTGGCGAACGATGCCGGATCGTTGCCGGGCGAGATCCACCTCGGGTGCAAAGCGCCGCCGGACGCGAAGTCATCCGTAAAGGAGGTGTCCGCCGCCGGCACGGTGAAGCGATCCTCCTCAAAGCGGGGCCAGCCGTCCTGCCACGTAATGCCTGCAAGGAACGTCTCCCGGCCGAGCACGTGATAGCCCGGGCTGGAACCCCGGATCCGTACGCCCAGGTGCACGGCAGCCCAGCCGCCATCGGGGCCTTCCACCAGGTCCGCGTGGCCCACGTTCTGAATGGGGGTGTCCAGGCTGCGGTGGCTGAAGACCGGGTTGTCCGGGTGCGGTTCGAAAGGCCCGGACGGGGATGTGCTCCGGCTGATGGAAACTGCGTGGCCCCGCTCCGTGCCGCCTTCGGCAATCATCAGATACCACCAGCCGCCTCTCTGGTACAGGTGCGGGCCCTCGGGGTGGGCAAGGCCCGATCCCTGCCAGAGCTTCCTCGGGCTTTCGAGCAGTCTGCCCTTCGCCGGGTCCAGGCGGGCCTGGACCACTCCGGAGCCGCCCTCATCCGGCCCGAACCCAAGCCAGGTGAGGTAGCAGGTGCCCTCGTTGTCCCAGGCGATGTCCGGATCGATGCCCGGTGTTCCCGCAATCGGCACGGGCTCGCTCCACGGCCCGGCGGGATTCCCAGCGTGGAAGAGCAGGTGGCCGCCGCCAAAATCGCTCATGTTGGTGGTCACGAACCAGAAGAGCCCGTCATGATGGCGCAGCGTGGAACCGAAGATGCCGCCGGACCGGCGCCTGTCGCCGGCCGCGAACTGGCTTCGGCGGGTCAGGATGTTTCCGATCTGTTCCCATTGGACCAGGTTGCGGCTGTGGAAGACGGGCGCCCCGGGGAAATACTCGAAACTTGATGTGGCCAGATAGAAGTCTTCCCCCACGCGGCAGATGGTGGGATCAGGAAAGAAGCCCGGGATAACGGGCGTCAGAGAGCCCGGTTGAGGGCCTCCCCTGCCTGCGCTGCTGTCTGTCACGTGAGCTTCTTCCGCTCTGCACCGGGGGCCTGTGGCTGTCAACAGGCCGGGAGCTTTCACCGTACCTGCCGGCGCAGGATGGCGAGGCGCATGGTTCCAATGACCGGAAGGATGAAATTTGGCCCACTGAATTTAACCAACAGCCGGTCAGGCCCTGTTGGGCCGGGAGTCCGGGCCGTAAGGTGTGGTGCATGAACTCGCACACGGAGCCGAACATCAATCTGACGTTTGACGAATGCTGGGAACTGCTCGCGGACGACGCCGTGGGGCGCCTGGCCCTTGTGGTGGACGATCATCCGGAGATCTTTCCGGTGAACTACGCCCTGGACCGCAGGAGCATCGTGTTCCGCACCTCTGCCGGGACCAAGCTGTGGGTCGCCTCGTCACAGAGGCCTGCAGCGCTGGAAATCGACGGCTATGATCCCCACACAGAGGAGGCCTGGAGTGTGGTGGTGCGCGGTGAGACTGCGCTGATCCTGGACCAGGCTGAAAAGGACGCCGTTGACGCCCTCAAACTCGAGCCCTGGCAGCCCGGGAGCAAGGACCATTACATCCGGCTGACGGCCCGGGCGCTGACCGGCCGCCGTTTCAAAGTCAACAAGCCCGATGTCTGGAACACCAGGCTGTCCGACCGGCGCCGGGCGTCGTTCGAATAACACCGGCACGAGCCCCGCCTGCGCCGCGCGCCCGCGAAAATCAGGCGCAGCGCCCTCAGCCGGTCAGGCCCTTACTGGCGGCACCGGGTGCGACAGGTTCGATTCCAGGCCGGAAAGCAGGATGGTGATTCCCTGGTCCAGTTCGGCTGCGCCGTCATAATCAGCCAGGACGGGTGCCAGGGCGCGCAGCCGGGGGAAGTCCTTGGCCGGCAACCGGTGCAGTCCCAGCCGGAGCAGCACCTCGTTTTCCTCCGGATCCACGATGAACTCCTGGAGCTCATTGAGGATGTGGCCGTACAGGAAGCCGTAGTAGGCCCGGTAGACGTGCAGCGCATCCGACGGTTGGAACCCCGCCTCGATAAGGAGCGAGAGAATCTGCTCCAGCGGACGCAGCGTGCCCAGCGGCCGCAGCCCCAGCGGAGTGGACAGCGGCCGTGTCACGAGCAGCGGGACAACGTTGGGATGCCGGAGGGCCAGAAGCCGCAGATCATGGGCAATCCTGCGCAGCTGGGCCTTCCAGTCCGGATCGTGGGGGAAGATCTCAAGCTCGTTGAAAACCAGTTCCGAGACACCGTCGAGCAGCGCCGCCCGGTTTTCGGCGTACCGGTAGAGGCTCATCGGATCGCAGTTGAGCTCCTGGCCCAGCCGACGCATGGTGAGCGCATCAAGGCCCGCACCGTCCACCAGGTCCAAGGCCGTGGCCAGCACGATGTCCTTGCTCAGCCGGCCTTTTTGACCGGGAATTTCGGTGGCTGGCTTGTTTTGGGAGGGCATGGAATTCCGTCCTGTGTAGGTGTTGCCTCCAGGTCCAGCAAATAATAAAGACGCTTGCTGAATCTGTAGTCTACGGCTACAGTCTACATTGTAGGGACGCAACCGATAATGGTTTTCCCTGTCGACCTGGTCGACACCCCCGAACGCTCAGTGCAAGGTGTTCAGGCATGGCTGCTGTAGCCGAATGGCGGCAACAAAAACGCACCTCGCGGAAGAGAGCCCACCATGGCACATTCCCAGTACGACACATTCCTTTCCGAAGCCACCTCATACGACACCGAGTCTGAATTCACCCTCGACAAAGACCCCCTGTACGGCCTTTACACCAGCTGGTGCTACATCAACGAACGCTCGCCCCGGGCCGAATCCGCGTTCTGGGCAGCCATGAAGAACCGCATCCACCCCGACCGGAACGGCCTGCGCATGAAGGGCCCGGCCGCTGCCGATTACATCCTGACCAGCTACCCGGGCCTGGTCTAGCTGATGAACGTTCCCGCCTGTTCATACCTTCCCCGGGGCGCCCTGCAGCCCCGGGGAAGTCTTCCGTGGTGCGCGGACTGCGACACCGACGAGCACCTGTTGGTCGGCTCGGTGGTTGTCCTTGACGCCCGCAAGGACACGCTGGCGGCAGACATCAACTGCAGCCGCTGTAAAAGCTCACGCGTCCTGGCAACCACGGCCGCTTTTGTTGCGGCAATCCTCGCCAGAACCTAGGTCGCCGTGACAGAGGTCAACCTGATGCCGACCGGGCTTACGGTGCCCGTGGTCCCAGGGGTCTCGATCAGGCTGCTCCGCCGTACCGACGCCGCCGGCATGAGCCTGGCATACAGCCGGAACCGCGATCACCTTGCCCCGTGGGAGCCCTCGCGGGATGCGGCCTTCTTTTCTCCCGGCCATCAGCTGAACATCATTCAGGCCAAGCTGGCCCAGCTTTCGGTGGGCCAGGAAATTCCGTGGGTGCTGGTGGACGACGGCGAGCCCGCACAAATCGTTGGCGCCGTTACCCTGACCGGCATTGTCCGCGGGCCGTTCCTCAGTGCCAACCTCGGGTATTGGGTTGATGGCGGCCTGGCACGGCGGGGAATCGGTTCGGCAGCGGTCAGGTTTGCCGCTGACCAGGCCCGCGAAAGCCTGGGGCTGCACCGGATCCAGGCGGCCACGCTGCTCCACAACGGGCCCTCCCGCAGGATCCTCCGCCGCACGGGATTCCAGGAAATCGGGGTAGCCCCGGCGTACCTGAAAATCGCCGGCACCTGGCAGGACCACCTGTTGCACCAGCTGATCCTCCACGCCTGAAGCCACACACATTCAGGACCCCCAAACGGTCCGCCCGATTTCGCCTAAGCTGGCCCTGAGACCTCCAGGATCCGCAGCATGGAAAGGCACACCATGAGCAACGACGCTCACATTCCCGTCATCCTCGGCGGCGCACGCACCCCGTTCGGCAGGTTCCGCGGCGGGCTCTCACCCTTCTCCTCCAGCCAGCTCGGGGCCCACGCCATCCGGAACGCGCTGGAACGCTCGGGCGTAACGCCGGAGCAGATCCAGGCCGTGATCGTGGGCCAGGTCATCCAGGCCGGTGCAGGCCAGGGGCCCGCGAGGCAGGCCAGCCTCGCCGCCGGCATCGGCTGGGACGTGCCAACCGTGACCATCAATAAGCTCTGCCTGTCCGGCCTGACAGCCGTGATCGACGCCGCCCGGATGATCCGCGCCGGCGAGGCAGATTTCATCGTCGCAGCGGGCCAGGAGTCCATGACCAACGCCCCTCACCTGTTGCCCCGGCTCCGCAGCGGCGTTGCGATCGGCGATGCCCCCTTGCTGGATTCACTGAATTTCGACGGCCTCCAGGATCCCGTTTCGGGTGAACTGATGGGTTCCGCCACCGACGCCGGCAACGCCCGCCTTGGCATCAGCCGCCAGGACCAGGACGCCGTGGCGGCGCGTTCCCACCAACGCGCCGAAGCTGCCAGGGAAGCCGGAATCCTGGCTGAGGAGATCGCACCCATGGAGGTGCCGCAACGCCGCGGCGCCGCCGTCGTCCTCGATGCCGATGAAGGCATCCGCGCCGGCACCACCGTTGAGACCCTGGCGGAGCTGAAGCCCGCATTCTCCAAGGACCCGTCAGCCACCATCACCGCCGGCTCCTCCTCCCCGCTGTCCGACGGCGCCGCCGCGGTGGTGGTTGCCAGCAAGGCAGCCGCGGAGGCGGCCGGCCTGAGCTGGATCGCCGAAATCGGCAGTCACGGACAGACCGCCGGGCCGGATGGTTCCCTGCACTCCCAGCCGTCCCGCGCCATCGAGCGGGCGCTGAAACTCGACGGTCTAAGCGTCGATGACCTGGACCTGATCGAGGTCAACGAAGCCTTCGCGTCGGTGGTGCTGCAGTCCGCCAAGGACCTGGGGATCGACGCCGCAAGGATCAACCCCGACGGCGGCGCCATCGCCTTGGGCCACCCAGTCGGCGCGTCAGGTGCCCGCCTCGTACTGCACCAGGCACTCGCGCTGAAAAGGCGCGGCGGCGGGACCGGCGTGGTGGCACTATGCGGCGGCGGTGGCCAAGGCGAAGCCCTTATTCTCAAAGCCTGATTGTTTCTCAAAGCCCCGGGCCGTTCCGCAGCCGTCAGGTCGGGATGATGCGGAACAGGAAACGCTTCCGCACCATGATCCAGAGCAGCCCCAGGATCACTGCGTAGGCGCCGGTGTTGAGGAAGACATCGCCCTGGCGCAGCACCGGGATATTGGCAATGACTGCTATGAGGACTACGTGAACGACGAACACGTAGAGGGTGGCCCGGCCCAGCGGGATGAGGAACCAGCCCAGGGCACGCTCCACCGGCTTCCAATATGCAGTGAGGAACGCGTACGAGGCGACCAACAGGACCAGGACATTGAGCAGGCGCCCTGGGGCAAGGTAGGTGCGCGCAAAGAAGGAATCGTACATGGTCCGGTAAGCGCCGTCCGGAATGACGGCCAACCGCACGTCGAAGCCGTTGGCCAGGTACGGGTTGCCCCAGGACAGGAACGCGAAAACGGCGGCGCAGACGGTACAGGCTGCCACCGCCCAGGGGTTCGCCGTCAGCCACGCCACGATTTTCCGGCGGTGGAACCCCGCAACGAGGCCGATCACAAACAGCACCTGCCAGACCAGCAGGGGGAACGAATCCTCGAACTGGGAAGGCAGCAGGCGGAAGCGCGTGATGGCGCCCAGCGCGTAGATGCCCAGGGCTGCTGCGAGCACCCACCAGGCTTTACCGCGGTTGAGGGCGGCAAGAATCAGTGGGCTGGCCAGCAGCAGGATGACGTACAGGCCCATCACGTTGAACTGCCACGGACCGAACTGCAGGAGCAGGATGGCGGGAAGAAGCTGCGGCGGCACCGGAAACTGGAAGAGCGATTCCATGCCGGCATAAAGGTCGTAGGTGCGCCCGGCGGAGTCATGCCCGGCGCCTCCCGTCCCCTGGTCGGTGTACGACGTGAGGGACGCGGTCTCGAAGACCGGCACCAGGGAAACCAGGAAAATGCCCAGCAGCACTACCAGGGCCGTGACATAGAGCTTTCCGGCCCGGCGCGCGGTCAGGTCCACCACCGTGCCGAAATCGTCCTTGACCCGCGGCCCGTAGACCATCCCCACCACCAGCCCGGAGAAGAGCACGAACAGCTCCGCGCCGGAGACAAAGCCCACCGCTTCCTGGGTCAGCAGCTGGAAGAGGGACGTCATGCCCAGGTGGTTCACCACCACAAACACGATGGCGAGGCCGCGCAGCAGGTCTACCCGGGAGTCCCGCCTGGAAGGATCGGTGTAGCCCCACTCACCCACCGCGGAGACCCTTCGCGGAAGTTGCCACAGCGCCACGAGGAGGACAAGCAGGGCCACCCCGACGCTCCAGGCGGCCGCACCGGTCAGAGTGTTGGCCGGGGTGGTTCCCTGTCCTGTTCCAGGCTCCGTAACCGGGCCGGTGACTACGCCTGAGGCCTCGAGCCGGGCACGCGCTGCCGCCGCCACCTCAGCGTTGCCGCTGATGGTCCAGTCGATGCTGGCAACACCGGTGTCCCGGGTACTGACACGCTCGTCCCAGATCACGGCAGCTGTCCTGTTGAAACGCGCGGACGTGGCGGCTTCCAGCGTCTGCTCCCACCAGGCCCCCTTGATCTCAGCCTCCCCGGCCCCGCCGGTGGAGGGGCTGTAGAAGGCTGCCGTCTGCAGGAGGAACGGCTTGCCGGCTTGCTCCACATAGGTGGCGTAGAAGTCCTCGTTTCCCGCTCCGGCCAGCATGCCGACAAGCTCGCCGGACCCGGGCACGGTGTTGACGGCGGCCTTCCCGGCAGTGTCATCGTGGTAAGCCGAAAGCCCCACCCATTCGACGGCGTCGTCCCCGGGATAGTACGGGGCGTAGGCGCGGTCGGCACCGTCCCAGGCGCCGTCGCCGTTGGTGTCCAGCAGGGCGAATCCCTCGCTGCCGGCGGGAGGGGCGTTGCGGTTCCGTCCGAAGGGGTAGTCCCGGCCAACGTACGGCTCCCAGACCATGAGCGTGCCGGCGTCGTCCGTTTCCTTGAACTCCGCAGCGACGGCCCGGAAGGCAGCACGATACGCTCCGGGCTGCTGGCCCCACCCAACCCAGCTGCCGTTCATGTCCGGGGCAAAGCGCACCAGCACCTTGCCCTGGAAGCCGGCCGAAATGCGGGCCACCTCGGCCACGAACGCCCGGGCCGCCGCCGCATCGATCTGTTCGAGCGGAACGGTGGGCTTGACGGTGAATATTGCGTGGGAGCCAACGGCTGAAGCCTGGTCCAGAAACTGCCGGAGGTTGGCGGCCTCGGCGGTCCGGAAAGGGATGGAGATGTCATGGCCTAAGACCGCGGGGGTGGCCCCCAGCCGTTCGGCAAAGGACCCGGCGGAGTCCTGACCCCACTCGAGGACAGCTCCCAGCAGGGGCTTGCCCGGCTCCGGGGCCGGCTCTGGTTCGGCGGCCGCGGCAGCACCGGCCGGCAGGAGGCTGGACAGGAGGCTGAACAGGAGGAGGAGGGCGGCAAGGAGCGCTGCGGGCAGCGGGCTGCGGAGTCCGGAGGCGGCCGGCGCCGGCACACGCCTGGGTACGGTGGCTGTTGGCATGCGGGTGTGGACCCTCCCCCAGGACGGCTTTTCAGTGATGGCGGCCGGTGCCACCTGCGCAAACTCTATCGGTCCCCGGCAGATGCGGACTGCCGTGCGGGCTCCGGCTTGGCCGGCCACACCGATCAGCCTTAGCCGGCCAGGACCTTAGCCGGCCAGGATAACCAGCGGGACCAGTCGCTCCGCACACGAGACCCGGATTAGGGTCTCCGGTCCGGACGCCGCCCTGTTGTTGACCCCTGTGTCGTCGCACCAGTCCAAGGCGTACGGGTAGGCGGTGACCCCGGCCTCCCCCGCGGCCATTCCCGCGGGGACAGTGAACACGAAAGTGAAACCGCCGTCGTCGGTCATGGGGGCAAGTTCCTCCAGGATGTTGATTCCGGCAGCGTCCCGGACCGTTACCTGGACTTTGGCGTCCGCACCGTAGCGCGCATCGCACGTTGCGTCCTGCGCGCTGACCGTGACCCGGTCTCCGGGGCGGGCTTCGGCAGGCGTGACGCTGTACGCCGGCGGCATGCAAGGCGGCGGACCCGCTGCGTCCCGGCAGCCGGCCAGGCCCGCCAGGGCCGCCAGGATCGAAGCGCCGCACAGTGCCGTGGCGACCAACCGGGCCCCGGCACCTTTCGCCCCTTGCTTGCTGCCGCTTTTCCCGCCGCTGTCCCCCATGACCTGATTGTCCCGCCCGGCTGGCCAGGGGAGAAGCACGCGCCGGTTACGAAAGTCCGGTCCTGGTGACGAAACCTCCGTGTTGGTTACGGAACATGACGACCGCGGCGGTGCGGCCGGGCGGGCCGGATGTTACGTTTTTGGGGAGTAATGAGAACCGGCGCCAAGCCCTGACTGGCCGGTCGGCAACCCTCCCTTTCGCGGCGGGGTGCCTCAGGTGAATACTCGGCATATCGACCCATTCGAGCTGCAAGCGTGAAAGAAGGAGTTCTGTCGTGTCTGACGCCCCTGCCCCTGAAGAAAAACTGTCGTACCGGCTCATCACGGGGCCGGATGACAAGGCCTTCTGTGAACGGATTTCCACCGCCCTGGCCGAAGGGTATGTCCTGCACGGCAGCCCGGCCGCGACCTTCAACGGCAGCAGCGTGATCGTTGCCCAGGCACTCATCCTCCCGGCAGCCATCGCCAGCGCGGATGCCGCCGTCGCCACCGCTGTGGAAGACCTCGATTTCGACGGCGAGGGCCACGCATGAGCTACGCCGGAGACCTCACCCCGGAGGAAGCGTGGGCCAAGCTGGAGCAGGGCGCCATCCTGGTGGACGTCCGCACCGAGGGCGAGTGGGCGCACATCGGCATCCCGGACACCAAAGCCACTGACAACGACCCCCTGTTCATCCAGTGGACGTTCCCGGGCGGGATCCCCAACCCGGATTTCCTCACCGACCTGACCCAACAGGCCCCCGAGGACTCAACCACCGAACTCGTTTTCCTCTGCCGCTCCGGCCAGCGGTCCATCGCTGCCGCCATCGCCGCCACGCAGGCCGGCTTCACCTCCTTCAACATCCTGGAGGGTTTCGAAGGCGAGCCTGACCGCTACGGCGAGCGCACAGTCAACGGCTGGAAGAACCGCGGCCTGCCCACCAACCTCGGAAGCAACTAAGTGACCTTCAACAAAGATGCCGCCGGCTGGAGCCCTGACACCCAGGCGGTCCGCGGCGGCCTGGACCGTACCAACTTCCAGGAGACCACCGAGCCGGTGTTCCTGAACTCGGGCTTCGTTTACGAGTCCGCCGCCGCAGCCGAGCGCGCCTTCACGGGTGAGGACGAACGCTTCGTCTACTCCCGCTACGGCAACCCATCCGTTGCCACGTTCCAGGAACGCCTCCGCCTGCTGGAGGGTACGGAGGCGTGCTTTGCGACGGCGTCAGGCATGTCAGCTGTCTTCACCGCCCTGGGTGCGTTGCTGGCAGCCGGGGACCGCGTGGTGGCCGCCCGGTCACTGTTCGGCTCCTGCTTTGTGATCCTCAACGAAATCCTGCCGCGCTGGGGCGTGGAGACGGTCTTTGTGGACGGACCGGACCTCGATCAGTGGCGCGACGCGCTGTCCGGGCCCACCACGGCGGTCTTCTTTGAATCGCCGTCCAATCCGATGCAGGAAATCGTGGACATCGCCGCGGTCAGCGAACTGGCGCACGCCGCCGGGGCCACCGTCGTCGTGGACAACGTCTTTGCCACTCCCCTGCTGCAGCGCTGCGGCCAGTTCGGCGCGGACGTGATTGTCTACTCCGGTACCAAGCACATCGACGGCCAGGGCCGGGTGCTGGGCGGGGCCATCCTGGGCACCAAGGAATTCATCGACGGTCCGGTCAAGCAACTGATGCGCCACACAGGACCCGCGCTGTCCGCGTTCAACGCCTGGGTTCTCACAAAGGGCCTGGAAACCATGGCGCTGCGCGTGAACCACTCGTCCGCGTCCGCGCTGCGGCTCGCCGAATGGCTCGAACAGCAGCCCGCCGTCAGCTGGGTCAAATACCCCCTGCTGAAGTCGCACCCGCAGTACGAGCTGGCCGCCAAGCAGATGAAGGCCGGTGGCACCGTTCTCACACTGGAACTTGCGACGACGGGCGGCCGCTCGGGCAAGGACGCCGCCTTTGCGCTGCTGGACGGGCTGCGGATCATCGATATCTCCAACAACCTGGGCGATGCCAAGTCCCTGATCACCCATCCGGCCACCACCACCCACCGCGCCATGGGCCCGGAAGGCCGGGCGGCGATCGGGCTCAGCGACGGCGTGGTGCGGCTTTCGGTTGGCCTGGAGGACGTGGACGACCTCATCGGCGACCTGGAGCAGGCGCTCAAGCAGATCTGATAGGCCGACTTAGCGGCGGGCGGCCAGAGCTGAGGAGAGGGCAGACGCTGAGGCGGCGCTGCTGTTGATCCGCCAGTCGGTCTCCTTGTTCAGGTTGAACCAGACGAAACCGGAGACGTCCGGCTGGGTCCCCAGATAGGAGACCAGCGCGGTGTTCCAGTCCGGCTTGCTGCCACCGGTTTCGGTGCTCGCTGTCTCGGTGATGATGATCTGCTTGCCTGGGGCGATCGTCCGGAGCTCCGCCAGGTAGGGGCCGAACACGGCGGCGGGCAGCTGCCAGGAACTCCACACCTGGGTGGTGCCCCAGTTGTAGGCGTCCAGGCCCACGGTATCCACATACGCATCTCCCGGATACAGCACGGAAGTTTCAACCGATCCGCCTCCGTTGGGCGCCCATACCCAGTTGACGTTGGTTGCACCGGCCGCGCTGAAGAGGCCGTACACGTGCCGCCATGCCTGGACGTAGTCCCCGGGACTGTTGCCGTTGACCGCTTCAGACCACGGGTACCAGTTGCCGTTCATTTCGTGGGCAAACCGGAGCATCAGCGGCTTGCCCCAGGACGCAAGCGCTGCCGCCCACTGGCTGATGTACGGGTCGAAGTCGCCCGCGGTGATGCGGGCCAGCGCGTAGGCGGGCTGGGTTACGCCGGCGCCCGCGATCCAGGGTTCCCAGGTGACCAGCGGCACCGCACCGCGCTGCACCACCGATTCCAGTTCAGAAACCGGCGGGGCCTGCCGGAAGTCCTTGTAGGACAGGACGATGCCAGGGCTTTCCCCCACCAGTCCCGCCACGGCGTCAAGCTCAGTGTCTGCCGCAGCCCCGCCGGGTGTGGCGACGCCGAAGCGAAGAAACGCTGCGCTGACAGGCGGGACCCCTGCGAGGACGGCGAACGTCGTGGTGACAGAAGTCCTGCCGGCAGCCGCCGTCAGCGCCACAGTGCCCTGAGCGGTTGCCGCTATGGTGGCCACCGCGCTGAACGTCCCGGTCTTGCTGGTCTGAAAGGCTACTGGCGCCGAGCCGCCCGTCACGGTGCCCGCGGACGAGCGGGGAAACCCGGATCCGCTGAGCGTCACACTGCTGCCGGGCGCACCGGCGGAGGGTGTGGGGGTCACGGCAGGGGCCGGGGCTGCGGCTGCCGCAGTTGCCCCCAAGCCGACGCTGACAGCGGCCAGCCCAAGTCCAAGCAGCGCGCTGCGTCGCGTCGGGTGTTCCATGCATCGTCCCCCTCGTAGTCGATGCGTACCTCGACGCGCCGTTTGCCAATCCTATTCAGCGGCCGGGCCAAATGAAATGGTTCACGCCCGGAGAAATGGCCCGGCGCGGGAGAACCGTCCTACCCGTCGCCAAGGACGGTGAGCCGGACGTCCACTTCGTCCCCGGCGCTGACGTGGGCGGCTGCTCTGACGTCCTTCTTGACCGGGAGCAGGAAGGAGCCGCTTTTACTGTCGGGGAAGACCGAGGTCTGCCAGGTGTGCCCGGAGATTTCCGCCGTGACCTTGACCGATCCGAAGGCCTTCCGGAAAGCAGTACCCTGTTCCCGGATGTCCTCCGCCACATCCGGGGGAACGGTCACAAAATGCCACCCGGCCTCGCCGGGATAGAGCCACAATCCGGCCCGGAACGAATACGACGACGTCACGGCCGCCAGTATGGCACGGGCATCTGGCCGGACGCATCCTTCGTTTTGGGCAGCGGTCACGATCAAGGCTGGCGCAGCTGCCCGGACGCCGTTTTCCGGACTGCCGCGGTCAGCTCGTTCAGTACGGGTGAATCGATCTTCCACCGCTGCCAGTACAGGGACACGTCAACGGGCTGTTCCGGCGCCAGCTCCACGAGGTCCCCGCGCCGAACGTCGGCCAGGCACTGCTGCTCCGGCAGCAGCCCCCATCCCAGTCCCAGCCGGATGGCCTGCGCGAACTCGGCCGAGGACGGAACGTAGTGCCGGGGCGCGGCGAGGCCTGCACCGGTCACCGTCCTGAAGAACCGGTCCTGCAGGTTGTCCTTGCGGTCAAAGTCCACCACCGGCACCCGGCTGCCCGCTACGAGTTCCGGCCCATCGGGCCACCAGCGGCCGATGTACCCGGGGCTTGCCACTGCCCGGTATCTCAGGGCACCCAGAGGTTCCACCCTGCAGCCCTGAACCGCTTCCGGGGTGGCGGTCACCGCGGCCATCACCAAGCCGGTCCGGAGCAGCTGAGTGGAATGCTGCTCGTCCTCGCGGTGAAGTTCAAAGCATGCACCGAGACCCGGGGGCAGGCCCGCCAGCGCAGGCATGAACCACGTGGAGAGTGAGTCGGCGTTCACCACCAACGGGATGGGCTGGCTTTGCCCGGCCCCGCTGCCCCCGAGCTCCTGCCTGGCATCCCACTCCAGCTGACGGACCTGCCGGGCATACCGCAGGACTGCCTCTCCGGCGGGCGTGGGACTGGCAGGGTTGGTGCGCTGCAGCAGGACCTGCCCGGCGGCATCCTCCATCGCCTTGAGCCGCTGGGAGACGGCCGACGGTGTGACGTGAAGGCTGCGGGCAGCCGCCTCCAGGGTGCCTGCGTCCACCACCGCTGCGAAGGTTCGGAGCTGCTCGAACTGGAAGGTCTTCATGAAGCAAACGCCACAGCCATTAGCATTCCTTAATAGACCTAAAAATCATTAGCTGGAGTAATCATACGCGCGGCCCTACGTTGGAAAGCATGGAACTTACGGCGCTCCTCCCCGCTGTCGCACTCGGCTTCGGCACCAGCCTGGCCCTCATCGTGGCCATCGGCAGCCAGAATGCCTTTGTCCTGCGGCAGGGCATCCGCGGTGAGCACGTCGCCGCCGTCGTCCTTGTCTGCAGCGTCTCCGACGCGGCGCTTATTGCCGCAGGCATTACGGGGGTCGGTGCACTGATGGAGGCGAGTCCGGTGATGATGAACGTGGCGCGGTACGCGGGGGCCGCGTTCCTCGTTGGTTATGGCGTACTGGCGGCCAGGCGGGCAATCCGGCCCGGGGCACTGACGGCCGCCGGCAAGGAACCCGCCCTCCGCGCCGGAGCGGCCATCTCTACCGTGCTGGCCCTGACCTGGCTCAACCCGCACGTCTATCTGGACACCGTGCTGCTGCTCGGGTCCGTGGCCAACCAGCAGGCGCAGGAGTTGCGGTGGTGGTTCGGCGCCGGTGCTATGGCGGCCAGCCTGGGATGGTTTTGTGCCTTGGGTTTCGGGGCGCGGGTCCTGCGTCCGTTCTTCGCGCGGCCTTCGTCCTGGCGCATTCTTGACGGCCTAGTCGCCGTCGTCATGCTGACACTGGGCGCGCGTCTGGCAATGGGCGCGTGAGACTGTCCCGATTTGCCCGCACCTGTTATTCACGCCTCCGCTGTTCATTCCTCCGCGCTGTTGACCGCCGCGGCCGCGCGGCGTAATTTCATGGTCACAACCGCGGTGTTGCTGGGCCATCGCATCCGCCGGACCGGGAGCCAGCCATGACTGGGGAACAAGCAGTGCGGGGCAGCAGGCCCTATCGAAAGGCCGGAGCAGTGATCGTCGCCGCCAGCACCTGCTGGGGGCTCGGAATTTCATTCGTGGGAATGGTGCACGCCACCAAGGACCCTGAAGCCAGGCTGGCGATGCTCCAGCGGAGCCGGGGCCCTTGGATTATTGGCCAGTTTCTTGCCGCCGCCGGCACCATGGCCGTGCCCATCGGATTCGTCCGGTTCGCCCAGGCCATCCGGTCCGGCCCGTCGAAGACCCTCGCCTCGGGTGCGGCGGCCGCACTGGTTGCGGGCGCGCCCTTGTTTGTCGTGGCCTTGGCTGACCGCGCCGCAAACCTCGAAAAATTTGCCTACCGGCGAGGCCCAAGCTGGCCGTTCCTGTCGTACTCGGGACTGCACGTGGGTGCACTCGGCGCCCTGGGCGCGGGGCTTCTGCTTTCGCCCTTGAAGCCGTGGAGCGGCATGACAGCGGCCGCGAGCGCCCCGGTTTTCGCTGCCATCCTGGCGGGGGCGAAGGACATCCCGCCGTTTGTGTTCTACCTGGTCGAGGGTGCGGTGGGTGCACAGCTCATGCGCTATGAGGAATTCGCCGTTCCCGCTGGGGACGAGCCGGACACCTAGGCCTGGCGGACCCTGAGCAGTTCGGGGGCCTCGTTTTCTTCCGGAAGCCCGGAAGTCCCGCGCATGGTGACGCCGACGGCGTGAGCGACGACGGCGCCCATCCCGCCGTCGTCGGGCGCTGAGTGTTCCAACGCCGAATCCCGCGCCCGGCGCTGTTCAGTGGAGCCGGTGCCCCGGGCAATAATGTCCTCGACGCCCTGCCTGGCCAGAGCCAGCTCCCCCTGCTCCTCGAGCACCGGAGCCAGGTAATCCACCAGGGACCGCACCACGTCCACGGCGGGCGCCGGCCGGAAGGTGCCAAAATCCAGCAGCTCTCCACTGAGCCCGCTGCTGCTCGCCTGCCAGGCCGCCATCCGCAGCAGCACCGTGGGGACCGGCGCCGGATCGACGCCCTCGCGCCATTCGCGGCTGGCCGACTCCACGAGGGCCCGTACCAGTACGGCGATCAGGGCGGCGTCTTCCGCGCGGAGGCAGACATCGGCCACCCGGACCTCGACAGTGGGGTGGTTGCGGGACAGCCGGGCATCGAAGTAGAGCATGCCTTCATCCAGCATCACGCCGCTGTCCAGCAGCCGCGTCACCACGCGGCGGTAGGCGGAGTAGGTGCTGTAAATGCCGGCCGGTCCGGACGTCGGCCACCGGTTCCACGCCTGGGTGCGGTAGCTTTCAAACCCCGTGTGCATCCCGTTCCAGAACGGCGAGTTCGCGCTCAGGGCGGTGAGGACGGCCAGCTTGTCCCGGATCCGGTCCAGGACGGCAACGCCCTCCTCGGGCGATTCGATGAAGGTGTGAACGTGGAAGCCGCAGGTCAGCTGCTCCTGCGCCGTCAGGCCAAACCGCTCCAGCATGCGCGCGTAGCGCGCGTCCGGGGTGGTGTGGCTGGTGGACGCCAGCGGGGACGTCGCCAGCGCAGCCACCCGTGCGCCATGTTTCCGCGCGGCCTCGTCCGCGAGCAATCGGCCGGCCCGGATCTGCGGCAACAGCTCGGCATACTCCAGGCACGGGCGCGTCTGGGTCTCGATCTGCTCAAGCTTGAGCTCGGCACTCAGGCCCATCTCGCCGTCGTCGTAACCGGTGTTGTCCTTGGCTCCCGGGACCTGGGGATCCTCCGGAGCATCATCAGCAGCAAGCCGCCGGCCGGAAAGCAGGGCATCCGCCAGGGCAAGCGGCTCCCCCGTCTCCGGATCAACGATCAGGAGTTCTTCCTCGACGCCGAATGTTCGCATGACTATATTGTGCTTCAACCGCCTCCCGGTTAGCCGGGTTACGGCCCATCATGACGAAACGCTAATCCTGGAAGTACTCCACCTTGGCGCCGATGGTGTTGAGCCGTTCGGCCAGATCCTCGTAGCCCCGCTCGATCACGTAGATGTTACGCAGCTCCGAAACCCCGCGGGCAGCCAGCATGGCAAGCAGCAGGCAGGCGGCCGGGCGGAGGGCCGGCGGACAGCCCACCTCGGCGGCACGCCACTTCGTGGGGCCGTTAACGTAGATCCGGTGCGGGTCCAGCAGCTGCACCTGGGCGCCGAGCTTGTTCAGTTCCGTGAGGTAGATGGCCCGGTTCTCATAGACCCAGTCGTGGATCATGGTCTGGCCATGCGCGTTCGCCGCGATGACCGCGAAGAACGGAAGGTTGTCGATATTCAGGCCGGGGAACGGCATGGGGTGGATCTTGTCTTCCGGCGCCCGCAGCTCGGAGGGTTTGGTGGTCACATCCACCAGCCGGGTACGGCCGTTGCGGGCCATGTATTCCCCGGAAACCTCCAGCTGCTGGCCCATCTGCTCCAGCGTGGCCAGCTCGATCTCCATGAACTCGATGGGTACGCGCCGGATGGTCACCTCGGAGTTGGTGACGATGCCGGCGGTAATAAGGCTCATCGCTTCAATGGGATCCTCGGACGGGAAATACTCGATGTCGACGTCGACGTGCCGCTGCCCGGTGATCTTCAGCGTGGTGGTGCCCACGCCGTCGATCGTCACACCCAGCATCTGGAGGTAAAAGCACAGGTCCTGCACCATGTAGTTGGGGCTGGCATTGCGGATGACCGTAGTACCTTCGCGGTGGGCCGCAGCCATGATGGCGTTCTCCGTGACAGTGTCGCCGCGTTCGGACAGGACGAACGAGCGGTCCTGCGTGTCAGGTTTCGGAGCCTGCACGGTGTAGAACCCGGCAGTGGCTTCAACCGACAGCCCGAACTGGCGCAACGCCTGCATGTGCGGCTCCACGGAGCGGGTGCCAAGGTCGCAGCCGCCGGCATACGGGAGCCGGTATTGACTCGCTTCATCCAGCAGCGGACCGAGGAGCATGAGCACGCTGCGGGTGCGGCGGGCGGCCTCAACGTCCATGGCGCCCAGGTTGAGTTCGGCGGGCCGGCGCAGCTGGAGGTCGGTGTCATTAAGCCAGGTGCATTCGACGCCGATGCTGGTCAGCACTTCGACGATCCGGTTGACCTCCTCGATCCGGGCGAGGCGGCGCAGCACGGTGGTGCCACGGTTGATCAGGCTGGCGCACAGGAGCGCCACACCCGCATTCTTGCTGCTGTTGACGTCCACCGCGCCGGACAGCGTCCGGCCGCCTTCGATCCGCAGGTGCGTCATCTGCGGCCTGCCGACGTTGACGATGCTGCGGCCAAAGATGGTTTCGAGCCGCTGGATCATTTTGAGGCTGAGATTTTGCTTTCCCTGCTCCATCCGGGCGATAGCGCTCTGGCTGGTTCCCAGCGCGGCCGCGAGCTGTCCCTGGGTCCAGCCCTTCTCAGTGCGGGTGTCCCTGAGGGTGGCGGCAATGTGTTCGGCGGCTTCCTGAGTCATACACCGAAAATATCACAAGTGAGTTATTGCCGGCCAAATTTGGAGCATTTCAGCGAGAATCCTCACAGATTATCCGTTTCATGCGATATCCGCCATGTCCGGCGCTTTTCCTTGACCCCGCCTGCGCCGCGGGGGAGACTGAAAATACCGGCTTCACGGGCACCCCGCCTCACGTGCGGCCACGGCGTCGCCGGCGACAGTGGAGGTCCGCGATGCACGAGCCCGCGTTGCCCCAGCCCGCGGTGGACGAGCCAGCGTTGCACCAGCCCGCGTTGGACGAGCAGCCAGCCGGAACCTGCCGCGTGGCCATGCTTGCAGCGCTGAGCCTGCTCTTGGCCGTACTGGGCCTGGCCGTGGCTCCTGCGGCCAGCGCCGCACCGCCACCCGACGATTCAACCGGCCGGGTCCTGGGCAACGATATTTCCTGGCCGCAGTGCAGGAAGACGCTGCCGGCCGATCCGGCGTTCGGGATCGTGGGTGTGAACAACGGCCTGGCAAACAGCACCAACCCCTGCCTCCCGGAACAGCTCCGCTGGGCGCAGGCCATTAGCGTGAACCTGACCAGCCAGCCTTCAGTTGCGCTGTACGTCAACACCGCCAACCCCGGCCACGCCGGTTCATGGTGGCCCGTCAGCAACGACTACCCGGTGGGCAGTTCAGTTCCCAACCCGTACGGTACGTGCAAGGACCAGGACGTGGGTGCAGCCTGCGCTTACATGTACGGCTACGCCAAGGCCTTTGATGACGCCTACATCCGTGGCATCACAGGCCCGGATGAGTACTTGTGGTGGCTCGATGTGGAAATCGGCAACAGCTGGTCAACCGACAGGAACTCCAACCGCGCCGTCCTGGAAGGCATGACGGCCTTCTTCCACAGCATCCAGGCCGACGTCGGCATCTACTCCTCGAGCTATCAGTGGCGGCAGATCGTGGGGCCGGTAACAGACTCCAGCAACCTTTATGACCTGCCCACCTGGCTCGCGGGCGCACTCTCGGCATCAGGGGCGGAGGCCAACTGCTCACGCGACCCGTTGACCCCGGGCGGTGACGTGGCCCTGACCCAATTTGTGTCACGCGGCTTCGATTATGACTACCCGTGCAGTTCAGCGCCAGACGAAGTTCCAGGTTCCCAGGCCGGCGGCTGAAACAACAGCCGCCGCCGCGATCAGGACCCCGCCCAGCAAAACCCAGACATCCAAAAGGGAGTACGTGGACTCCCGTGCCCATGTTCTTTGCCCGCTGCCAAAACCCCGGGCTTCCATGGTGACGGCCAGCCTGGAGGCACGCCGGATGGCCTGGACCAGCAGGCCGAAACTCTGGCCCAGCGTAGCGCGCAGCCGATGGAGGGGACTTCCGTGCGAGCCCACTCCACGGGCACGGCGCGCCATGCCGATGGTCTGCCATTCCTCAGCCATCAGCCCCACAAGCCGCATCGCGGCCAGGGTGCCAAGCACAAAACGGTGCGGCAGCCTGGCCTTCTGGGCCAGGGCATCGGCGAGATCGGTGGGGTCCGTGCAGCTCATCAGCAGGATGGCGGGCAGTGCGATCGCCAGCCCGCGGAGCACAAAGCCAAGCCCCAGCTGCAGTGACCCTTCGCTGATGGACCAGATCCCGACGTCGAGCAGTACAGTTCCGCTGTCCGCCGCCACGATCGCGGTGCTCCAGCCGCCCAGGGCCGCCGCGAGGATGAGCGGCCAGGCCCGCTGCCACAGGAGCCCGAGCGTCAGGCCGGCCAGGGGAAAAAGCGCGAACTCTGCCAGCAGCGCCGTAGTGGCAGACACCCAGTCAATGGAGAGGGCCAGCACCAGGGTGACCAGGAAGACGGCCGCGAATTTTGCCAGCGGGTTTGCCCGGGTGAGGAGGGCGTGGTTTCCGCCCAGGTTCAGTGCCGCCCTCACGGGGCACCGGCTTCCAGGCGCGCCTCGCCCAGCGACGCCGGGCCAAGGTGCAGTCCGGTGCCGCCCAGGACCGCACTGAACTCCTGGTCGTGGGTCACCGAGACCACCGCGGTTCCGGCATCGAGCAGTTCAGACAGGAAAGACGCGAGTTCCGCCCAGGTGTTGGCATCCTGGCCGAACGTCGGTTCGTCAAGCACCAGCACCTTCGGGTGGGCCGCCAGGACCGTGGCCACCGAGAGCCGCCGTTTTTCGCCGCCCGAGAGCGTGTACGGATTGGCGTCCACCAGGTGCGTCAGGCGGAGCCGTTCGAGCAGGTCATCCACCCGTTCCTCCCCGTGGCCCAGGTGGCGGGGACCGAACATCAGCTCGTCCAGCACCCGGCCGGTGACGAACTGGTGCTCGGGCTCCTGGAAGACCGTTCCGATGCGTGAAATCAGTTGGTTGGCTTTCCACTTGAAGGGATCAATTCCTGCCCCCGCGCTCAGGTCGACCGCGGCGGACACCTTACCGTGCACCGGTTCAAGCAGTCCGGCGAGCGTCAGGGCGAAAGTGGACTTTCCGGCGCCGTTGGGGCCCGTCACCGTCAATGCCTTGCCTTCCCGGACCTGTGCCGCCACCCCGGCCTGGACCGCCACCGGGGGGATGGTTCTGAAGCCACGGCGGAGCGGACGCCCGCGGGAGACAGCCAGGTTTTCGGCGGCCAGCAGGAGGTCGCCGGAACCGGCGGAGGTGCGGCTTCGGGTTGCCGGAACATACCCCGGCACCCAGACTCCTGCCGCGATCAGCATGTCCCGCGCCGCTGCCAGCACCTGGTCCGGGGGGCCGTCCAGCAGGACCGCCGAACCGTTGGCCGAGCCGGGCTGCAGGACCACGATCCGGTCCACCAGGTCTTTCCAGACGGACACCCGGTGTTCCACCACCACCAGCGTTGCACCGGTTTTGTCCAGGCAGCGGCCCACGGCGTCGCGGACCTCAAACACGCCGTCAGGGTCGAGGTTGGCCGTCGGTTCGTCGAGCAGGATCAGCCCGGGCCGCATCGCGAGGATGCCCGCCAGAGCCAGCCGCTGCTTCTGCCCGCCGGACAGGGCCGACGTCGGGTGGTCCAGCGGGAGCCCGGCGGAACCCCGCGTGCCGGCGGCACCGGCTTCACCCGCGGCACTACGCAGCCCGACGTCGTCGAGCGCCTCGTGGACCCGCCGCCAGATCTCGTCCCGCGGAACGGCCAGGTTCTCGGCGCCGAAGGCGACGTCGTCACCGAGCCGGGAAAGGACCACCTGCGTTTCCGGGTCCTGCTGCATCAACCCGGAACGGCCGCGCTGGCCGCGGGGAACAACGCCGTCGATCAGCAGCGAACCGGTCTCGTCGGCGTCGTCACCCTCGTCCCCCAGCACCCCGGCGAGGGCGTGCAGCAGCGTGGATTTGCCCGCGCCGGAGGGGCCCAGCAGGAGCACCCGCTCGCCTGGACCGATCTCCAGGTCGAGCCCCTGGACGGCGGGGGCGGAGCGGCCGGCGTGCCGCCAGCCCCAGCCGCGCGCGGACACCGCGGCCGGGCGGACCTCCGCGGTGCCGGCGTCGGAAGCGGTCATCAGCTGAAGGCAGGCTCCGAAGCTGCCTTCCGCGACGCGAAGGAGCTCAGCACACCGGTCCGGGCCAGGCCGCGGGTTGCGATCCAGGACAGGGCGCCGGCAATCACTGCGCCGGAAATGGTGCAGAACACGATGTAGGCGAGCTTGTCACCGGGTTCGTAGGCGATGTTCCAGCCCCAGGGGAGGAAGGAGTCGTTCAGGCCGCAGAACAGTCCGGCACCTGCACCGGCCAGCAAGGCCGCGATGAGGTTGTACTTCTGGCGCAGGAAGGAGCCGAACCTGAACTTGCCGTACACGAGCAGGAAGAACACCAGCTCGGCGCCCAGGCCCTGAAGAACCCCGGAAATCAGCACCGTGGCACCGTACTGCGAGCCCATAATGAGCTCACCGGTGGCGGCGACGGTTTCGCAGAAGAGGGCTGCGCCTGGCTTGCGGATGATGAGCATGCCCAGCACCGCGGGGATCATCCAGCCGCCGGCCAGCAGGCCGGTCAGCGGGGGGTAGACGGCGTTCATCGGTGCGGAAACGATGCCGGCGCCCTGTGACCACGCCCAGAAAATCACGCCGCCGGCGATCGCGATAAGCGCGGCCACCACAATGTCTACGACGCGCCAGGTATTGGTTGTCTTGTTGAATGCTGCAGTTGTCATTGGTCCTCCTGAGGAACAGGAGGGGAAAGTGCACCCGGCAAGCGGCGCTGCCGCCGCTGCCGGACACTTCGAGAACTCGACTCCCTTGCGCCGGTACTAACCGGATCAGGTTCGAGGGTCTGCGGCTGTCCGCACTCTCAGCGCCCACCTACGGTTCCCTGGCAATGCCAGTGATGTCCGACGGCGGCGCTCCCCTGTCGTAAATAAATCTGCCCTGTTGGGCGTGGTCCAGTTTACACCGCCGGCGGGGTAGATTGTGGGCCATGACCTCCGAATCGTCCCCCGTTACAGCCTTCGATCCCGACTCGGGCGAGGACCAGCCCCGCGCCGCCCTCGAAGCCCTGACAGCCCGGATCGACGCCGAGGTCAGCGAGTTGCAGTTTCCGCGTTTCACCAAGGATGATGCGCTGAACCTGGGGCTGCTGCTGGTGGAGCTTGGCAAGAGCCGCAAGCTGCCCATCGCCATCGACATTTCCAGGGCGGACCAGGTCCTGTTCCACGTGGCGCTGGAAGGCGCCACGCCGGACAACGAGCACTGGGTGCGGGCCAAGCAGCGCACTGCGGCACGGTATGAGATCCCCTCGCTGCAGGTGGGGTTGCGCGCCCGGCTGCGGGGCGGCCGGATCGAGGACCAGGGCTGGTATGACGAGTCCATGTACGCGGCCCACGGCGGCTGCTTCCCTGTCTATGTCACCGGCGTCGGCGCTGTGGCCACGGTGACGGTTTCGGGCCTGCCCCAGCAGGAGGACCACGACCTTGTGGTGGAAGCGCTGCGGGAGATCCTGGCGTCCATGCGGTTAGGCTAAGGTCAGTCCGTTTTTCGCCCGCTAGGAGTCACACGAATGAACCTTTTCATCAAGCTGCTTGGCACCGGGGTCAGCCTCGGCGCCGGCTTCCTCGGCACCAAGGTAGTCAACGCCGTGTGGGAGAAGTCCACGGGGCGCAAGCCGCCCACCGGCAAGCACGAGGACACTCCCACCACACTGCGGTCAGCCCTGACCTTCGCGCTCATCTCGGCCTCGGTCAGCACCGTCATCCAGGTGCTCGCCAACCGCGGCACCCAGCGCGCCATCACCCGCTTCGCCAAGTCCCAGGACATCGTCTAGCAGGCTGTCCGGCACCGGCGGGAAGGCCGGGGGCTGTCCCGCGCCGGCGGAACGGCCGGTCTGTCCGGCACGGGCGGGAAGGCCGGCCGCCCTTAATCAGTCCGGACGGCCGGCGTCGGACGCTTCGTCCCGGGCGGTCTGTGCCGCCTTCTGAACCACGGCTTCCAGCTCATCGGAGCTGAGCAGCTCACGGTGCAGGTGCTTGGTGCGGTACCCGGCGCGGCCAACCATGTGCGCGGACACCGGCACCGTCAGGAGCTGGAAGATCCACGCCACCAGCAGCACCGGCCACACCCACAAGGTGCGCATCTGCAGGCCGATGGACGCCAGCAGCAGGAAAAGGCCCAGGACCTGCGGCTTCGTGGCCGCGTGCATGCGGCTGAGCAGGTCCGGGAAGCGGAGCAGGCCGACGGCGGCGGCAAGGGACATCAGGGCACCCACCACCATGAACACGGCGGATACGGTGTCGATGATGATGTCCACCGGAATGGCTTCAGGATTCATTGGGCTGCTCCCGCCGGCCGGCCACGAAACGCGCCACCGTGGCCGAGCCGACGAAGCCGACGATCGACAGCGCCACCAGCAGCATCAGGTTGTTCAGGTGCCGGTTGACGGCCATGTCGACGCACAACGCCGCGCCCAGGATGGCCAGCAGGACGTCCGAGGCCAGCACCCGGTCCAGCAGCGATGGCCCGCGGGCAATCCTGATGATGGCTCCTGCGGCCGCCAGCGAAAGAATGACTGCGGTGACAGCCAGGACGGTCTGCATCATGCTGCGGCCTCCTGCCGGATCGTTTCGAGTTCTGCCGGCGTGCCCATGATGCGGATCAGGCCTGCCTCGATGCTCCGCACTTCCTGGCGCAGTTTCTCCACACCTTCAGGGGTGCTGATGTTGAGCGCATGGAGGTACAGGGTGGAGGTGGAACGGTCCACTTCCACCACCAGGGAACCGGGGATCAGCGAAATGACGTGCCCTGTGGCAGTGACCATGAGGTCCTGGTGGCTGCGGAGCTGGACGGCGACGACGGCGCTGATCACCCGCGGTCCGCGGACCGCGGCCAGGTACATGACGTCGATGCTGGCGGCCACCACCTTTCCCATGAACCGCACGGCGAACGGGACGGCGTGGAGGATGTTGAACCGGCCGCTCAGTTCCACCGGAGGCAGATAGAACATCCGCGCCACCAGCACGGCCAACAACGTACCGAAGAGCAGGTTGCCGGGGCTGAAGTCCTGCCACAGCGCGCCCCAGACGATGACGAGCCACACGAGCAGGGGAAGTTCCTGCCTCAGGGAAATCCGACGGCGGCTCATTTTCCGCCTCCGGCCTTCAGTGCCAGCGGCGGTACAGGCGCGTCCTCGCCCAACACCGCTTGGATATATGAGGTGCGGTCAAGCATTTCCTGGGCGGCATGGTCGGCAACACCGAAGAGCGGGCCGGCGAAGACGGTGAGCGAAACGCCGAGCAGCACCAGGCCCACGGTGGGGCCAACCATTGTCCGGGGCAGCAGCGTGACGTTGGTGCGGCCGGCCCTGCTGCCGGTGTCCGAATCCTCAGGCGCGGCCAGCAGCACGGGGTCCGGGTACTCGGCGTCGGAGGGCTTGCGCCAGAACGCGCGGTTCCAGACCCGGGCCACGGCCAGGAGCGTCAGGAGGCTGGTCACCACTCCGCCGATCACCAGGGCGTAGGCCAGCGGGGTGCCCAGTTCGATACCGGCCTGGATCAGGCCCACTTTGCCCAGGAATCCGGAGAACGGCGGGATGCCGGCAAGGTTCATGGCGGGCACAAAGAACAGGATGGCCAGCACGGGCGACAACTTGGCCAGGCCCGCCAGCCGGTCCACGGAGGAACTGCCGCCGCGGCGTTCGATGAGCCCTGTGACCAGGAAGAGGCTGGTCTGGATGGTGATGTGGTGGGCCACATAGAAGACAGCGGCGCCCAGCCCGGCCACCGATGACATCGCCAGGCCGAAGACCATGTAGCCGATGTGGCTGACCAGGGTGAAGGACAGCAGTCGTTTGATGTCGCTCTGGGCCAGTGCACCCAGGATTCCCACCACCATGGTCAGTAACGCCGCGATCATCAAGGGCGTGTTCAGACTGTCACCGGGAAACAGCAGGGTTTCGGTGCGGACCATCGCGTACACGCCGACCTTGGTCAGCAGGCCCGCGAACACGGCGGTTACCGGTGCAGGCGCGGTGGGATAAGAGTCAGGCAGCCAGAAGGACAGCGGGAACACAGCGGCCTTGATGCCGAACGCCACCAGCAGCATGACGTGCAGCAAGGTCCGGGTCCCCTCGTCCAGGTCCGCGAGTTTGATGGCGAGATCGGCCATGTTCACGGTTCCGGTGGCCCCGTAGACCATGGCGATGGAGATCAGGAACAGCACTGAGGAAACCACGGACACCACCACGTAGGTGACACCGGCGCGGATGCGCGGGCCGGTCCCGCCCAGGGTCATCAGGACGTAACTTGCCGTCAGCAGGATTTCGAACCCGACGTACAGGTTGAACAGATCCCCTGACAGGAACGCATTTGAGACCCCGGCCACCAGGATCAGGAAGGTGGGGTGGAAGATCGACACCGGCGCGTCCTGGTCGCCGTCGGCCATTCCCTGCCCGGTCGCGTACACCAGCACCGCCAGGCTCACCGCGGAGGACACCACCAGCATGAGGGACGAGAACTGGTCCACCACCATCACAATGCCCCAGGGCGGCAGCCAGCCACCGATGTGCACGGCGGACGTCCCGCCGTCCCACACCGACGCCAGCAGCACGCACTCGAGCAGGAGCGTCAGTGACAGCACCCCGATGCTTACGGCGCGCTGGGACCGGGAATGGCGGATCAGCAGGAAGGCCAGGGCGGCCCCGAGGATGGGAAGGACGACGGCGAGCGGGGCAAAGCTTGCGATGTTCACTTCACACCTCCTTCGGGGCCAGGGTTGAGGTTGCGTGATCCGGGCTGCTCTTCCGCTGCGGCATCGGCGGCAGGAATTTCCCGCGAACCGGCCGTTATGGTCGCGGCCGTTCCGTGGGCGTCAGCCGCCGGGCCATGGTCGGAGAGTGAGCTCCCGTCGCCGCCAAGCATCGTCAGGGGAAACTCGGAGGTCTCGGCCGGAATCTCGGCGTCGTCCTCGGCATCAAAGCTTGGGGTCTCGGCGACGCGAAGGTCCTCGAGGTCGTATTCGATTTCGTCCTGGCGCGCCAGGACCCAGGTGCGGTAGATGATGCCGAGCATGAATGCCGTCACGGCGAAGGAGATGACGATAGAGGTGAGGATCAGGGCCTGCGGAAGCGGGTCCGCGTACTCCTGGGCGGCGGTGTCCTTGGTGTACAGCGGAGCAAGCCCGGCATAACCGCCCGTTGCCAGGATCAGCAGGTTGGTGGCGTTGGCCAGGAGCATCAGCCCCAGCAGCACCCGGGTCAGGCTCCGTTCCAGGATCAGGTAGATTCCGCAGGCATACAGCGCGCCCATGACAATCAGCAGGGTCAGGTTGACACTCATCCTTGGCCCTTCGCGGTGGTTTCGACGGCGGCGCCCACAGGCTCGGGCTCGCTGGCCGGCGTCTCCTCGTCAGCCTCGGCATCCTCTTCAAAATGCTCGTCAATCTTGCCGCCCAGCGAGCGCAGGACGTCCAGAACCAGGCCGATGACCACGGTGTACACGCCGATGTCGAAGACGGTGGACGTGACGAACTTGATGTCGCCGAACACCGGCAGCCACAGCTCGATAATGGCGCTCTGGAACACCTGGCCGCCGAGCAGCAGCGGCACGACCCCGGACGCCGCCGCCGTCGCAAGCCCTATCCCCAGCAGGGTCCCGGCACCCACAGGTGTGGCCTCCCGGAGTTCGAAGCGGCCGCCCGCCAGATAGCGGATGGCCAACGCAAGGCCTGCCGTGAGACCGCCTGCGAAGCCGCCGCCCGGCAGGTTGTGCCCGGCCAGGAGGAGGTAGAGGGAGAAGATGATCAGGGTGTGGAAGATCAGCCGGGTCACCACTTCGAAGATAATGGACCGGCGTTCAGGTGCGAGGGTCCGTCCCGCCACAATCCAGGCATCCCTGGTGGAGGCCGCGAACTTCCGGCTGATGGCGAGGGCTGCTGCCTCCCGCGACCCCGGATCCACGCCGACCTGCCGGCCGACGCTGCCCTCGGCAACCGTGGCGGAGACTTTGATCCGGTCTCCGCGTCCGCGGACAAAGATCAGGCTGGCAACACCGGTGGCGGCCAGCGCGAGGACCGCTATCTCACCGAAGGTGTCCCAGGCCCGGATGTCCACCAGGGTCACGTTGACGATGTTCAGCCCGCCGCCGCCCTCGTAGGCGAGGCGCGGGAACTCCAGCGAGACCGGGACGGCCACCCGCGCCCCCATGGCGTAGATGGCGGCAAAAATCATGGTGGTGCCGAATGCCAGGCCGATCACCACCCGGACCACCCGGTATTTTCCGCCGGTCCGGTCCCTGAGCTCGGCCGGCAGGCTGCGCATGCCGAGCACGAAGGCCACCAGGATGATGGTCTCCACCAGCATCTGGGTCAGGGCAAGGTCCGGTGCGCCCTGCAGCGCGAACATCAGGGCAATTCCGTAACCCGTCACCGACACCATCAGCACGGCCAGGAACCGTTTGTTTGCCTTGACCGCGGCCAGCGCGCCGATCACGATTCCCGCCCCGACGACGGCCTGGAGCGGCGAGTACGGATCGATGAAGTACAGGTTTTCCGGCAGCGGCTTGCCCGCCAGCAGCATGACGGTCAGCGGAAGCGCAAACGCCATGGAAAGGATGACGGCCAGGTAGAAGTACAGCGAACCGCGCTGGGTGCGTCCGGTGATCCACACGGCGGTGTCATCCAGCGCCCCGATGGTGAGCTGGTAGGCCCTGTCCGCATCGAGCCAGCCCGGCACCAGGTCCTGCGCCCGGGCCACGGCGGTCCGTCCGAAGTGCATGGCCAGGCCGAGTGCGAACGTGAGGGCCGTCAGACCCAGCGCCGGGGTTAACCCGTGCCACAGCGCCAGGTGCCCTGCCTGCTCACCGGGCGTCCCGGCGTCGGGCGCGGTGGAGGCGAACAGAGCCGCGTATGGCTGGATCCAGGTGTCAACGGGCGCCGGCCACAGTCCGTAGGCAATGCTGAGGACGCTCAAAAGGGCCGGGGCTGCCAGGAACGAGGGCCTGACCGCCTTGAACGGCGTGGGCGCCACTCCGGGCTTCGCCGCGAAGGCGCCCCACATGAACCGGGCGCTGTAGGCAAAAGTCAGGATGGAGCCCAGGACGATTCCCGCGAGCACCGCGGCGCCCCACGGGCCGCTCTGCGCATGGTGGACAAAAGCCTCCAGTACCGATTCCTTGGCCACGAACCCCGCGAGCAGGGGCACACCGGCCATGGAAGCGGCGCCGACGCCCGCCACGATGGCCAAGGCCCGTGACGAACGGAAGACGCCGGACAGTTTGCGGACATCACGTGTTCCGGACTGGTGGTCGATGATGCCTACCACCAGGAACAGGGTGGCTTTGAAGAGTCCGTGGGCGAGGAGCATCGCGAGGCCGGCGAGCGCGGCGTCCGGCGTACCGAGCCCTACCACCATGGTCAGGAAACCGAGCTGGCTGACTGTGCCGTACGCGAGGATGAGCTTGATGTCCGTCTGGCGGAGCGCCCGGTAGCCGCCCACCAGCATGGTGGCAAGACCCAGTCCCAGCACGATCGGCTGCCAGTAGGAGGTCTCGGAAAAGCCCGGCGCCAGCCTGGCCACGAGGTAGATCCCGGCCTTCACCATGGCCGCGGCATGGAGGTACGCGCTCACCGGGGTGGGAGCAGCCATGGCGCCCGGGAGCCAGAAATGGAAGGGTACCAGCGCGGATTTGCTGATGGCACCCACCAGGATCAGTACGACGGCGACGGCCACCACGTCCGCGGACGGTCCCGTGATCAGCGTGGAAGCCTGCGCCAGGATTGCCGAAATCCGGTAGGTTCCGGCGCTGAAGCCGAGCATGACCAGGCCCACCAGCATGGCCAGCCCGCCCGCGGTGGTCACCATCAGAGCCTGCAGGGCCGAGCGCCGCGCGGCCAGCCTGGTCCGGGCGAATCCGATCAGCAGGTAGGAAAGGATGGTGGTGAGTTCCCAGAAGATGAACAGCAGGAGAAGGTCGTCCGCCACGACAAGGCCGAACATGACCCCCGCAAAGGCGAGCAGCTGGGCACCGAAGCCGCCGAGGTTCTCGTCTTTCTTCTTGAAATACCGCGCACAGTAGACGAGCACCAGGGAGCCGATGCCCAGCACCAGCAGCGACATGACCCAGGCCAGGGCGTCCATCCTGAAAGCCAGGTCAAGTTTGAGGCCGGGAATCCACGGGATGACTCCGGCTACTGCGCCTGACTCCGAGTACACGGCACCATGCTGGAGCAGCAGCCACAGGAAGGATCCGGCGGGGACAGCGGCCAGCGCATAGAACGCACTGCGTCCCCAGACCCTGAACAGAAACGGCGCCACAGCAGCCACCGCGAAATGCACGGCAAGAACTGTGATCACTGGTATCTCCGCGTTCGTCAGGGATTCGATTGTCAAAGGTCGGGGCAGGCGGTCAATTCGTTGGATTCGGTGGCCACAGTTTATCAAGGCCCCACCGACAATTTTCCCGGGCCGTCGCCGCCAGCCGACGGATTTGCCGGGTGTCCGGGCTGCCTTGAACTCCATGTTCGCCACAGGCGGATACCATTCAGCCTATGAACACCGCCAGCGCTCCCGAGGCCACGCAGCCGCCATCGGAACTAGCCTCCGGAAACCAGGCCGCGGGCAAGGGCAGGGTGATCGCTTGGGCAGCCTGGGACTGGGGCTCTGCGGCGTTCAACGCGGTCATGACCACGTTCGTCTTCACCGTCTACCTGACCTCCAAGGCATTCGGCGGCGAGGACCAGGCCTCTGCGGTCCTCGGCGGAGCGCTGGCCATCGCCGGCCTGGCGATCGCCTTGCTTGCCCCGGTGACCGGGCAGCGCTCGGACGCGGGCGGACGGCGCAAGCTGTGGCTGGGCGTCAACACGGCCGCCGTCGCCATCCTCACGGCGCTGTGCTTCTTTGTCTTCCCGCGGCCGGAGTTCCTGCTGCTGGGTGTCTCCCTGATTGCGCTGGGGAATGTGTTCTTCGAGTTCGCGGGCGTGAACTACAACGCCATGCTCACCCAGATTTCAACCCCCAGGAACATCGGCAAAGTCAGCGGCTTCGGCTGGGCCATGGGATACCTCGGCGGCATCGTGGCACTCCTGGTGGTGCTGCAGCTGTTCGTCCAGCCCCGATTCGACTGGTTCGGCGCCTCCACGGAAAACAGCCTCAACATCCGCTTCGTTGCCGTGTTCTCCGCACTGTGGTTCTTCATTTTTGCCCTGCCCGTCCTGTTCGCGGTCCCGGAGCTTCCGCGGCCGGCGCAGGTCAAGCCACTGGGCTTCCTGGCCTCCTATGGGCTCCTGGTCCGCCGGATCAAGGCAATCTACGCCACGAGCCCGCACACCATCTACTTCCTCCTCGCCAGCGCCGTCTTCCGCGACGGCCTGGCCGCAGTGTTCACGTTCGGCGGTGTCATCGCGGCCGGGACCTTCGGCTTTGAACTGCCGCAGGTCATCTTCTTCGCGATCTTCGGCAACGTCGTGGCCGCCGTCGGAGCGGTCATCGGCGGATTCCTGGACGACAGGGTGGGGCCCAAGGCAGTCATCATCGGCTCGCTGGTAGGGCTGCTGATTGCCGGCACCGTGATCCTGGTCCTTGGCAATGGCGATTACGTGTTCTTCGGAACGGAATGGGCCGGTACCACCACGTTCTGGGTTTTCGGCCTGTTCCTCTGCCTCTTTGTAGGCCCGGCCCAGTCCTCGTCGCGGGCGTACCTGGCCCGGCTGGCACCACACGGCGAGTCCGGCGAGCTCTTCGGGCTTTACGCCACCACCGGCCGGGCGGTCAGCTTCCTCGCACCGGCCTTGTTCACGCTCTGCATCGCGCTGGCCACACCCCTGGTCGCCTCCGGTGAGGCGCAGCGCTGGGGGATCCTCGGCATCATGGTGGTTCTGCTTGCCGGCCTCGTGGTCATGCTGCCGGTGAAGTCTCCGGACAAGGCCGCCATCGCAGTGGTCCCGTCCGCCTAACGCGAACAAACCCGAAGGTCCCGCCGCCGCGCCCCCATCCCGGCGCGCGGCCACCCCAAACCGTCCGCCGGAGACTAGGCTGGAATCATGAACGTGGACGAGACAGACCTCCCCGGCATGGGCCGGCGGAAGGACTTTATGACAGCTTCCGGGCGCCGCATCGGCGTCGTGGAGCTCCGGGAGGGCCAGACGGAACTTATCGTTTCCACCTGGGACGATCCCGATACCTGCCAGGCGTCGATTCCCCTGACCGGGGACGAGGCCGCCACCCTGGGCAACCTCCTGGGCGGGCAGCATCTGGCCATGAAACTGTCCGAGGAGCACCGGGAAATCCCCGGCATCGTGACCCGGCAGTTCTCCATTGCCGCCGATTCCCCGTTCCAGAACCAGCCCATGGGCAAAGCCTGCATCCGCACCCGGTGCGGTGTCTCGATCGTGGCGATCATGCGGGAAGGCGAGGTGGTCCCGTCGCCGGGACCCGACGTCGTGCTTCACGCCGGTGACCTGCTGGTAGCCGTCGGCACGCAGGAGGGCCTTGACGCCGCGGCCGATATCCTCCGCAACGGATAATCGACATGGACCCGCTGGCCCTGACCCTCATTGAACTGGGGGCCGTTGTGTTCTGCCTCGGCCTCCTGGCCAGGCTGGCCGGACGGATCGGAATGTCACCCATCCCCCTCTACCTCGTTGGCGGACTCGCCTTCGGGGCGGGCGGCGTGGTCAAGCTCGAAGGCATGCAAGAATTCGCACATCTCTCCGGTGAGATCGGCGTTATCCTGCTGCTGCTTATGCTCGGTTTGGAATATACGGCTTCGGAGCTTTTCACCGGCCTGCGCAGATCATGGCAGGCCGGTGTTCTTGATATGGTCCTGAACTTCGTGCCCGGGGCCGCACTGGCACTCCTGCTCGGCTGGGGTCCGGTGGGCGCCATGGTCATGGGCGGCGTGACGTATATTTCGTCCTCCGGGATCGCCGCCAAGGTCATCACCGACCTCGGCCGGATCGGTAACCGCGAAACTCCTGTGGTGCTCTCCATCCTGGTGTTCGAGGACCTGGCCATGGCCTTGTACCTGCCCATCCTCACGGCGACTTTGGCCGGCGTGAGTTTCCTGGGCGGGCTGACCACCGTGGGCATTTCCCTGGCGGTGGTCACGGTGGTCCTGATCGTGGCGCTGCGGCACGGGCATCACGTGTCCAAGGCTGTGCACAGCGAAAACTCGGAAGTATTCCTGCTCAACCTGCTCGGGGCGGCGCTGCTCGTGGCCGGCGTCGCGTCCGCCATGCAGGTCTCGGCGGCGGTGGGTGCCTTCATGCTCGGCATCGCCATCTCGGGAGCCACGGCCCACAGTGCCACCCGGATTCTCGAGCCGCTGAGGGACCTCTTCGCCGCGATCTTCTTCGTTGCCTTCGGGCTCAACACGGATCCGTCGTCCATTCCGCCCGTGCTCGGGTGGGCGCTGATCCTGGCCGTCGTCACCGCCGCCACCAAAATGGTCACCGGCATCTGGGCTGCCAAACGGGCCGGCATTGCCCGCCCCGGCCGGTTCCGTGCAGGCGCGGCCCTCATTGCCCGCGGCGAGTTCTCGATCGTCATCGCCGGGCTGGCTGTGGCCTCCGGCGTGGTTCCGGACGAACTCGCTGCCATGGCCACCGCTTACGTCCTGCTCATGGCGATCATGGGTCCGCTGGCCGCGCGCTACGTGGAGCCGGCACTGAAAGCCTTCCGCTGGCCGGTACGGGTCCCAGCGCAGGCCTGAACGCCCGCGCCCCGTCCCGCCTGGCTCCCCGCCGCCGCCCCGCCCCCCGCCCGCGCCTCACCCCACATCGAGTGGCGACGTCTCGCCGCTCTGACCGTGGTTTAGCGCCGAGACCTCACCCCTCGATCCGCCACCCCGCCCGCACCAGCGCATCCAGGACGCGGTGGGCGCACCCGTCGTAGCCCCAGGTCCGCACGTGGCCTGCCGTCACAGTGACCGATTGCCATCCGATGGCAACGATGGATTCGTCCCTGCTGATGTCTAATTCACGCTGGCGGGGGTCCAGATGGTGGCGTCCGTCGTAGTTGACGGCCACCTTGAAGCGCGGAAAGGCCATGTCCGGCCATGCAAGCTCCCAGCCGGTTGGGTCCTGCACCACGTAGCTGAGCGCTGGCTCCGGCAGCCCCATCCTGCCGATGGCCAACCGCAGCCGCGTCTCCGGCACCGAATCGGCACCAACCCGGCACAGCTCCAGGGCAAGTCTGGCTTTGCGGATGCCCCGGATGCCCGGGTTGGACGAGACTTGTTCCTTGAGGTCCTCGAGTGAACACAAGGCCTTCTTTGGAGGCCGAAGCTCCTGGACTGGCTGCAGATGAAGAAGTCACCGGCAGCCACGAGGTCCTCAAGACCCAGGACAGAGGCCAGGTCCAACCACGTCCGCGCCGGGCCGGTGGCGGGCACGCCGTCGAGCATTTCCACATCCTGCTGGCGGAACGCGAGCCGGTGACCGGCTATGCCTTTGCGGACCGGCCGCGCGCCTCCGGAAGCCTTCGCCAGGTGGATCCTCGGGTCCTGCTGCAGGGCGAGGGGCAGCGGACAGTCCCACAACAGCGCGGCCGTGGCCAGGCTGCAGACCGTGTCCGGCGCCAGAGCCGTGAGCAGTGCACAGGTGTGGTGCAGCGTCTGGGCAGCACCCCACGGAACGCGAACGCCCCGGCTGGCGACTCGAAGGTCACTCCGCCATGCACGCCCGGCCGGGACGCCCGTACGGACCTGCTGCTCCAGGGTGAAGGACAGCCCCGCGAGGTGGTCGGGAAGTGGTGAAGGGGGCCGCATAAGCCATTGTTGGCACAGTTAATCCGCCGCCTGCGGGTTATGCACAGTGTGGAGGAGCAGTGGCAGCCCGGCTCGCGGATCGAGTGGCGAGGTCTCGCCGCTTAGGCCAAGGGTTAGCGCCGGGATCTCGCCACTCGATGGAGTCGCCCCTCGCTGAGCGTCAGACCGGGGTGCGGTGGAAATTCAGGTGGCTTCGGCTGGCGGTGGGCCCGCGCTGGCCCTGGTACCGGTTGCCGTACTCGCCCGAGCCGTAGGGGAATTCAGCGGCGGAAGTCAGCCGGAAGAAGCACAGCTGGCCGATCTTCATTCCCGGCCAGAGCTTGATGGGCAGGGTGGCCATGTTGGACAGCTCCAAGGTGACGTGCCCCGAGAATCCCGGGTCAATGAACCCCGCTGTGGAGTGCGTCAAAAGGCCCAGGCGGCCCAGCGAGGACTTGCCCTCGAGCCGGGCGGCGATGTCGTCAGGGAGCGTGACGGTTTCGTAGGTGGAGCCCAGGACGAACTCGCCGGGGTGCAGGATGAAGGGCTCACCGCTCTCAACCTCCACCAGCCGCGTCAACTCAGGCTGTTCCTCCGCGGGGTCGATATGCGCGTATTTGTGGTTGTCGAAAAGCCGGAAGTACCGGTCGATCCGCACGTCCACCGAAGACGGCTGGACCATCACGGGATCGTACGGTTCAAGGACGATCCGTTGGGAGTCTATTTCGGCACGTATGTCGCGGTCAGAGATCAGCACGCCTCCCAAATTACTATGCGTTGTCCACAGCGCACATTCTTTCGTTGTTGCTGTCACCTGGTGGGGCTAATGTTGCCTCAGAATGTCAGCCGCCGGATGGTCTCCCGGTCGGTTCCAACTGAACAAAAAGCTGGGGATGAATTTGAGAAAATTTGCGGCGCCCGCCGTTGTGGCAGTCCTGTGCGCGCTCTCGCTCGTGTCCCCGGCCGCGGGCTTGTACGCCGGCCAGCGAACCGGTCAACGGACGGGCCCCGCTGTTGCCCAGGCCGCCGGGGCAACGGGGCCAAGCGCGGTCACGCTGAACCCGGCGCTTGCAACGGACGACGGCGGCCGTGCTGCCGGCGCGGACACCGGCGCCGGATCGCCGCTCGCCCCGGCCGTGGAACCGTTGATCACGCCGGCGTCGCCTGCCGTCGCCAGTACTTCAGAGACACCCACGGCTGGCAGCACGGCGGCGGCACCCGCGGAAGCCGTGCCGGCCAGCGAACCGGTCGCGCCCGAACCGCCCTCCATACCTCCGCTCTGGGCCCCGGACGCCGAACTGAACCAGCCGGCCACGAAGTCCGCAACGGAATCGGGGGCCGCCACGCAGTCCCCTGCCACGGGATCGCTCAGCACTGAAGCCCTGGTGCCGGACAACAACTCGGCCGCCATCCTGACGGTATTCAACAAGATCAACGAATACAGGGTGGCCAATGGCCTGACCGCAGTGAAGTACCACCCCACGGTTGCCAGCCTGGCACAGGAGTGGTCAGACAACATTGCCACCCGTGAGGTGATCGAGCACCGGGCCAGCTTCTGGACAGACCCCCGCGCCCTGAACCCGAACAACGGCGCAGGAGAAATCATCGCCATCCGGACAGACCGTGACGCGGCGCAATTGGTGGAATGGTGGAAGGGCTCCCCGGGGCACAACGCCATGCTGCTCGATCCCCGCTTCAACGTCATGGGCGCCGGGATCTCCTACACAAACAGCCAGTACCAAATCTGGGGCGTGGTGAATTTCTTTGGCTACACGACATTGCCGGCAGGCACCATCAACTCGCCCGGTGGAACCCTGACGGGAGGAAATGCCTTCCCTGCCGCCTCACCCACTCTGTGCGATCCGGCTGTCAGGCACATGCCGCCCACCCAGAACCTCGCCGGCGCCGCCATTAACAGCGCCGCCGACCTTGTCACCATCAACGCCTCAGGCCAGCTCGTCAACCGCCCGTCCACCGGGAACCGGACCTACGGCCCGGCCAAGGTGATCGGCTCCGGCTTTGCCACAGCCAAGCAGGTATTCACCACCGACTGGGACCGCGATGGCACCTACGATCTCCTGACCCAGTGGAACGACGGCAACCTGACCCTGCACAGAGGCCTCGCCGCGGGGGCATTCAATCCTCCGGTCACCTTGGGCAGCGGCGGCTGGGACACGCTGAGCCTGGCCGTCGGCGGGTGGTGCGCCAACAACAGGCTCCCCCAACTCCTCGCGCTGGACACCTACGGAAACCTGTACCTCTACCCGAACCGGGGCCTTGGGGATCTCTCCGCCCGCGCCACGGTGGCTACGGACGTTTTCGCCAGCCGCATTTCGATGGTGGATTATGACGCGGACGGGTTCCAGGACCTGCTCGGGATCAAAACCGACGGCACCGTCCAGCTCTATCGGGGCTGGGGCACCACAGCACTCCGCGCCGAAGCCCGGTCCACCGTCATGACCGGTTGGGGCGATGTCACCGGCATCAGGCCGCTGCGGGATGTCACCGCGTTGAACTCCACCGGAGTGGCACTCCGCCGGGCCAACGATGCAGTTCAGTACTGGGACCTGAGCGGCGGAACCCTCGCGGCGCCGTCGAACATTTCAGGAAGCTGGACCGGCCAGCGGCTCGCGCAGTAACAGCCGCCCATCGGGGGAACGCTAAGCGGCCTTGCGCATCTCCAGCACGTCCTTGAGGCGCGCCAACTGGGTCACTTCGGCCTTCATGGTGCGCTGGATGCCGGTGTTCATCAGGCCGAGAAGGCCTTTTGGCTGGTATTCGAGGGCGAACCGGACGCGCGTTCCGGACTGTTCGGTGCTGAGGTAATAACCGCCCGCGGGCTGCGCCGGGCCGGAAATCACCTTGAACTGGATCTCCGCGCCGGGCCTGGCCTGGGTGATTTCAAAGTCGGCAGGGACAGGCCGTCCGGCCCGGCCCGTCATCGTCTGCTGGTAGACCGCGCCCTTGGTTCCCGCTGCCCCTGAGACCAGATCGATGGCACGGATACCCCTGCGCCACTGGGGGAGGTTCATCCCGTCGATCAGGAAGTTGTAGACCGCCATGGCGTCGCGGCGGATAAGCACCTCGTGCTCTGCAAATGCCATGGCGTCCTTCGTTCAGCGTCAGGGTCGGCGATGGTAGCCCGCCCCACCCCCATGACACTGCAGCTAACGGGTTCAGAGTAGCCACTCCTGCCGCCCCTGACCTAGCCACCGTCGGCGACGTTATTGAAGAGTTACTGGATGACGCTGCCGTGTCCTGGACACGGCCCCGCATGGGCGGCACAGGTTGCACGGGAGGCCGCGCATCTGCGCTAAGCTAAGTTCTGCCCCGCTGAAAATGGGGCGACGCGGCTGTAGCTCAATGGTAGAGCGCTAGCTTCCCAAGCTTGATACGCGGGTCCGATTCCCGTCAGCCGCTCCAACGTCATTGAAATCGCGCGGGTTAACGCCCCTGGCCGTTCCTGGCCTTCCTCACTCCACGCTCCACGGCCTTCTTCAGCGCCGCCAGGCGTGCCGCCTCCAGCTTCCGGCAGGAGCCTTCCTTGGCCCCGGAAAACATGCGCCCGAGCCCCTTGGCAACGTACTGCGAAGTCACCGTCATCCGGGTGCTGTCAGCCACCGGATACAGCACGTAGGAGCAGATCACCGTTTCGCCGCGGGCTTCGTGTGTTTCCGTCCAGGACCGCTCCGGCACCTGGTCCTGGAACTGGAGAACCTGTCCCTCCTGACCGGGCACTGACGCCCGGCTTTGGGCATCCACGCAGAAGGCATAAACCTCCGGCCGTCCGCAGGGGATGAGGACGGTGCTTTCAATCGTGATGGTTCCCATGGTGCTGTTCCCGGAGTCCGCAAGGCCTGCCCGGCGCAGTGCCCAGAGCGTCATTTTCACACCGGAAACCTGCACGCACAATGACCGCCGCGCCAGGGCCCTGGGTGCCCGATTCGGGACGCCGGTGATCCGGCGGCCCGTTAGGTGGCTGCGTGTATCGTCGGAAGTCAGGAACTCTTCGGTTCCGCTACAGGAGCAATCATGGCTGACAAGTCCCCCCGTCAAGCAGCATCCGCAAAATCCGGCAAGTCCATCAAGGAAAAGCGCGCGGACAAGAGGGCCGCTTCCGCGCCGGCCAGCTCCCTGGACGCCACGTCCAGCAAGGCCGCCAAAAAGAAGTGAACCGCCAACAGACCCAGCTGAGCCTGGGCGTCCTGGCCTCGACGCGGAAACCGGACGAGCGCCGCCTGCCCATCCATCCCCTGCATTTCGAACGCATTGACCCCGAGCTGCGCCGGCGCATCATCCTGGAGGAGGGCTACGGTGAGCGCTTCGGCGTTTCTGACGGGCACCTTTCCACGCTCGTGGGCAAAATGGCCACCAAGGAAGCGCTCCTGGCGGAGGCCGACGTCGTACTCCTGCCGAAACCGCAGCCGGAGGACCTCGCCGAGCTGCGTGATGGCCAGGTCCTGTGGGGCTGGCCGCACTGCGTGCAGGACCGTGCCATTACCCAGCTGGCCATCGACAAGAAGCTCACGCTGATTGCGTTTGAGGCCATGAACCACTGGGCCAGCGACGGCGGTTTCGGCCTGCACGTGTTCCACAAGAACAACGAGCTGGCCGGTTACTGCTCAGTCCTGCATGCCCTCGCACTGACCGGCTCCACAGGCGACTACGGGCGGCGGCTCAGTGCCGTGGTGATTGGTTTCGGTGCAACCGCCCGGGGTGCCGTGACGGCGCTGAACGCGCATGGCATCCATGACGTGCAGGTGCTGACCAACCGCGGGGTTGCTGCGGTTGGCGCCCCGATCCATTCGGTGAATATCGTGCAGTTTGATCACGACGCCGAGGCCCCCTTCCTCAGCCAGGTCATCACTGAGCGGGGCAGGGTTCCGCTGGCGCCGTTCCTGGCGGAGAGCGACATCGTGGTCAACTGCACTCTCCAGGACCCCAACAATCCGCTGACCTATCTGCGGACCGAGGACCTGGCAGCGTTCAGTCCAGGCAGCCTGATCGTTGACGTTTCCTGCGACGAGGGCATGGGCTTCAGCTGGGCACGCTCCACAACGTTCGCCGAACCCATGTTCACCATCGGCGACCACATCAACTACTACGCGGTGGACCACAGCCCGTCCTATCTCTGGAACTCGTCCAGCTGGGAGATCAGCCAGGCACTGCTGCCCTTCCTTGAGACGGTCATCAGCGGAGAGGCGGCGTGGGACAGCAACGAAACGATCTCCCGCGCCATCGAAATCCGCGACGGCGTGGTGCTGAACAAGGACGTGCTGGAGTTCCAGAAGCGCGGGGCGGAGTACCCGCACCCGGTCCTCTAGGGCAGCCGGTCCTCCAAAGCAGCCGGCAGCGGTGGTGGCCGCGTATTGTTGCATCTAATAAAGCCCCAACCGGGAGGTCTGCCATGAACCTCGGCCAGGCGCACGCTCCCCACTCCGGAGGCGGCCAGCCATGATTCTGTTGGCTGGCGGCTCCGGAACAGCGGGCAGGGCGCTTGTCAGGGCATTGCAGGACGCCGGGATGCCGTTCCGCGTGTTGACCCGGTCTCCGCAAAGCGCAGCCGGCCTACAGGGCAGCGGCGTCCAGACCGTCCTCGGTACTGCGGAAAGCCGCGCGGATGCCGGCCGCGCTGTGAGCGGCTGCACCGCCGTCGTCTCTGCCATCAGTGGCTTTGGCCCCCAATCGGGCAGCACGCCCGCTGCCGTGGACCGGGACGGGAACATCAACCTGATGGATGCCGCCAAGGCCGCCGGCGCCACCCGGTTTGTGCACTTCTCAATGCACGGGGCGTCTTCCTCACACCCCATGGAACTGGCCCGGATGAAGTACGCCGCCGAGCAGTACCTGGTTGCCAGCGGCCTTGAATGGACCATTATCCGGCCCACCACCATCCTGGAAACCTACGCGGGGCTCATGGGTGACTCCCTGCGTAAGAGCGGCGTTGCCGTAGTCTTCGGACGCGGGGACAACCCGGTCAACTTCGTCAGCGCCCGCGATGTGGCCGCCGCGGTAGTGCTTGCGCTGCGCGGCAGCCTGAAGGACCAGGCCGTGGACATCGGCGGGCCGGACAATCTGCCTCTGAACGAGCTGGCAGCCCTCCTCGTCGAGCACAACGGCGGCGGCCGGACTGTCCACGTTCCGCTGCCCCTGCTCCGCATCGCTGCGGCGGGCGCGAGGCTCGTCGCACCGCCGTGGGGCCGCGTGCTGGGCGGGGCGGTCCACCTGGGCGCCGCGGACATGTCCTACGACGCAGCGCCCGAACGTGCCAAGCTCCCGGGAGTGCCGTTCACACCGGTCCGGCAGGCCTTGGCGGCGCCCGGACCGGCAGTGCCCGGGCAGGACGTTTAGGCGGGTCTTGTTGGGCTGCCGGGCAGTTCAGGCTGCCCCCCGGCTCACGATGCGCACCGGGTGGCGCCTGTCCTTCAGGTCCATCCGGAGTCCCAGCGCACCCTTTCGGGCGAGCACGACGCCGACTGTCAGGGCCGCGAGTGCCGGCACCCCGCCGGACACGAAGAGGGCAACGTGCGGATCCACGTGTTCGGCGATCCAGCCGATCATGGGTCCGCCGATGGCCTGGCCGCCGATCAGCACCATGATGTACAGGCTCATGACGCGGCCGCGGATGCCCATGTTGGAGCTGATCTGGACCAGCTGGTTGGAGCCGGTGAGGAACATCAGGCACCAGAAGCCGGACAGGACCATCACCCCACCGAACCAGACCAGGGACGGTGCGAACGCGGCCAGGCACAGCATCACACCATACATTCCGGCGCAAAACACCACGGACCGGAGCCGCAGCTGCCGGCGCCGGGTGGAGGCGACGGCCCCGGCCAGCGCGCCCAGGGCTACCAGGGCGTTCAGCAGGCCGTAGCCGCCGGCGCCGACGTCGAACACCCGGTCCGCAAAGGCCGCCAGCAGCACGGGCAGGCTCATGGCGAACACGGCGATGAACCCGGCCATCAGCCACGGCCAGTAGATAGTGGGCTTGCTGAGGGCGTACTGCAGCCCTTCGCGGAGCATGCCCTTCTTCTTGGGCGCGGGCGTGCTGATGAACAGCCGGTCCTTCCGCAGGAGCAGCAGCATGGTCACCGTGGAGCAGCACGCCAGCGCATTCGCGGCGAAAGCCCAGCCTGCACCGACCGCGGTGAGCAGCAGTCCCGCCAGTGCAGGACCGATCAGGCCGCCCAGCTGGAAGGTGGTGGAATTGACGCTGATCGCATTGCGCAGGTACTTCGGGCCCACCAGTTCGTTCACGAACACCTGCCGCGCGGGCTGGTCCAGCACCGTGACCAGGCCCAGCACCAGCGCAATGACATACACGTGCCAGACTTCCACCGCGCCGCTGAGCGCAAGGAAGGCAAGTGCAGCCGCCAGCACGCCGGCCATGGACTGGCACAGGATAAGGATCTTCCGCTTGGCGAACCTGTCAGCCATCATTCCGCCCCACGGGCCAAGGATCAGCGACGGCAGGAACTGAAGTGCCACCGTGATGCCCACGGCCGTGACGGAGCCGGAAAGTTCCAGCACCAGCCAGTCCTGGGCAATCCGTTGCATCCAGAGGGCGATCACCGCAACGAAGTGGCCGATCGCGAATATGCGGAAGTTGGGGACCTTCAGGGAGATGAAGGTGTGCCGCCAGGGGAGGTGTTCACTGACGACGGCGATGGGCTGGGTTCGGGACGAAGCGGAGTTGATGACGGGCTGGCTGACGGTTGCCGATGAAGGCGGTGGGGGTGCCACAGGGATGTCCTCAGGGAAGCGGGCGGTCCGGGATGACTCCAACGCTAAGCTGATCAGGAGTGATTATGTAGAGGTATCGACTCTATAACTAGCATTGCAAAACGTAATAAGGCCTCTATACAGGCCGCTGCAGCCCAAGGAGACCCAGTGTTCGAACCAGCCCAGCTCCGCTCCTTCCTGGCCGTGGCGGAGACACTGAGCTTCACGAAGGCCGCCGAGCGGTTGGGACTCGCGCAGCCCACCGTCAGCCAGCACGTCCGCAAGTTGGAGCAGGCCGCCAAGCGGATCCTCATCACCAGGGACACCCGTGACGTCCGCCTGACCGACAACGGGGACGCCATGGCCGGCTTTGCCCGGACCATCCTGTCGGCTCACGACGCCGCCGCCCGCTACTTCTCCGGATCCGCCATGCGGGGCCGCCTGCGCTTCGGCACGGCCGATGACCTTGCCATTACCGGACTCCCCCGGATCCTGCGCGAATTCCGGCAGGTCTACCCTCAAATCAACCTTGAGCTGACTGTGGGGCAGAGCGACCAGCTGTACAGGAAGCTCAACGCCGGCCAGCTGGACCTCGTGTTTGTGAAGTGGGTGGCCGGAGCCAAGGACGGCACGGTGGTCCAGCACGATTCCTTCTCCTGGGTGGGCCTGGAGCAGACCGTCCTCGAGCCAGGGGACCATGTGCCGCTGATCGCCTACCCCTCCCCCAGCCTCAGCCGGAAACTGGCCATCGACGCCCTCGAATCACACGGCCGGACCTGGCGGATCACCTGCACCACCCGGCAGATCAGTGGCGTCCTGGCGGCGCTGAGGGCCGGGATCGGGATCGCCGTCATGCCGACGTCGCTCGTTCCGGAAGACCTGAAAATCATCACCCGCCGGTTCGACCTGCCACCGGTGGGCGACGTCGACTTCACCCTGATACGCAATCCGCTGGCCAACGCTGAAGTGATCGATGCCCTGACCCAGGCCATCGTGGGCAGGACCCTCAAGAAGTCGGCCTGACACTGCCGGAAACCCCCGGGCCGGGGTTGCTCAAACCATTGTAGAAAAAGCCCGCCTCCCCTATGCTGGATTATCCATGGGGTCAAGCAGTGGCCGGTTCAAACCGTACGAGCGCGCCCTGCAACCCATGGGCCGGCCGCGCTCGGGATAGGCAGCCAATGACGACAGCCGAGAACACCCATTTTTACCCCGCATTAGCGCGCCCGCACCACCCGGTGCGCCCTCTGGTCACCCACCACTCGGGTCACAGCTCCATCACTTCCAGGGCGGAGCCGGAATTCGTCAGCAAGCCGACATGCGACAAGTGCGGCACGGACGAGTTCATTTATCTGGAGTCTTACATTCCTCCGGTTTACCGGCGTGACGGGGCGGTCAGGACACTGGGCGAAGTCGCCTACACCTGCACCCGTTGCGAAGAATTTTCCGCCCACAGCGTTCCTGCCTCGTGGGCTCCCCCGGGCTGGTACCTGGGGTGACTACTGAAGGTCTCCTGCCGCGCCGGAGCCGTTAGCTCAAGCGCAGCCACATCACACAACAGCGAAAGGCCCGGCGCCTGGACAAGGCGGCCGGGCCTTTCGCTGTTCCCGCATCAGGCTTAGATCAGGGCGTCCGAGAGGTGGTTCGGGGTCCCGAAGCGGTGGGCGGTGATGCTGATGGCCTGCTCGTGCAGGAACGGCAGCAGTTCAATGCGCCCGGCTTCCGTGACCGGGTGGGAGTACACGGCCAGGTCAGGCCGGCCGTCCGTTGCCTCGGCCAGGGCGGTCGCGTCCCCGCCGATCAGCCGGATCCGGGCGCCGGACAGCTTGCCCGCCGCGGCGAGGCGGGCAGCGGTAGCCAGCCACCCGGCGTCGGACTCCACCGCAACGGTGATGTCCAGTCCGGTAAGCACGGCGCGCAGCTGGGCGGGAAGTTCGACGGCGGTGGACACCGTCAGCGCGGACCCGGCCAGGACGCCGGCAGCCACAGTCCGGGCAAGGTGCGCCAGCGGGGCACCCTCGGAGAGCCGGACGGTGACCGGCAGCGGACGGTAGCGGAAGATGTTCCGCTCGGCACTCAGGCCGGAGACGTCCTTGGCGGTGCCGAACTCATCGGCCCAGGCCTGTGCGTCGGATGCCAGCGAGCGCTGCAGGGACTCCAGTTCGGTTGGCTGCAGTGTTCCCGCGGTTGCGTCCAGGATCCGGCGAACCCCCGGGTTGCTCACGGTTGCTGAGGATGTGGCCTCGCCGCTGACCCAGTGGCCGAGGCCGGCCAGGTAGTTGGGGCCGCCCGCCTTGGTGCCGGCTCCAACTGCGGACTTCTTCCAGCCGCCGAAGGGCTGGCGCTGCACGATGGCGCCGGTGATGCCGCGGTTCACGTACAGGTTTCCGGCCTGGATGCTGTCGAGCCAGATGCCCAGTTCGTCCGGGTTCAGGGAGTGCAGGCCGGCGGTGAGCCCGTAGTCGATCTGGTTCTGGATGGCGATGGCCTCTTCCAGTGTGTCAGCTGTCATCACGCCGAGCACCGGCCCGAAGAACTCAGTGAGGTGGAAGTAGGATCCGCGGCGGACGCCGTGGCGCACGCCCGGGCTCCAGAGCCGGCCGGTTTCGTCCAGTTTCTTCGGTTCAACGGCCCAGTTTTCGCCTTCGCCGAGCGTGGTGAGGGCGTTAAGGAGCTTGCCGTTGGCGGGCTCGATGATCGGACCCATCTGGCTGGTGGGGTCCTCCGGGTAGCCAACCTTCAGCGAGGTCACGGCGTCGACCAGCTGGTTGTGGAAGCGCTTGGATTTGGCGACCGAGCCCACCAGAATCACCAGTGAGGCTGCGGAGCACTTCTGGCCGGCGTGTCCGAACGCGGAGTAGGCCACGTCCTTGGCTGCCAGATCCAGGTCGGCGCTGGGGGTGACGATGATGGCGTTCTTGCCGCTGGTCTCGGCCAGGAGCGGCAGGTCCTTGCGGAAGGAACGGAACAGCTCGGCGGTCTCGTAGCCGCCGGTGAGGATCACGCGGTCCACGGACGGGTGCGAGATCAGGTGCTTGCCCAGCTCACGCTCGCCCAGCTGGACCATGGTCAATACGTCCCGCGGGACGCCGGCTTCCCACAGGGCTTCGATCATCACCGCACCGCTGCGGCGGGCCTGTTTGGCAGGCTTGATCACGACGGCGGAGCCGGCGGCGAGGGCCGCGAGGGTGGACCCTGCCGGGATGGCGACCGGGAAGTTCCACGGCGGCGTCACCACGGTGAGCTTGGCCGGAACGTACGTGGCGCCGTCGACCTTTTCCAGCTTGCGGGCCGATTCGGCGTAGTAGTGGGCAAAGTCCACGGCTTCGCTGACTTCCGGGTCACCCTGGTCGATGGTCTTGCCGGTTTCGCTGGCCATGACTTCGAGGAGATCGGCGCGGCGGGCCTCGAGGACGTCGCCGGCGCGGTGCAGGATCTCAGCGCGCTCGTCGCCTGAGAGTGCACCCCAGGCCTTGCCCTTTTCAACGGCAGTTTCGATCACGGAGTTGAGGGTAGCCTCGTCCGCGATGGTGGCGGCTTCGACGGCGGCGTTGCCCAGGGTGGAGGACGGGACGCGGCCCAGGATGGCCCGGCCCCAGTCGCGGTTGGCGGGCAGCGACGGATCCGTGTCCGGGGTGTCCTTGAACGAATCGTGCGGCAGGGGCTGCGGCGGAAGGTTGCGGTTCTGCTGCCGGTTGGCCGGGGGGACGGCGTCGTCGAGCTTGTCCAGGGAGGCGAGGAAGCGCTGCTTCTCCCGCTCGAACAGGGCTTCGTTCTCGCTCAGTTCGAACACCGCGGACATGAAGTTGTCCTGGCTGGCGCCCTCTTCGAGGCGGCGGATCAAGTACGCTATGGCGACGTCGAACTCGGCCGGGTGCACCACGGGGGTGTAGAGCAGGAGCGAGCCGACGTCCTTCTTCACGGCTTCGGCCTGGCCCTGGGCCATGCCCAGCAGCATCTCGAACTCGATGCCGGATTCCACCCCGCGCTGCTTGGCCAGGAGCCAGGCAAAGGCGATGTCGAACAGGTTGTGGCCGGCCACGCCGATGCGGATGTTTTTGATCCGGTCCGGGTGCAGGGAGTAGTTGATGACCCGCTTGTAGTTGGTGTCAGAGTCCTGCTTGGTGTGCCAGGTGGCCAGCGGCCAGTCGTGCAGCGAGGACTCCACCTGTTCCATGGGCAGGTTGGCGCCCTTGACCACGCGGACCTTGATGGCAGCCCCGCCGTTGGCGCGGCGTTCCGCGGCCCAGTCCTGGAGGCGGATCATGGCGGCAAGGGCGTCCGGGAGGTAGGCCTGGAGGACGATGCCGGCTTCCAGGTCCTTGAACTCGGGCTTGTCCAGGATCCGGGTGAAGACCGCAATGGTCATGTCCAGGTCCTTGTATTCCTCCATGTCCAGGTTGATGAACTTGGCCTTCTGGGCGGCGCCGGTCCCTTCGCCGGTCCCGGCGAAGGACGCTGCGCGGGTGAAGAGCGGCGTGAGCTTTTCGACGACGTGCTCCACGGCCTCCTCGAACGCCCAGGCGGAGTGCGGGGCCACGGTGGAGGAGACCTTGATGGAGACGTAGTCAACGTCCGGCCGGGCCAGGAGGGTGTGGGTGCCTTCGAGCCGGCGGGAGGCCTCGTGCTCGCCGAGGACTGCTTCGCCGAGGAGGTTGACGTTGAGCTTGATGCCGTCCTTGCGGATCTTGGCGATGGCCGGGCCCAGCTTGGCGTCGGTGGCGTCCACGATCAGGTGGCCCACCATTTCGCGGAGGACCCTGCGGGCGATGGGAATGACCACCCGGGGCAGGACCGGGGCCATGGTGCCGCCGAGCTGGACCGCGCTGCGCATGTACCAGGGCAGGAACGCCGGAACCTTGGGCGCAAGGGCGGCGAGGTTGCGGGCGGCGACGTGCAGGTCCTCGGGACGGACCACGCCGTCGACGAACCCCACCGTGAAGTCCAGGCCGTTGGGGTCCTTCAGGACGCCCGCGAGCTGCTCGGCCGAGGCATCAACCGGAACCTTCGAAGCTTCGGTGAGCCAGCGGCGGACCAGCGCGATGGTCTCCGCAGCCAGGGCACGTGCCTGGGGCACGTCAACGTCAGCAGTGCGGGGCGCCGTGCCGGCGTTCACACCGGGTTCGATTGCAGTGTTGGTCATGGCTGGTTCTCGTTCTTTCTTCGGCAATGTTGGGGTCTTATCCATCAGTATGAGCCTGCGGTCACATAAGATAAAGCGATGTTTTCTGAGCAATACAGGTTAGAAAACCCAACCTTTCCTGCGACGCTACGGCACCCCCTGCGCGTTTTCACCGCACGCTCTGGCACCACCTGCTGGAAAACCCGAAACGCCCTCTCACTTTCCTCAAGAAAGTGAAAGAGCGTCCGGGGTGAAGCGACAGGAAGTGCCAGAGGGTCCTGTGTGGGGAGGGTCAGGCGAGGGGGCGGTGCATCTCCACAAGTTCCTCGTGGCGCGGGCTGTCCGGGTTCATCAGCGAGTGCTTCTTGCCGTAGAAGAAGTAGATGGCCAGGCCGATGACCAGCCACACACCGAAGCGCAGCCAGGTTTCCCAGTGGAGCTGGAGCATCAGGAAGCCAGAGGCCAGGACGCCGAAGGCGGGAATTACCGGCATGAGCGGCAGGCGGAAAGTGCGCGGGGCGTCGGGCCTCTTGTAGCGGAACACAATGACTGAGAAGCAGACGACGACGAACGCGGCCAGGATGCCGATGTTCGTGAGGTCCGCGACTGCCTTGATGGGGAACACTCCGGCCAGCAGGGCGGACGCGATGCCGGCAATCCAGGTGACGCGCTGCGGCGTGCCGTGCCGGTCCGTCTTGGAGAACCAGCCGGGCAGCAGGCCGTCGCGGCTCATGGAGAACCAGACGCGGGTGACGCCCAGGAGGAACGTCAGCATCACGGTCAGGATGGACAGGACCGCGAAAACAGAAATGATGGTGGCGATGATGGGCAGGCCGACTCCGGTGAAGGCGGAAGCGAAGCCCGCCTTGGGGTCGATGTCCTTGTAGTTCTGCATGCCGGTCAGCACCAGGGTGGCGGCAACGTAGAGCAGCATCGCAATGATCAGGGACAGGATGATGGCCTTGGGCATGTGCTTCTTGCCGTCCGTCGCCTCTTCGGCTGCCGTGCTCATGGCGTCATAGCCGAACACCGCGAAGAACACGGTGGCAGACCCGGCCAGCACGGGCCCGAAGCCGCTGGGCATGAACGGGTTGTAGTTGTTGGTGTCGATGTAGAAAATGCCCAGACCGATGATGAACAGGATCAGGACGACCTTGATGGCGACGGCCACCAGTTCGAACCGGCCAAAGGCCTTGGTCCCGCGGGACAGGATCCAGGTCACGATCAGGCAGACCACGATCGCCGGGATGTTGACGATGCCGCCCTTGCCCTCATCCGGCGTCGAGGTCATCCAGACGGGCATGTGGATCCCGATGCCCGAGAGGAACGCATCGAAGTAGCCGGAGATACCGATGGCCACCACGGCCACAATCGCAATGTATTCGAGCAGCAGGTCCCAGCCGATGAACCAGCCGATCACCTCGCCCAGCGCCACGTACCCGTAGGTGTAGGCCGAGCCTGCCCGGGGGATCATGCCGGCGAATTCGGCGTAGGACAGTGCTGCAGCCGCGGACGCCAGGCCTGCGATCAGGAAGGAGAACAGCACCGCGGGGCCGACGCCGGGCTCACTTGCGCTGCCATGGGCCACCAGCCCGGCGAGCGAAAAGATGCCGACGCCGATGATGCCGCCGACGCCGATGGCCGTGAGCTGCCAGAGCCCCAGGGATTTGAACAGCCCGCTGTGTTTGTTTTCGTCTTCGATGTCGTCGATGGGCTTGCGCCGCATGATCGACTGGGACATGTCTTTAGTGCTCATCAGGAACTCCTGCTTGGGGTGGTGGGCGCGTCACGGCGGTCGCTGGCAGCCCTGTGACGGAGGCAACTCGTTCACAACAGTATGCGAGCGCAGTTGCATTAGATAAAGTGACTACTTCTAACCAATATTCATTAGGTTCGGTAAGGAATCCCTCATGCTTGATGTGCGCCGCCTCAGGCTGCTCCGCGAATTGAAGATCCGTGGCACCCTTGCGGAGGTGGCCGATGCACTCCAGTACAGCCCGTCGTCGGTCTCCCAGCAGCTGGCACTGCTGGAGAAGGAAGTGGGCGTGGAGCTGCTCAGGAAGACCGGACGGCGCGTGCAGCTGACGCCCCAGGCGGAGGTCCTCGTGGCACATACCGCCCAGCTGCTTGAGACCATGGAGCAGGCCGAAGCGGACCTGGCCGCCTCCCTCACCACTGTCACAGGGACTGTCCGCATTGCGGTGTTCCAGTCGGCGGCGCTGGCGCTGATGCCGGACACCCTCTCGCGGATGGCGGCGGCCTACCCGGAGGTCCGGATCGAAATGATCCAGCGCGAACCGGAAACGGCACTGCATGAGACGTGGGCGCGGGACTTCGACCTGGTAATCGCCGAGCAGTACCCGGGCCACGCCGCCCCGCGCTACCCCGAACTGGACCGCGTCAAGCTGACCACCGACGCCATCCGGCTGGCCGTTCCACCAAAGTCCTCCAACCGGGCGGCAATTACCGCACTGGAGGACACCGCGGGGCTGCCATGGGTGATGGAACCGCGCGGCGCAGCCTCCCGCCACTGGGCGGAACAGGCATGCCGGAGTGCCGGCTTCGAGCCCGATGTACGCTTCGAGACCGCCGACCTCCAGGCACAGATGCGGCTCATCGAATCGGGAAATGCCGTGGCCCTGATGCCGGACCTCGTCTGGATCGGCCGCGGCACCACCGCCCAGCTGCTGGATCTGCCCGGTAATCCACACCGCACTGTCTTTACCTCGGTGCGCCGTTCCAGCGCCCAGCGCCCGGCGATCCTGGCCGCCCGGGAGACGCTGGCGGCAACGGCCGCTTCCGTGACGCAGAACGACGACGGCGGGCCCGCCGTCGAGGGGGCGTAGTGTTCCCTGCGTCACTGCGCGATCCGGGACCCGGCGCTAGACTGTGCCTGTTATGAATCGCACAATGTTCAAGTCCAAAATTCACCGGGCCACCGTCACGCACGCCGACCTCCACTATGTAGGGTCGGTCACCGTAGACCTGGACCTCCTTGATGCTGCCGATATTCTCCCCGGCGAGTTGGTGGCCATCGTGGACGTGACCAACGGTGCGCGTCTGGAGACCTACACCATCGCCGGCGAGCGCGGCTCGGGTGTCATCGGCATCAACGGTGCCGCCGCGCACCTGATGCACGAGAACGACATCGTCATCCTGATTACGTACGCCCAGATGACCACGGAAGAGGCCCAGGCCTGCTCCCCGAAGGTTGTCCACGTGGACCGGGAGAACAGGATTGTCCAGATCGGCAACGATCCTGCGGAGGGCCACACGCCGGGTCTGATGCGCCCGCCGTTCGCCCTGAACAACGCCGCACTGTAGCCGGAGCGTGAGTCCGGGCAAACACCGCCGCCGTGCCCCCGGAGGCATTTCTTGGTAGGCGTGCTGCAGGGATTTTTTGTTGTCTGGTTCATCATCCTGGTGGGCTGGTTTGTGGGCCGGCAGCGGATTCTGGGAGAGAACGGCCGCCAGGTCCTGAGCGGACTCACCTTTTTCGTGGCCAGCCCGGCCCTGCTGTTCGAGACCCTCAGCAAGGCAGAGCTGAACGCAGTCTTCGCTGAACCATTGCTGGTCACGGCCGTGGCTGCCTTCGCCAGCGCCCTGGTGTTCTTTGCGATCGTCAGGTTCTGGCTGAAACGGGCGTTGCCGGAAGCGCTGATGTCCTCGATGGCCGCTTCCCTGGTCAACTCCGCCAACCTGGGGCATCCCCATCGCCATCTATGTCCTCGGCGATGCAAGCTACGTGGCGCCGCTGCTGATCTTTCAGCTTGCCTTCTTCTCACCGCTGTTCCTGATGCTCCTGGACGCCAGCACCAGCTCACACCGCACCACCCCGGTGGGATTCATCCTGATGATCCTGCGGAACCCCATGATTGTCGGCGCCGGCCTGGGCCTGCTGGTGGCAGGGACCGGCTGGGAGATTCCTCCGCTGGTCCTGGAGCCGATCCACCTGATCGGCGGCGCGGCGATCCCGGCCATGCTGATCGCCTTCGGCATGAGCCTGAACGGCGGCAGGCCGCTGCAGGCTGCCACGGGCCGGCGTTTCGATACCATCCTGGCGAGCACCTTCAAGCTTGTGGTCCAGCCCGGCATGGCCTACCTGTTTGCCCGCTTTGTCCTGGGCATGGAGGGGCACGCGCTGTTTGCGGTGGTGGTGATCTCGTCGCTTCCTACCGCCCAGAACGTTTTTGTGGCAGCCAGCCGCTACAACACCGGCCTTACCGTAGCCAAGGACACTGTCCTGATCACCACCGTGGTTGCTGTACCGGCGATGATCGGCGTGGCCCTCCTGCTGAACTGAACCGCCCCCGCTGCGGTCAGGGCCCCGGGGGCGAGTCCGAGGCCTGGCCGGGCTTGAATGCCTGCCTGGCACGGCCGCTGGTCTGGGGGGTGGCGGGCATCGCCATCACCGCGGCCACCGTGAGGACGGCGCCGGCGAGCACGCTCAGGAAAACGGCCCCGGATGCTGCCACCACGCCGGACCTGCCGTCCGCGCCGCCGGCCGAACCCGCGTAAACGGCATTGGCGACGGCTCCGAAAGCGGCGACGCCGAGGGCACTGCCGATGGAGCGGGCGAAAAGGTTGGTGCTGGTGACCACACCGCGCTCGTTCCACGGAACGCTGGACTGCGCGGCGATCAGGGTGGGAGTGGCCACCAGGCCCAGGCCGAGCCCGACGACGAAGCAGCTGCCCGCCACCAGCGCAACGTTGGGAGTGGCCGAGGTGAGGGCGAGGATGGCTACCCCGAGAACGGTGATGCTGATGCCGATCAGTGCCGTGGACTTGAAGCCGATCCGGAGGTAGAAACGGCCGGCCTGCGACGCACTGATCGGCCAGCCGACAGTCAGTGCTGCGAGGGCGAGGCCGGCAACCAGCGGCGAGGTCGCCAGCGCCCCGTCCAGGAAGGTTGGCACGTAGGAGGTCAGTCCGATCATGACCGTCCCCACGCCGAAGGAGACCATGGCGGTGGTGCCGAGCAGGCGCCGTGACACAACAAACGGCGGAAAGACAGGTTCGGCCGCCCGCCGCTCAACCAGGACGAACAGGACCAGGAGGACTGCCCCGGCGGCGAAGATGCCCATGCTGACTGGTGAGTCCCACGCCCAGCTGTGGCCGCCCTGCAGCGCTCCAAGGATAAGCAGGGTCAGCGACGCGGCCAGCAGCAGCGCACCGGGGTAATCCACTTTGTGCCTGGCGGGCTCGATGTTCTCATGCAGGGTCCGCACCAGCATCCACCCCGCCAGCAGGCACAGCGGGACGTTGACCAGGAAGATCCCCCGCCAGGCCCCCAGGGAGGCGAAGATCCCGCCCAGGCTCGGTCCCACAACCGACGACGCAGCCCATACGCTGGCCAGGTACCCCTGGACTTTGGCGCGTTCCTCGAGCGAATAGATGTCCCCGGCAATGGTGATGGACACCGGCAGCACGGCCCCGGCGCCCAGGCCCTGCAACGCCCGGAAGGCAATCAGGGCCGGCATGTTCCACGCGAGGCCGCAGAGGATGGAGCCAAGCAGGAAGAGTCCGATGCCGGCCAGGATGATCGGCTTGCGGCCGGCCATGTCGGACAGCTTCCCGTAGATGGGCACCGAGACAGCCTGCGCCAGGAGATAGGCGGAGAAGAGCCAGGGAAAGGACGAGAACCCGCCGAGGTCAGCAACAATCGAAGGCACGGCAGTGGCCACGATGGTTGCGTCAATGGCGACCAGGCCGGTGGCCAGCATCAGTGCAATGAGAATCGGGCCCCGCTCGGAGCGGAATCCCACTGATTTGGCCTGGGTTGTCATCGCTCCACTCTAGGTAGGGAACGGTGACGCCGCCTAGTTCTTCGGCCGCGGTTCCTGCCTGTTCTGGTGACCGTCCAGAAGCCGTGCGCACCGGATGAAGCCCAGGTGCGAGTATGCCTGGGGATGGTTTCCAAGGTGGGTCTCCGTACTGGGATCGTATTCCTCGGGCAAAAGCCCCGTGGGCCCGAACAGGTTAACCAGCTGGTCGAACAGGTCCCAGGCCTCCTCGATCCTGCCCACCGCAACGTACGCCTCAATCAGCCAGGTGGTGCAGATGTGGAAGCCGCCCTCCAGACCCGGCAGGCCGTCGTCGTACCTGTACCGGAAGACGGTGGGTCCCACCCGCAGTTCCCGCTCCACTGCAGTGACCGTGTCAAGGAAGCGCTGGTCGGTGACATCCAGCAGGCCTGACAAACCGATGTGCAGCACAGCGGCATCCAGGTCCGGGCTGTCATAGGCGACGGTATAAGAGGACGCGGACTCGTCCCAGCCTTCGCGGAGGACTTCCTCCCTGATGGTCCGGGCCGTGGGCTCCCAGGATGGCTCCGGCGACCTGCCGTGCCGTTCCGCGGTGCGGAGTGCCCGGTCCAGCGTCACCCAGCACATGACCTTGGTGTAGACGTGGTGCCGCGGCGGACGGCGGGCTTCCCAGATGCCATGGTCCGGCTCGTGCCAGCGGGCCAGGACCGCGGACGCCATCTGCACCATCAGCTCCCAGTGGTCATCCGCGAGGGTCCCGTGCCGTTCGCTGAGCGTGTGGATCAGCTCCGCGATGGGGCCGAAGACATCCAGCTGGACCTGGTGGTCTGCGGCGTTGCCGATCCGGACGGGCCGGGAGCCTGCGTACCCGGGCAGGCTGTCGACGACGGCTTCCGTTGACAGCGGCGCCCCCGTGACGGAGTACAGCGGGTGGAGCCACTCCGGCCCGGGCGCGTGTTCGAGGATGCGGCCCAGCCAGCCCAGGAATCCTGCCGCCTCCGTGGTGGAACCGAGGTCCGCCAGCGCGTTCACTGTCATGGACCCGTCGCGCAGCCAGCAGTACCGGTAATCCCAGTTCCGCGTTCCGCCGATTCCCTCCGGCAGCGACGTGGTGGGAGCGGCCAGCACGGCGCCGGTGGGCTCGTGCACGAGGGCCCGGAGGACCAGTGCAGAGCGGCGGACCAGCGATGGCTTGACGGAGGGAAGTTCCAGTTCCTGAACCCAGCGGCGGGAGTGCTGGGCGACGCCGGCCCGGCGGTCGGTCTCACCGCCGGGATCCGCGGCCTGCGGTTCGGTGTCTCCGCAGCGCAGGTTCAGGACCACCGGGCCGTCCTGCAGGTTGACCGAAGCCATGGCCGTGGCATGCCTGCCGTCCGATGTAATGGTGAAGCTGACGCCGGGGGCAAAGAGGATGATGGGATCGGACGTGCCGACCACGTGCAGCTCATCGCCGCGGGCCTCCATGCTGAATGGAGCATTGGCGTAGTCCGGACGCGGTGCGAAGACGATCTTGGCGCCGCCTGTCCCGGACAGCACGCGGACCAGGCTGGTGATGCCGTCCGGCGCCGGCTCCAGATAATCGGTGACCGTGACATCCGCCCAGCGGGTCTCCACGATCATGGTGCTGTCCACATACCGCTGACCGAGAACCTGGGAGGGCTTGACCGGTTCGACGGAGAAGTGCCCGGCGGCGTCCCCGCCCAGGATGTGGGCAAACAAAGAGCCCGAATCCGGCAGCGGATGGCTCATCCAGCAGATCTTGGCATCCGGGGTGACCAAAGCTGTGGAGGATCCGTTGCCGATCATCGAGTGCCGCTCAAGGCCCACCGCGTCCTCGCCGAACAGCCAGGCCCGGCGAAGTTCGAAGAGCATGGCCAGAACGCGTGCGAAGGATTCCGGGTCACGCAGCCGGTGGGTGGCCCGGGTATCCCCCGGTCCCACGCGCAGGCCCATGTCCGGACCGCGGAGCGTGGCGATGGCCAGCTCGTCACTGTAGGCATCCCCGGCGTACAGCGCAGCGCTGGCGCCCAGCCTGGATCTGAGGTTTTCAAGGGCTTCCGCCTTGGACGGCTCCACGACGGAGAGGTCCAGTACCGAGCCGTCCACGATGAAGAACAGGCCGTGGGACTTGGCGATGTCGCGCGCCGTTTTCGTGACGGTCTTGACCACTTCGGCTGTGGCCGGCCGGGTGTGCACGGAGACCGCCACGGGTTTGCGTTCAATCCAGATGCCGGGGTGGAACCCCACCGCCTCGGACAGTGCCGTGCTGACTTTCTGGAGGGTGGCTTCGGTGGCGAGGGACTGGACGTGCGCGTACCCCATGTCCGATTCCGCACCGTGGGAACCGGTCAGGTGCACTTCGGCGGGAAGCCGGGAAACTGCCGCGAGGTCACGCAGCGAGCGCCCGGAAATGACGGCGGCGTGGGTGTTGGGCAGGGCGGCAAGGGCACGTAGCGCGATGGCGGCGCTGCCCAGCGGAAGTGTTTCGGTGGAGATGCCCTCGGCGTCGCACAGCGTTCCGCCGTAGTTGCAGGCCACGAGCAGTCCCGGGACCCGGGCAAGGACTTTGAGCTCTGCGAGCAGAGACGGGGTGAAGCCCTCGTCAGCCGCATCGGATTGAACAAATGCGCGGAGCAGGCTCAGCGGAAGTGACCTGGTCAGCAGCGCGGAATCGGCGACACTCTGATTGAGCGGAGTAGGCATTTGCATAACCCTTCGAGCAGATTCCTGCCCGGAACAGCGGCCGTCGGGTCTTCCTGACGGACATCCGGGTGGTGCCCCGCTCCGGAATTCCATGGCGGAATTCCCGAGGGGGCATGTTCATTCTCCGCCCGGACGGTTTCCCGGGAAAGTCTCTTTCATTACGTATGTGTAAAAGTCCCAAAAGTGGGTAACGACGGGCCGCACGGCTGTCACGCCGTGCGGCCCGTAGGCGCACGACGACGGCGCTCCCCGCGTGTTTCCGGGGAACCCGCCGTCGTGCTTTTCCAAAAACGTGCCGGGCGTGATGCCCGCAGTTCAGTCCAGCGGACTTCAGCCGGCGGTCATCGTCACCAGCGTGAAACCGCCGGGGGCCACGGTGACGCGGCCCGCAGTCGTGGCCGCGACGTCCTTGGAACCGTTGAGCGGGCGTCCGGAGGAGTCGTACTGGCGCTGGACCAGGACAAACCCTGCCGGGACCGCCAACTCCTGAACCGTGGTGGACTTGGCCGCGCTGACGTAGAGCGTGGTGTCGCCGCCCGAACCTGAGACCCGCACAGTGGAAATCAGCGGCTGGACCAGGAGCGCATCCAAAGCCGCAGCTCCGTCGGTGCTGGCCGTGACCGAGGTCAATCCTGCAGCCAAGGCCCGCCGCAGCGTGAACGGGAAGAGGATGCCGGGCGCGTCAGTAATCCCCTGCGCGCCTGCCCCGCCGTTGGCTGTGGTGCCCAGCGGGCCCTTGGCCGACGTCCAGGTGGTGGTGCCGGAGGGCGCGATCAACTGGTTCACGATGGGGAAGATGTTGCTGGGCTGGTCCGCTGCCGGCAGCGGGATGGAAAGGGTGCCGCCGGCGCCCAGGTCCACGTACGCACCGCCGGAAATGTTGGCTTCGCCGGTCCAGGACGACGGCGGCCGGACCACGGTGCCGTTCCCTGTGATGGTGCCGGTTTCAGCTTCCACCACGCTGAGCCCGTTGGTCCCCTCCGTCACGCTGATCCCCAGCGCTTTGGCCCGGAGTCCGGGGTCTGCGTCGAGGGCGAGCATGGTGAGAAGGGCGTGGATGGTGGATTCGGCACCGGAGTTGGGGTTGATCCGGCCGTCCGTCTCGATCCCGTCAATGGCGGTGCCGGTGGCAGGGTTGTAGGCGGGCGCACCGTTGGGGTTGGCGCCGAAGAACCACCCTGCGGCGATGGCGGCGACGTCCAGAAGTCCCGGAGCGTCAGCTGCCTTCGCTGTTGCCACGAGGCTTTGGACCCTGGAGTCCACGCCGTACGCGATCTGGGCCTCGCCGGGGGTGGGGCTCCAGGCGTTGTCCGGTCCGCCTGCTGCGAGAAGCTGCGGGGTGAACTGCGCGGTGTCCTTCACCGCCGCGGTCAACAGGTCAGGCCTGCCCAGGACCGTGGACGCGGTAGCAACGGCGGCCGGAGCCATGCCGCCCCACGCGTGCCAGAGGCTCTGCGACTTGTTCCACGGCATGATCGCGCCGAACGGCCATTGGGTGGCTGACCCGGAGGACATGGCGGCCACGCCCTCGCTCAACTGGGTCAATGCCGTGGTGGCAACGGCGTCGGACGGAACAACGTCCGCATACGCCGCCAGGCCCAGCACTGCTTCGGCCGAGGCATCGGCACCGCCGGCGATCAGCCAGGCCGGGACCTGTACGCCGTCAGCGGTGTCGAACGTTCCGTACTTGGCGAGGGACTGCCGGTTCAGCGCACCCAGGGAGAGGTGCAACCGGTCCTGCAGGAAGGCGGCGAACTCAGGATCCGAGCCGGCAAATCCGGCAAATCCCTCCCCCAGCGCCCACACGGTGCGGGCCAGCCAGTAGGATTCCGCGGAGTCGGAAGGATCCGGCAGTTCCACCGGGATGGCGCTGGGGTTCAGGCTGCCGTCGGCCTGCTGCCAGAGAACCACGTTGCCGGCGTTCGGGCCGTCCACCGTTTGCAGATAGGTCAGTGCGCGCAGGTTCTGGAAGGCGTGCTCCTTGCTTGCCAGGTCACCTGTCTGCTTCCAGTGCCGCAGATACACCACGGCGGTGCGGGCAATGTCATCCGCGTTGAAAGCGCCCTGGCTCCAGTGGCCGGTGGCCGGGTCAAGGGTGCCGCCGCCCACCCGGTTGTAGCTGCCGTCGGCCTTCTTGTCGGCGTAGGTCCACGGCGCTTCCGCCGAGGGGTTCTGTTCGAGCTGGTAGGTGGTGTGCCCGGCCACCGGGGCCAGCGGGACGGTGTCCAGCAGGAAGTCCAGGTGGTCCAGGTTGGTCAGGCTTTCGCCCTCGGCGAGAAGGGGCGCCAGGACGGGTGCCGTCTGCGCGGTGTGCGCGTTGACGGACGACGGCGGCGCGGCGGGGCCCGCAGTTGCGGCGCCGGCCGGCAGCGAAACGGCAAGCAGCGATAGGGCCACGGCAGTGACAACCGGCCGGGTTGCCTTCAAAGAACACCCCACCGGGTCAGACCCTGTCCAGTTTGGCGACGCCGATTTTCGAGTCCGCCATGCCGTAGAAGACAAACAGTTGGTCACCGATCTTTTCAATCGCGGTGGGGAACACCACGTTCGGGACAATTCCCGAGATCTCGTCCTCGGTTTCGGGCGCCAGGAGCGGCTTGTCGCTGCGGGCGATGACCTTGGACGGGTCGTTGGCGTCCAGGATCATGGCGGCCGCTGTGTAGTTGACGTTCTGCTGTTGCTCGAAGGCGGAGGCGGCCATCTTTCCGGCCACACCGTGATGGATCAGGAGCCAGCCTTCGTCCACCCGGAGCGGGGGCGGACCGCCGCCGATCTTCAGTTCCTCGAACGGAAATTCGCTGAGGGCCACCAGCCGGTGCTTGCCCATGTGGACCAGGTTGCGCAGGTCCCGCTCGACGTCGGCAACGGCCACGTACGAGATCCAGATGCCGGGCCGGTTGTCCGTGACGCCGGCGGGGAGGTGCTCGCCTTCGCCCGGACGGATCCAGCCCAGGTCCCACATGGGGCGGTGCAGCATCGCGAAGGAGGGCACGCCGTCGGGGTCGTTGACGGGTTCCGGGAAGAACACTGCGTCCTTGTTGGGGAAGAGGTTCAGGTCCATGGAGAGATCGGCCTGGTACTCGAAGAAGCAGGGGCCCAGGCGGTCCCAGTTCCGGAGGTCCTCGGAGTGGGCGAAAGCCAGGCGGGGGCCCAGCGGGCCGTAGGCCACGTAGGTCATCAGGTGCTTGCCCAGTGCCGGCACCCAGGTGGTGCGCGGATCCTCGGTGCCGGCGTTGTTCAGCCCGCGTTCCCAGCCCTCGTCCGGAGCCAGGACAACGCCTTCGCGTTCGACGCCGGTGGGGACGCCGTCGTCGTTGATGATCACTTTGGCGAGTCCCACGCGGGACACGTTGCCGGTGGCCACGAGGCGCGGAAGCAAGTACAGCCCGCCGTCCGGCCCGCGGCCGCTGGCGGGGTTGAGGACGCCTTCGGCTTCGAAGTCGTTGCCGGGCTCGGGGGTCATAATGACCCCTGCGCGGGTGAGGGTGAACGGGACAGTGGGGAGTGCGGAAGTCTGGGGGGAAGTCATGAATTAGCCCTTTACGCTGGAACCGATATTGGTGGAAATGAACTGGCGCTGGAAGAAAATGAAGAGCACGACGGCGGGTGCCGCCAGAACGCAGGCACCGGCGAGGATGGCACCGAACGGGTTGGCCGACGTGGCGGCCACGTTGGAGATGTAGTTGGCAAGGGAAACAGCCAACGGCTGGAGAGCCTGGTCCTTGGTCACCAGGAACGGCCAGAGGAACTCGTTCCATGGGCCGATGAAGGTCAGCAGGATGGCCGTGACAATGGCTGGACGGACCAGCGGGATGGCTATCTGCCACAGGATCCGCAGCTCCGAAGCGCCGTCAATGCGCGCGGCCTCAAACAGGGTGGATGGCAGCTGCAGGAAGTACTGGCGGAACACGAAGACCGCGGTGGAGTTGATGGCGAAGGGCAGGATCATCCCGATGTAGGTATCCGCCAAACCGTAATCGCGCACGATCATGACATAGAGCGGGATCTGAAGCAGCTGGAACGGGATCACCTGCACAAGCAGCATCAGACCGAAAACCGCCCCGCGGCCCCGGAACTGCATCCGGGCGAGCGCGTAGCCCACCAGGAGACCGAAAATCACGGTAAAGAGAATCACGCCGCCGGTGAAAATGCCCGAGTTGACGAGGCCCCTGAACAGGTTGATGGAACCGTTGATGCTGTCGTAGTTCTCACCAGTGATGTTGCCCGGGTTGGGGAAGGCGCCGGACACAGACGTGTCCGGGGAGGCCTGCAACGAGCCGATAAACATGTAATAGAACGGGAACAGGAAGACGAAGGCGCCAAGGGCCAGCAGAATGAAACTGCGCACCCCGAGGTTTCGCCGTTTTTCCACACCGGAGTCGGCCCGCATCGCAGCTTCGGCCTGCTCTGGACGCCGGCTGGCGTCGTCGTTGTTCCTGGCGCTTTGCGCGTTGGTGACAGACACGTCAGTCCTCCTCTCCGCCGACAAGGCGTCTTTGTATCAGGGCAATCACCAGCACGCCGAGCACCAGCACCACGCCCAGCGCGGCAGCCACATCGGGGTTCCCCTGAAGGATGCCCTTCTGGTACATCAGGAACACCGGCGAGGTCGATGCGCCGTCGGGCCCGCCGCCCCCCGTCAGCAGGTACGGCTCAGTAAACAGGTTCGCCCCGGTGATGGTGGCCAGCAGCGTGACCAGAAGCGTGGCGGGCCTGACGCCGGGGACAGTGATGTTCCAGAATTGGACCCACTTGTTCCCCCCGTCCACGGACGCGGATTCGTACAGCTCATCGGGAATGTTCTGCAACGCCGCCAGGTAGAGCAGGATAAAGAACCCCAGCTGCTTCCACGTCACATACAAGGCCACGGTGGGCATGGCCAGCCACGAGTTGACCAGCCAGGACGGGTCCGGGCCGAGCGGCCCCAGCAGGGCGTTGACCAGCCCGTTCTGCTGGAAAAGGAACAGCCAGACCCCGACGACGGCGACGCTCGCCGTCACGTAGGGGACGTAGTAGCTGACCCGGAAGAAGGTCTTCAGCTTCGTCACCCTGTTCAGGGCGTTGGCCAGGACCAGCGACAGGACCACCGTCAGCGGGACGTTGATGACCAGGAAAACGCCGATGTTGGCGAACGAACGCAGAACTGCCGGGTCGGTCAGGATGGTGACGTAGTTTTCGAATCCCACAAACGGCCGTTCCACCTTGACGCGGGGGGCCGTGAAGAAGTAATCGTGGAGCGAGATGTAGACGGCGTAACCCAGTGGGTAGGCCAGGACAGCAAAAATGTAGATGACGTAGGGGGCACTGAACAGCAGGCCCAGCGGCTGGGGGCCGAGGAAGCTTTTGCGCTTCCTGGCCACCGGCCGCCGGTCCGCCGTCCTACCAGCCGGTTTCCCCGTGACGGGGTTCCCACTAGAAGAGCGGAGTGACATGGGGGGTCACGCTACTTCTGGGCTACCAGTTGGTTGATCTTGTCCGCAGCACCCTTGAACGCCGTGTCGATGCTTTCGTTGCCGAAGATCACAGACTTGGCCCAGGCCGTCCGGAACGTCTGCCAGACTTCCACGGAATTGGCCACGTTGGGGACCTCGACGGTCCGTGCGGCCTGCTTGGCGAACTGCGTGTAGGCCGGGTTCTTGGCGAAGTAGTCCGCGTAGGCCGTGGGGAGGTCCTTGCGCATCGGCATCTGGCCGCTTTCTGTGAGCAGCTTGCCGTCCTGTTCCTTGCTCGTGGCGAACTTCATGACCTCCCAGGCTGTGCCTTGGTTCTCGCACGCGGAATACATGGCAACGTTCTTCGCGTCGGAGAACGTTGAGGTGTCCGACTTGGCCGTCGCGGCCGGAACCGGCACTGCGCCCCAGTTGACCTTGCCCTTGTAGGCGGCGATGGCCCACGGACCGGCCAGCGACATGGCGGCTTTGCCCTCCAGGAAGGAATCACCCTGATAGACCTCCTTGGAGGCGAGGTTCTCCTTATAGAGAGTCTCGAACATGGTGGCTACCTGCTTGCCCTTCTCGCTGTCGAAGGTGGCCTTGCCGTCCTTCACCAGCGGGGTGCCGTCAGTGTTGGCAGCGTAGAAGGAGTAGAAGTCGAACCACGCCTGGAAGAAGTCGCTGGCCGGAGAAGGCCAGAGCGCGTTCGGCGCAGCTCCCGTCTTCACGATGGTCCGTGCCGCATCCAGCACTTCTGCTTGTGTCCCGAGCTTGGGGTTTGCCGGATCCAGCCCGGCCTTCGCGAAGAGGTCCTTATTGTAGAAGAGGACCACGGGGTTGGACTTCCACGGCAGCTGGTACATCTTGCCGTCGGAGGACTTGTACTGGTCCGCAAGGTCCCCGGTGCGGTCCTTGATGTACTGGAGACCGTCCGGGAAGCTGTCCAGGGCCACCAGCCCGCCCTGCTTCTGGAACTGTGGAACGGCCACGGGCGCGGTGTTGAAGACCAGGCACGGCGCATTGCCTGCAGTGATGGCGGCGCCGATCACTTCCTCGGAGCTCTTGCCTGCCGGGATCTCCTGGGCCTCGATTTTTTGGTCGGCGTGGCCGGCGTTCCAGGCCTCAACCATCGCCTTGCCCCACTTGACCTCGAACTCGTTGTTGGAGTACCAGATCTTGATGGGTCCCTTGGCCGAGGTCACGGAGTCGGTGCTTCCCCCGCCGCCGCCACCTCCTCCTCCGCAGGCTGCCAGCCCGGCGCCCATGACGGTAAGGGCGGCCACTGACAATACGCGGGTGGCTTTTGTAAAGCGCTTCATTGCGACTCCTTGGATCCTTGTGGGGATTTATTCTTTGGTTTGGTGTTCGGTGGAACGGACAGGCATGCAGTGACTGAAAATGGGCGCGGCTGATCGCGCTTCCGGGTGCATTGTTTTGTGTGGTGGCGGTAGGGGATGAGGGTGCTTAGCCCGCGGGGGGCGGCGGGCTGGATCTGCTGGCGGCCTGGGCCGGAGCAGGGCCGGTGGAGGCACGGACCAGCAGCACAGGTGCTTGGAGCTGGGTGTCTTCGCCGGAGTGGGTGCCGTTGAGCTGGTTCAGGAGAGCCTGAGCAGCCGCCCGGCCCCAGAGCATGGGGTCAGTGGCAATCGTGGTGAGCGGTGGATTCAGGTATTGGGTGAACTCGGCGTTGTCATAGCCGGTCACTGACAGGTCGCCGGGCACGTTCAGTCCTTGGGATTGGGCGTAGAACTGGCCGGACGTCGCCATCAGGTCATTCGCATAGACAATCGCAGTGGGGCGGTCCGGCCGGCGGAGCAGCTCCGCCGTCGCAGCCACTCCTCCGGGAGCGGTGAAATCCGCTTCGGCGAACAGATCAGCTGAAAGACCTGCCTTTGCCATGGCCGCTTCCCAGGCCAGGCGCCGGCTGCGGCCGTGGATGTATTCCTGGGATCCTCCGACATGGCCGATGCGGACGTGGCCGAGTGCCACCAGGTGCTCCACTGCGGCGGAAATGCCGTCGGTGTCATCCATGGAGACCGCCGGGAAGGGGGAATCCGCGTCCGGCCGGTTGAGTGTTACGGCAGGCAGGTTGAGTTCCCGAAGGAGCCCGATCCGGGAGTCATTGTGCCGGACGTCGACCAGAATCACGCCGTCCACCCTGCCGCCGTCAGCCAGCTTTCGATAGGCACGTTCCTCCGCCTCCGGAGCCGTCGCCACGCTGAGGACGAGGGTGTAATCGTGCTCAGCAAGTGTGGTTTCAATCCCGGCGATAAATGCCGGAAAGAACGGGTCGGTTCCCAGCAGCTGCGGGTCCCTGGCCATGACGAGGCCCAGCGCGTAGGCCTTGGCTGATGAAAGTCCCTTGGCGCGCAGGCTCGGCTTCCACCCCAATTCCTTGGCAACCTGGAGGATGCGCTCCCGGGTGGCATCGCTGACGCCGGGCTGGCCATTGAGGGCATACGACACAGAACCTTTGCTGACGCCGGCCGCCTGGGCGACGTCGCTGATGGTTACTGCCATGGAATGAGCCCTTTAGTCTGGGTCCCGTGACTTGCATCACTGAACCGGTTCAGTGATCACTACTAAACCGGTTCAGTTGATTATTGTCAAGGATTCGGCTTTGGGCGGGCGGACCTGTCCCCGATTTGTGGATTATCGCGGGCCCCGCGCGTCACACCGTGCCGGACAGCCCAGAGGATCAGACCCGGACCAGTCCCGCGGCCTGTGCCAGCAGCTCCACGGAGCGGATCCGGGCCTCGGTCCCCGTGCTCTGGTGCGCGACGATGAGTTCGTCGGCGTCGGAGTGCTTCGCGAACCCGTCCAGGTACTCGATGACGGCGTCCGGCGTGCCGATGGCGGAATAGGTCATCATCTGCGAGACGTGCTGGCCCTGCGGGGAGTCCAGGATCATGTCCGCTTCGTCGTCCGTAAACTCGCGGCCGCCGCCGAAGAACAGTGACACGCGGGCGCGTTTGGTGGCCTGGAAAGTTTCCTGCGCCTCGGAAGCGGAGTCTGCCGCGATCACGTTCACGCCGGCAATCACGTGCGGTGCGTCCAGCTGGGCAGATGGCTTGAATTCGCGGCGGTACAGCGCCACGGCATCCTGCAGCGCGTTGGGGGCGAAATGCGAGGCGAATGCATACGGGAGGCCCAACTGGGCAGCCAGGCGGGCGCCGAACAAGGACGAACCGAGGATGTACAGCGGGACGTTGGTGCCCTTGCCCGGTGTTGCCTCGACGCCCTGGATGCGGGTTGGTCCGGTGAGGTAGCCCTGCAGTTCCAGGACGTCCTGCGGGAAGGTGTCGGCGGACATCGGATCGCGGCGGAGGGCGCGCAGGGTGTTCTGGTCGCTGCCTGGCGCCCGTCCCAGGCCGAGGTCGATCCGGCCCGGGTGCAGGGTTTCGAGGGTGCCGAACTGCTCGGCGATGGTCAGCGGCGAGTGGTTGGGGAGCATGATCCCGCCGGCGCCCAGCCTGATGGTCCTGGTGTGGGCCGCCACGTGGGCAATAAGCACGCTGGTGGCCGACGAGGCGATGGCGGACATGTTGTGGTGCTCCGCGTACCAGATCCGCCGGTAGCCCAGTTCCTCGGCCCGCTGCGCCATGGCCACGCTGCCCGCGAAACTCTCCGCCGCCGTCTGGCCTTTACCGATGGTTGCCAGGTCAAGGATGGAGAGGGGAAGCGTCACGTCGGTGCCGGCCTTTCAATGCGTTGCGTAGTGGTGCCCCGGCCGGGTTCCGGCGGGGGCACTGTGGACAACGACGGCGGCGCCCGTGTTATTTCACCGGGTGTATTTCTACCGGGTGCGGAATACTCAGCATGCTGATGGTGTTGCCGCCCCCATGAGCCATGACACGAACCATACGGAACTGTCCGCAACTATCGACCTGAAGGACCTGGGAACCGTGCACCGCCTCGGCTTCGGTGCCATGCGCATCGTGGGCGACGGCGTGTGGGGCGAACCGGCAGACCGGCAGGCCGCCGTCGCAGTGGTGCGCCGCGCCGTCGAACTCGGTGTGGACTTCATCGACACGGCCGACTCGTACGGGCCAAACGTCAGCGAGGAGATCCTCGCCGAAGCCCTCCACCCCTATAAGCGCGGGCTGAAGATCGGCACGAAGGTGGGCTTCACCCGGACCGGCCCGCACAAGTGGATCGCCGTTGGCCGGCCCGAGTACCTGCGCCAGCAGACCGAATTGAGCCTGCGCAAGCTGAAGGTGGACACGCTGGATCTGCTGCAGCTGCACCGGATCGATCCGAAGGTGGACGCCGAAGAGCAGTTCGGGGTGCTCCGTGAACTGCAGGATGAAGGAAAGGTAAGGGCGCTTGGCCTGTCCCAGGTCAGCGTGGCCGAACTGGAGGCCGCCGGAAAGCACTTCACCGTCTCCACGGTCCAGAACCGCTACAACCTGACTGACCGCAGCTCTGAGGACGTTCTGGAATACGCTGAGGCCAACGGCATCGGGTTCATTCCCTGGGCACCCATCTCAGCTGGCGAGCTTGCGCAGCCGGGCGGCCTGCTGGATGAAACGGCAAAGCGGCTGGGCGCCACCACCTCACAGGTGGCGTTGGCCTGGCTCCTGCGCCGCTCCCCCGCCATGATGCCGATCCCCGGCACCGGATCCGAGAAGCACCTCGAAGAAAACATGGCCGCGGCCGGAATAAGCCTCGATGACGCCACCTACGCTGAGCTGGAGGAGGCCTCCAGCTCCCTCGCCCAGGCCTAGGAACTGCAGATCCCACACCCTTTACGCCGGGTGAAACCGGCACAGACAGGAGAAACAACATGGCAAATATTCTGATGGTCGTATCGGCCGCCGACTCGCTCACCATGAAGGACGGCAGCGAGCACCCCACAGGCTACTGGGCCGAGGAACTCGTGGTCTCCCACCAGACCCTCCGCGCGGCTGGCCATACGGTCCACCTCGCCACCCCGGCCGGCAAGAAGCCCACGGTGGACCAGGTCAGCCTGGCCCCGGAGTCTGCGGGCGGCAAGGAACGGGCCGACAGTTTCCGGGACTATCTTGCCTCGATCGACGCCGAGCTGGCCTCCCCACTGGTGCTGGCCGACGTCGATATCGCCGGCTACGACGCCGTGGTCCTGCCCGGTGGGCACGGCCCCATGACCGATCTGTTCAAGGACGCGGATCTGGGCCGGCTGCTTGTCGCTGCGGACAGGGACGGAAAGGTCATCGCCCCGTTCTGCCACGGCCCCGCGGGGCTGCTCAGCGCAACGCTCGACGACGGCTCGTTCGCCTTCGCGGGGCGCCGCCTCACTGTCTTCACCAACGAGGAGGAGCTGAACGGCGGCACCGGTGAGAACACCCCGTGGCTGGTTGAGGACGCGCTGAAGGAGAAGGGCGCGGTCATTGAAAACGCAGCGGCCTGGAGTTCGAACGTGGTCCGCGACCGCAACCTGATCACGGGCCAGAACCCGCAGTCGAGCGAGGACGTGGCGAAGGAAGTAGTGAAGGCCCTGGCTGGCTAATAAGTCGGTACCCAACGCAGACAGGAGAGGCCCGGCCGCATGGCCGGGCCTCTCCTGTCTGGTGGTATTCGTTCCTACTTCAGCTTGAAGCTGGCGCTGATGGAGGAGTAGCCGTCTCCGGCCCACATGGTGAGCCGGTAACAACTGCCCGCCACAGAGGGCGTCTTCCAGTTGTAGATGAACTGCCCGGCCGTGGCGTCGTAGCGGAGCACGGTGCTGCCGGTTGAGGTCGTTTCGACGTCATCCGTGAGATAGCCCAGCGAGCAGGTTATCGGCGCCATCGAAAACTTCATCAGGCTCGGGTCCGTGATCTCCTTGTCGCCCGCAAACACTTCGAACTTCGCCGGAACGGTGCTGCCGTTTTTGACGGTGTTCAGCACATTTCCCATGTCGATCGGCTGGTAGAAGCCCTTGATGGTCCAGGGATTTACTTTGTACGTCTGCGTTGCCTCCGCCGTATTGCCGGCCATGTCAGTCGCGGTGGCTGTCAGCGTGTGGGTGCCGACCGCCGTTCCCCCTCCGGTGACAACACAGCTTGCCGGACCGGACAATGAGTCCGAAGCCGTGCAGGTCGGGAAGACCGGGGTGGAGCCGTAGTAGACATCGGCGGTGGTTGAATCAAAGGTGGCTGTCGGGGCAGTCTTGTCGATCTTGAGTTCGCCCGATTTTGCTGCCCCCACAGCGCTGGTGTTGCCAGCCATATCTTCGAAGACGGGACTTTCAACCACTACCGCCGAGCCTTCGCCCGTCGAAGTGGCCGTCAGCGTTGCCGGTGATGCCAGTCCCGATATCAGGTCGCTGCCGGCGAACGTGGCTACAACATCCTCCTTGTACCAACCGTTGGCATTGGGAGTTGTTGGGCTAACACTGACGTATGTGACGTTGGGAGCCGTCCAATCGATATCGAAAGACTGGCTGGCAGCACCGGCCGCGGAGGAATTCCCGGCGACGTCCGAAAAAATGGGGCTCGCAACAGATACGCCGGCTCCTTGGCCTTCGGAGGTCGCCGACTTCGCGTTCGTAGTCAGTCCGGAGGTAGCGTCGGTGGCCGTGAAGAAAGCTGTCACGTTCGAGGTGAACCAGCCGTTCTTGCCCAACGTGCCGGTTGCGCCGGCGGCGTTGCTGACCGTTGGTGCGGTGCCGTCCTTCTTGATCGAAACCTTCACGGGACCGGCACTTCCCCCGCTGCTTGTAGCGGAGCACGTGTAATCCGTTGACGTCTGGTCCGCGGTGATCAGCTGGTCGACGCATCCATCGAGGTGGATGGTGCTCGGGGAGTCGCCGTCAGTCACCGTCCAGGCCAGGGCTACAGCGCTCTGGTACCACCCGTTGTCGCCATCAGGTGCAATGGGGCTAAGGGTGTAGTTGATCTCGGGCGCCGTCGCATCGGTGATGTTGTAGGTCACGGAACCCGACGCCTTGAGGCCACCTTTGTCCTCGTAGCTACAGCTGGCTGTCTGGGAACCGATTCCTGTTGCGGCATCGGTACCGATAATGTCACCTAGGGTGGCGGCGAATGAGCTCGTCCCGTCCTCAGCATCCACAACCTTGCAGATTGTTGATGGAACAGCACCCTTGGCATAGGACCCGCCGGTTTCGGTCCCGGAAATGGTCAGGACGGGCGCCGTGTTGGACGGCGCCGGGGCTGAAACGTCCACCCTGAACGCCGCGGGAGCGACATCAAACAACCCATTGGTGTTATTGCTGACAATGCTCGCAGTGACGCTGGCCGAGCCGGAGCTCAGGGGGGTGATGGTCAGAGTCTGCGAAAACTCGCAGCTGACGAACGTTGTTGTGGCGGGCGAAACGGTTGCGACCGCCGGATTGCTTGAAGCGAGGTTCAACGTCAAGGTCGTCTGTCCGGTAAGGTTGCAGCCTGGCTTCCCGTCACCGTTGTCCGCCCTCAGTGCGAGCGTTGTTGTTCCGACGGCCCCTCCGGCGTTCAGGGGCATCACCTCCGCAACTGAGTCAATGACCGCATCAAGGTTGTTATAAATGGTGTCCGCGTAGGCCACCCCCGCACTCGCCAACAGCAGGCTTCCGGCCGCTACCGCAGCCGCCGCCCTCAACCCTGCGCGCCGGGGCTGCCTGCCCGGTCCTGCGCCCACACTTACCGCTGAAAATCTCATAGAAATGCCCTCCCTCATGGCACTGCGGCCGGCCTGGACGCAACGTAGTTTCACCGTAATTGCCGCCGCCAAGGGGCACACGCGTAATGGGCACCTGTCTTTTCCGCGTGAGTACTCACATTCGACGACACCCTGCGGAGCACTACTTGGTTTGTGACCGCCCCTGACTCCCGGTTAACGGCCGTTACTCCCTGTATCGCACCGTTTCGGCGGCCTTTGATCCCGTGCCGGCACTCCCGGATAGTTGCTGCCACAAGCACAAATCCGGTGTATCACTGACGAACTTTCAAGGGGAAACCATGGCCGCATTCAAGACCAAACCGGCACTCGGGGCAGCACTGGCGGTGACCTCATTGCTGGCCCTTGCCGCCTGCTCGGACCCGGGCGCGACGGCGGCGTCAGCACCGTCGTCGGGCGCTTCCGCCAGCTCGGCCGCCACAGGCTTCAACCTGAGTCCCGAGCAGGACCGCGTCAAGGTGACTGTGGACGCCGCGGCCGCGGCACTGGTCCCGGATGCCATCAAAGCGGACGGCAAACTGACCGTGGTCTCCACCGGCGGCACTCCTCCGCTGAGCCTGTTCGCCACGGACAACAAGACCCTCATCGGGAGCGAGGTGGACATCGCCTATGCCGTAGGCGAGTCACTGGGGCTGGCGGTTGAAGTGCTTCCGGTGGCGTGGGCCGACTGGCCGCTGGGCATTGAATCCGCCAAGTACGAGGCCGTCCTGTCCAATGTCACCGTCACGGAAGCCCGCAAGGAAAAGTTCGACTTCGCCACCTACCGCAACGACCTGCTGGGCTTCTACGCCAAAACCGACTCCACCATCGGCGAGATCAAGGAGGCCAAGGACGTCGCCGGCAAACGCGTCATCGTGGGATCGGGAACCAACCAGGAAGCGATCCTGGTGAGGTGGGACGAGGAGAACAAGGCCAAGGGCCTGGCCCCGGTGGAGTTCCAGTATTACGACGACGACTCAGCCTCCCAGCTCGCCCTCCAGTCGGGCCGTGCCGACCTGACCTTCGGGCCCAACGCAGGCGCCGCTTACAAGGCTGCCAAGGATGGCAAGACCAAGGAGGTGGGCACGCTTAACGGCGGCTGGCCGCTGAAGGCCGAAATCGCGTTCACCACCAAGAAGGGAAACGGCCTGGCTGTGGCCGCGCAGGCTGCCCTGAACCACCTCATCCAGGACGGCAGCTACGCCAGGATCCTGGACCGCTGGGGGCTTTCTTCAGAAGCCATCCCGAAGTCCGAACTGAACCCGGCAGGCCTCCCCAAGAAGTAGGGAAGCCTTCCGACGAATGGGTCCCCCGCCGGGCATCAGCCCGGCGGGGGATTCCTCTGTGGAAAGTGCGCTGCCCCCGGGTTTGGCAATAGTCTGGCCAGATGGGGACAAAAACCGTGAACAAGGGCGAACAGGTCGACAGGCAGTCGCGCATTCTTGAAGCCGCACTCGATTTGCTGTCCCGCCACGGTATTTCAGGGGTGAGCATGCGGGCCGTGGCCCGGGAGGCCGGCGTCGCGCTGGGCCTGGTGAACTACTACTACGACGACAAGACAAGCCTGATCCGCGCGGCCCTGCGCAGCGTGGACGAACACGACCTCCTGCTCGTGGCACAGGACCCCGCCTCGGCCCCGGACGAACAGCTTCGCAAAGCCCTCCGGCGCGTTGCGGGCGCTGAACTGCTCACCACGAGGTATCTGTCCCTGCGCCTGCACCTGTGGGCGCTCGCCCAGGCCGACGAGGACTACGCGCAGATCAACGCTGCCGCCTTTGACCGCTACATCGACGGGCTTGCGACGCTGGTCTCCGATGCCCAGCCCGCGATGGCATGGGAGGAATGCCGGGCACGGGCCTCGGACATCGTGGTGATACAGAACGGCATGTGGCTGACCTCGCTGCTGGGTGTGGACAAGGAGTCCATCGAGCGAAGCATCGCCCGCACCGAAAGAATCGCCTTCGCCCCGCCAGGGGACGAAGCAAAGGACTAAGCCAACGGCAACGTAGAGCGCGCAGTCCAGGAGCGCTAAAGCGTCACGCCGTCCACCGGCGCAAGCACCGACAGTAATATTGAACGAGTGTTCAATCTACTATTGAACACTCGTTCAAAGTCCATTACTGTCCTCGGTATGACTTACGCCACACCATCCCAGCACGTGACAGCATCCACCCTGTTCATCAACGGCTCATGGGAGCCGGCAGCGTCAGGCGCGGTGCGCCACATCCACAACCCGGCCGACGGCGAACTGGCCGCCACCGTGTCCGAAGCCGGCCGGGAGGATGCCGAACGCGCCATCGCCGCAGCCCGCGCAGCTTTCGACTCCGGTATCTGGTCGAACGTCCCGGCACCCGAGCGCGGCGCCTTCCTGCTCAGGGTCGCCGCCGAACTGCGCGAGCGCCGGGAAAAGTTCGCCCGCGCCGAATCACTCGACACCGGAAAGCGGATTGCCGAAAGCCGCATCGACATGGACGACATTGCCGCCTGTTTCGAGTACTTCGGCAGGATCGCCGGGCAGCAGGCGGGCCGCATCGTCGACGCCGGGAACCCCGCCGTCGTCAGCAAAATAGTCTACGAACCCGTGGGCGTCTGCGGCCTGATCACCCCGTGGAACTACCCCCTGCTCCAAGCGGCATGGAAGATCGCACCCGCCCTGGCCGCCGGCTGCACCTTTGTCCTCAAGCCCTCTGAACTGACCCCGTCCACCGCCATCCTGGCCATGCAGCTGCTACAGGACCTCGGACTGCCGGACGGAGTCGCCAACCTCGTCACCGGACCCGGCGCGGAGGCGGGCGCACCGCTCTCGGAACATCCCGCCGTCGACCTCGTCTCCTTCACCGGCGGCCTGGAAACCGGCAAGCGCATCGCCGCGGCCGCAGCCGGAACGGTGAAGAAGGTGGCGCTGGAACTTGGCGGCAAGAACCCCAACGTGGTGTTCGCCGACGCAGACTTCGGCGCTGCCGTGGACAATGCCCTCAACGGTGCCTTCGTCCACTCAGGGCAGGTCTGCTCCGCCGGGGCGCGGCTGGTGGTGGAGGAATCGATCGCCGAACGCTTCGTGGACGAGCTGGTCCGCCGCGCACAGGAAATCCGGCTGGGCGGCCCGTTCGACGATGCCGCAGAAACAGGGCCGCTCATCTCGGCGGCCCACCGGGACAAAGTCCACGCCTACGTCGAGCGCGGCATCGACGAGGGTGCGCGGCTGCGGTGCGGCGGTGCGGTGCCTGTTGGTGAAAAGTACGACGGCGGCTTCTACTACCAGCCGACCGTCCTGGACCGCGTCGAGAGGGGAATGTCCGTGGTCACCGACGAGGCGTTCGGCCCCGTGGTCACCGTGGAAACCTTCCGCACCGAGGACGAGGCCGTAGCCACTGCCAATGACACCATCTACGGGCTGGCCGGCGCGGTCTGGACCCAGGACGCCGGCAAGGCGCAGCGCGTGGCATCCCGGCTGCGGCACGGCACCGTCTGGATCAACGACTACCACCCCTACCTGCCCCAGGCCGAGTGGGGCGGCTTCGGCCAGTCCGGCGTCGGCCGCGAACTTGGCCCCACCGGTTTGGCCGAATACCAGGAAGCCAAGCACATCTACCAGAACACCAGTCCTCAGGTGACCGGCTGGTTCGCTGACCACAGCAAGGAGAACTAGATGCACTTCGATAACATCGAGGACCTCGGCGAGCGCGCGTTCGACTACATCGTCATCGGCGGCGGATCCGCCGGGGCGGCAGTGGCCGCGCGGCTGAGCGAGGACCCGGACGTGACCGTGGCCCTGGTGGAAGCCGGCCCGGATGACCGCAACATCCCCGAGATCCTGCAGCTTGACCGCTGGATGGAGCTGCTGGAATCCGGCTACGACTGGGACTACCCGGTGGAACCGCAGGAGAACGGCAACTCCTTCATGCGCCATGCCCGCGCCAAAGTCATGGGCGGCTGCTCCAGCCACAACTCCTGCATCGCGTTCTGGGCTCCGCGCGAAGACCTGGACGAGTGGGAATCCAAGTACGGCGCCACCGGCTGGAACGCCGACGCCGCCTGGCCGCTCTACAAACGGCTCGAGACCAACGAGGACGCCGGCCCGGACGCGCCGCACCACGGCGATTCCGGCCCCGTGCACCTGATGAACGTGCCCCCGGTGGATCCTGCCGGCGTCGCACTTTTGGACGCCTGCGAGCAGGCAGGTATTCCGCGCGCAAAGTTCAACACCGGAAAAACCGTGATCAACGGCGCCAACTTCTTCCAGATCAACCGCCGCTCGGACGGCACCCGGTCCTCCAGCTCCGTTTCCTACATCCACCCCATCATCGAGCGCCAAAACTTCACCCTGCTGACCGGCCTCCGCGCCCGCCAGCTGGTGTTCGACGCCGGCAAGCGGTGCACCGGCGTCGACGTGGTGGACTCGGCCTTCGGCCGGACCCACCGGCTCTCCGCGCACCATGAAGTCATCCTCTCCACGGGTGCCATCGACTCGCCCAAACTGCTGATGCTTTCCGGCATCGGCCCGGCAGCGCACCTTAAGCAGCATGGGATTGAGGTCCTGGTGGATTCCCCCGGCGTGGGCGAAAACCTGCAGGACCACCCCGAAGGCGTGGTCCAGTTCGAGGCCAGGCAGCCCATGGTGCAGACGTCCACCCAGTGGTGGGAGATCGGCATCTTCACCCCCACCGAGGACGGCCTGGACCGTCCGGACCTGATGATGCACTACGGCTCCGTCCCGTTCGACATGAACACCCTGCGCCACGGCTACCCCACCACGGAAAACGGCTTCAGCCTCACCCCGAACGTCACGCACGCCCGCTCCCGCGGCACCGTCCGGCTGCGCAGCCGCGACTTCCGCGACAAGCCCATGGTGGATCCGCGCTACTTCACCGATCCTGAGGGCCACGACATGCGGGTAATGGTGGCCGGCATCCGCAAGGCCCGCGAAATCGCAGCCCAGCCGGCCATGGCTGAGTGGGCCGGACGTGAACTATCGCCGGGCATCGAGGCGCAGACGGATGAGGAACTGCGGGACTACATCCGCAAGACGCACAACACCGTGTACCACCCCGTGGGCACGGTCCGGATGGGCCCGGCCGGCGACGGGATGTCGCCTTTGGATGCCGGCTTGCGGGTCAAGGGCGTCACCGGACTGCGCGTCGCCGACGCCTCAGTCATGCCCGAACACATCACCGTCAACCCCAACATCACCGTCATGATGATCGGCGAGCGCTGCGCGGACCTTATCCGTGCCGACCGGTCCAGCGAAACCATGGCCACGGAAGAAATGGAGCTCACTGCGTCCCTCGCCTGAACGGCAAGGTCCCCCGGCGGCAGGGCATCAACGTTCCATGCACCACGGCCGGCCGGTCATCACTATCGTGCTTTTCTGAATTAGGAGTCCACATGGCGGAACCCAGCAAGAGTATTGATTCAAGCGGTATGGACGAGTTTGGTTACACGCAGACCCTGGACCGGAGCATCGGCAAATTTGCCAGCTTCGCGGCGGGCGTCAGCTATATCTCCATCCTCACCGGTGTTTTTCAACTGTTCTACTTCGGTTTTTCCATGGCCGGCCCTGCCTACGCATGGTCCTGGCCCCTCGTCTTCGCAGGCCAGCTGATGGTGGCGCTGTGCTTTGCCGAACTGGCGGGCCGGTACCCCGTGGCCGGCTCGGTGTACAACTGGGCCAAGCGGCTCTCGTCCGGGACCTCCTCCTGGCTTGCCGGCTGGCTGCTGATGCTGTCCTCCATCGTGGCGCTCGGGTCGGTGGCATTGGCCCTGCAGCTCACCCTTCCGCAGCTGTGGTCCGGTTTCCAGTTTGTCGGTGACGGCACCGGCCCCTACGACTTCGCCATGAACGGCGTGGTGCTGGCCACCATTATGATCACCATCTCCACCCTGATCAACGCGTTCGGTGTGAAGCTGATGACCAGGATCAACAGCATCGGCGTTTTTGTGGAGCTGACCGCGGCCGTGCTGCTGATCCTGGCACTGGGCTGGCATGCTGTGCGGGGGCCTGAGGTCTTCTTTGACACCGCCGGTTTCGGGGAAAGCCACGATCTCGGCTTCTTCGGTGTCTTCCTGATCGGTGCCATGGCGTCCGGTTATGTGATGTACGGCTTTGACACCGCCAGCTCCCTCGGCGAGGAAACCAAGGACCCCAAACGGACGGCACCCAAGGCCATCCTGCGCGCCATCACGGCCTCGTTCGTGCTGGGCGGCCTGATCCTGCTCTTTGGCATCCTGGCCGCACCGGACCTCAGCGACCCGAAGGTGGGAGAAGCCGACGGCGGCCTGCAGTACATTGTGCTCTCCGTCCTGGGCGGCCCTTTCGGCAAGGCCTTCCTTGCGTGCATCGTGGTGGCCGTGGTGGTCTGCACCCTCGCCGTCCACGCCGCCGCCATCCGCATGATGTTCGCCATGGCCCGGGACAACAACCTCCCGTTCAGCCGGCAGCTCAGCAAAGTGGACCCGGTCCGCCGGACCCCCGCCGTTGCGGCCATCGTGATCGGCGTGCTGGCCGTCATCCCGCTGCTGGTCAACGTCATGCAGCCGGCGATTTTCACGATCATGTCCAGCATCAGCATCGTGCTGATTTACCTGTCCTACCTCCTGGTCACGGTTCCCCTGCTGCGCAACCGGCTCCTGAAGAAGTGGCCCCTCGCGGCAGACGGCTCCGAGCCCGGCTTTTGCATGGGCAAGTGGGGACTTCCCGTGAACATCCTCGCGGTCCTCTGGGGCGGCGCCATGACGCTGAACCTGGTCTGGCCGCGGGCGGAGATCTACAACTCGGTGCCGCCGTTCGAGTGGTACCTGCAGTGGGGCGGGGTGATCTTCGTGGCGGCGGTGACCGGCGGCGGGGCTCTCCTGTACCGGCTGAAGATCCGCCATCAGACGGGCGTGCTGGCCGAGCACGCGGCGGCCGTCTCTGCGCATCCGTCGTCAGGCTTGGCGCACGCCGAAACGCCGGCTGGTGCCCACACCGTGGACGCCACAGTTTCCTAGAGCCGCTGTTCCCACACCGTCAGGCTGAGCATGATGCTCCCCACGGAAGGTTCGACGGCGGCACTGTCCGAAGTGCCGCCGTCGAGCACCCCGGCAAAGCTGCGGCGCACGGTCCTGAACCGGCACCGCAGCCACCCGCCGAGGCGGTCCGCGCTCATGAGGCGTGGACCGCCTCGGCGGTCTCGTCGGCAGTACGCGCCGGCGTCTCCAGCCCGAGGTTTTCCCGCAGCGTGCCGCCCGCATACTCCGTGGGGTAGACGCCGCGTTCCTGCAGTTCGGGCACCAGGTGGTTCACGATGTCGTCCAGGCCGGTGGGGACCAGCCACGGTGAGATGTTGAAACCGTCCACGGCGCCCACCCGGGCGTACTCTGCCAGCTGGTCCGCCACGGCCGTGTACGAACCGGTGAAGGTCGCGTCGATGCGCGCGGTCTTCGAGGTGACGAACTGGCGGATGGACAGGCCCTTGTCCTTGGCCTCCGCCCGCCACTGGTCCGCCAACTGGCGGGCCTTCGCACCATGGAAACCGCTGCCGCGGGTCTCGGAGGTTTCCTCCACCACGGGGTCGATGTCCGGCAGGGGGCCGTCGGGATCGTATGCGGACAGCTCCCGGCCCCAGAACTGCTCCAGGTACGCCACAGCCTGTTGCGGGCCGATCTGCAGGCTGCGCACCCATTCCTTCTTCTGGGCCGCTTCCCCGGCGGTGGGCGCCAGGATGAACTCGCTGGCCGGCATGATCTGCAGGGCGTTTGCGCCACGGCCTGCAGCGAGCGATCGCGCCACCAGGTCCTTGCGGAACTCCAGGGCGTCATCGAACTTGGGATGTGCGGAGAAGATGACGTCCGCCTGGCGGGCAGCGAAGTTCCGGCCCTCGGGTGAGTCGCCGGCCTGGAAGAGCACGGGGCGGTACTGGGCACTGCGCGGCAGCCGCGGCGTCACGTCCACGGTGTAGTGCTGCCCTTCATGGAGCACGCGGCGCGCCGGCCCCTCAGGGGTTTCCCACGAATCCCAGATCCGCTTGGCAGTTTCAACGAACGCTTCGGCGTGCTTGTAGCGGTCTGCGTGGTCCAGGTATCCCCCGCGTCGGAAGTTTGCCCCGGTCCAGGCGTTGTCCGTAGTCACGATGTTCCACGCTGCGCGGCCGCCCGAAATCAGGTCCAGTGAGGCGAGCCGGTGCGCCAGGTCAGCAGGATCGTTGTACGTGGTGTTCTGGGTGGCCACCAGGCCGATGTTTTTGGTCACCGACGCCAGGGCGGCGAGCATGGTCTGGGCGTCCGGCCGGCCCACCACGTCCAGGGCGTGCGGGCGGGCCAGGTGTTCACGCAGGCGGAGTCCCTCACCCAGGAAAAACGCCGCGAACAGGCCGCGCTCTGCGGTCTGGGCGATCCGGCGGAACGACTCGAAGTCGGTCTGGGAGCCGGATTCGGCCGCCTTCCAGATGGTGCCGGAGTTGACGCCCTGGAAAAAGACGCCGAACTGGATCTTGCCCGACGGTACAAAAGAATCGGATTTAGCACGGCTGTGCTGTGTCATGGTCTCCCCTTGGTTTCCGGCCGCACTGGCCGCGTCTGAGTCTGCGCTGAGCCTGCGTCTGCGTAGCGGCTGGCCGGGCGCGCCAGGCCCAGCAGGTCGCGGAAGGTGCCGTCCTGCACCGGCGCCCGCAAGACTCCCCGGCGACGAAGCTCCGGCAGCACGAGGCTGCTCAGCTCCTCCAGGTCAACGAAGAGCGACGCCGGGTGGAGACGGACGCCGTCGGCCTCGCTCAGCAGCTCCGCGAGGAGGTCCGCGAGGCCGGCTGCCGTGCCGGCGTACCGCGCGCGGCCGCCGTCGGCGCCGTCGGCGCCGCCTGCCAAGCCCCCGGCCCGCTCAGCCGCGGGCAGGCCGCGGGAGTCCAGGACGACGTCGAGCTCGGCGATGACCGCCACGGCGCCGCCCAGCCGTTCCCGGACATCGCGCATTTCGGCGGCGAGAAGCTCAGGCGTCGGCGCGGAGACGAGGACGGCGTCCACGGCATCCGCCCGAACCTGTCCACTGCCCACCAGGGACGCGGCCGCCAGGACGGGCAGCTGCCCCTGCAGTGGCCTGGGAATGATGGAGGGGCCCTTCACGGAATACGCCGGCCCGGCAAAGCCCGCCGGGGTATCGAAGTCCGCATAGTGCAGCTTGTCCACGTCGATGTACCGGCCGGTGGGAACGTCGCGGATCACGGCGTCGTCCTCCCAGGAGTCCCACAGCCGGCGGGACACCTCGATGGAGGCGGCCGCTTCCTGTCCCCGGGCGGCGCCGCTGACATCATCACGCCCGACGGCGGCAGCGGCCTCGGGCGATTCCGCGGCAGTGGCGATCCACCCGGCGCGGCCACCGGAGACATAGTCCAGGCTCGCCAGCTGGGTGGAGACGTGGAACGGCTCGGTGTAGACGGTGTCCACTTCGGGGACCAGTGCGATGGTGCGGGTGACCGGTCCGGCGTAGGCGGCGCGCTGCAGCGCGTTGACCCGGCCCGGAACGGGCCCATCCGTGAACGTGGCCACATGGAATCCCGCGCTCTCAGCAGCAAGGACGGCTTCTCCAAGGCTCGCAAACTCCCCGCCGTCCCACCCTGCGCCATCGAGTTCGATCGCCAGGAATCCGGCACGCGCCGCTTGGTTGGCATTCACTTCTGTTGTGCTCACTGCTGGTCCTGACGTTCGTAGGGAATCTTTTCCCCGGCTTCGATGGCCACCGTGAGCCGGTTTTCGGCGGGCGGCAGCGGGCACGTGGCCAGGTCGGTGTAGGCGCAGGGCAGGTTCACCGCACGGTTGAAGTCCAGCGCGACTGACCCGTCCGGGGCCGGCGCTTCGACTGTCAGGGACCGGTTCGCGGCATAGGTGGTCTTGCCGGACGTGGCGTCGGTGAACAGGACGGACAGGGTGCCCGGGGCGTGGCCGTTGAACGCGGTGAGGGTGAGGTCCTCGCCGCCAAGGCTGAACCGGATCTCTCCCGGCGCCTCGTAGACGTGCTGGATGCCTTCGACAGCAGCTCCCACCGTGGTGCGGCGCGGCTTGTCGAACGGCACGAACGTACCGGTCACGGCATAGCCTGCGTCCGGTTCGTACGCCGGCGTCCCCGGATATTCGGTCAGCAGGGCATTCTCCGGGTGCCGCGGCCGCACGATGTATTCGCCTCCGCGCCTGGCCAGCTCGATGACCGTCTGGCCGGAGCGCAGGTTGATGGCGCCGCGTTCGGCAATGGGACCAAAGGTGAGCGACGCGCCTGCCGCGCCGTTTAGCTCCTCGCCGTCCCGTTCCAGGGTCTCGCCTGGCTCCAGAACCAAACGGACGACGTCGTTCTCCACACTCCAGGTGCCCGGGGCACCTTCCAGCCGGGTGGGGCCGGCGCCCAGCCAGTGCAGGTGGGTGACGGCGAGGAAGCCGTGCGGATCGGCCCGGTGGCGTTCGTGGGCTGCGTGCCACTCCTGCCAGGCTGCGGTGAAGGGGTCTAAAATTTCGAATGTTGTCTCAGTACGTAGGGCGTTCATGATGCCTTCCCTGATGGAGCCGGGGTGGCCGCGGCCTGGGCCGCCGCGAACGATTCCTCGGTGACGGTCTTGGATTCGGGCAGCGCCTCCTCCGAAAGTCCCCAGCGCTCCAGGACTTCCGCGTAGGAACCGTCCTTGATGGCAGAATTCAGCGCCTCAGTGAGCACCGGAGCCAGCCCGTTGCCCCGGAGGGTTGTGGCCGCCACGAGTGTCTCCGAAGGCCAGCCCGCGTTCACCTTGCCCACCACTTTCAGGTCATCGCGGGTGTTTTCGCGGTACACGGTGGACGGGTAGGGGGCGATGTTGAGGTCGGTCCGGCCGGAGGAGAGTGCCAGGATGGTGTCGGCGTCGGTGGAGTAGTACTGCAGGACGGCCGGAGCCTTGCCCTTTCCTTCGAGTTCCTTGTTCCAGGCGAGCAGGATCTTCTCCTGGTTGGTGCCGGAGCCCACGGACACCTTCAGGCCGGAGATGTCGTCCGCGCCCTTGATGTCGTAGGTGGCGGATTTCCTGGCCTCGAAGCCCATGTAGGCCGCCCGGTACGTGGCGAAGTCGAACAGCTTCACGCGGTCCTTGTTGACGCCCACGTTGGAGAACACCGCTTCGAAATCGCCGGACTGGGTCTTCAGCGGCCAGTTCTCCCAGGAGGTGATCTGGATGTCCAGTTCCAGCCCCAGTTTGTCCGCCACGAGCTGGGCGAGGTCCAGCTCCACACCGATCGGCGTCTTATCGTCGGTGGCGTGGAAGGACAGCGGAATGGACCCTGCCGTGGTGGCCACGGTCAGCTTGCCGTCCTTGCCGATCAGCTCCGGAACCTTGGCGGCCAGCGCCGCGTCTTTCCCGGCCCGGATGCGCTGCTGGTCCGGGGCGGTGTTGTACACCACGCCATTGCGTGCCGCCGTCGTGACTGCACTGCCGGCCGCTGAAGCTCCCGGGTCCGCGCACGCGGACAGTGCTGCCGTTCCAAGAAGTACGACGGCGGGCAGCGCGGCCAGGGAGCGCACGCGGCCTGCGCTGAAGTGGAAGCTTGCGAAAGATGCCATGGGGAGTTCCTTTAGATGTTGAAGGCAGGTTCGAGCACTTTGGAGAAGAAGCTCCGGGTGCGTGGTTCCTGGGGGTTGGTGAAGATTTCCTGGGGACTGCCCTGTTCCACGATCTGGCCCTCGTCCACGAACACCACGGTGTCCGCCACGTCGCGGGCGAACCCCATCTCGTGCGTGACGATGATCAGGGTGGTGCCGGATTTCGCGAGTTCGCGGATGACGTCCAGCACTTCGTTCACCAGCTCCGGGTCCAGGGCCGACGTGGGCTCGTCGAACAGCAGGATCTTCGGGTCCAGGGCCAGCGCACGGGCAATCGCCACACGCTGCTGCTGGCCGCCGGAGAGCTGGCGGGGGTAGGCACCGGCACGGTCCTTCAGCCCCACCCGGTCCAGAAGTTCGAGCCCGCGGCGGCGGGCTTCCTCCTTGGAACGCCCCTGCGCGACGACGGGCGCCTCGGTGACGTTCTCCAGCGCGGTCAGGTGCGGAAACAGGTTGAAGTTCTGGAAGACCATGCCGATTTCGGTGCGCTGCTTCAGGATGTCCTTCTCGCGCAGCTCGTGCAGGCGCCGGCCCCGGACTTCGTAGCCCACCAGCGTCCCGTCGATGGCGATATGGCCGCCGTCGACCTTTTCCAGGTGGTTGATGGTGCGCAGCAGGGTGGATTTTCCCGAGCCGGAGGGACCCACGATGACGGCCACTCCCCCGGGCTCGACGGTCAGCGTGATGCCTTTGAGGACTTCGGTGGTGCCGAACGATTTGCGGACCTTCGTGATTTCCACCAGGCCACGGGTGGTTTCCGGGGCAGGGGCAGTTTCCGGGAGGCTGTGGGTGGCGGTGCTCATCGCGGGCTCCTTGCACGGTTGGGTGCCACGGCGTGCGTGGCGAAGAATTTCCGGGCCTTCTGCAGCGGTGTCAGCGGGAGGCTGCGCACAGCGCCCTTGGAGTAGTGCCGTTCGATGTAGTACTGGAAGACGCTCAGCACCGAGGTGATCACCACGTACCAGAGCGTGGCCACCAGGAGCAGCGGGAGTACCTGCTGGGTGCGGTTGTAGATGACCTGGACGGTGTAGAACAGCTCCGAATAGGCCAGGACGTACACAATCGAGGTGCCCTTGACCAGGCCGATGATCTCGTTGAAGGCCGTGGGCAGGATGGCGCGCATGGCCTGCGGGAGGACAATCCGGGTGGACCGCCGCCAAGCCGGGATGCCCAGCGCGGCGGCCGCCTCAAGCTGCCCCTGGTCCACGGAGAGGATGCCGCCGCGGATGATCTCGGCCGAGTAGGCCGCCTGGTTCAGTGTCAGGCCGAGCACTGCTGCCGCAAACTGGCTGATCAGTGTGGTGGTCTGGACTTCGAAGAATCGGACGTCCGTGAAGGGAATGCCCAGGCTGATCTTCTCGTAGAGGTAGCCCAGGTTGTACCAAAGAAGCATCTGGACCAGCAGCGGGGTGGAGCGGAAGATCCACGAGAAGGTCCATGACACCGAGACCAGCAGCGGCGAGGCGGACAACCGCATCAGCGCCAGGATGAAGCCCAGGACAAACCCGAGCAGCCCGGAAATGGCGGTCAGTTTCAGCGTTTCCAGGAGCCCGTTGACCACGGACTGCGCGGTGAACCACTGGGCCACCACGCCCCACTCCCATCTCGGGTTGGTGGCGAGCGACCAGGCGATGCCGAATACTCCCAGGGCCACCAGTGCCGTTCCCACCCAGCGCCACGGGTGCTTGGCGCCCACCAGCGGGAAGCCGGAGTAGTCGGTGGCCGGCTGCCGGGGTCCAGGTCCGGACGGGCCGGACGTTCCTGCCCCGGCCGTCCCCGCCCGGGCATTCCCCTCCACACGGGCTGCCGGGTCGGCTGACTCAGGTCCGGTGGCCGGCCCTGCTGTTGCCGACTCTGCCGGCCGGGCCACTTTGGTTACTGCTGAACTCATGCGCCACCTCGCTTCTTCACTGGCTTGTGCGTCGCGGCATGTATCCGCGCCCTGGTCGCCGGAGCCTGTTGGTCCGGGTGTTGGCTGCAAATCTAGGGCTGCGCGGAAAGGGGCAGCAAGGCGGCGAGTTGCATTACTTCACCGGGCTTCGCACGGGGTCATGAGTCGGTTTTTGACGTCCTGTAACGCCCGGCGACGCGGAGTTAAGGGGCATTACCGGCCCCTCGACCGCCGTCGGACAGGCTGCCTAGCATGGGCACTCAACCCAAGGCCAGCACACCGTCCCGATCAGGAGTACCCATGCCAGCGAGCGCACCATCGGTCGTCTTTGTCGGCGGCGGACCGCGCACCGCCGGAGTACTCGAGCGGATGGCCGCCAGCCGCCCCGGGCTGTTCGCGGGTCCGCTGGACATCCACGTGGTGGAACCGTACGAACCGGGCTCCGGGCGGATCTGGCGCTACGACCAGCACCCCGGGCTGATGCTCAACTCAGCGGCCGCGGACGTCACCATGTTCACCGATTCCTCCGTGGAATGCGAAGGCCCGGCCGTGAACGGTCCCGGCCTCGCCGAGTGGGCTGCCGGGGTCCTGGACGGCTCCATCACTGACGTTCCTGACTTTCCGCTGTCCCTCCGCCGCCAACTGCAGTCCCTCACCGGGGAAACGTTCCCCACCCGCCAGCTGAACAGCCAGTACCTGGAGTGGTTCTTCCGCCGCACGGCTGCTGCCCTCGGGGGAAATGTGACGGTGCACCGCACCACTGCTGTCGCACTTGAGCCTTCCAACACTGCGTCCGACGTCGGCCCCCACCTCGTGCGTCTGGCCAACGGCGGGACCCTGCGCGCCGACGTCGTGGTCACCGCGCTCGGCCACACCGACTCCCGGCCGGATGCCGTGTCGGCGACGTGGGCCGATTTCGCTGCCCGGCACGGCGGTTTCCACGCGCCGCCCAGCTACACCACCGACGTCGACTATTCAGCCATTGCCCCGGGCCAGGACGTGATCGTCGCCGGGATGGGCCTCGCGTTTGTGGACCTGCTGGTGCTGCTGATGGAGGGGCGCGGCGGCCGGTTCGAGGAAATGCCCGACGGCGGCCTGCGGTACCGTGCGTCCGGACGCGAGCCCCGGCTTTGGGCCGGTTCGCGGCGCGGGGTGCCCTACCACGCCAAGATCTCCGCGACCCTTCGCGGTGAGGCGCCCGGCGCACTGCGGTTCTTCACTGCCGGTGCCCTGGACCCGCTGCTGGAACGCCATCCTGAGCTGGATTTCCACGACCATCTCTGGCCGCTCATCGCCAAGGAAGCCGGCTACGGCTACTACCGCGAACTGTTTACCGGCAGCCCGGAGCGGGTGAATGCGGGCTGGTTGGAGTTTGCCGCCCGCTTCGAGGAGCTCGACTGGTACAGCAGCGCCAGGAAGGAACTGGTGGCGGAGACCGTGCCCGATCACGCCCTGCACCTTGATTTGGAGCGGCTGGACCGCCCGTTCGCCGGGCGGCAGTTCGCCGGCGCCGCCGAGGTCCAGGCAGCGGTTGCGGGCTACATCGAGCACGATCTCGCGCTTCGCGACGGTCCGGACCACCCCGAAACCATGGCGCTGTTCCTGGCCCTGCTGAAGGTCTACATGGAGCTGGGCCGGATGATCCCGGCCGACCGCCTTAATGCCCGTTCCCAGCAGGCCGTGCATGGCTGGTGGCACGGCTTCTTCAGTTTCGTGGACTCCGGGCCGCCGCCCCGCAGGCTGCGGGAAGTGCTGGCCCTGCAACGGGCCGGGCTGCTGAGCTTCCTGGGGCCGGGCCTTGCCGTTACTGCGGATGAGTCCACCGGTGAGTTTGTGGCAGGCTCACCGCAGGCTGGCTTCAGCATCAGGGCGACGGCGTTCATCGAGGCGCGCCTGCCGGCCACGTCGGTGGCCCGCTCGCTGAACCCGCTGCTGGCATCCCTGCACCACTCCGGGATGGCCAGCGAGCAGCAGCTCCTCACCGCCGACGGCATCCACTCCACCGGAAAGCTGCTGGTCTCGGACCGGCACGAGCTCCGGGACCAGCAGGGACGGACCGCCGGCCGGCTTTTCGGTGTTGGTCCGGGAACGTCAGGCTGGGGAGCGGGCGCCTTTGCCCGGCCAGGCACCAATGCCGCCCCGTTCCGCGAAAACGACGCCCTGGCCAGAACGGTACTGGCTGTCGCCGCGGGCCTGGCGTCGGCACCATCTGCCGGGCAGGACGCGCCCGCCGAACCAGTCGCCGCCGGAAGGACCTGAAGCATGAACGTAAAGACCAGCACTCCCCCGGCGCAGGGCAGCCCAGTGGCGGCTCCCGGGGCTGCACCGCGCCAGCCGGCGGCCCTCGATCCTGCGGCGCTCACGGTGCTGAACCTGCCCATGCACGATCCGCGTGTGCGCCCGCTCCTGGACGGGCTCGCCGTGGAATACGACTCCCGCTACGGAGACCTTTTTGGCCGCGGCGCCGCCGCGGACGAGCTGAACCGGTACCCGGCGTCGGAATTCGAGGGACCCGGCGGAGCGCTGCTGGTGGTCCAGGAGAACGGGGCCTCCGTCGCCGGCGGCGCATTCCGGTTCCACGGCCCGGGGACGGCGGAATTCAAGCGGATCTGGACGCACTCCGCGCACCGCCGTCGGGGGCTGGCCCGGCTGGTGCTGGCCGAACTCGAAGCCCTGGCGGCGAGGCGCGGGTACACCCGCGTCTATCTGACCACCGGCCCCCGGCAGCCCGAAGCGAAGCACCTGTACCTCACATCCGCTTACGAGCCGCAGTTCGACCTCAACGAGGATCCGGAAGCCGTCAAGTCGCTCGCCTTCACCAAGGATCTCCCGGCACCCCGGCTAAGCTAGCCGCATGGCCAACAAATCCACTGCAGAGAAACTCGCCACCATCCAGAAGGGGTACACCCTGGAAGGTGCCACCATCGAGCTGGGTGCCGCCATTGTGGACGGCGAACTCCACAAGGAAGCCCAGGTCCGGCTGCCGCTTGCCATGATGAACCGGCACGGCCTCGTAGCCGGCGCCACAGGAACCGGCAAGACCGTCACGCTGCACATGATGGCGGAGCAGCTGTCCACAGCCGGCGTTCCGGTCTTCCTGGCGGACATCAAGGGCGACCTCTCCGGCCTGGCCACGGCGGCCACGGGCAGCGAGAAACTCACCGCACGTACTGACAGCATCGGCCAGGCATGGGCCGGCAAGACGTTCCCGGTGGAATTCCTTGCCCTCGGCGGCGACGGCAACGGCATCCCGGTCCGGGCCACCATCACCTCCTTCGGCCCCATCCTGCTCTCGCGCGTCATGGAGCTCAACGACACCCAGGAATCCAGCCTCCAGCTGATCTTCCACTTCGCAGACAAACAGAACCTCGAACTCGTTGACCTCAAGGACCTCCGCGCCGTTATCCAGTTCCTCACCTCGGACGAAGGCAAGGACGAGCTTGAGGAACTGGGCGGCCTCTCCAAGGCAACCGCCGGCGTCATCCTGCGCGAACTGGTGAACCTCGAGGCGCAGGGCCTGGAGAAGTTCTTTGGCGAGCCTGAGTTCGATACCGCCGAACTGCTGCGTACCGCTCCGGACGGACGCGGCGTGGTCACGTGCCTGGAACTTCCCACACTGCAGACCAAACCGATGCTGTTCTCCACCTTCCTCATGTGGCTGCTGGCGGACCTCTTCGAGGACCTGCCCGAGGCCGGTGACCTGGACAAGCCCAAGCTCGTGTTCTTCCTGGACGAGGCGCACCTGCTGTTCAACGGCGCCTCCAAGGCCTTCCTGGACGCCATCACCACCACAGTCCGGCTGATCCGCTCCAAGGGCGTGGGGATCTTCTTCGTGACGCAGACCCCCAAGGATGTTCCCGCGGACGTCCTGGGCCAGCTGGCCAACCGCATCCAGCACGCCCTGCGCGCCTTCACCCCGGAGGACGCCAAGGCCCTGAAGGCCACCGTGTCCACGTTCCCGGTCAGTGACTACGACCTTGAAGAAACCCTGACCTCCGCCGGGATCGGCGAGGCAGTCATCACCGTCATGAACGAGAAGGGCGCGCCCACGCCGGTGGCGCTCACCCGGCTGCGCGCCCCGGAGTCCGTCATGGGCCCCAGCACCGACGATCTGGTCAAAAGCACGGTGGCAGGATCGGCGCTGCTGGCCAAGTACGGGACGGCGGTGGACAACGTCTCTGCCTACGAGAAGCTCACCGGCAAGGGCGCAGCGCCCACCGGCGATGCCGCTCCCGGTGGGCCCCCGGTCCCGGGCAGCGCTGGCGGCGGGCAGGCCGACGTCGATGCCGAGGCCCGCCGGATCGAAGAGGAGATCCTGGGCCGTCCCAGCAGCCGCCCTGCCTCCGCACCGGACCGCGGCGCCGGCCCGGATGCGGCTTCGGAACGTGCACCCCGACGGCGCGCGCCCGAACCGGCAGCCCCGGCAGGTGGCGGAATGATGGGCGATCTTGCCGGAGCCCTGGGCGGGGCCTTGGGCGGGGGCCTCAAAAGCATGGTCCGGTCCATGGGCACCCAGCTTGGCCGGGAACTGCTCCGCGGCGTGTTCGGCACCTCGTCCCGGCGCCGCCGCTAGGCAAAACCGCACGATGCCCCATGGCCTGGACGCCCGCCGTCGGCCGTCAGGAAAGCCGCCGGTAAGACCGCCACACGCCGCCCAGCGGGACGGCGGCCACACCGGTGTTCAGCGGGCTTGCAGGTAACGTAAGGGAAATGCAGATGAGTCAAGCGTTGGTGAGGATAGCGGCCGGGTGGCTGCTTGGCCTCATGCTTGCTGTGGCTGCCGCCATCCTTGGCATCAACGTGGTGAACAATACTGTGGCAAGTCCGCAGCAGCCGGTCCGGGAATATCTGGACGCGCTGCACGACGGTGACGGCGGAAGGGCGCTGGGCCTCCTGCGGGCCACCGTGCCGCCCAGTAACGCAGCCATGCTGGACGGAACCGCCCTGCAGACGGCCGCCTCCCGGTTGGCGAACGTGACCATCGGCAGCCCGGAGGAACGGGCGGAGAACCAGGTGATGGTGCCGGTCCAGTACACCATCGACGGCAGCCGGCTCCGCAGCGAGTTCCTCTTGGAGAAGACCGGCACCGAATGGCTGTTTTTCAGCACCTGGGCGTTCGTGCCGTCGCAGCTGCCCACGGTCAACGCCACCGTTGTCAACGCCAGCGAGGCCACCCTCAACGGTGTTCCGGTGAATATGCCCGGCGGCCGGAATACGTTTGCGGTCTTTTATCCTGGCGAATACGAGGCATCACTGAACGGTCAGTACTTCGCAGCGCCGGCCACCCGGGCAACGGTTACCTCCCGGGATGTCCCGGCTGCTCCGTTGAACCTGCTGACTGCGGCCACGGACGAACTGCGGAAGGACGTCGGGGCGAAGGTGAACGAATTCCTGGACGCCTGCGCCGCCGAGGCGGTCAAACAGCAAAAGCTGCAGCCGGACTGCCCCTTCTACTTCGCCAGCACCAACAATGTGGACGATGGCACCATCAAGTGGCGTATTACGAAGTATCCGGAGATCTCCATCGAGCCGTTCGACGGGCGCTGGGTGGTGGCTCCGCTGGACGGGAAGGCCCACGTGGAAGCGGTCCAGCAGAGCTCCTTCACCGGCGCCTGGTTCCCGCTGGACGAAGAGGTGGACTTCAGCTTCACCACCCGGCTGGACGTCGCCGGCGACACCATCAAGGTCACCCCGCTCCTGACCTACTAGGCCTTCAGCGGCCTGCCGCGGCGCGCAAAGGCTGCCTCCCGTGACAATGAGGTCACGGGAAACAGCCTTTCAGCCCAACGAACGGCGCCGGTGGTCAGTCCATTCCGCGCAGGTCCAGCACCAGCTCCGTGTCGCCGTCGTTGGTCATGAGAACGGGAATGCCCCAGTCCTGCTGGTAGAGGTGGCAGGCGGCGTGGTCCGGGATCTCGCCGTCCTCTGTCTCCGGGCCGTCGCAGGCGGCGGCCCGGGCGGTGATGTGCAGAACGCCCTCCGGGACGTCCGATGCGAGTTCCAGCGTGCGGAGCAGCCCAACGGAGGTTCCTCCGCCGGCCACGAGAAGCTCATGCGGTGTGGAGGAGATCTTCAGCTGGGTGGGATCGCCCCAGCGGTCGTCCAGCTTCTGGCCCGTAGGTGCAGTGAAGCGGACCGTCAGTTCGAGCAGGCCGGGGGCAATCGGGCTCTTGGGCCGGTGCGTCTGGGCCGCGCCCTCGTCCACCTGCTGCGCTTCCTTGGGGATCGGCACGTACACGAGCTGGTGCTTGTTGGCCTCCACCACAATCAGCAGCGGCTCGGCGCCGGCCGCCTGGGTGTGGTCCACAATGACGTCCGACGGCTCAGCCAGTCCCCGCGCGAGCGTGGACACAGTCTTGGTGGCCGGATCGTAGCGGCGGACGGCGCCGTTGTAGGTGTCGGCAATGGCGACGGATCCGTCGGGCAGCACGGTGACGCCCAGCGGATGCTGCAGGCGGGCGTCGGAGGCTGCGCCGTCACGGAAGCCGAAGTCGAACAGGCCCTTCCCCACGGCGGACTCCACGGTGACGGTCCCGGCGTCGTCGATGACCAGCTTGCGGAGCGCAGAGGTCTCCGAGTCGGCCACCCAGATGTTGCCGTCGGCGTCCTCGGCGAGGCCGGAAGGCTGGGCGAACCATGCCTCGTGGGCGGGGCCGTCCTGCAGGCCTTCCAGGCCGTTGCCGGCCACGATCGCCACGGCACCGGTGAGTGGGTCGAAGCTGAAGATCTGGTGGGTGCCCGCCATGGCGATGACGACGGCGTTGAGCCTGGTGGACCAGACAACGTCCCACGGCGAGCTGAGGGAAACCTCCAGCGGGTGCTCGGTGAGTTTCCCCGTGAACCCTGCCGCGTCTTCGTCCACGCGCGCCGGCCCGGTTTCGAGCAGGCGCTGCACGCCGCTTCCCACGAGGGTGGTGGCTGTCCCGTCCGACAGGGACAGTCCGCGGAGGCGGTGGTTAACCGAGTCGGCGATGACGACGTCGTACCCCGTCTTTGCTGCCACGTCTTCCGGGAGCAGCACCAGGCCCTGCGGTTCGTTGAACTGTGCGGTGGGCTTGAGGGAGTCTACGGTGGCGGCGGGGCCGTCGGCATGGCCCTTGGTGCCCGAGCCGAACGTCTCCAGCACGGTGTGGAAGTCGGTGCCCAGTTCCACGAGGCGGTGGTGGCCGGTGTCGGTGACCAGCCACGAGCCGTGGGGGGCGGCGTTAACGGAAGTGGCGCCGTCGGGGGTTCCGCCGTCTGAAGCCCCGTTGGCGCCGGTGCCGCGTCCGGCCGGCAGGAACAAAGCCTTACCGGGGAACCGCAGCGTGCCGGAGGTTGCTTCCGGGGCGACGTAGGGGCCGGAGCCGCGGTGCAGCGTGCCCTTGGCCTCGTGCTCGGCGATCAGTTCGGGGATGAGCACGGCCAGGCCGTCAGCGTGGCCTTCGCCGGAGAGGTGGGCAACGATGTAGCCCTCGGGGTCGATGACCACCAGGGTGGGCCATGCGCGGGCCGTGTAGGCCTTCCAGGTGTCCAGCTCGGGATCGTCCAGGACGGGGTGGTGGATTTCGTAGCGCTCCACTGCCGCCGCCAGCGCCACGGGATCGGCCTCGTGTTCGAACTTGGGCGAGTGGACGCCGACGGTTACCAGGACGTCGGAGAACTTCTCCTCGAGGGGCCGCAGTTCGTCCAGGACGTGAAGGCAGTTGATGCAGCAGAAGGTCCAGAAGTCGAGCAAAACGATTTTGCCGCGCAAGGCCTCCAGGTCCAGCGATTTGCCGCCGGTATTGAGCCAGTTGCGGCCCACCAGTTCGGAGGCGCGGACCCGGTGTTGCGTGCGTACGGTTTCGCTCATGAGCGTCCTTCCAGCTTTGAATTGCGTTCAGCCAGCTTGGCATCGCGTTCAGCCAATTTGGCAAACATATCGTTGTAAGCAGTCAGATCGGCGTCGTTATTCCTGTCCGCCGCGCGGTCCACCCGCTTGGTCTCGCGCGCATCGGAGCGGGACCACATGATGGCGACGCCGATTGCCACCAGGAGTGTGGGTACTTCACCGATGCCCCAGGCCACTGCGCCGCCCATTTGCTGGTCCAGGAGCGCGGAGGGTCCCCAGGCGCGGCCGAGGTTGCCGAAGTAGTCCGCCGCGAGGAGGTTTGTTCCGCCCATGATGGCCACACCGAAGAACGCGTGGAACCCCATGGTGGCCAGCAGGAGAAGCAGCCTCATGGGGTATGGCGCACGGCGGGGCAGCGGATCGGTCCCGATCATGCTCAGGATGAAGATGTATCCCGTCAGGGCGAAGTGCACGATCATCAGCTCGTGGCCCACGTGTTCGCGCATCGCAAACCCGAACGCCTCTGAGTAGTAGAACAGCACGATGGAGCCGGCAAAGTTGGCGGCCGCGAAAATGGGGTGGGTCACCAGCTGTGAGAACTTGGAGTGAATGAACACCAGCAGCCACTCGCGCACGCCGCGTGAACCGTCGTTTCTGGCCGGCAGGGCGCGCAGCGCCAGTGTCACCGGCGCGCCGAGGACCAGGAAGATGGGGGCCACCATGGTCAGCGCCATGTGGTCCACCATGTGCGCCGAGAAGAGGATCCGGCCGTAGACAGCGGGCGGCCCGGAGGTGATGTACGTCAGCACCAGCAGCCCGATCACCCAGTTCACGGAGCGGAACCACTGCCATTTGTCGCCGCGGCGGCGGACCTTGGCAACACCGAGGATGTAGGCCACCAGACCGAACAGGACCACTGCGATCCAGAGCCAGTCCAGGCGCCATTCCGTAAGCCAGCGCCCGGGGGTCAGCTCTGGGGGCAGCTCGTATCCGGTAAGGATAAAAGCCGGCGAGGCGTCAGGAGCAAAGGTGGTGGGCTGGGGTGGTGCCGAACGGCTCAGTGCGACGGCGACGCCAGAGGTTGCTCCCATCACCAGGAGTTCCACAACCACCAGCTGCCAGAGGACCCTTCGCGATGCAAACGCCGAGCCTTTCCGGCCCAGCTGGGGAATGACCCACTGCCGGTGCATAAAACCGATGCCGCCAAGGAACAGCGTGGCCGCAGCCTTCACCAGGATCAGCTGGCCATAAGGGGAACCGAACAGATCATTCCAGTTCGTGACCCGGATGCTGGCGTTGATCACTCCGGAGGCGAAAACCAGGGCGAACGCGAAACCAGCCAGGGCTGAGAAGCGCCGCAGCGTGGGTTCTGTGATGTCCGCGGCCGTTCCCGCCTTCTGGCCCGTGAGGATGCCGGACAGCATGGCAAGCAGGATGATGCCGCCGACCCAGGTGCTGACTCCCACGAGGTGCAGCCCCAGGGAGTTGATGGCACCCTCGTGGTCCGAAGAGCTCGACGAATGGCCGATCAGAGCGGCCGGAACCAGTCCGGCCAGCGTCAGGATCAGCGTGAGGGCAAGGCCGCCCAGGGACCTGACGCCGAACAGAGCCGTCGTCACCACGGCGGCGATGATGGTGACGCTGAGCCATGCCCGGCCGGTCTCGATGTCCGTCATGAAGTACACCAGGGCCCGTGTGAATTCGGCATCCCCGGACAGCCCCTGCCCTGCCACGTCCGAATACGTGAGGACCAGCACGGCGATAGCGGAAAGCGTCCAGACGGCCCCGGCGGCGGCGGCAATGGCCAGTGCCCGGGCGAATGCAGGGTGTTCCGGAGCCTCGCCATCATGATGCCGGGAACGGGGGCCGGAGGTCCTGGGCAGGATGCCGACGGCGAAAATCAGTCCACCGATGACTGTGGCCAGGGAAACGTTGTGGATGGCCTTGCTGACCGGAAGCCCCCAGCGGACCAGCGCTCCCGGATCCGAGACTTCACGCACTGCTGCTGCACCGGAGAAGAGAAGAGCGACTGCCAGCCCGACAAAGAGTGCTGCGAGTCCTGCGAGCTGCCACGGCCGGGAAATCCCCAGGGTTCCGGCACCCGCGGCCGAGGCGCTCTTCTGAGGGGCGGGCTGTGGTGCTGCGGGACGGGACTTTGCTGCGGAAGGCACCTATCCATTGTCCGCTACCGGCGCCCACGCGGCGAATCGGCCGAACGGCGAATTGGTTAAAGCAGTGGAGCGGTGAGCGCACGGTCACCGCTCCACCCATGTTGCTGAAGAAGACTACTTCTTCTTGGCGACAGCAGCCTTCAGCTTGGAGCCTGCGGTCAGCTTGACGCTGTGGCCGGCGGCGATCTGGATGGTCTCGCCCGTCTGCGGGTTGCGGCCGGTGCGAGCTGCACGATCGGTGCGCTCAACTGCGAGCCAGCCCGGGATGGTGATCTTCTCGCCGGCGGCGACGGAAGTCTCGAAAACCTCGAACAGTGCATCGAGGACGGAGTTGACGGCTGCCTGGCTGGTGCCGGCCTTGCCTGCTACCTCTGAAACAAGTTCACTACGGTTCTTAGCCATTGATGTCCTCCTGGACGGTCACGATTCTGGAGCCTGAACGCGGCATGCGTGCAAGCCACTGTTCGAAAACTTACCAGCTTGGGCCCGCGAGGTCCGCAAATTCCGCGTGTTTCCGCGACTTTTTGACTTAAATCACCGGTTTTTGGGGGATTCCCCGGCGAATTCCGCCCGTAGCGGACGCTCTCTCACTTTTGAACTGGTCCCCGATAGTTGGACTGGCTAATGGGATTCTAGGCTGCGAGGGTCTGGGCCCGGTATTGCACCGGACTCAGGCCCTTGAGCTTTGTGGAGATTCTTTCGTTGTTGTACCAATGGATGTACTCGTTCAGTGCCGTTGCCAGTGCGTCGGTGTGGAGAAAGCGGACGTGGTGGAAGAGTTCTTCCTTGAGGTGACCAAAGAAGTTCTCCATGACGGCGTTGTCGTAGCATTATCCGGCTAATATGCCGGGATGCCGGGGATTGGCCGGTTAAGGATTTAGCTGTTTCGGGTGGTCAGTTTCCGGAGCTGTTCTTCGTGGCGCCTCACGCTGGTGGCGAGGGTGTCGAGT